>NZ_JNGH01000120.1 GCF_001188485.1 Trabulsiella odontotermitis
GGACGCCCCCAACGGCTGGGCGCCGCTGCAATGGATGGCGGTGCAGGGCTTCAAAATGTACGGTCAGGACCCGCTTGGCGATGAGATCGCCCAGAGCTGGCTACAGACGGTGAATACGTTCTACAAAACGCACCACAAGCTGATTGAAAAATACCACATCGCGACCGGTACGCCGCGTGAAGGGGGCGGTGGTGAGTATCCGTTGCAGGACGGTTTCGGCTGGGCGAACGGNTCGTAAATGGCCTGCTGAATATCCAGCCATTTTTTGTTCATTTCATTCGGCTGCGACAGCATCCGCTGCTCCGCCAGTTCCAGTTCATGGTGCTGGCGGGCAATCACGGGCGGCCTTGAACAGAACGTTTGCAGATAGCTTTTGCGTATCATGGTCAGCTTCTGGCCGTTCACCATCGCGTGACCGGTGTTGGTGATAAAACGGCGACAGGGTTTTGGCTCGTCCATCTGCATCCGGTAGCGCAGCAGCAATTCCAGCACCTCTTCATTCTTGATATCCATCGCCATTTCGGTCCATGAAAGTTCCCAGTTCATTCCCCCCTGCAGGAAAAGCTGCGCCACTTTGACGTCGTTGCGATCGATAGCTGAACGCAGACTGAATGCGTCCCAGGTGACGCCCAGGCTGGAGAGCCGTTCGCGCGGCGATGGCACTTCCAGCTCCGTCGATTCCAGCGCCTCAGCGGTGGGTACGCGGGGAATCGGCCGCTGCGATACTTCGGAACTGAAAATCCAGATGGCGCCACCCAGGATCGCCAGCACCATCACGCCGACCGCGCCCCACAGCACGCCAGAAATCAGCTGTTCGCGCTCTTCCGGGGTGCGTTTTGCGTGCCGGCCCTGGCCTTCAATGTTGTCGCTCACCGAGGTCAGATCGCCACCGGCTTCCTTGTCACGCTCAATCGCCTGCTCCCAGAACTCTTTTAACGCCGCGTCATCGACCGTCATGTAGGTGGACGGGTTAACTCTGGTTTTTTTCTGCTCAAACGCGCGCTGCACGGGACCGGCAATCTGCTGGCTGTAGCTGTCGAGCAGCGCCAGTTCAGCGGAGGAGAGCGGTCGACCGCTGATCACCGCGTTGCGAAGCTGTCGGCAATGTTCGAGGAACGCCTGTAGCGTAATGCGCGGATCGACCAGATAGGTCAGCGAGGTCGCGGTATGGAAAATCGTTGAGTAGTGCCGCGCAAACTCTTTTTTGTCGACCAGCAGCAGCGCCAGTTCGCTGAACATCATCCCGCTGAGGATATCCCCGGAATTACCCAGCGTCAGCCAGCGCCGCACGTTGTCGGCACCGAACTGCAGCTTCAGATGGTTAGTGAGCTGGAGCGTATCGGGCCACGCCTGCGACACCAGCGCTTTAATCGTCAGCTCCAGCGCCCGCAATTGCCGCTGCGCCAGCGCCTGCCTGTCTTCGCCCGCCTCGCCCACTTTGGTGTCATAGCGCAGCCGTGGCTGTTTCGCCTTCACCGCTTCGAGGGTGCTAAGAAAACGGAGTGCCGCAATGCGCTGATTTTCATGCACGTTTTGCCCGCGCTCGTATTGCGGCACCGCCTGTTGCAAATGGCGAAGCTGGAGCGTGAATTCGCTCATTTCGGCGTCATTGAGATGCAGCCGTTTCGCGACGTTTGTCCATCCCCCCAGATTCAGACGCGCCTGTTCCAGTTGTTCCAGAAACCAGCGCGGATCTTTTCCCTCTGCCACATAAATTTTTAGCAACTGAAGCACGTCTACAGATGCATGACGAATCATCGACAGACTGTGTTCAAATTGTTCAAACATCTGATTCGAAGCTGTTTGCATCTTTCTGTTCCTTAACGCACGATCAAGTGAGGAATCAGCCTGATTTAGCTTAAAGTTTTCTTTTTAATTTTCGGCATTTACAAGATATACCAGATTATATCCAGCAACCGTGATCGCTATATTAACCAGGAGTGAAAGCGGCCCGTTTATCTGCCACTTTCTTTCACTTTTGCGTTTGAGGAAGGGAAAGAAAAAACCCGGTTTTCGGACGAAAACCGGGGGAGTTGCTTATAAAAACATTCCGCCCGAAACTTCGATGCGCTGCGCCGTCATCCAGCCCAGTTCATCGCTGAGCAACGCGGCAATCGCATTGCCGATATCATCCGGCAGACCAACGCGGCCCATCGCGGTTTGCGAGGCGACAAACTGGTTAAGCTGTTCGTTGTCCCGCACGCGGCCACCGCCGAAATCGGTCTCGATTGCACCCGGTGCTATGGCGTTCACAGAAATGCCGCGCGCGCCCAGCTCTTTTGCCTGATAGCGCGTCAGCACTTCCATCGCCCCTTTCATTGACGCGTACGCCCCGTAGCCCGGCAGCGCAAAACGCGCCAGCCCGGTGGAAACATTCAGAATACGTCCGCCGTTTTTCAGCAACGGCAGCAGGCGCTGCGTCAGGAAAAAGGGCCCTTTGAAGTGAATGTTTACCAGCTCATCAAACTGCTCTTCGCTGGTGTCAGCAAACAGCGCATTCAGGCCGATACCCGCGTTGTTGACTAAATAATCAAAGGCGTCGCGATTCCAGATTTGCTTAAGGTGTTGCTGCACATTCTGCACAAACGCCGGAAAACTCGCCGTTTCGCCGACGTTTAGCTGCAATGCCACCGCTTTCACTCCCGTTTGTTCCAGTTCCTGCACTACCTGTTGTGCTGCCTGAACGTTGCTGTTGTAAGTGAAAATAATGTGGATCCCTTTCGCTGCCAGCTTCAGCACCGCGTTTCTCCCCAGGCCACGGCTGCCGCCTGTCACTAAAGCAATACGTTGTGTCATAAGAACCTCATTTCCGCTGTGGTAAACCTGAGAAAAGAGCTTATTAGGTGAATTAAAAACAATAAATGTAGTAAATTACGCTTTACTGTTTCATACACATCAACAATCGGTTTAGGGTATGGATAAAATTCACGCAATGCAGTTGTTTATCCGTGTGGCGGAACTGGAAAGTTTTTCTCGCGCCGCCGATACCCTCGGTCTTCCTAAAGGTAGCGTATCGCGCCAGATCCAGGCGCTGGAAAACCAGTTGGGCACCCGGCTTCTCCATCGCACCACCCGGCGCGTACAGTTGACGCAGGACGGCATGGTTTATTACGAGCGGGCCAAAGATGTGCTCAGCAACCTGGATGAGCTGGATGGCATGTTCCAGCATGATCCCACCAGCATCAGCGGCAAGCTGCGGGTCGATATGCCCGTTGGCGTGGCGCGCAATCTGGTGATCCCCCGCCTGCCCACTTTTTTGCAGCAATACCCCGGCATTGAACTGGAGCTCAGCAGCAGCGATCGGCTGGTGGATGTCATTCGGGAAGGATTCGACTGTGTGGTGCGCGTGGGTACGCTGAAAGATTCCGGATTAATCGCGCGCCCGTTAGGGAAACTTTCGATTGTTAACTGCGCCAGCCCGCAATATCTGTCGCGTTTTGGCTACCCGGAAACCCTCGAGGATCTGACCGGTCACGCGCTGGTTCATTATGCGGTTAACCTCGGCGTGCGCCCGCCGGGCTTTGAGGTGATGCTCGATAACGCTACGCGCTGGATAAAAACCGGCGGCGTTCTGACCGTCAACAGCACCGAAACCTATCACGCCGCCTGTCTGGCAGGACTGGGGATCATTCAGGTGCCGCGCGTCGGCGTTCGCGAAGCGCTGCGCAGCGGTAAGCTGGTGGAAATCCTGCCGCAGTACCGCGCCGAGCCGATGCCGGTGTCATTGATTTACCCGCATCGCCGTAATCTTTCCCGCCGCGTTCATCTGTTTATGGAATGGCTGACGGGGGTGATGAAGGCCTATGTCGATTAACATTGAGCAGTACGCGCTATACTTTTTTATTTGAGTGACAAAGTAAGGAATAACAACCTGATGACGCCGGAAAACGACGAAAAGCGCCCCATTCAGGATCTGGAATACGATCCCGTCAGGAAAATGGACCCGAAAGAGAAACCCGCCTCCGGGGTGATCACCACCGCCAACAAGGCGCTGAAAAAAGCCACCGGGACGGCCGCCATCCTTCAGCGCCAGCCAGCGATTGCCCATCTGCTGCGCGCCACCGAACGCTTTAATGACCGCATGGGAAATCAGTTTGGCGCGGCCATCACCTACTTCTCGTTTTTGTCGATGATCCCCATTCTGATGGTCTCGTTCGCCGCCGGGGGGTTTATTCTCGCCTCACACCCAACGCTGCTGCAGGACATTTTCGATAAGATCCTGCAAAACGTCAGCGACCCGACACTCGCCGCCACGTTGAAAAGCACCATTAACACCGCGGTACAGCAGCGCACCACTGTCGGGATTGTCGGTCTGCTGATTGCGCTCTACTCCGGCATCAACTGGATGGGCAACCTGCGCGAAGCGATCCGCGCCCAGTCGCGCGACGTCTGGGAACGTACGCCGCAGGATCAGGAGAAAATCTGGGTCAAATACTTCCGCGATTTCATTTCGCTGATTGGCCTGCTGGTGGCGCTTATCGTCACGCTGTCGATCACCTCGGTTTCAGGCTCGGCACAGCAGCTGATTATTTCCGCACTGTATCTCGACAGCATCGAATGGCTGAAACCCGCCTGGCGACTGGTGGGGCTGGCGATTTCGATTTTCGCTAACTATCTGCTGTTTTTCTGGATTTTCTGGCGCCTGCCACGCCACCGTCCGCGCCGAAAAGCGCTGATTCGCGGCACCTTCATTGCGGCCATCGGCTTTGAGGTGATCAAAATCATCATGACCTGGACGCTACCGTCGCTGGTGAAATCCCCGTCCGGTGCCGCCTTTGGCTCGGTGCTCGGGCTGATGGCATTCTTCTATTTCTTCGCCCGCCTGNNCGCGCCATTTCAGCATTTAAATCCAGCCGTTAACTTTTATTTAACCAATTTCTGGATTTATTCACTAAGTTTTAATTTGTGTGAAGCATTTCATAGAACTGAAATCGCAGGCGCAAAAATTATCCGCTTTTTGGTTGTTTTATGAACTATTTGGCAACCTGTAACAGATTGAAATGTCGCTTTTGCTGTGCGTAATATGGCCGTTCGTTCGCCAGACAATAAGAAAATATTATATGCAAGCAACCGCCACAACACTCGACAACGAACAGATCATCGCCCCCGTCAACTCACGCAACAAAGTCGTCGTTGCGTCGCTCATCGGTACCGCCATTGAGTTCTTTGACTTCTACATTTACGCCACGGCGGCGGGGNACTGTTCGGCCACTTCGGCGACCGCGTTGGCCGCAAGGTGACGCTGGTGGCATCGTTGCTGACGATGGGCATTTCGACCGTGGTGATCGGCCTGCTGCCCGGCTATGAAACGATCGGCCTGATGGCGCCGCTGCTGCTGGCGCTGGCGCGCTTCGGTCAGGGTCTCGGTCTTGGCGGTGAGTGGGGGGGGGCGGCACTGCTGGCAACGGAAAACGCGCCACCGCGCAAGCGCGCGCTGTACGGCTCGTTCCCGCAGCTTGGCGCACCGATTGGCTTCTTCTTTGCCAACGGCACCTTCCTGCTGCTGTCGTGGCTGCTGTCCGATGNNCGCGTCCCGTTTATTTTCTCTGCCGTGCTGGTGATTATCGGCCTGTATGTGCGCGTCTCCCTGCACGAAACGCCGGTGTTCGCCAAAGTCGCGGCAGCGAAAAAACAGGTGAAAGTGCCGCTGGGTACGCTGCTCAGCAAGCATTTGCGGGTAACCATTCTCGGTACCTTCATCATGCTGGCAACCTATACGCTGTTTTACATCATGACGGTGTATTCGATGACCTACAGCACTGCGGCAGCACCGCACGGGCTGGGGCTGCCGCGGAACGACGTACTGTGGATGCTGATGATGGCGGGGGNCTGAGCCTGATGGGACTGACTTTTGGCCCGATGGGCGCGCTGCTGCCGGAGCTGTTTCCGACTGAAGTGCGCTACACCGGCGCGTCGTTTTCCTATAACGTGGCGTCGATTCTCGGGGCGTCGGTGGCACCGTACATCGCCGCGTGGCTGCAGGGCACCTACGGGCTGTTTTACGTCGGCGTGTATCTGGCGGCGATGGCCGCGCTGACGCTGATTGCGCTGCTGCTGACACACGAAAC
>NZ_JNGH01000121.1 GCF_001188485.1 Trabulsiella odontotermitis
CGCCGGGCTCGCGGCCGCCGCACGACGCGGCGCGTTGATTAAAGGCGGCGCGGCGCTGGAACAGCTGGGCCGCATCCGCCATGTGGCATTTGATAAAACCGGCACGCTGACGGTGGGTAAACCGCGCGTTACCGCGATTGTCACGACCGATGGCATTGCTGAAAACGATCTGCTGGCGTTGGCCGCCGCCGTTGAACAGGGCTCCAGCCATCCGCTGGCGCAGGCAATTGTCCAGGAAGNNGCAGACGGTGGTGCTCGTCTCCCGCGACAGCGCACTTCTCGGCATTCTGGCGATGCGCGATACGCTGCGCGACGATGCCCGTGAGGCGGTGGCTGCACTGCATCAGCTTGGCGTCCAGGGTGTGATTTTAACCGGCGACAACCCGCGCGCGGCGGCAGCGATTGCCGGTGAGCTGGGGCTCGATTTCCGTGCCGGACTGTTGCCTGCCGATAAAGTCACGGCGGGGGCGCGACGGCATTAACGACGCGCCAGCGATGAAAGCCTCAACCATTGGCATTGCGATGGGCAGCGGCACCGACGTAGCGCTGGAAACCGCCGACGCCGCGCTCACCCATAACCGCCTGACCGGGCTGGCGCAGATGATAAGCCTCGCCCGCGCCACCCACGCCAATATCCGTCAGAACATCGCGATCGCGCTGGGTCTGAAGGCGATTTTCCTCGTCACAACATTATTGGGGATCACCGGGCTATGGCTGGCGGTGCTGGCGGATACCGGCGCGACGGTACTGGTGACCGCTAACGCATTGCGGTTATTACGACAGAAAGCGTAACGTCCGTTAATGGCCTTTGCGCAGCAGATAACGATACGGCAACGCGTCGGTCTGCTGCGCTACCAGTTCGTGCTCCATAAAACGACAAAAACCGGGGATATCGCGGGTGGTGGCCGGATCGTCGGCAATAACCAACAGCGTTTCGCCGATCTGCATCGTACGCACGGTTTTACGCACCATCATCACAGGTTCAGGACAGCGGAGCCCTTGCGCATCAAGCGTGTGGTCAGGGCGGGAGAACGAATCGGTCATTATTATCTCACGTGGTAAAAAACGGCACTAGTTTACGCCGCCGCTTTCCTGATGCAAGTCAGGTTAACGATTGCGTGAAAATTAGCCATTGATCCCCGCAAAGAACGCAGTACAATCCTGCCTCGAAATATATTGGGTTCCCTCACCCCAACGACTAAAAAGGTTAACAATGAGAACGTTTTCTTTAATGCAGCGCAAAAACGCGCTGATCTGGCTTTCGCTATTTCATCTGCTGGTGATTACCTCCAGTAACTATCTGGTGCAGTTGCCGATCACCATTTTCGGTTTTCATACCACCTGGGGCGCGTTCAGCTTTCCTTTCATCTTTCTTGCCACCGATTTAACCGTGCGCATTTTCGGCGCGCCGCTGGCCAGACGCATTATTTTTGCGGTGATGGTGCCCGCGCTGCTGATTTCCTATGTGGTGTCGGCGCTGTTTTATATGGGCGAATGGCAGGGATTTGCCGCCCTCGGCAACTTCAACCTGTTCGTGGCACGTATCGCGGCGGCCAGCTTTATGGCTTACGCGCTGGGGCAAATTCTTGACGTCCACGTCTTTAACCGACTGCGCCAGAGCCGCCACTGGTGGCTGGCACCGACCGCCTCTACGCTGTTCGGCAACATCAGCGATACGCTCGCGTTCTTCTTCATCGCCTTCTGGCGCAGCCCGGACCCGTTTATGGCCACGCACTGGGTGGAAATCGCCCTCGTCGACTACAGCTTCAAGGTGCTTATCAGCATAATTTTCTTCCTGCCGATGTACGGCGTTCTGCTGAATATGCTGTTGAAAAGGCTGGCAGATAAATCTGATTTGTCACCATTGCAGGCAGGGTAAAATTTCGCGTGTGCGGTTGTGATAAGATATCTGAATGAGCCATTAATGGCCGTTTATCGAAAGGAAGATGTCAATGCGCAATTTGGTTAAGTATGTCGGTATTGGCCTGCTGGTAATGGGGCTTGCGGCCTGTGATAACAGCGACACGAAAGCGCCTGCTCAGGGGGCGAATGCTGAAAGCAACGCGTCCGGTCAGCCGGTCAGCCTGCTGGACGGCAAACTCACTTTTTCTCTGCCAGCAGATATGACCGACCAGAGCGGCAAGCTGGGGACGCAAGCCAACAATATGCACGTCTACTCTGATGCTACCGGGCAGAAAGCGGTCATCGTCATTGTGGGCGACGACACGAAAGAAGAGTTGTCCATGCTGGCGAAGCGTCTGGAAGAACAGCAACGCAACCGCGATCCGCAGCTTCAGGTCGTGACCAACAAATCCATCGAACTGAAAGGCCACACGCTGCAGCAGCTCGACAGCATTATTTCTGCCAAAGGGCAAACGGCTTACTCTTCCGTGGTGCTGGGTAAAGTTGACGGCAAACTGCTGACCATGCAGGTCACGCTGCCTGCCGACAACCAGCAGCAGGCGCAGACCGCAGCGGAAAACATCATCAACACCCTCGTCATCCAGTAATTAACGCGATGACGATGCGGCCTCCGGTTCAGTGACCGGGGGCCGTTTTTTTAACCGCCAGACCAACAACAGCGCCACGATCACCAGTCCTGCCGCCGCCAGATAAATCATCGATACGCCCGCCCAGGCCATCAACAGCCCGGCCAGCGGTCCGGTTATCCCCAACGACATATCCATAAACACCGTGTAGGTCGCCAGCGCCGATCCCTGATTTTGCTGCGGCACCGCTTTCACTGCCACCACGCCAAGCGCCGGGAAAACCAGCGAAAAGCCTGCGCCTGCGAGGAACGTACCGATTTTCGCCACCAGCGACGACTCCGCTACGCCCACCAGCAGCAGGCCAACAATTTCAATCGCGAAGCAGATCATCGCCACGTTCAGCCCGCCAAGACGGTTGATACCGTTGGGGAACAGCAGCCGCGTCCCGACGAACGCCGCGCTGAAAAAGGTCAGCGCCCAGGCCGCGCCGTCCCAGCCTTTGGCGTCATAAAACAGGGTGATAAAGGTGGCGATCACGCCAAAACCGGTGGTGGCGAGCGCCAGCGCCATGCCGTACAGCCACACGCGACCAAGCACGGCGCGAAACGACATCGGTTTACCCTTGCTCGCTTTCACCGCTTCACGCGGCAGGGCACACAGAATCGCCACCAGCGCCACGGCGATAATGGTCAACGCCAGCCCGTGCAAACCGCCGTACTGATAGCAAATCACGCCGAGCGGCGCACCCATCGCCATCGCGCCGTAAGTAACAATACCGTTCCACGAAATCACCCGTCCGATATGCAGCGACCCGACCATGCCGACGCCCCACAGCGTGGAGCCAGTACCGGCAAAGCTCTGACCGACGCCCAGAATCAGCCGCCCGACGCATAACAACATCAGGCTGAGGATTGGCCAGCCGCTGCCGAACGCGGCCAGCAGGTAGCTGACGCCGCTCAGAAAGCAGCCGCACAAACCAAACACCACCACTTTTTTCGGCCCGAGGAGATCGGCATAGCGCCCCGCATGCGGGCGGCTGAGCAGCGTGGCGAAATACTGAATGCTGATCACCAGCCCCGCCCAGAAAGCGCTGAACCCCATCACGTCATGAACGTAACCGGGCAGCACCGCCAGCGGCAGGCCGATGGTGAGGTAGCTGGCAAAATTGAAAATCGCAACAGAGACGATGCGTAAGTTGAGGCGCAAGCCAGTCAGCTCTTGCCCCGCGACGGGCTCAGGCATAGCGTTACCCAGATTCTTACAACGGTGTTTCATTATTGCATGAGAAAACGCGTTTTCGCACCGATTTTCAGACAGTAAGCCCGCAATGAGCCGCTACACTTAATGGCGACAACCGTAAAGGACTCTGCCATGACTTCCACTGTTCCCGATAAAGCGGGATTACACATCTTGCTCAAACTGGCTTCGCTTGTCGTTATTCTTGCAGGCATTCACGCCGCCGCCGATATCATCGTTCAACTACTGATGGCGCTGTTTTTCGCCATTATCCTCAACCCGCTGGTGAGGTGGTTTATCCGCCGCGGCCTGTCGCGCCCGGTAGCGATTACTATTGTGGTGCTGGTGATGCTGTGCGTTCTCACCGCGCTGGTGGGGGTGCTGGCGGCCTCCATCAATGAATTCGTTGCGATGATGCCGAAGTACAACAAGGAGCTGACCCGTAAGCTGATTGATATTCAGGAAACGCTGCCCTTCCTGCACCTGCGCATGTCGCCCGAACGGCTGCTGCAGCGCATCGATTCTGACAAAATGATGGCCTTCGCCACCACCATGATGGCCGGGCTGTCCGGGGCGATGGCCAGCATTTTGCTGTTGATGATGACCGTGGTGTTTATGCTGTTCGAAGTGCGCCACGTGCCCTACAAACTGCGTTTTGCCCTCGCGCAGCCGCAGATCCACATCGCCGGGTTGCACCGGGCACTGAAAGGGGTATCGCATTATCTGGCGCTGAAAACGCTGCTCAGCCTGTGGACAGGGGCGATTGTCTGGCTGGGACTGGCGCTGCTGGATATCCAGTTCGCGCTGATGTGGGGCGTACTGGCGTTTCTGCTTAACTACGTGCCAAATATCGGCGCGGTGCTTTCCGCCATCCCGCCGATGATTCAGGCATTTTTATTCAACGGTTATTACGAGTGTCTGATGGTGGGGGCGCTGTTCTTTGCCGTGCATATGGTGCTGGGAAATATCGTCGAGCCGCGCATGATGGGGCACCGGTTGGGCATGTCGACGCTGGTGGTGTTCCTGTCATTGCTGATCTGGGGCTGGCTGTTAGGACCGGTCGGCATGTTGCTGTCGGTACCGCTCACCAGCGTATGTAAAATCTGGATGGAGACCACCACCGGCGGCAGCAAAATGGCGATCCTGCTCGGGCCGGGGCGGCCGAAAAGCCGTCTGCCCGGCTAGCGGCGTTTTGGCGGGGTGAAAATCATCATCACCCCGGCCACAATCACCACCACGCCGAGCAGCGCGCGCCAGGAAAACGGCTCGTGCCAGCCGGGCAGCGCGATGGCCGCGCACCAGACCAGAATATAGCTGAAGCTCAGCAGCGCATAAGCGCGAAAAAGCGGCAGACGATGGAGTGCGAAATACCAGCACACCATTGAGGCCAGATACCCGAGCAGCCCGACGAAAAGCGGCAGCGTTCCGGGTGCCGCGTGCAGCAGATGCTGCAGAAACAGCTCCGGCGAGGCCGCCGGGGGAAGCAGCAACATCGCATGGCGCAGCGTCAGCTGCGCCGCGCTGACCCGCACCACGCTCAGTAACGCCCAGATAATGCCCATCAGNGCGCTGACCAGCACCACGCTCAGTAACGCCCAGATAATGCCCATCAGACGCTACTCCCCAGAATCGCAATGCCGACAATAATCAACGCAACGCCCGTCCAGTGGCGAAACGCCACCGGCTCACGCCAGAGCAAACGTGCCGCCAGCGTCACCCAGACAAAATTGAGGCTCAGCATCGGATAGGCGATGCCGACGGGAACGCGCTGCAGCACCAGCAGCCACAGCAGCATGCCGCCGCCGAGCATCAGCAGCGCCAGCCCCAGCCAGAGCGCAATATGCCGCCCGCGCGACCCGCTTTTCGACGGGTGCGTGGCCTGTTTCTGGCACAGCTGACCGAGGCAACTCAGCAAACTCGCCAGCACCAGGCAGATCCAGGCCGTCATTGCGGCAGATACTGTATAAAGGCCATCCGCCCCATGATGTACACATTATCGGGCTTCGGCAGCGGCAGTTCGGCGATGGTTTGCCCCCTCTCCAGTTTCAGCACCAGCGAAACCGGCCCCTGCTGGCGGTGCTGTTCCAGCCAGGCGCTGAAGCCGGATTTGTCGATAAAACGGGATTTTCCTTCCGGATACGACAGACCATACTCCAGTTCGCCGCGCATGCCCATCATGATGATATCGTTACGCTTAAGCTGCCACGCCAGCCCGGCCGCGACGCCGACCTCGTTAGTCAGCACGTAGCGGCTGGGCGTCAGCGATTCATTGACGATGTCGATCAGAAACTGCGGCTGTTTGCCGTCGATTACCCGATCCGGAATGGCAAAACCGACCAGCAGCGCCAGCCCGAGCGGGCAGCAGGCTGCCAGTGCCCAGCGCTGTACGCCATCCTTGATCGCCAGCCAGCCCATCAGCGCCCAGACGCCAAACGCAATGGCGGCGAGCAGGCATTTATACAGTTCGATTGGCGTCCACACCGGGTGTGTGAGCACACCCCACGGCGACACCACCAGCACCGCCACCAGGCCAGTTAACCCGAACGCGATGTTAATGCCGCCGTTGACCTTCAGCGCCCGGCTGCCGCGAACGACCGCGTCCTGCGCGTAGCGCGCCATCAGCATCGCCAGCGGCGCAAAACACGGCAGAATATAGGTTGGCAGTTTGCCTTTTGCGATGCTGAAAAACAGCAGCGGCATCACCACCCAGCCGAGCAGATAAAACTCCGCGCGAACGCCGTTTTTATCCTGCCAGCCGCGTTTCAGCGCACCGGGCAGCAGCGCCACCCACGGCAGGCTGCCGGCAATCAGGAACGGAAGGTAATACCAGAACGGCGCTTTGTGCTGGGCGTCGCTCTTCGCGAAACGCTGAATATGCTCAACCCAGAAGAAATAGCGCCAGAAATCCGGCTCGCGCTGGGCAATCGCCAGTCCCC
This sequence comes from Trabulsiella odontotermitis, assembly GCF_001188485.1. Lineage (GTDB taxonomy): Bacteria > Pseudomonadota > Gammaproteobacteria > Enterobacterales > Enterobacteriaceae > Trabulsiella > Trabulsiella odontotermitis_A. The sequence continues at coordinate 6,662 of NZ_JNGH01000121.1, forward strand.
AGGGCAGGACGGTGAGAATACAGACCAGCACCGCCAGCCAGCCGTATGTCAGCACCTCGCGCCAGCGTTTTTGTACAATCACNTCAGCCAGAGGGTGATCATCGGGTCGAGCACCGCGTAAGTGCCGATGCCGTACACCAGCAACGCGGTGAGAAAAATCACCGCCGACAGCACGGCGATTTTCTTGTCCTGCCACAGCGTCCACGCCAGCCACGCCACCAGCAGCGCGGTCAGGGTGATGGAAAACACCGAACCAACGCGCACCGCGAAATTGGTATCGCCGAACAGCCACTGGCCGATAGAATTAATCCAGTAGCCGGCAATGGGTTTTTCGAAATAGCGCAGCCCTAACAGGTGCGGCACCACCCAATCGCCGGAGGCAAGCATTTCGCGGCTGACCTCGGCATAGCGGGTTTCGTCCGGCTGCCACAGCAGACGGCAATGAGGCNGCCATAGCGCAGTGATTTCATAAACCGGGATCCCGTAAATGTTCACACCCAAGCCAGCCTTCCCGGCCCGCAATCTCTCCACGCACAATCTCGCCCACCGGCAGCGCACTGAAGCTGTCCGGTAACATCTGACTGAGCGGGCAAAAGGCGATCCCTTCCTGTTTCGCTTGCGCAAGCAGGTCCGCAAACTGCGGCGCGCCAATAATCCCTTCCACTTCCGCGTGGATGGTGTAGACCGGCACGCCGTTATCCTGATGAATACAATCCAGAATATAGCGGTTGAATTCATCAGCGCTGACCGTGCTGCCCACCACTTCGTCCCATGTCGGCAGCGTCACCGGGATCTGTACCGTTCCCGTTCCGCCGTTGTCGAGCCGGGGCAAAAACGGCTGCGTGCCGCGACAGTCGCTGTTGTAGAGGAAACCGAACGCGTCTTTCGCTTTCACCACGCGCTGGTCAGCACGCCAGCCCGCCACCGCCGAACAGGTCACCGGACGATCGATGATCGCTTCCAGCGCCTGCAGGCCACGGGCGATTTCCACCTCCATGCGCGGCTGCGACCAGACGCCGCTCCACATCTGCCAGGCATGATGATCCCAGGCATGCAGCCCAATCTCATGCTCCTTCGCCGCATCACAAATAATGCGCGCATTGCCGATGCCGATACTGCGTCCGGGCCAGGCGGTGCCTGCCAGTAAAATATCCCAGCCATAGAGCGATGCCGCGCGCGAACGCAGCATCTTCCAGAGAAATTTTGGCTTCAACAGGCGCCAGAGATGGCGCCCCATGTTGTCCGGTCCCACACTGAAAAAGAAGCTTGCGCGAATGTCGTGCTGCCGCAGCAGCGTCAACAGGCGGGGAACCCCTTCGCGGGTACCGCGAAAGGTGTCCACATCGATGCGTAAGCCGACTTTCTTCATGAGGCTTTTTCGTCCGTCAGTTCGACGGTGCGCAGGAAGAAGTCCAGCGTTTCGTCGACGGTTTTTTCCATTCCGACCACCGGCTCCCAGTTCAGGCAGCGCTTCGCGTTGCGGATGCTCGGCTTGCGGTGCTCCACGTCCTGGTATCCTTTGCCGTAATAGTTGCTGCTTTCCACTTCGCGGAAACCGGCGAACGGTGGGAAGCGGTCGCGCAGCGGGTGGCGTTCAAAGCTTTCCAGCAGCATCTCCGCCAGTTCTTTGATGCTCGCTTCGTTGTCCGGGTTGCCGATGTTAATAATCTGCCCGTCGCAACGCCCCTCTTTATTTTCGATGATGCGGAACAGCGCTTCAATGCCGTCGCTGATGTCCGTAAAGCAGCGTTTCTGCTTGCCGCCTTCGATCAGTTTGATCGGCGAGCCTTCCACCAGGTTGAGGATCAGCTGCGTAATGGCGCGGGAGCTGCCGATGCGCGCGGCGTTCAGGTTGTCGAGACGCGGCCCCATCCAGTTAAACGGACGGAACAGGGTAAACTTCAGGCCATGTTTGTCGCCGTATGCCCAGATCACCCGGTCAAGCAGCTGTTTGGAGACGGAATAAATCCAGCGCTGTTTGTTGATCGGCCCGACCACCAGGTTCGAGGTGTCTTCATCGAAATGTTTATCGGTACACATACCGTACACTTCTGAGGTCGACGGGAAAATGATGCGCTTGTTGTACTTCACGCAGTCGCGGATAATTTTCAGGTTCTCTTCGAAATCCAGTTCGAATACGCGCAGCGGGTTGCGGGTATATTCGATGGGCGTGGCGATGGCCACCAGCGGCAGCACTACGTCGCATTTCTTGATGTGATACTCAATCCACTCGGAGTGAATGCTGATGTCGCCTTCAACGAAGTGGAAACGCGGGCAGTCGAGGAAACGGCTGATGGCGTCAGAGCCGATATCCAGACCGTAAATTTCGTAGTTGTCATCCGCCAGCAGGCGCTCGGTCAGATGGTTGCCGATAAACCCGTTCACGCCGAGGATCAGTACCCGCGTGCGGCGCTTGATGGCCACCACCGGTTTACTGCTCAGCAGCGCGCCCGCCACCAGGCCCAGCGCCTGCGCCAGCTGGCCGCCCTGCATGTAGACGCCATGATCGGCCTGCCCGGTGACAATCTCCAGCGCGCCATCGCGACAGGCGACAATCAACGGCGCGACCGACAGTACGGTGCCCGGCTTCGCGTTACGCATGTCGGTATGCAGACGGGATTTCCAGACGATAAATTTGTTGGCGCCGGCATAGCCAAACGCCCCCGGCCACGGATCGGAGACCGCACGCACCAGGTTGTGCAGTTCTGCCGCAGGTTTGTCCCAGTCCAGACGCCCGTCTTCCGGCGTGCGGCGACCCACGTACGTCGCCTGGCTTTCATCCTGCGCCGTCTCGGTAAAATACCCTTCGCGAATCGCCGGCAAGACTTCACGCAGCAGCGAGGTTGCCGCTTCGCGCAGCTTGTGGTGCAGTGTCAGCGCGACGTCCGCGTCATCAATTGCTACGCGATGTTGAGCGAGAATGGTGCCCGCGTCGGCACGCGCAATCATGCGGTGCAGCGTCACGCCGGTCTCTTTTTCACCGTTGACCAGCACCCAGTTCAGCGGCGCGCGGCCACGGTATTTTGGCAGCAGTGAACCATGCAGATTAAACGCCCCCAGACGGGCCGCTGACAGGATCTCGTTGCATAGCAGGTTGCGGTAGTAGAATGAGAACATCACGTCCGGATTCATGGCGCGGATACGTTCGATCCACAGCGGATGGTTCACGTCATCCGGCGCATAGACCTGAATGCCCTGCTCGGCGGCGATACGCGCCACGGAGCCGAAAAAGTGATTTTCGTTGGCGTTATCAGGATGGGTAAAAATAGCCTCGATATCGTATCCGGCGTCCAGAAGCGCCTGAATACCCGCACAACCCATATCGTGATAAGCGAATACAACTGCTTTCATGAACGATCTTCCTCTTGAGATACCGTCTCGCCCTGACGGACGACGCGTTGAATAAAGTAACGGGGACGAGCACGCACATCGTTGTAGATACGCCCGATGTACTCACCCAGCAGGCCCATTCCTACAAACTGGGCGCCTATAAACATGAACAGTACGGCGAAGAGCATGAACACCCCTTCCGCCGCCCATTGCGGACCTAACGCCAGGCGCAGCACGATCAGCGCGATGGAGAACGCAAACCCCAGCAGCGCAATGACGCTGCCGAAAACGCTCAGCAAGCGCAGCGGCGTGGTGGTCAGGCAGGTCACCAGGTCGTACATCAGGTTAATCAGCCGCATAAAGCTGTATTTGGAATCGCCAAACTCGCGCTCGGCATGCAGCACCGGGATCTCCACGGCGCGGCGGGCGAAGGTGTTCGCCAGAATCGGAATAAACGTGCTGCGCTCGTGGCAGTTGAGCATCGCGTCAATGATGTGGCGGCGGTAGGCGCGCAACATGCAGCCGTAGTCACCCATCGCTTTGCCGGTGGTGCGCTGGATCAGGCGGTTAATCATCTTCGACGCGGTTTTGCGAAAAAACGAATCCTGGCGGTTCTGACGCACGGTACCGACCACGTCATAGCCTTCGTCGGCTTTTTCCACCAGGCGCGGGATCTCTTCCGGCGGGTTTTGCAGATCGGCATCAAGCGTAATAATCAGATCGCCGGTGACGTGGCTGAAGCCCGCCATGATCGCCGAATGCTGGCCGTAGTTGCGGTTGAGCAGCACGGCGACGATGTGGCTGCCTTCTGCTCGTTAAAAACAGGAATAACCACCGACACTTTCTGGACGGGGGGATAGCTAAACATATCAATGCCCTGCAAGCTGATGGAGTGCGGCAATGACGCGGGTTGTGTCGTCATGAGTCATATCCGGGAAAAGAGGAATTGAGCAGATGCGGGCGCTGTTCCACTCGGTGTTCGGCAGTGAAAGGTCGGGGAAGCGTTCGCGGTAGTACTTTTGCGTGTGCGCCGCACGGAAATGCAGCCCGGTGCCAATCCCGTTGGCTTTCAGCTGTTCCATCAGCGCGTCGCGGCTCAGACCGCAGCGCGTTTCATCCACGCGGATGATGAAAAGGTGCCAGGCGTGCAGGTGGTTCCATTCAGGAACGGCCAGTGGCTGGAAGGGCGTGTCCGCCCTATTTCGTGGCGGCGCTGATTGGCCTGCCCGAGTTTCCCCAGTTGCACCAGCGCCAGCGCGGCGTTGATGTCAGCAAGATTGTATTTATAGCCTGGTGAAATCACCTCTGCCTGCGGCGCGCGGCCGTGGGTCTGGCGGTCGTAAGCATCAACGCCGAGACCGTGAAATTTCAGGCTGCGAATGCGCGCAGCCAGCTGGTCGTCGTCGGTGACCACCAGGCCGCCTTCCGCGCTGGTCATGTTTTTGATCGCGTGGAAGGAGAAAATCGCCGTGCCCTGCCAGCCAACGTGACGGTTTTTGTAGTAGGTTCCGGCAGCGTGAGCGGCGTCTTCAATCACCGGAATACCGTGGCGGTCGGCAACGGGNCAACCGCGTCCGCGGTAATCATAAGGTTGTCGCGATCGACATCGATCATCACCGGTGTCGCGCCGAGCAGCACGATCATATTCAGCGTCGAGACCCAGGTTTGCGACGGGGTGATCACCTCATCGCCCGGCCCGATGCCCAGCGCCATCAACGTGACGTGCATGCCACCCGTTGCCGAACTTACCGCGATGGCATGTCGGTTTCCCGTCAGCGCACAAAACGCCTCTTCAAGCGCCTGATTTTTCGGCCCGGTGGTGATCCACCCGGACTGCAACACCTCTTTGAGTGCGGCAAATTCCGCTTCTCCCATTGAGGGGCGCGAGAATGGCAAAAAATCACTCATCTTTATTCCTTACCTGTAAAGGGTACGGGGTTTCTGGTTTAACCGATCACGCCATCGTGCGCCTGATAAGTTAAACAAAATGAAAATGGAAACGACGCCGATGCGGTATTTAATCAACGAAACATCAACTAGCGTGAAATATAAAGGCGTAAGATTAGGACAAGCTTAAGAAAAGCGACGTGCAACTTATAAATTTTTATAATTTATTAAAATACAGTGAGTTACTCGAAATAAAAGATTAAGAAAAGAATAAAAACATCGCGGTTTACACGAGCAGGATCACAATATTAAACGGCCATTAAACGATCCTGTTTTTTATTGAACTTTTTAGATTTGTTGCCATCGCGAGGAAAAACAAGAATATATTCGCTTTATGTCAGTTTTATTTCGTTGACGTTGAAATATCGCCACACTCTTTCCTGAGGAGGAGCACGAGAATAATTTGCGTTAAAAAAGAATGCCTATCTACTCCTGCTTTGATCCAGATTACGTCAAAAGTATGATGAATTATTAAAATCATCATACTTTGAACCCTGTTTTCGCAGAGGCGAATCCATTGTCTACTCTACGCTCACTCCTTCTGGCGCTGCTGGCCTGCACGTCGTTGCTGGCAAACGCTGCCGCGCCTGATGAACTGACCACCGCCTGGCCGGTCAACGTCGGGCCGCTCAATCCGCATCTTTATACCCCAAACCAGATGTTTGCTCAGAGCATGGTGTATGAACCACTGGTGAAATATCAGGCGGACGGCAGTGTGAAACCCTGGCTGGCGAAAAGCTGGACCCACTCAGACGACGGCAAAACCTGGATCTTTACGCTGCGCGATGATGTGAGTTTCTCCAACGGCGAACCGTTTAACGCCGACGCCGCCGTCGCCAACTTTACGGCGATCCTGGCGAATCGCCCGCGACACGCCTGGCTGGAACTGACCAATCAGATTGTTGATGTTAAAGCCCTGAGCCCACAGCAGCTGCAAATCACCCTGAAAAGCGCCTACTACCCTTTCCTGCAAGAACTCGCCCTGCCTCGCCCCTTCCGTTTTATTGCCCCGTCGCAATTCAACGCGGGCGGTACGGTGTCTGGCATCAAGGCACCGATCGGTACCGGGCCGTGGGTGTTAAAAGCGTCGCGGATGAATCAGTACGACGTGTTTGTACGTAACGACAATTACTGGGGCGAGAAGCCCGCTATTCGCCAGATCACCCTCAAGGTGATCCCGGACCCTACCAGCCGTGCAGTGGCGTTTGAAGCGGGCGAAGTAGATTTGCTGTACGGCGACGAAGGGCTGCTGCCGCTCGATACCTTTGAGCGCTTCCGCCATCAGCCGGAGTATCACACCGCGCTGTCACCTTCGATGGAAACCATCCTGCTGGCGCTGAACTCCGCAAAAGGGCCAACGCGTGAGCTGGCCGTGCGTGAAGCGCTGAACTATGCCGTCGACAAAAAAACGCTGATCGACAGCGCGCTGTACGGCACGCAAAAGGTCGCAGATACCCTGTTTTCTCCGTCAGTGCCCTACGCCAACCTTCCGCTGAAACCGCGCCAGTACGATCCGAAAAAAGCCGTTGAACTGCTGGAGCAGGCGGGCTGGATGCTGCCTGCCGGAAAAACCATCCGCCAGAAAGACGGCCAGCCGCTGACCATAGAACTGGCCTTTATGGGCACCGATGCGCTCAGCAAATCGATGGCGGAAATCATTCAGGCAAACCTGCGTCAGGTGGGCGTCGACGTGACGATGGCGGGTGAAGAAGAGAGCAGTATTGATGCCCGCCAGCGCGATGGCCGCTTCGGCATGATTTTTAGCCGCACCTGGGGCGCACCGTACGATCCGCACGCCTATTTAAGTTCGATGCGCGTGCCGTCGCATGCTGATTTCCAGGCACAGCAGGGGCTGCCGGACAAGAAACTTATCGACAGCGAGATCGGCGAAATCCTTACCACCACCGACGAAACCCGCCGTCAGCAGCTCTACCGTGATGTGCTGACACGTCTGCACAACGAGGCAGTGTATTTGCCGATAAGCTATGCCTCGCTGATGTCCGTGTCGCGTCCGGCGCTCGGCAAGATCCCGTTTTTGCCTGTCGCCAGCGAGATCCCGTTTGAGCAGATCCACCCGGTAACGCCATGATGCTACGATTTATGCTGCGCCGCGTGCTGCTGCTCATCCCGATACTCCTCGCCGCGTCAGCGATTATCTTTTTGCTGCTGCGACTGGGAACGGGTGACCCGGCGCTGGACTACTTGCGGCTGTCGAACCTGCCGCCGACGCCGGAGATGATCGCCTCGACACGAGAGCTGCTCGGCCTGAATAAAGCATTACCGGTACAGTATGTCGACTGGCTGTGGCGCGCGCTGCACCTTGATTTTGGCGTTTCTTACGCGTCGCAGCGCCCGGTGCTTGATGACCTGCTGCATTTCCTGCCTGCCACGCTGCAACTGACTGGCGCGGCGCTGCTGCTGATTCTGTGCACCTCCGTGCCGCTCGGCATTCTGGCGGCGCGCCATCGCGACCGCCTGCCAGACTTCGCCGTTCGTCTC
>NZ_JNGH01000122.1 GCF_001188485.1 Trabulsiella odontotermitis
AGCGGCCCGACGGGCACGCCACGGAAGAGGGCGACGCCGAGCACTGTTCCCACCAGCAGGCCCGCCACCAGCTGAGGCTGCGCGCTCATCAGCGTGACGCCGCGGCCGCCGAGCCAGGAGACCAGCACGCCGATAGCAATCGCCACCAGCGATTTCCAGTTCACAAACGAATGCAGTAGCGTGGAGGGCGGCAGCGAGCCGCTGGCGATGGGCGCCATGACGCCGATAGTCAGAATGATAATCCCAAGGGAGAGTCCCTGTTTCTCAATCCATGGAAAAAACGTGCTGAGGGGCGTTACCCGAACAATGATCAGAACCAGAATGGAGACGGCAACGGTAGTGTTGTGGCTGATAAATCCCAGCGCGGCCAGTCCCAGAAGAATCAATAGCGTGGCGTCGAACATGCGAAAATCCCTGCAATCAAAAAATTAGCCTGCTTACTTTACGCGCAAACGGGCTGCCACACAGTGATTTTTCGCAGCGTTGCGGCGTTTTGGGCAAATGCACGTGAAGTCACAACGCGGGCAAAAACTGTTTGGCTGTCACATGATTGACATTATATTGTGTAAGGATATCTGAAATGGCAGACAGGTCGAGGTGTACTGTGAACGATCCGATGTGGGTTGAAACGATGGCCATCACCGCCAGTTTTCTGGCAATCATGATGACCCTCGTCATATCTGTTCTGTGGCTGGAACGATTTGAAGGCTAGTGGCTGTCGCGACGAAAATCCACCAGTTCCGGGCGGGCGATCCGCAGGTAGTCCTGCGTGTTCAGAATAATCGATTTTTCCAGCAGACCCGCGTTAAACGCGATTTCACCGAAACGTGAAAACAGCAGCGGATCGGCCACCAGCTTCAGCGAAGGATGAAAGCTGAACGGCGGGATGGCACCGAACTCGCACGCCGTCAGGGCATCCACTTCCACCGGGCTCGCCAGCGACGCTTTCAACCCACCCAAATGATGCGCCAGCCGTGCCAGGTCAGCCTGCTGATCCGCTGCCAGAATAGCCAGCACATGTTGATTCACGCCATTGCCTTTCACCTTACACACCAGTGCCTTTGCTCCCTGGCCCAACGCGGTACCGCGGATCTCCGACACGGCTTCACACTTCCCGACGGCCTCATGCGACACCACGCGAAACTGCGCGTTTTCGTTTTGCAGTAAATCGAGGATTTGCTGGTGGATATTACGATCTTCAAGCCCTGTCACCGGTTTCTCCTTTTCATTGACGTGTGATAAGGACATCACCAGAATACTTTACTGCAGGTGGGGAGAGGGAACAACATCGCTGCCTTGCGGGAAGGCAGCGATGAGGGCGTTATTTTTCAGCACTTTGCTTCTGAAACAGTTCCCGGAATACGGGGTAGATATCTTCCTGATCGCGGATGTGCTGCATGGCAAAGTTGTCGAATGTTGCCTGCAGGTGTTCATATTCCCGCCACAGCGTCTGATGCGCCCGACGGGTGATTTCGATGTAGCTGTAATACCGCACCACTGGCAGCAGCTTTTTCGCCAGAATCTCATGACACAGCGGGGAGTCATCCGCCCAGTTGTCGCCATCCGAGGCCTGTGCCGCATAGATGTTCCATTGCGCTGGATCGTAGCGTTCTTTCACCACGTCATCCATCAGCTTCAGGGCGCTGGAGACAATCGTCCCGCCGGTTTCCTGCGAGTAGAAGAACTCATGCTCGTCCACCTCTTTGGCCTGGGTGTGGTGGCGGATATAAACAACGTCAACGTTTTTATAGGTCCGGCTCAGGAACAGATAGAGCAGGATATAAAACCGTTTCGCCATATCCTTGGTGGCCTGATCCATCGAGCCGGAGACGTCCATCAGACAAAACATAACCGCCTGGCTCGACGGTTCCGGACGTTTCTCATAGTTCTTGTAACGCAGGTCGAAGGTGTCGATAAACGGCACGCGTTCGATTTTCTCCCGTAGCTCGGCGATCTCTTTGCGCAGTCGCTCCTCCTCAAGCAGTTGCGCCGGTTCACTGTGGCTGACCACATCGAGGCTCGCTTCCAGCTCGCGCAGCTCACGACGCTTACCGGCGGTCATTGCGGTACGACGCGCCAGCGAGTTCTGCAACGAGCGCACCACGCTGATGTTGGCGGGAACCCCGTTAGCGGTAAACCCGGCCCGATGCGTTTTAAACTCGTTCAGCTGTTGCTGCTGATTTTTCTTCAGGTTCGGCAGTGCCAGATCTTCAAACAGCAAATCCAGGTATTCGTCTTTAGAAATCTGAAAGACAAACTCGTCCTGACCTTCGCCGTCAGGGCTGGCCTGGCCTTGCCCGCTACCGGAACCACCGCCGCCGCCCTGGGGGCGTTCGATCCGATCGTTCTGCACAAAATGGTCGTTGCCGGGATGCACGCGATGGCGCAACCCGCCGCGACCCTGATGAAACATGGGCTCGTTGATATCATCCGTTGGAATGGAAACGGACTCGCCGCTGTCGATGTCGGTCACTGACCGCTTGTTGATGGCCTCCGAGATCGACTGCTTGATTTGCGCTTTGTAACGGCGCAGGAAACGCTGGCGGTTCACCGCGCTTTTGTTCTTACCGTTCAGGCGCCGGTCAATAAACCAGGTCATAGGCCCCCCGTACTGCTTTTGCCAACCTTACGCAGCCAGGTAATGCCGGATGGCGTTCTGCTTATCCGGCCTACCAGTGGTTGTAATTTTGTAAGCCTGGGCAGCGCAAGCGCCACCGGCATTACTGTTATGACGATTTACGTACGCGGAGATACCATTCGCACAGCAGACGCACCTGCTTACGGGTATAGCCTTTCTCCATCATCCGGTCGACGAAATCATCGTGTTTTTTCTGCTCGTCGGTTGAGGTTTTGGCGTTGAACGAAATCACCGGCAACAGCTCTTCGGTATTCGAGAACATTTTCTTCTCAATGACCGTGCGCAGCTTCTCGTAGCTGGTCCAGTTCGGATTACGTCCGTTGTTGTTCGCTCTGGCACGCAGTACAAAGTTGACGATTTCATTACGGAAGTCTTTCGGGTTGCTGATCCCGGCAGGCTTCTCAATTTTTTCCAGTTCCGCGTTCAGGGATTCACGGTCAAACAGCTGGCCGGTATCCGGATCGCGGTATTCCTGATCCTGGATCCAGAAGTCGGCGTACGTGACATAGCGATCAAAAATGTTCTGTCCGTATTCCGAATAGGATTCCAGATAAGCGGTCTGGATCTCTTTACCAATAAATTCAGCATATTTCGGGATCAGATAGCCTTTCAGGAACTCGAGATAACGTTCTGCCTGCTCCTGCGGGAACTGCTCGCGCTCAATCTGCTGCTCCAGTACGTAGAACAGATGAACCGGGTTCGCCGCCACTTCTGCGTGATCGAAGTTGAACACGCGGGAGAGGATTTTAAAGGCGAAGCGTGTCGACAGCCCGTTCATGCCTTCATCCACCCCGGCGTAGTCGCGATACTCCTGATACGACTTGGCTTTCGGGTCGGTGTCTTTCAGGCTTTCACCGTCGTAAACGCGCATCTTCGAGTAGATGCTCGAGTTTTCCGGCTCTTTCAGACGCGACAGGATCGAGAAGCGCGACAGGGTTTCCAGCGTGCCCGGCGCACACGGCGCATGGGTCAGCTCACTGTGATTAAGCAATTTCTCGTAGATTTTGATCTCTTCGGAAATCCGCAGGCAGTAAGGCACCTTGACGATGTACACACGGTCAAGGAATGCCTCGTTGTTTTTGTTGTTACGGAAGGTCACCCACTCGGATTCGTTCGAGTGCGCGAGAATAATGCCGTTAAACGGCAGGGCCGAGATACCCTCTGTCCCGTTGTAGTTACCTTCCTGAGTGGCGGTCAGCAACGGGTGGAGCACCTTGATCGGCGCTTTAAACATCTCGACGAATTCCATTATCCCCTGGTTGGCACGGCACAGGGCGCCGGAATAGCCGTAGGCATCCGGGTCGTTCTGCGCGTAGTGCTCCAGTTTACGGATGTCGACTTTACCGACCAGCGCCGAGATATCCTGGTTGTTCTCATCGCCCGGTTCTGTTTTGGCGATGGCAATCTGTTCAAGAATGGACGGTCTGACTTTCACCACGCGGAATTTAGTGATGTCGCCACCGAACTCATGCAGCCGTTTCGCCGCCCACGGCGACATAATGGTGCCGAGGTAGCGGCCCGGGATGCCGTACTCTTTATCCAGGATCTGCGCATCTTCCTGCGGGTTAAACAGACAGAACGGATGGTCGTTAACCGGGCTGCGTTCACCGTTGGCGCTCAGTACATAGATAGGCACACGCTGCATCAGCGATTTCAATCGCTCGGCCAGCGAGGATTTACCGCCACCCACCGGCCCCAGCAGGTAGAGGATCTGTTTCTTCTCCTCCAGCCCCTGAGCCGCGTGCTTCAGGTAAGAAACAATTTGTTCGATGGCTTCTTCCATACCATAGAACTCTTCAAACGCCGGGTAGCGTGCGATGACCCGGTTCGAAAAGAGACGGGATAGCCGTGGTTCCTGAGCAGTATCGACCATGACGGGCTCACCGATAGCCATCAATAGCCGTTCTGCCGCATTGGCATAGGCACTGCGATCTTGCCGGCAAATGGTAAGAAATTCCTGCAGTGTGAACTCTTCGTCCTTGGCAGCTTCATAGCGCTGGCGATAGTGATCGAATATATTCATGGCATGCCGTCCTTTCGTTTTTTAGCACAGGTTAAGAGCCGTTCGTATGAATAATGGAGGCTCCCGGAAGAGGTAAGCACAACGCCGTTCACTGATGATCCAGCAACCCTTGTGCCAGGTTGCTGGTACGCCCAGCTTAACGTGCCCGGCAATTACACCTTCTGAATTTAAGCGTAGATGGCATTTGCGAAACTTGCATGGTGCCAAAAATTAATTTCAATGACATATCAATGACTCATCCGAAAATAGTTACTGGTTATTAACACGATATGGTCAGCTTTCATCTGTGGTTCATTGAACTGTCAAAAGAGTGTCACCTGAAAATGCCACCTTATGCGGTTTATTGATATAAATGAAAGTAAAAGAATTGAGGTCAGAAGGCCAGACGGTTACACTTTTTTGCCGCTTAGAATTAGACAACAGGATAATGGATTGTGACTAAACTAAAACTTTTAGCGCTGGGCGTTCTCATCGCGACCTCTGCCACCGCTGCGCAAGCCGAAAGCAAATTCACGCTGGGCGCCGGGGTAGGTGTCGTTGAGCACCCCTACAAACAATATGATGCCGATGTCTACCCGGTTCCGGTTGTTACCTATGAAGGCGATAACTTCTGGTTCCGTGGCCTGGGTGGGGGTTACTACCTGTGGAATGACACCAACGACAAACTGTCCGTCACCGCGTACTGGTCCCCGCAATACTTCAAACCGGGTGATAGCGACAATAACCAGATGCGTAAGCTGGATCGCCGTAAATCCACCATGATGGCGGGTCTTTCCTACGTTCATAACACCGAATACGGCTTCCTGCGCACCACGCTGTCTGGCGATACGCTGGACAAGAGCAACGGCATCACCTGGGATCTGGCGTGGTTGTACCGCTACACCAACGGCGCGTTTACGCTGACACCGGGTATCGGCGTGGAGTGGGCGAGCGATAACCAGAACGAATACTACTACGGCGTTTCGCAACGTGAGTCGCGTAAGAGCGGCATGCGTAGCTACGATCCGGACAGCAGCTGGAACCCGTATCTGGAACTCTCGGCAAACTACAATTTCCTCGGCGACTGGAGCGTTTACGGCCTCGCACGTTATACGCGCCTGTCAGATGAAATCACCGACAGCCCGATGGTTGATAAATCCTGGAGCGGGCTCATCTCCACCGGGATCACCTATTCCTTCTGATGTTGCACGATATGTGTGCATAACAGGGATCAAAACAGGGCGCTTGCGCCCTGTTTGCTTTATTAGGGTGCAGACTACCAGGCGTACTGCACCCGGAACGTCCAGTTATCCACGTCGGGTGTGGTATAGGTACGGTGATCAACGGTCCGGTACCACGACACCATGCCACCAAAATGGGGCGTCAGCATAAAGCCAAGCGTGGCACCCAGCGATGTACTTTGTTGCTGGTTATTCTGCACATCGCTGTTGATGGTCGTTTCGCCACCTCCCGCCCAGGTGCCATCGACCGAAGCCCACAGTGCCGGGGAAAAGGTATAGCTGATATGCCCCTCTGCGGCATACTGCGGGCGTTGCGACAGGGTGTCATCGCCGTGGTAAACATTGTTATCGGTATAGAACGTCGCCCAGGTGTTCAACTCGAACCAGAAAGGGCCGACGGGATAACCGCTCGCCAGTTCCGGGCGAAACGCCCAGCGGTTAGCGCCAATATTTATGTTTCTGTTTTTGTCATAGCTGCCGGTAGGCGCGGTCANTGACAAACGGCTCCGGTGTCCACTGGCGAAATTCTTCTTTGCTCAGCGCCGGGCCGCCGGTCAGGTTATGCACGAAGACAATTTGTGTGTCGCCGAGATTGCTGGCGCCCTTTGAGCCGGTCAGCCAGTCGGCATCGTTCAGCGATGCGGAAATATTGGCGTACGGCTGGATAATCTGGATTGCTGACAAGCGCCCGTCAATGGCGAACGTATGCGCATAGCGCAGGACGAACAGGTCGGCGTCGGTATTCACGCCGTCAAAGGGCAACGCGGTATTCACTGAAGTTGAGGCGTTAATGTTGCTGTAATAGGCAAAAACCATGTCGAGATCGGTAGGCAGCGCCTGCCAGTCACGTGCGTTATCGGCAAGCGCCAGCGGCGAAAACAGAGCAGCAGAAAGCGTTAGCCAACGAAGGGCAGTCCGTTTACGGGTCATGATGTGTACACCCCAGTGTCAGAAAAGTGATAGCGCTCTGGCAGGAAGATTGCCAGAGCGGATAGGTTATGGTTTTGGCACCACAGCAGGTGGTTGCCAGCGATGCTGCAGGATGTCCTGCTCAGGGCCATAGGCGCGGATCATTAACGAGAACGCGCCCTCAGACGGCGTGGGCAGCCAGTTGGCTTGCCTGTCTTTATCCGGAGCGTCAGATTGCAGATAGAGGGTCAGCGAGCCGTCGTCGTTATAGCGAAGGTCTTTGTTGCGCGTTCCCAGCGCGTAGCGGTTGATGGTGTTTTCCACAAAGAAATGCTGGGGGTTATAGACCGTCAGAGACCAGAACCCGGCAACCGGCGGCGTTTGACCGGCGGGGAAGGTCAGGGTATAGCGCGTTTTTCCGTCGAGCAGCGTGCCGTTTTTGTCGAAGTCCTGCACGAAATACTGCGTCTCCTCGGGTTTATTTACGAAAATAAACGACCGGGCGGTGGCGGTACGGGTGAAGAAATCGAGACCAAACTTCGCGCCGTTAATGTTGGCGCTCCAGTAATTGCCCACCGGTTTTCCGGCTAAATGAAACGCCAGCAGCGGCTGGGGCAGCNNTTCGCTTTGGCGTACTGCGCCTCTTCACCGGACAGCGGGCGTGCATCATTGAGCACCTCTGGCAGCAGTTTCCAGAAGTTTTCCGGCGTTACCCAACGGGTTTCACCTTCGGTTTTATGCTCGGCGGGGTACTGTTTCAGTGTGCTCCAGTCGCGCGGCTGCGGCTTGCCGTTAAAGTCCGCGAGCGGGGAGAGATTGATNTCGGCCTGGAAGACTCGTGGGATCAGCACGCTGGTATTACTGGTGCTGCGAAAGACTTTTTTGATGCCTGGCGGAACGGTGCCTTGCCAGTCCGGGCCTGCCAGCAAATAGAATCCAGGCTCGGTACCATATTGTCTGCCGAGGCTGGCAAAGCTGTCGGTACGCAGGTCAACAGCCTGGAAGACCCAGAACCGGCTGCCAAAATCAGGGATCTGCACCACCACCGGAGATTTATCCAGCGCCAGTGAAGCAAAACCGTACACCACATCCTGATTCGGACAGGCGACCTGGCGCTCATCAGGCTTGATGTAATCATCGAGCATCGACAGTGTATTCGGTGGGCCGACCGGTACCGTATTGCCAAGCAATCCCGCCTCAGGCAAATGACTGAAGGCCAGACGGCGCTGGTAAATGTTGATCATCGGCCACGCCCATACCCAGGTATCTTTTACCGCCAGGTTAAGCCAGGCATCGCTGACGTTCATGCTTTCCACCGTCGCGGCAGCGGCGGGGGGGGGGGGNNAAGCGATCGCCAGCCACGACGTCGTTTTCAGGCACATATACCCGGAAGGTGAATGCAAAGTCCCTGTCGGTTGCCGAAGGCAGCCAGTTACTTTCAGGAAAGTGCTTCGGCGGGCGAGGGCCGATGACGATATCCAGCGAGCCATCGCTGTTCTTTTTCAGCCCGGAATAATTGTTGAAGTTGTAGCGTTTAAGCGGGTTCGGCACGACCTGGTAGTCCGGTACGCTGACCAGAATGATCGACCAGAACGCTTTTGCCATCGTTTCCGGCAATGCATTCGCCGGGAAATGGAGGCGATAGAAGCCTTTGCCATTCAGCGACTGGCCGCTGCTGTCTTTGGTCGTCAGGAAATAGACGGCTTCTCCGGGGCTGTTGGCCCAGATCCCCAGCAGGTTGATGGCAGTGCGCATACGGTAGTCAGTGCCATAATGACCGTTAAAGCCGCGACCTTCTCTGTGACCGCCAAGCCAGTTGTTTTTCCAGGTGGCGATGCCGGTATGCGCCTCCAGCATGAACGCCGGGATCACGTGTTGGGTAATGGCGTCGTCCGTCTGCTGACGGAACTGGCTGTTGGTACGCACTTTCTGCGCGATATCTCGCACGCTCTGCTGAATTTCTGCCGCGACGGGCGTGTAATCCGCTGCGCTTCGCAGAATCTCATCGGCGTTGTCGAACAGCGCTACGCCCGGCAGTTTGTCGTTGGTAAACGCGGGGATCGCTGGCGGTGGCGCGATATGAGGAGCCCCGGTCATGGTCAGCGTAACGGCCTGCTGCAGCTTATTCGCTTCTTCGGGAGAGTTTTTGAGTTCAAAACGCCCCAGCAGTTTAGCCTTGCTGGAGGGTAAAATAACCGGAACAACGCCGTCGGGTAATTTGACTTTGCTGTTAACAGTAATGAGCGCGAATTTACCCGACGGATGATTCGGATAAGTTCTACTATTTATATTGGTAATGTTGTCACCCCATTCATTTAATAACTGAATGGTGTAATAGCGGTCTTTCACTTCCGGCACAGAGAGTATTGCTGCAGAATTATCGTCAATAGCGATCCAGGACTCAAGATAAGTGACATCAAAATTTGGATTAACGAATGCGGTACTGCTGGCAGAATTATAATATTTAATTACGTTATAATTCATTCCCGGTTCGCGCATATCGGTATTTTCCTGGCGGACAACCAGCGCGCGTCCGAGTAAATAGCTCCACGCATTATAGAGCTGGCTCTCGTCAGCAGGCGCCTGCGCCCGCGCCGCTGAGGTCAGCGACATTGCACCGATAAGTAGCGAGACAACAAATAATCGAATTGAATTCATACCCACTCCTTTGTAAGTCTACGTTATCTGTTGCTGCACAACGCAGTGAAAAACAGACAAGACATTGCTGCGGACAGGACAGAAGGGAGAGTTGTTAGCTCCCGTTTAATTACTATTACTACTCATAAAGCTGTAATAAGCGATGCCGAATAACAGCATGTCGAGGGAATAATACATAAATGTTCGTCTTTAGAAAGCACGAAGGCGGGGAAAACTGAGGAGAGGGCGGTTTATATTTCCGAACTGGAAAAAGGCTCGCAGTTTTACGTTATTGCAGGAATATTCATACACTGTTTTAAAAAGACATAACGCGTTTGAGAAATGGCTTAATTTAAAATGGCCGGAAGGAGAATTTATCCGGCCATGCTGTTCGGTTAGTGATTTACGCGAATAGTTTGTGCCAGACGAGCCGGTTTGTCTTCCTGAGCTTTCTGGGTTTTGCTTGCGCAGGCGGTTTCCACGCAGACGAAGGTTTTGTAACCGTCGTCCGGCATATCGCCCATGCTGACGGAGAGCGCTGGCCCCGGGTTCCAGCCAACAACGTCGCTGTTGTGGCTGTGGATGACGTTGATGCGGCGCTGGAGCGCGCTGTCGTGGATAACGCTGCAGCCTTCGGCATTCATATACACACGGTCGGTGCGATCCGGGAAGGTCTGTACGCCGTCGGCCAGCGTGTCTTCCTGCGCGTTGTTAACTTTGTCGATAAAGCGATCGCCAAGCCCGGTCACTTTAACCGCAGCGATGTCACCAACGTTGAAATAGGTGTGCAGGGCAGAGGTGGTTTCGAAATCGCCGTGGGCTTCCAGCTCAATCTCGCAGGTTTTACCCAGCTTGAAGCGCGCGTAGAGGGTGAAGTCGTTCGGCCAGAATTTGCGGGTGGCGTCGCTGCTTTGAAGTTCAAACGTCAGCACCACGCCGTTGTCGTCTTCATTATGGGCTTTCAGCGTCCACGGCAGATTGCGGGCAAAACCGTGCGCAGGCAGACCCTGCTGCGCTGCCGGACCAAACCACGGCCAGCAAATCGGTACGCCGCCACGCAGTGCGACGCCATCTTTAAACGGCGTATTGTTGCTGAGCCATAGCACGTCCTGTTCACCGGCCGGTTTCCAGGAGAGCAGGTGCGCGCCTTGCAATGCCAGCGAGGCTTTCACCTGCGGGTGATCAACAACGATAAGCTCCAGCTCATCAAGCTGGCGACGCGAAAGCACAGGGGTAAGCTGTTCAACAACCGGGAGAGCAAAAATTTTGTTAATCATGGTGCAATCCTTCGTTAAGCCATAAAAAGAAAAAGGCGACCGAAGTCGCCTTTATAGATCAGGTTCTCATCTCAACTTATTTGGAGATGTGAGCGATCAGATCCAGAACTTTGTTGGAGTAGCCGGTTTCGTTGTCGTACCAGGAAACCAGTTTCACAAAGTTGTCGTTCAGAGCGATACCTGCTTTGGCATCGAACACGGAAGTGCAAACTTCGCCGTTGAAATCGGTGGAAACCACGTCGTCTTCGGTGTAACCCAGAACGCCTTTCATCGGGCCTTCAGAAGCAGCTTTGATGGCTTTCTTGATGTCTTCGTAGGAAGCCGCTTTTTCCAGACGTACAGTCAGGTCAACAACGGATACGTTCGGCGTCGGAACGCGGAACGCCATACCGGTCAGTTTGCCGTTCAGTTCCGGCAGTACTTTACCTACCGCTTTAGCAGCACCGGTAGAGGACGGGATGATGTTCTGAGCCGCGCCACGGCCGCCGCGCCAGTCTTTGTGAGACGGGCCGTCAACGGTTTTCTGGGTAGCGGTGGTAGCGTGAACGGTGGTCATCAGACCTTCGATGATGCCGAAGTTGTCGTTGATAACTTTAGCCAGCGGTGCCAGGCAGTTGGTGGTGCAGGATGCGTTGGAAACGATGTCCTGGCCAGCATATTTGTCAAAGTTAGCCCCTTTAACGAACATCGGGGTGTTGTCTTTGGACGGGCCAGTCAGAACGACTTTTTTCGCGCCAGCAGTGATGTGTTTACGCGCGGTTTCGTCGGTCAGGAAGATACCGGTTGCTTCAGCAACAACGTCAACACCGACTTCGTTCCACTTCAGGTTAGCCGGATCGCGTTCAGCGGTAACACGGATTTTTTTACCGTTTACGATCAGATGACCGTCTTTCACTTCAACGGTACCGTCAAAACGGCCGTGAGTGGAGTCATATTTCAGCATGTAAGCCATGTAGTCAGCGTCTAACAGGTCGTTGATTGCTACGATCTCGATGTCAGAACGTTTCTGAGCAGCACGGAAAACAATGCGACCGATACGGCCAAAACCGTTGATACCTACTTTGATAGTCATATATTCCACCAGCTATTTGTTAGTGAATAAAAGGTTGCCTGTAAAATTACAAAAACCTTACGCAGCGTCAAGCGGAATCGTGTCAATCATTGCGACAAATCAATCCTCTGAATAACCTTTGAACGACTGACTCGCCTCACTCTTCCTATGGGCTAGCAACCACATGGGGGCTGCGCCCGGAATTTTAAAGGGCCAGAGAGATAAAAATGTGAGTTGCATCACAATTACCTGGCTGCGCATTTGTCCCGTCTAAGTTTAGAACAAAAGTCTACGCCTCAGTGTTAATGTTTTGTTAGAATCGATCACAGATACTGTCTGTTCCAACCGTGAGATGTGAGCCCATGGCGAATCAAAAAAACCCGGAAGAACTGAAAAAAAACCTGACTGAAATGCAGTTCTACGTGACACAGAATCATGGCACAGAACCGCCTTTCACCGGGCAACTTCTGCATAACAAACGCGACGGCGTTTACCATTGCCTGGTCTGCGATGCGCCGCTGTTTACCTCGCAAAGCAAGTATGACTCGGGTTGCGGCTGGGCCCGCCTTTTCNTCGTTGCGGCAACTGTGATGCCCATCTCGGTCATGTTTTCCCGGATGGCCCGCAACCCACTGGCGAACGTTATTGTGTTAATTCGGCCTCGCTGAGCTTCACCGACGACGAAAACGGTGACCAAACGAAGGGCTGAAAAAACGATTCAGCAAATTATTCCACAGGAGCGGAAATCGTAATGAATGTTGATGACATGATCAGCGCAATGACGCCGGAGATTTATCAGCGGCTGGTGACGGCGGTAGAGCTCGGAAAATGGCCGGACGGCGTGGCGCTGACGCCGGAGCAAAAAGAGAACAGCATGCAGTTGGTGATGCTGTGGCAGGCGCGGCATAACACCGAAGCGCAGCACATGACCATCGACACGCAGGGTCAGATGGTGATGAAGAGCAAGCAGCAGTTGAAGGAAGATTTTGGCATCGCGCCCAGGTCCATCGCAACGCTGAAAATGCAGTAATGTGTTGCTGTGTCGGGCAGGCATCGTGCTTACCCGACACCCCTTCAGTTAGTGTTTAATCCCAAGCGACGTCGCCAGCTGTTTCGCCAGTTGGTTGTTGTCATCCGCGCCATACTCCCAGAACATCGCACCACCCAGACCTTTCTCTTTGATGTACTGCGCCTTGAGATCCACGGAGCGTGGGTTTTCATAGGACAGCGCAAACAGCGGTTCACCGCTGGCGGATTTCACCGACAGCCATGGCACTTTAGCCTGATCGTCCCAGTGCTCGGTAAAGCGCTTCTGCGGATCGTTCAGCAGCTTGCTGACGATGTCGTTGTACTTCACGTAGGTGTCTTTATCGAGATGATAACCGAGCGAACTGAACAGCGTTTTTTCTGCCTCGCCAAAATAGGGTTTGGTCACCGGGTTATTCTGGGCGTCTGCTTTCGTCCAGTCGATGCCCGGCTCGACGGCGCGTTTCGGTACGCGGCCATAAAAACCGATCCCCAGGTTCATCTGTTCCGGTTTGAGGCCAGCGGCCAGATAGTTGTTCACTACAAAATCGGCGCTGTATTTGTCCGCCGCAGCGACCGTCGGCCAGTGGCTGGAGTCATACAGATTCGAGTTGAAGTATTGCGTGCCGTACGCCATGTCGTAGGTCATCAGGTTGATATAGTTCAGCACCGGCGCAATGGCCTTCACGTCAACCCAGCTTTTCGGACTTTCCGCATTCGCACCAACCGCGATAGTCACCAGCTTTTTATCACCCAGCGCCTGACGCAGCTCTTTCAGCAGGGCAGTGAAGTTATCGCGATCCGCAGGTTGCTTATCCACCAGTCCCCAGGCGCCGTTCACCGGATATTCCCAGTCAAGGTCAATGCCGTCGAGGCCGTAGCGATCCATCACCTCCTGAACGGAGCGAATGAAGGTGGCCCGGCTCTCTTTGTTATCTGCCGCGCCGGAGAATCCGCGCGCCCCCCAACCGCCCACTGACAGCAGGACTTTCAGATCCGGATTCTGCTTACGTAATTCAGGGATTTTTTGCAGGTCAGCCTGCACTTTCGGCGACAGCCAGAGCTGATGCAGCTTGCCCGGATCTTTCAGCGCCTCGTTGGTTTCGTCTTTTTCATTGTTGTAAATCAGGCCGAACGAATAGTTCAGATGGGTGATCTGTCGGACATCCAGCTTATCGATATCACCGCCGGGACCGGCAGTCACGTCACCGCCGCCGTTAAAATAACCGACGGAAATCAACGAATTGGCAAAGGCATGGGAAGCGCAGAGCAGGGGTAATGCAGCCAGAATGGGCAAATATCTCATCACAATTCCTCTCATATTGACGGTAAAAAATAAACGTCAGAAATCTGACGAAAAAACAGCCATTTGAGATTAGCATCGTCGCTTCGCTGAAAATGCGACTCAGCTTCAATTGTGAGAAAAGTGTTGCCCGGCTGTGACGCGCCGGGCAGGGATCAGGCGTGAGTTTCCTGCCAGTCCGCCAGCGTATACAGCGTGGCGCCTTCTGCCGCCATGGTCATAAAGGCCTGGGCGCTGTCCTGTGGCTGAATGTTCACACCACGGCAGCCGTCGGTGATCACGTTGACGGTGTAACCCAGTTGCAGTGCGTCCAGCACGGTAAATTTCACGCAGTAGTCGGTCGCCAGTCCCATCACGATAAGCTCCGTGATTTCATGATGACGGAGCCAGACGTCCAGGCCCGTTTTATGCCGGTGGCCGTTATCAAAAAAGGCGCTGTAGCTATCGGTCTGCGGGTTTTCGCCTTTATGAAACACGGCGTCGACCGCCTTCTGTTTTAGCAGCGGGTGCAGCGCGGCGCCTTCGCTGTTCTGCACGCAGTGATCAGGCCACCAGGTTTGCGGTAAACTGTCCAGCTCGCCCTGAGTATAGGGCTCTGCGTTATGCTGGCTGGCGAAGCTTCCGTGATTTGCCGGATGCCAGTCCTGGCTGGCGACAATCGCATCACCGCGCGCNACCGGCGCAGAAATCATTTTGTAAATCGACAAGGAGGAGTGCCCGGTTCATAATTTTTCCTTACTCGTCCGGCGTCAGTTCGCCACGCAGATTCTGCTGCATGGCGCTACGGATGGCCGGTGCCGCCAGAGGTTGACTCAACAGATAGTGAAGTTTAGTCAGCGTCGCCTCAACGGTCATATCAAAGCCGCTGATCACGCCCGCCTGTGCCAGCGCATTGCCGGTGGCGTAACCGCCCATATTCACTTTCCCGGACATGCACTGGGTCAGGTTGACCACCACAATGCCACGCTGGCTGGCCTGCGCCAGCGCCTGCAGAAACTCGCTGTTTTGCGGCGCATTGCCGACGCCGTAAGAGCGCAGGATCAGCGCTTTGACCGGCTGGAGAAGGAAGTTGCGCACCACATCGGCCGAAATGCCCGGATAGATGGTCACCACGCCAATTGGCTGCGGCGTAATCGGATGAACGATCAGCGGTCCGTTGCCGTGCGGCGCAGGCGGCGTGCCCAGACGACGGATATGGATACCGGCTTCCAGCAGC
Organism: Trabulsiella odontotermitis; assembly: GCF_001188485.1. Lineage (GTDB taxonomy): Bacteria > Pseudomonadota > Gammaproteobacteria > Enterobacterales > Enterobacteriaceae > Trabulsiella > Trabulsiella odontotermitis_A. The sequence continues at coordinate 15,301 of NZ_JNGH01000122.1, forward strand.
GCTGGCAGGTTAGGCGAGGCGAAAGCGTTAAAGCCGTCCGCATGCGCTTTAGTGGTGCGGTTGCCGCGATAGAGGCAGTTGTTGAAGAACAGCGTCACTTCGTTGATCGGATAATTCGCCGCCACATACAGCGCATTCAACAGATTGATTTGTCCGTCGGAGCGCAGCTCGGCAAGGGGAATTTGTGACCCTGTCACAATTACCGGTTTGCCCAGATTCTCCAGCATGAACGACAGCGCCGAGGCGGTGAACGCCATGGTGTCGGTGCCATGCAGGATCACAAAGCCATCGTACTCGTCGTAATGCTGTCTGATGTCCTCGGCGATATGCTGCCAGTCCTGCGGCGTCATGTCTGACGAATCCATCAGCGGAGCGTATTCGTGAATAGTGAAATCCGGCATCTCAGGCCGGTGGAATTCTGGCATCAGCGCCAGCTGACGCTGCAGATGACCGGAAACGGGAATGTAACCCTGCTCGGAGCGTTGCATACCGATGGTACCGCCGGTATAGGCAACGTAAATTGATTTTTTTTGCATGGTATCAGGCTATTACGTAAAGAAAATCCCCTCCATAAGGAGGGGATACCAGTTACTTAATATTGGCGCAGGTAAGGCAAAATGCATAGCGGTTTTGCGGATCGTTAAAGGCGGCGAGCTTGTCGGTCTCCGCCTTCACGGTGCTGGCCGCGGCCACGACGGGGGCAGGGAAATAGGCCTGCAGCACCTGCGGCAGCGCGGCGCGAACTGAACCGCCCAGGCTGTCCATTAACCGGCTGAACAGACCCGGCTCTTCCTGATAATAATCGATGTGCCACTGTTTCAGTTTGGCCAGCGACGCCGCTTTCGCCACCGCATCGTCGAAATCACCGAGGCTGTCGACCAGACCGTTGGCTTTCGCATCCTGACCGGTCCAGACGTGACCCTGCGCGATTTTATCGATCTGCTCCGGCGTACTCTTACGCGCCTGCGCCACCAGCGTGATAAAGCGTTGATAGCCGTTTTCGATGCTGAGCTGCATCATCTGCTGCACTTCAGGCGGCAACGCTTTAGTCAGCGACACGTCCGCCAGCGGCGACGTCGCCACGCCATCGGTGTGAACGCCAATCGAATCCAGCGAGTTTTCCACCGTATTGATGACGCCAAAGATGCCGATAGAGCCGGTCAGCGTGCTGGCGTTCGCTACGATGTAATTCGCCGGGGTGGAAATCCAGTACCCGCCGGACGCCGCCATGCCGCCCATTGACACCACTACCGGTTTCCCGGCTGCTTTCGCCGCCGCCAGTTCTGAACGAATGACTTCCGACGCCGTCACGCTGCCGCCAGGGCTGTTCACCCGCAGCACAATCGCTTTCACTTTAGGATCGAGACGCGCGTCGCGGATTTGCGAGGCAGTGGTATCACCGCCAACGTTCCCCGGCGTCTCCTGACCATCCATAATCGCGCCGTTCGCAAAGACGACCGCAATGCTGTCGCCCTTATCAGACGGGGTGTTCAGCGAGTAGTCGTAATAGCTGACCGCGCGGTAGTTTTTATCTTCCGAACTCCAGCCAAACTGTTTTGACAGCACTTTTTCCACTTCGGCGCTGGAGGCCAGCTGATCGACCAGTTTGTTATCCAGCGCATACTGCGCCGTATCACCGTTGGTCTTACGCAGACCGTCTAACAGCCCCTGCGCGCCAGGGAAGACCTGTTGTGGGGTGATTTCACGGTTAGCGGCGATGGTATTCAGGTAGTTCTGCCACAGTTCGCCAATCCAGCGGCTGTCCGCTTCACGGGCAGCAGGCGACATATCATCGCGGATGAACGGTTCGACGGCGGATTTATAGGTCCCGACGCGGAATACATGGGTGGAAACTTTCAGCTTGTCGAGCAGCGATTTGTAGTAAAGACCGTTGGTGGCAAAACCGTGCAGATCAACAAGTCCCTGCGGCGAGAGGTAAATTTTGTTGGCAAAGCTTGCCAGGTAGTACTGACCCTGACTGTAATTGTCGCCCACGGCGTAAACCGGCTTGCCACTGTCGCGGAATTCACGCAGCGCCTTACCGATGTACTGCATCGACGGCTGATCGCCCCCGGCAAAATCTTTCAGATCCAGCACGATGCCGGTGATATTGCGGTCATCTTTCGCCTGACGAATGGTCTGGACGATGTCAAACAGCGAGTTTTCCTGCAGGCGATCGGAGTTTGAGCCCAGTAACTGACGGCTGAGAGCCCCGAACTTGCTGCTGGTGGAGGGCTTATCCACCACCACGCCGGTGAGATCCAGCAGCAGTGCGCCGCGTGAGGCATGTTCAGTGGTGGTGTTACTGAACTGTGACCAGATACCGACCGCCACCAGCACCAGCAGGATGAAAAATAAATTCAGCACCAGCTCACGAATGAAATTGAGCAATCGCCATGTCCATTTAAAGAAACCGGCAATTATTCGCCAAAGGGTTCGCATGTATTCTCCCTGACCAGACAGATAAAGAGTGCGCTACTTCAGGCGTAACGTACGGGTATCCTAAAGTTACCGCCGCCGGTTGTCAGCAGGAATCGGCGCCCGCGCTGTAACTAAATCGCTAATCATGTTAATTTTGTGAAATATTATCCCACAGGAGCACGCCAAATGGATGCACTTGAACTACTGGTAAACCGTCGCAGCGCCTCTCGCCTGGCCGAGCCTGCACCGGCGGGGGGGGCACTGGAAAANCATGCGCGCGCCGGATCACGGGACGTTACAACCCTGGCAGTTCTTCATCATTGAAGGGGAAGGCCGCGAGCGTTTCAGCCAGCTTTTAGTCGATGGCGCGATTCAGGCCGGTGAAGACGAAAAAGCGATCGACAAAGCCCGAAATGCGCCGTTCCGCGCACCGCTGATTATTGCCGTGGTGGCGAAATGTCAGGAGCACCACAAGGTGCCGCAATGGGAACAGGAGATGTCCGCCGGATGCGCGGTGATGGCGATGCAGATGGCGGCGGTCGCTCAGGGATTCAATGGTATCTGGCGCAGCGGCGCGTTGACCGATAGCCCGGTGGTTCGCGCTGGGTTTAACTGCCGTGTGCAGGACAAAATTGTCGGCTTCCTCTATCTCGGCACGCCGCAGCTCAAAGCGTCTACCACCGTAACGGTGCCGGACACCGCGCCATTTGTGGTGCGCTTCTGATTATTACTGCCCGGTAGGCGCAGCGCTACCGGGCAGTACACTTCATTTATCCCGCCATTACTGCACGCTTAATGAGCAACAGTGCGCGAAATCAGATTGCGGCACTTATCACGTCACGGTTTGAGCGGTACCATAGCCGGATTGCAATGACAGGAGATGTCCATGAGCGAGCAAGCCATTCGTTTAACGCAATACAGCCACGGAGCCGGTTGCGGTTGTAAAATTTCCCCCAAAGTGCTGGAAACCATCCTCCATAGCGAGCAGGCGAAGTTTGTCGACCCGAACCTGCTTGTTGGTAACGAGACCCGCGACGATGCGGCGGTCTATGATCTGGGCAACGGCACGTCGGTGATCAGCACCACCGATTTCTTCATGCCGATTGTCGATAATCCGTTCGATTTTGGCCGCATCGCGGCAACCAACGCCATCAGCGATATCTTTGCGATGGGCGGTAAGCCGATCATGGCTATCGCCATTCTGGGCTGGCCGATCGACAAGCTGGCGCCGGAAATCGCCCGTGATGTGATTGAAGGCGGGCGTTTTGCCTGTCAGCAGGCGGGCATCGCGCTGGCGGGCGGCCATTCCATCGACGCGCCGGAGCCGATTTTTGGTCTGGCGGTCACCGGCATCGTACCCACCGAACGGGTGAAGAAAAACAGCACTGCGCAGGCGGGCTGCAAACTGTTCCTCACCAAGCCGCTGGGGATTGGCGTGCTGACCACCGCCGAGAAAAAATCCCTCCTTAAACCAGAGCATCAGGGGCTGGCGACGGAAGTGATGTGTCAGATGAACCTCGCCGGAGCGGCGTTTGCCAACATCGACGGCGTGAAGGCAATGACCGATGTCACCGGTTTTGGCCTGCTCGGCCACCTCAGCGAAATGTGCCAGGGCGCAGGCGTGCAGGCGCAGATCCGCTTCGCCGATGTGCCAAAACTGCCGGGTGTGGAAGACTACATCGCCCAGGGCGCGGTGCCGGGCGGCACCGGGCGCAACTTTGCCAGCTACGGTCATCTGATGGGCGAAATGCCGGACGAATGGCGTTCGCTGCTGTGCGATCCGCAAACCTCTGGCGGTCTGCTGCTGGCGGTGTTGCCGGAAGCGGAAGCCGAGGCNTGGTAACGGCGCGCGGCGGCCGGCCAATGGTCGAGATCCGTTAAGTCGATGCGTCTGTTCATCGCGGAAAAGCCGAGTCTGGGTCGCGCCATTGCGGACGTGCTGCCAAAGCCGCACCGCAAAGGCGACGGCTTTATTGAGTGCGGCAACGGGCAGGTGGTCACCTGGTGTATTGGTCACCTGCTGGAGCAGGCGCAGCCGGATGTCTATGACAGCCGTTATGCGCGCTGGAACCTGATGGATCTACCGATTGTGCCGGAAAAGTGGCAGGGTCAACTTCATGAGGCCAGCGAAATCATTCACGCCGGAGACCCGGATCGCGAAGGGCAACTGCTGGTCGATGAAGTCCTGGATTACCTGCAACTGTCGGCGGAAAAACGTCAGCAGGTGCAGCGCTGCCTGATTAACGACCTTAATCCGCAGGCGGTTGAGCGGGCGATTTCGCGTCTGCGCGCCAACAGCGAGTTTATTCCGCTGTGCGTCTCGGCGCTGGCCCGTGCCCGTGCCGACTGGCTGTACGGCATCAACATGACGCGGGCGTATACGCTGCTCGGGCGTAACGCAGGCTATCAGGGCGTGCTGTCGGTAGGGCGCGTCCAGACGCCGGTGCTGGGGCTGGTGGTCAGGCGCGACGAAGAGATNNAAACTTTGTCGCCAAAGATTTTTTCGAAGTGAAAGCGCATATTGTCACGCCAAAGGACGAGCGTTTTATCGCCACCTGGCAACCGAGCGAAGCCTGCGAACCGTATCAGGATGAAGAGGGGCGTCTGCTGCACCGTCCGCTGGCGGATCACGTGGTGGCGCGCATCACCGGGCAACCGGCGATGGTTACCGCATACAATGACAAGCGCGAATCCGAACCGGCGCCGCTGCCGTTTTCGCTCTCCGCGCTGCAGATTGAAGCGGCAAAGCGCTTTGCCCTCAGCGCACAGAACGTGCTTGATATCTGCCAGAAACTGTACGAAACCCACAAGCTGATTACCTATCCGCGTTCCGACAGCCGCTATCTGCCGGAAGAGCATTTTGCCGGTCGTCAGGCGGTGATGAACGCGATTGGCGTTCATGCGCCCGGTTTGCTGCCACAGCCAGCGGTCGATCCCGATACCCGCAACCGCTGCTGGGACGACAAAAAAGTCGATGCCCACCATGCGATTATCCCCACCGCGCGCAGCACGTCGGTACACCTCAGCGACAACGAAGCCAAAGTCTACGAACTGATTGCGCGCCAGTACCTGATGCAGTTCTGTGCCGACGCGGTCTACCGTAAATGCCAGATCGATCTGGACATCGCCAACGGCAAATTCATTGCCAAAGCGCGTTTCCTCGCCGAAGCCGGCTGGCGGACGCTACTGGGCGCGAAAGAGCGTGATGAAGAGAATGACGGCACCCCGCTGCCGGTGGTCGCCAAAGGCGATGAACTGCTGTGCGAAAAAGGGGAAGTGGTGGAGCGTCAGACTCAGCCGCCGCGCCATTTCACCGACGCCACGCTGCTCTCCGCGATGACCGGTATCGCCCGTTTTGTGCAGGATAAAGACCTGAAAAAAATCCTCCGCGCTACTGACGGCCTCGGTACCGAAGCCACCCGCGCTGGGATCATCGAGCTGCTGTTCAAACGCGGCTTTTTAATCAAAAAAGGGCGCTATATCCATTCGACGGATCCGGGCAGGGCGCTGATCCACTCGCTGCCGGAGCTGGCTTCGCGCCCGGACATGACCGCCCACTGGGAATCGGTGCTGACGCAAATCAGCGAAAAACAGTGTCGTTATCAGGATTTCATGCACCCGCTGGTGGGGACGCTCAATGAGCTGATACAGATGGCGCGCAACACGCGTGTCAGTCAGTTTCGTGGGCTGGTGGCGCCGGGGGGCGAAAAGAAGAAAGGGCCAGCGAAGAAGCCCGGCAAGCGTAGCGCTGCCGGGCAGAAAAGCGCTTAAATCACACCCTGCGCCAGCATCGCGTCGGCCACTTTGACAAAGCCCGCGATGTTTGCGCCGCGCACGTAGTGGGTCTGCTTGCCTTCACCGCCATACTCCACGCAGGCCTGGTGAATATCCAGCATGATGTGGTGCAGACGTGCGTCGACTTTCTCAGATTTCCAGCTCAGACGCGCGGCGTTCTGCGCCATTTCCAGGCCGGACGTTGCCACGCCACCGGCGTTGGCCGCTTTTCCTGGCGCGAACAGCACGCCCGCTTCAAGGAACAGATCGGTCGCGGCGATGGTCGTCGGCATGTTTGCCCCTTCCGCCACCACTTTCACGCCGTTGGCAATCAGCTGGCGCGCGGCGTCCACGTCCAGTTCGTTCTGGGTGGCGCATGGCAGGGCGATATCCACCGGCACTGACCACGGCTGTTTGCCTTCCAGATAGGTGAGGCCAAACTCGCGGGCGTAATCGGCAACGCGGCCGTCGCGGCTGGTTTTGATTTCGCACAGGCGCGCCAGTTTTTCCGCTGTAAACCCGGCTTCATCGACCACGGTACCACTGGAATCTGAGGCGGTCACCACGCGGGCGCCAAAGGCCATGGCTTTTTCGATGGCGTACTGGGCGACGTTACCGGAACCGGACACCGCCACGCGCATGCCTTCCAGTCCGAGCCCGTGGCGTTTCAGCATCGCGTCGACAAAGTAAATCAGGCCGTAGCCCGTGGCTTCCGGGCGGATCAGGCTGCCGCCGAACGACAATCCTTTGCCGGTAAACACACAGGCGGTGTTGTTCGACAGCTTTTTCATCATGCCAGCCATAAAGCCGACTTCGCGCGCGCCCACGCCGATGTCGCCGGCCGGAACGTCGGTATCTGCACCCAGATGACGATACAGCTCGGTCATCAGGGCCTGGCAGAAACGCATAATTTCGCCTTCGCTTTTGCCTTTCGGATCGAAATCGCTACCGCCTTTACCCCCGCCCATCGGCAGTGTGGTCAGGGCGTTCTTAAAGGTTTGCTCAAAGCCAAGGAATTTCAGGATCGACAGGTTCACCGACGGGTGAAAACGCATGCCGCCTTTAAACGGACCGATAGCGGAACTGAACTGCACACGCCATGCGCGGTTGACCTGCACCTGATTGCGGTCATCAACCCACACGACGCGGAACTGGATCACGCGTTCCGGCTCGATCAGTCGCTCAAGCAGCGACAGCTGGCGATAGCGCGGGTTTTGCTCAAGAAAGGGCCAAATTGTTGACATGACTTCTCTTACCGCTTGCGCGAACTCGTGTTGCTGCGGATCGCGCTGTTGAACGTGTGAGAGAAAAGTCTCCAGAGATGCTATCTGTTCCATAGACGAATAAACCTCTTATGATTGTGAAACGTATCGTTGTGTTGTATTTGCTTTACTTATAATTATCAGGACAGCGATTTTCGACTATACCACTGGCGATGCGGCGGCTGACAAGGAAAATTCTGCCCGACGGTAAAATTCATAATTTGCGGCAGGTCATAACTAAATGCGATGGTGAGTCAAATTTAAGGAAGTCAGAATTTGTGCCGATAATCTGATGATGAGTTGTTATCAGGACGAAAAACGATGAGACGAAATGTGATGATCGCGTTACTGGCCGTTGTCGCGCTGGGGGCGCAGGCCGGGGAACGTTACCGCCCGGAGGTGGAAGTGAATGTGCCGCCCGAGGTGTTCAGCTCAGGCGGACAACGTGCGCAGCCCTGCGCACAGTGCTGCATTTATCAGGATCAAAACTACTCTGAAGGCGCGGTGATCAAAGCGGAAGGGGTGATGCTGCAGTGTCAGCGTGATGAGAAAACCCTCAGCACGAATCCGCTGGTCTGGCGGCGAGTAAAACCATAAACGCCTCCAGCAAGGGGATGTCCGCAGGCGCCAGCGGGTAATCAAACGCCGCCTGCGGCGAGCACCACACCAACTGGCTGTGGTCAAGCGCTGTTATCTCACCGCGAAACGCCGGGACGTGCCAGGCGTGCAGATGAATACGTCGCCCGGAGACTTCCCGCTGATGGCTGGCAACGTATGCCCCCGGCTGTGCCTCAATACCCAGCTCTTCACGCAACTCGCGGATCAGCGCCGCCGGCTGTGTTTCCCCGGCTTCCACTTTTCCCCCGGCAAATTCCCACAGCCCAGGCTGATCGGCATGGGGCGGGCGCTGGGCCAGCAGAATTTTTCCGTCACGTTCAATGATCGCCGCGACCACATCAATCGTTTGCATGTTCCGCTGATCCAACGCGTTTATTTTCCTTTAAAGGTCGCCCACACCGGCGCATGGTCTGACGGTTTTTCCATACTACGAATTTCGTAATCGATGCCAGTTTCGACGCAGTGCTGCGCCAGTGGCGAGCTTGCCAGCAGCAGGTCGATGCGCAGACCGCGGTTGTCATCAAACCCTTTCGAGCGGTAATCAAACCACGAAAAGCGATCCTGGGTCTCCGGGTGCGCGTGGCGGAAGGTATCCACCAGACCCCAGCCCAGCAGGCGTTCCATCCATTCGCGCTCTTCCGGCAGGAACGAACATTTGCCGGTACGCAGCCAGCGTTTGCGGTTCTCATCGCCAATGCCGATATCCAGATCCGTCGGGCTGATATTCATATCGCCCATGATAAGCACCGGGTTTTCGCGCTTCAGCTCACCGTCGAGATAGTTCTGCAGGTTCTGGTAGAACGCCTGTTTGGCCGGGAACTTGATCGGATGGTCGCGGCTCTCGCCCTGCGGGAAATAGCCGTTAATCACCGTAACGTTACCCAGCGGCGACGGCACTTCCGCCATGATGATGCGGCGCTGCGCCTCTTCACCATCACCAGGAAAACCACGGCGTACGGAAATGGGTGTCTCTTTGGTCAACAGCGCGACGCCGTAATGACCTTTCTGACCATGATAAAAGACGTTATAGCCGAGCTTCGCCACCTCTTCGAGAGGGAACATGTCGTCGTGAACCTTTGTCTCCTGCAGGCCGATCACGTCCGGCTGATGCTTGTCGACGATGGCTTCCAGTTGATGAGGGCGGGCGCGCAGGCCGTTGATATTAAAAGAGACAAATTTCATAGTCGCTGCCACTGTGCAAGGTGAATAGTGCTGGGATGGTAGCAGAATTTCTACCGTCTGACTTCATTGCCAACAGAGTTTCTGCCGAAAGCCGTTAAGCGGTGGTGACAGAATGCCGTTCTTGCCCTTTTCTGAAGCATTACGCCCCACTTTGGGGCAATTATCGACGTCAAATTTCGCAGACGATCACAAATCACGAATTAAGTTTTACTAATGCATAATGTTGCGATTATTAGTGCTGCTAATGCATTCCTTTACCGTTTTATTCACTTTTTATGCAGTTTATATGAATAGAGACGGGTTGTAACTCCTTGATTTTTGGTTGTCCCCTTCCGGTTATGCACTTTTATCGCTGGCTGGCACGAACCGTGCAATCTACATTTACAGCGCAAACACACCATAATATTTAACAAAATTTAAACTTTTAATTTACCGGAAGAGGTCACTATGTCTCAGTCAATTACGCGTAATAATTTTGATGAATGGATGATGCCGGTTTACGCCCCGGCGGCCTTTATACCGGTACGCGGAGAGGGTTCCCGCCTGTGGGACCAGCAGGGTAAAGAGTACATTGATTTTGCCGGTGGGATTGCGGTTAACGCCCTTGGCCATGCGCATCCGGCAATGGTCAAGGCGCTGACCGAGCAAGCGAATAAGTTCTGGCACACCGGCAACGGCTACACCAACGAGCCTGCGCTGCGGCTGGCAAAACAGCTGATTGACGCGACGTTTGCCGAACGCGTGTTCTTCTGTAACTCCGGCGCGGAAACCAACGAAGCGGCACTGAAGCTGGCGCGTAAATACGCGCATGACCATTACGGTAAGCAGAAAAGCGGCATCGTGGCGTTCAAAAACGCGTTCCACGGTCGCACGCTGTTTACCGTCTCGGCCGGCGGTCAGCCGTCCTATTCACAGGATTTTTCCCCGCTGCCGCCGGACATCAGCCATGCCATTTACAACGACCTGGCGTCGGCCCGTGAGCTTATTAATGACACCACCTGCGCGGTCATTGTTGAGCCGATGCAGGGCGAAGGTGGCGTGGTGCCTGCAGATCCGGCGTTCCTCAAAGGGCTGCGTGAACTGTGCGACCAGCACAACGCGCTGCTGATTTTTGATGAAGTCCAGACCGGCGTCGGCCGTACCGGCGAGCTTTATGCCTACATGCACTACGGCGTGACGCCGGATGTGCTGTCCACCGCCAAAGCGCTGGGTGGCGGCTTCCCGGTAGGCGCGGTGCTGGCCACCGAAAAATGCGCCAGCGTGATGACCGTCGGCACCCACGGCACCACCTACGGCGGTAACCCGCTGGCGAGCGCGGTGGCTGGTGAAGTCTTCTCTATTATTAATACCCGTGAAGTCCTGAACGGCGTGAAACAGCGCCACCAGTGGTTTACCGAGCGGCTGCAGGCGATCAACGCCCGTTTCGGTCTGTTCAGTGAAGTGCGTGGCATGGGGCTACTGATTGGCTGCGTGCTGAAAGAACAGTACGCCGGTAAAGCAAAAGCCATCAGCCAGCAGGCGGCGGAAGAAGGGCTGATGATCCTGATTGCCGGTGCCAACGTGGTGCGTTTCGCGCCTGCGCTGATCATCAGCGAAGAAGAGGTCAACAGTGGTCTCGATCGTTTTGAACGTGCCTGCGAACGCTTCCTGAAAGGGGTGGCATCATGATGGTTATTCGTCCGGTCGGGCGAGAGGATTTGCCGGGACTGATGGCGCTGGCAGGGAAAACGGGCGGCGGATTGACCTCGCTGCCGGCGGATGAAAATACGCTCAGCGCGCGTATCGAACGTTCACAGAAAACCTGGGAAGGCGCACTGCCGAAGAGCGAACAGGGCTATGTGTTTGTGCTGGAAGAGACCGACAGCGGCGCGGTGGCGGGAATTTGCGCCATTGAAGTCGCCGTCGGGCTGAACGATCCCTGGTACAACTATCGCGTCGGCACACTGGTTCACGCCTCCAAAGAGCTGAACGTCTATAACGCACTGCCGACGCTGTTTCTCAGTAACGATCACACCGGCAGCAGCGAGCTGTGCACGTTGTTTCTCGATCCGCAATGGCGCAAAGAGGGCAACGGCTATCTGCTGTCAAAATCCCGCTTTATGTTTATGGCCGCCTTCCGCGAGCGTTTTAACGAAAAAGTGGTCGCCGAAATGCGTGGCGTGATCGACGAGAACGGCTATTCGCCCTTCTGGGAAAGCCTCGGGCAGCGTTTCTTTTCGATGGCGTTCTCCCGCGCCGACTACCTGTGCGGCACCGGGCAGAAAGCGTTTATCGCTGAACTGATGCCCAAACATCCCATTTACACCGATTTCCTGAGCGAAGAGGCGCGCGCGGTCATTGGACATGTCCATCCGCAAACCGCTCCTGCTCGGGCGGTACTGGAAAAAGAGGGATTCCGCTATCGCAACTACATCGACATTTTCGACGGCGGCCCGACGCTGGAGTGCGATATCGACCGTGTCCGGGCGATCCGCAAAAGTCGGCTGGTGGAGGTGGTTGAAGGGCAACCTGCGCCGGGCGAGTGGCCTGCCTGTCTGGTGTCGAATGAACAGTATCAGCAGTTCCGCGCGATGCTCATCAACGCCGATCCGCACACCGACCGACTGGTGCTGACCGGCAAACAACTGGACGCCCTGAAATGCCGCGCAGGCGACAAAATTCGTCTCGTCCGCCTGTGCCCTGAGGAGAAAAAATAATGAGCTTATGGATTAACGGTGACTGGGAAACCGGACGCGGACCGTCGCGCAACAAGACCAACCCGGTGACGCACGAATCACTGTGGAACGGCAGCGATGCTGATGCCGAACAGGTGGCGCAGGCGGTGAATGCCGCGCGCAACGCTTTCCCGCAATGGGCAAAACAACCGTTTAGCGTGCGTCAGGCATTCGCAGAAAAATTCGCCGGGCTGCTGGAGGCCAACAAAACGCTGCTGACTGAAACCATCGCCAGCGAAACCGGCAAACCGCGCTGGGAAGCGGCAACGGAAGTGGCGGCGATGATCAACAAAATCGCCATTTCGGTGAAGTCATACCATAGCCGTACTGGCGAGCAAGAAACCGCCATGGCGGACGGGGCGGCGACGCTGCGCCATCGTCCGCACGGCGTGCTGGCGGTGTTTGGCCCGTATAACTTCCCCGGTCATCTGCCGAACGGGCATATCGTTCCGGCGCTGCTGGCGGGCAATGCCGTGGTATTCAAACCAAGCGAGCTGACGCCGAAGAGCGGTGAAGTCGTGGTCAAACTGTGGGAGCAGGCCGGGCTGCCGGCGGGGGGGGTGCATNTCCGGCGGACATCGACGCCGCGGTGCATCTGACCATTCAGTCTGCCTTTATTACCGCCGGGCAGCGCTGCACCTGCGCCCGCCGTTTGCTGGTGAAGCGCGGTGAACGTGGCGACGCGTTTCTGGCCCGTCTGGTGGATGTCAGCCGTCGTATTACGCCGGGGCGCTGGGATGCCGAACCGCAGCCGTTTATGGGCGGGCTGATTTCCCCGCAGGCCGCGCAGCACGTGCATAAGGCGTGGCTGACGCACGTAGCGAACGGCGGCAAAACGCTGCTCGAACCGCGTCTGCTGGAGACCGATACTTCGCTGCTGACGCCGGGCATTGNCTGACGGGCGTGAGCAACGTCGCGGATGAAGAAGTGTTTGGCCCGCTGTTGTGCGTCTGGCGTTATGACACCTTTGATGACGCCATCGCCCAGGCCAACGCCACCCGCTACGGGCTGGCATGCGGGCTGATTTCCCCGGATCGCGAGAAATTTGACCAACTGCTGCTGGAAGCGCGCGCGGGTATCGTCAACTGGAACAAACCGCTGACCGGCGCCGCCAGCACCGCACCGTTCGGCGGCACCGGCGCGGAGGGCTCGTTATGAACGCCTGGGAAGTGAATTTTGACGGTCTGGTCGGCTTAACGCACCACTACGCCGGGCTGTCATTTGGTAATGAAGCCTCCACGAAGCATCGCTTTCAGGTCTCGAACCCGCAACTGGCGGCGAAGCAGGGGCTGCTGAAAATGAAAGCGCTGGCGGACGCGGGCTATAAGCAGGCGGTGNCCGCGCCAGCGAAGCGCCCACTACCGAAGCGGTGCTGCGGGCGATTTTCCCCGATGAGCACTATTTCGGCATTCACAGCGCACTGCCGCAGGTGGCGATGTTCGGTGACGAAGGGGCTGCCAACCATAACCGTTTCGGCGGCGCATACGGTCAGACGGGCGTGCAGATGTTTNGCAGGTGATTTTCGCCCAGCAAAACCCGGACGTGATCGACAAAGGCGTTTTTCATAACGACGTGATTGCGGTAAGCAACCGTCAGGTACTGTTCTGTCATCAGCAGGCGTTTGTCGATCAGGGCGCGCTGCTGTCACAACTGGCGGCGCGCGTGCCGGGTTTCACCCCTATTGAAGTGCCTGCATCGCGGGTATCGGTGGAAGATGCGGTTACCACTTATCTGTTTAACAGCCAGCTGCTCAGCAAAGCGGACGGCAGCATGATGCTGGTGTTACCGAAAGAGTCGCAGTCGCACGAAGGCGTCTGGGGTTACCTCAACGATCTGCTGGCACAGGACAACCCGATCAGCGAACTGAAGGTCTTTGACCTGCGCGAAAGCATGGCCAATGGCGGCGGCCCGGCCTGTCTGCGCCTGCGGGTGGTGCTCAACGAGCCTGAGCTGGCAGCGGTGAATCCGGCGGTGCTGATGAACGAGACGCTGTTTGTCACCCTCAACAACTGGGTGGACCGCTACTATCGCGACAGGCTGACCCAGGCAGACCTTGCCGNCTGGGATCGGTTTATCCGTTCCAGCGCTGAGAGGACACAATGAAGGATTTTCTCGAGTTAACGCTGGCGGGGAGATTGCCCCGCACTTTTCACGGCGACACGGCATTTTTCCGCTGGCACTGGCTGGAGTGCGGCATTCTTCAACTGACGCCGCATCAGCCGGTCGAGCGTTCGCTGGTGCTGTCGGCGGAAGCCAAAGAGACCGGGCGCTGGCATCTGGATCTGCATACGGCGATCCGCGGTTCGCACCACGTGCGCTTCGGCGTGCTGCCGGACCGCGCCACGCCATGGGATCCTGAGTTTCTTGACTGGCTCCGCAACGCCCGGNTGTGAACGGTTTAACGCGCTCTCCTGCACGCTGGAACTGGGGAAAGCGCTGCCGTTCGGCAAAAACGATCTGACATTATTCACGCAAACCCAGCAGGCGCTGGCAGCGTGGATAGCGGGCGATCGACAGGAAAAGGTGAACGTTGCCCCGGTACGCTATCGCGTGTCGCAGCAGATCACCCGCAGCAGCGAAGCCTTTGAGCTGTATATGTCTGACGACACGCTCAACTTTACTCCGTTCACCCAGGGAACCTTGCTGGCGGAAGACGGCGAAACCTGTTACCAGGTTGAGCATGAGAGAGAGTTTGTGTTATTTCCTAATCCGACCGTGGCGCTGGGGTTGCGGGCCGGACTGATGCTGGTGCGGGAGCCGTGATCACAGCACATCGCTGTCGTGCTGAAGCTGGCAGGAGACCAGCGCGCCCTGATGCATGGTAATTTCGCCATTGCTGCGCAACAGGGCGAGGCACTTCATCACATAGCTGCGTGAGAGGCCGGACCGTGTCCGCACATATTCAGCCGCCGGTATGCGCTGGCGAATTAATGACGGTTCGCGCTCCAGCGCCTGCAGGAAATAGCGGATCACCGCCAGCGAGCTTTTGCCTGAAGTATTCAGCAGAATGCCATGCATGGCAGTGGCGATGGCGTTGCTGACCTCAAACATTTCCCGCCATAACTGTTGTTCTTCGACGATCGCTTTCACCTGGCGCAGCGGGACCACCGTCAGCGCTGCCGTGTCGTACACCTGAATATAATAATCAGCGCGGTTCTCCAGTACCGTATTAAAGCCCAGCATGCCGGGTGCCGACAGGCAGTAAATCAGCCGCTCGTCGGAACTTCTCTGCAACGCTACCAGCCCTTCGCGAATCAACAACACATCAGCGTCTTCGCCAGCACTAAGGGTAAAGATCTGCCCGTGTTCCAGCGTGTAATCAACGCCTTGATGGTGCAGGGCGGTCAGCAGCCGATCCAGGGCGGCAATGGGTTTTATATTCATGGTGGTGATGTCTGTTCGTCAGTCGGTCAGTCGTAAAGGATACCTGAACCTTAGCCTGGATACGGACATTTCCCCAATGAATGTTGCGGAAATACTGGGTCTCATAATGGACTTAGCTTTGGGTAAGAATCAATTTGTTAACCCTGACGAATCTTTATATCGTTTATCCCATCACCAGCGTGAATCATAAAAAAAGAAAAATTGTGGCTCTTTTTTAGCACACTCGTTGCTTTTTTTAGCGATTGCCGGTGAACGGGTTTATCAGTATTAACGCTGATAACAGGATTTTATTAATATCAGGAATGTAAAATGAAAAAAGTATTATTGGGCGCTGCACTGCTTCCCCTGTCCGTTATTGCCACACTGCAGACGGCTAATGCCAGCGACGGGACGATTCAGTTTAATGGTTCGATTGTCGATTCTCCCTGCGTTATTTCGTCTGAATCGAAGAATCAGGAAGTGGATATGGGGGCGGTAAAAAGCTCAACGTTTGCGGCGACGGGTGATAAATCTACCGCCGCGCCATTCCAGATTAAACTCGAAGAGTGCGATCTGACTGCCGGGAAAACCAAAGTTAACGTGGTGTTTAACGGCATTGGCGATGACGACGATACCTCTCTGCTGTCAGTGGATAATGGCGCTGGCAGTGCAACCGGCGTCGGGATCGGCATTTTTGATGCCAAAGGCCAGGCCATTTCCCTGAACGAAGGCGCGTCGCTTGAAGACCTGACCGAGGGAAACACCACACTCAATTATGATGCCCGCTACGTCAGCACCAAAGATGCCGTGACCATCGGTAGCGCTAATGGTCAGGTCGATTTTAGTCTGACCTACGAGTAATTATCGGGTCCCCTAGCAGACGTTCGTCTGCCAGCCTTTCATTGAGGTTAATATGTTACGTATATCAACTGCTCTTGCCGCAGTGTGCCTTTTTGCGCCCACGTGTTTTGCCGGCGGTATTTCCTTAAATGCCACCCGTATTATTTATCAGGAAGGCCAAAAAGAAGCCTCGCTGACGGTACAGAATCATAGTCAGAAAGATGTTTTTCTGGTGCAGTCATGGATTGACGATATTAACGGCAATAAAAAAACACCTTTTATTATTACGCCGCCGCTGTTTCAGATGCAGCCGAATAAAAATAACGCGCTGCGTATTGTGAATATTAATAATCAGCTGCCTGCTGATCGCGAATCGGTGTACTGGATTAACGTCAAAGCCATCCCGGCCGCGAGTGAAGACAGCGCCGGGAAAAACCTGCTGCAGATTGCGGTACGTACGCGGCTGAAACTGTTCTATCGCCCCAAAGATTTACCTGGCGATCCCNAGACGCTGACCTTTACCCATACCGGAAATCAGCTGGCTATTGATAACCCGTCGGCCTATGTGATGACCTTCCACGAGCTCAACGTTGGCGGCAAGCTGATTAAAGATCCGGTCATGGTGCCGGCGAAAGGGCATCTGTCGGTCAAATTACCGGCCAGCACCGGAGCATTCAGCCAGGTGCAGTACAGCATCATCAACGATTTTGGCGCAGCCGGTGCGCAACTGACGCAGCCGGTGCGCTGAGTCGCGCCTGCGGATTGCCGTTATGGAGACGTCGCGACATTCACTCACCGTGGTGGTGATGATTACGCTGTTCGGCAGCAGTGCGCTCTGCGTGTTGCCGGCAGCCGCCGCGAAGTTTAACCCGAAATTTCNATCTCTCCGTTTATGAGCAGAGCGATGCGCAGCGGCCAGGGAAATATCAGGTCGATATCTACGTTAACGATCAAAAACAGGAAACCCGCACGCTGGAATTTACCGCCGCGAAGGATGGGCCGCAGACGCTGTTGCCCTGTCTGACCAAAGCCCAACTGGAAAAATGGGGCGTGCAGACGGCGGCGTTTGCCGACATCGTAAAATTGCCCGACGACGCCTGCGTACCGTTCCGGGAGCTCATCCCCGGTGCAAAAAGCGAGCTTGATTTTAACGCGCTGAAGCTGTCACTGAGTTTCCCTCAGGCGGCGATGCAGCAAACGGCGCGCGGCACGGTGCCGGAAAACCGCTGGGATAACGGCATTCCGGCGCTGCTGTTTGATTACAGCTACAGCGGCAGTCAGAGCCATTATCAGGTGGCGTCGACGGACGGTGACGAGAGCAGCAGCGAGCGCAGTGATTACCTCAACCTGCGCAGCGGTGTTAACCTCGGGCCGTGGCGCCTGCGCAATAACAGCGTCTGGCAGCACGGCGACGGCGAAAACCGTTGGGACAACATGGGAACGTACCTGACCCGGGCGCTGATCCCGCTGAAATCGCAGCTGACGCTGGGGGATACCTCCACCTCAGGGGATATTTTCGACAGCCTGCCGGTGCGCGGCGTGGTGGTTGCCTCGGACGATCAAATGCTGCCGGACAGCCAGCGCGGTTTCGCGCCGGTCATCCGCGGCATTGCCAAAACCAACGCCGAAGTAGTGGTGGAGCAGAACGGCTACGTGATTTACCGCCGTTTCGTGTCGCCGGGGCAGTTTGAGATTAACGATCTCTATCCCACCTCGAACAGCGGCGATCTGACGGTCACCGTCAAAGAGAGCGACGGCAGCGAGCAGAAATTCATTCAGCCGTACGCGGCGGTGGCGATTATGCAGCGCGAAGGCCAGCTTAAATACAGCCTCGCCGCCGGGCGTTATCAGGCGGGCAACTATCAGAGCGCCTCGCCACAACTCATGGAAGCGACGGCGATTTACGGCCTGCCCGCCGGGTTTACCGCCTATGGCGGCATGCTGGGCGGGCNGCAAAAAGTTTTGCCGCTACCGGCACCAGTTTTAACCTCTCCGGCTATCGCTATTCCACGCCCGGGTTCTACACCTTTCAGGAAGCGACGGACAGCCGCAGCGATGCCGACAGCGATTACGGCCATTACCACCGCCGCAGTCAGCTGCAGGTCAATCTGACGCAGCAGCTGGGCACATGGGGCTCATGGTACGTCAACGNACCGCAATCCCGACGACGACACGACCGATCGCCTGTGGTCGCTGAACGTCAGCCTGCCCATCGGTTCGGCATGGACCAGTTTTCACACCACCCGCGATCAGGACAAACGCAGCGTGTCGCAGCTGAGCCTCAACGGCACGCTGCTCGACGAGCATAATCTCGATTACAGCGTGACCGAGGGCTACGGCAGCGACGGACAGGGCAACAGCGGCAGTGCCTCGCTGAACTACCAGGGCGGACGCGGCAATGTGGACGTCGGTTACAACTACGACACCGATTCGCGCCAGCTCAACTACAGCCTGCGTGGCGGGGTGATCGTGCACAGCGGAGGTGTGACGTTGTCACAACCGCTCGGCGAAACCATGGCGCTGGTTAACGCGCCGGGCGCGCAGGGCAGCAGCGTCACTAATAACAGCGGCGTAACCGTTGACCGTTTCGGCAACGCGGTGGTACCGCAGCTGACGCCATACCGGGAAACGGACGTGTCGCTGCGCAGCGAGACGCTCAATAACCAGGTGGATCTGAATGACGCCTTCCAGCAAGTGGTGCCGACGCGCGGTGCGGTAGTGCGGGCCGGTTTTGATACTCGCGTCGGCTATCGCGCGCTGCTGACCTTAACTCGACCAGGAAAAGGCACGGTGCCGTTTGGCGCGACGGCATCGCTGGTGGATGACCAGGCGAAAACCCCGACCACCGGCATGGTGGCAGAAGACGGCGAGCTGTACATCAGCGGCCTGCCGGAAAAAGGCCGCATCAACGTGAGCTGGGGCAAAGGGAGTGATGAACGCTGCGTGGCTGACTATCAGCTTCCGCAATCGCAACTGAGCAGCGCGGTGATTTCGCTGCCTGCAACCTGTCAGAGTGAATAATATGAAAATCATCATGGGATTACTGATCAGCGGAGTATGGCTGGTCCTGAGCGGCACACCGGCTCACGCTGCTGGCGACTGGGGGCCGTGTCAGTCCGATACTGTGCATCAGTTTGTGTCCTCGTTCGACGAGAAAATTACCGATCCATCGCAGAACTATTCCGGCCATGAATTTGACAATTTTTATCGTTGGAATAACGGGCAGAGCTATTCCGTCACCTGCCAGTGCCCGGACGATATGTCGAACCCGCCGCCAGGTTACTACAAAGCCGAGGTGAATCTGCCTGCCGGGCATGCCACCAACTGGTATAAGGTCAACGACAGCCTTGAAGTTCGCACCACGATCAGCGTTTCCAACGAAGGCAATATCAACGCGCCGTTTGTGGATCTCTCGAATAACAATCCAACGTCGAAAGAGTGCGCCTCGAAGGGCGGCGTTCACGACGCACAGACCGGCACCACCGGCAGCGTCTCGCTGTATATTGCCCATCCGTTTGTTGGCACATCAACGATCCCGCAAACCGAAATTGCCGCGCTGTATGTGAGCAAAAAAGCGGGGGTTTATTCCACGACGCCGCTGGTGCGGATTATGCTCAGCGGCACCATTGAGGTGGAGCAGGGCTGCGAGATGGATGCCGGATCGGTGGTGAACATTTCGCTGGGCGAGTATGACGCTCGTGATTTTGAAGTGCCTGCAGGCAGTCCGCCGAAAAACGTGCAGGTGGTTAATGAAAAGCTGGTGCTCCGCTGCCACAACATTTCCGACGGTGTTCGCGGGTGGGTGCACATCGAAGGCACCGTCAATCCTCACAACGCCACGGCGATCGACATGGGTAACCCCGATATTGGCGTGCAAATCGCCGGTAATGAGAGCGATAAAGTGCTGGTGCCGAACGATACCAACAGCGAAGAGCCGATTGCGCTGGGGTTTCAGAACAGCGACGGTAGCCGCAGCGCGGTGTTCAACATGCACGCCTGGCCAATCAGTACCACCGGCAAACGCCCGGCGTCGGGCAATTATCAGGGCATCGCCACGATGCGGGTGGAGATTGAATAATCATGAAACGTCTGTTTTTGACTGCGCTGTGCTGCCTGCCGCTGTTGGCACAAGCGAAAACCGATATTGGTTCGCCGGGGGATATTCAGTTCTCGCTGTCGATTCGTCAGGGCACCTGCGAACTGGTGCAGCGCGATTTTAGCGTCGAGATGGGCGAGGTGACGCTTAATCGTAAGCAGAGCGTCGGTGATGCGCTGAACAGCGTCCCGTTTACACTCGGGCTGGAACATTGCGGCGATGTGGTGACCGCGCGGGTGACGATGGACGGCGCGGCGGATGCAAATAATCCGGATCTCTTTGCCCTTGACGAGGGCGGCGCTGAAGGTGTGGGGCTGAAAATCGTTGACGCCAACGGCAGGGTGCAGAAACCGAAAAGCACCGAGGCGGCGAGTCATGATTTTGCCATTTCACCTGCCGACGGAGTGATTTCACTGGCGTGGACCGCCAGCTATGTGGTGACGCGGACGCCGGTGAAAAGCGGTGCCGCGAACGCGCTGGTTAATTTTTCCATCGAGTACCAGTAACTTAAAAGCGTTCTGGAAGGTGGCGAACCGCGAGCAATTTGCCGTTTTCCAGCGAAATATAATCGCCTTTTTTCAGTTCGCTGAGGATCCGTTGAATACCACTGCGCGACAAGAGGGTGCGTTCCTGAAGGTATTCCAGCGCGGTCATATTTTGGCGCAGGAGCTCCTCTTCCTGCATAAACGCCAGCAGCGTCTGGCGAATCAGCTGATAGCTGGACTGGCCGACGTAGCTGGCCGGCTGGCGGAATAATTCTGTCGCCATAAAACCCTGCACCCAGGCCACGCTCTTCCACAGCTGTTGTTGATCGAACATCGACAGCGCCTGCTGGCGGGGAACCATTTCATAGCGCACGGTATTACGCGTTTTCAGGTAGATGTGCGGTTGCTGGGGGCTTTCCGTTAAGGCAAAGCCTAATACAAACGGGGCATACAGATGGGCGACCAGCAGGTGATCGCTTTCGCGAAAAATCCCGACGATCCCCTCATGCAGAACGCAGACCATCGGTTCAGGAATATGGCGCAAGGAGATCAGCTGGCGCGGCCGGGCGGTACGGATATTTTCCGGGCGGGATAACGCGTCGGTCAGCCGCTGAATATGGTCGGAGGGCTTCATGCATTAACCAAACAAATACGAATGTACGTAATTATAAAGGAGGTTGATGCTTTTGCCAGAGTAAGAAAACAGAATTATCCTGGAGAACTGCTTTTCTTTTATTCAGTATGCAGGTATGCTTTCTCCATAATTTCTTTAAAATCATGTTGATATAATAATTTATTTCCATTCTCCATCATTCTTCCTTATTTCCTTCATAATTGGCGAAAAGTTGTTTTTTACACTTTCATTTTTTTACGCAGGCTCTGACTAATTGACGTTAAAGGTCGTAAAGTTAATCACGTCAACACGGCAACGCGCCGTCAGAATAACTGAAAGTAAGGAATAACCTATGAAGAAGATGATTGCTCTGTTTGTTACCTCTACGCTGGCTCTGGGCGCGGCTAACCTGGCTCACGCCGCCGATACCACCACCGCACCGGCCGCACAGCCGGACGGCAAAATGATGATGCACCATAAAGGTAAGCCAGGAATGCATCATGACATGATGTTCCAGGGGCTGAACCTGACTGATGCGCAGAAACAGCAGATCCGCGACATCATGAAAAGCCAGCGCGAGAATATGAAGCGTCCGTCCCTCGACGAACGTCGCGACATGCATAACCTGATCGCCAGCGACAGCTTTGATAAAGCCAAAGCCGAGGCGCAGATCGACAAAATGGCTGAGCAGCACAAAGCGATGATGCTCTCCCGCATGGAAACGCAGAACAAGATCTACAACATTCTGACCCCGGATCAGAAAAAGCAATTTAATGCCAATTTTGAGAAGCGTCTGACAGAACGTCATGCGCCAGACGGTAAAATGCCAGTACCTGCTGAATAACTCAGCATCCGGACTCAAGACCGCCGGTCTTGCCCATTCTGCGCCTTCGGGGGCGGTGGGCAGGCCCGGCGATTTTCTTTTTTTCAGCGCGACGTTAAGGTATACCTCCGGTGTGCCGATAGTAGATTTTCGGACAGAAAAAATAACGATAAAACGGCTGCTTTTCTTGAGCCTTCCGACGCCTCTGCGTCGTTCAGGAGTCGCAATGGAATACTTTGATATTCGCAAAATGCCCGTCAGCCTGTGGCGAAACGGCGGCGGTGAGACCCGTGAACTGTGTTGCTTCCCGCCCGGCACTCGCGATTTTAGCTGGCGTGCCAGCATTGCCTCTATCGCCAGTAACGGCGATTTTTCTCTTTTCCCCGGCGTCGATCGGGTCATCACGTTACTGGAAGGTGGCGAAGTGAGACTCGACGGCGGCGCGGCGTTTCAGCATACCCTGACCCATCTTGAACCGTTCTATTTTGCCGGTGAACAGCCGGTCTATGCGCAGATCACAGACGGCAAGATGTCGATGGATTTCAATATCATGACCCGGCGGGACTGCTGTCAGGCGCAGCTGCGGGTCGCTGACCGAACCTTTACCACGTTTGCGCCTAACGGCGGCGTGGTGTTTGTCCTCAGTGGTGCGTGGCAACTGGGCGACAAACTGCTGACAGCCGATCAGGGCGCGTACTGGCAGGGTGGGCCGCACANNGTGCGGGTGTACCAGCCTTCAATAATTTTCGCGACGCCGTCGTCGATGTTTTTGCCCTCGAGATAATCGTCAATGTTCTCGTAGGTGACGCCCAGTGCCGCTTCGTCAGGCAGAGAAGGGCGGTCGTCTTCAAGGTCAGCGGTTGGCGCTTTCTTGTAGAGATGCTCCGGGCAGCCCAGCGCGGCCAGCAGTTGTTTTCCCTGGCGTTTGTTGAGGCGGTAAATCGGATTAATATCGGTGCCGCCATCGCCATATTTTGTGAAAAAGCCCGTCACCGCTTCGGCGGCATGGTCGGTGCCCACCACCACCCCTTTGGTCATACCCGCAATGCTGTACTGCGCTTTCATACGTTCACGGGCCTTCTCGTTGCCGCGCACAAAATCGCTCAGCTCAATTCCGGCTTCACGAAGCGCCTGTTCGCTCGCCAGCACCGCGCCTTTGATGTTCACGGTCAGCACGCGATCTGGCTGAATGAAGTCAATCGCATCCTGACAATCCTGCTCATCGGCCTGAACGCCAAAGGGCAGGCGCACGGCGATAAACTGCAGATCGCTGTTCCCCGTTTCGTCGCGCAGTTCCGTGATCGCCATCTGGCAGAGCTTGCCAGTGAGGGTGGAATCCTGACCGCCGCTGATCCCCAGCACCAGCGAGTGAAGGAACGGATACGTTTTCAGGTAGGCTTTGAGAAAATCCACGCTGCGGCGGATTTCGGCGTCAGGGTCAATCTGTGGCTTAGCGCCAAGTGTGCGAATAATCTCGTGTTGTAACGTCATGCAACACCTCCATAAATAAATAAGCGTGATGTGTTAAAGCTAACGCGTTGCCAGGAAAACGACAAGGATCACAGTTTTGATTGCTGCAAAAGAGCGCGATTCAGCAGCTTATCGTTTTTTCACTAGAATGTTCCGAAAGTTATTTCAATAAGCATGCTAAGTTGAAAAATCGTCTGATCTATTCCAGGCTTATAACACGCTGATAAACAAGAGGACGGAATATGAACACGAAAATCGCAGGAATGTTAGGTGCAGCGGCAGTATTCACGATGCTGGCAGGTTGTACTGCCTATGATCGAACCAAAGACCAGTTCACACAGCCCGTGGTCAAAGATGTGAAGAAAGGGATGACACGTGCACAGGTTCAGCAGATCGCGGGTCAACCATCATCCGAAGTCTCCATGATCCATGCGCGCGGGACTTGCCAGACCTACATCCTGGGTCAACGTGATGGTAAGGCCGAAACCTATTTTGTGGCGCTGGATGACACCGGACGCGTGATTAACTCTGGCTATCAGACCTGTGCTGAGTATGACACCGATCCGCAGGTCAATAAGTAGCTATCCGTAGTTTGCCTGAGCTCTACGAAAGCCTGTCCTCCCGGACGGGCTTTTTTGATCGCCTAATCTTAATTCTTTCCGCGAATTATTTGACTGAAGTGTGAGGGTAGTCATAACCCAAGGTCAACCAGAGACAATTTTTACTAAACAGGGATTATCCACCCCCGGTACGTTGACGTATACTCAACCCATCAACAGCAGTAACCAAAAGGTTACAAAATCACCAACAGGCAGGGGAATGGAAACCGTCCTGGCTGTCGGAAGCAGAAAGAAGATAAAAAATAAGTTGAGGAGGCGTCTATGGAAAAGAAACACATTTATCTGTTTTGCTCTGCGGGCATGTCGACATCGTTACTGGTCTCTAAAATGCGTGCTCAGGCAGAAAAGTATGAAGTTCCCGTCATTATCGATGCATACCCTGAAACACTCGCAGGGGAAAAAGGACCACAGGCCGACGTCGTATTATTAGGCCCCCAGATTGCTTATATGTTGCCCGAAATTCAACGCCTGCTGCCAAATAAACCGGTTGAGGTGATTGATTCAATTCTGTACGGCAAAGTAGATGGTTTAGGTGTACTTAAAGCCGCTGTCGCCGCAATTAAAAAAGCCGCAGCGCAATAATTTTATTATTTTTCCCGTCAAAGAGTAATTTCACACACATGCGCCGTAATATTCATTGCGGCTTTTAAGGGTATTTTTCTATGAGTAGAGTCATCGGTTCGCTTGAAAAGGTACTCCTTCCTTTTGCAGTCAAAATTGGAAAGCAGCCTCACGTTAATGCGATTAAAAACGGCTTTATTAAGTTAATGCCGTTAACCCTCGCAGGGGCAATGTTCGTTCTTATTAACAACGTCTTTCTGAGTTTTGGCGAAGGTTCGTTTTTTTTCTCCCTGGGTGTTCGCTTAGATCCCTCAACCATTGAAACTTTAAATAGTTTTAAAGCCATCGGCGGCAATGTATACAACGGTACACTGGGTATTATGTCGTTGATGGCGCCTTTTTTTATTGGCATGGCGTTGGCGGAAGAGCGAAAGGTTGACCCGTTAGCCGCAGGGTTATTATCCGTTGCCGCTTTTATGACGGTAACGCCGTACAGCGTGGGCGAAGCCTATGCGGTAGGCGCTAACTGGCTGGGCGGGCAAAATATTATTTCCGGCATGATTATCGGCCTGGTCGTTGCGGAGCTGTTCACCTTTGTTATCCGCCGCAACTGGGTAATAACGCTGCCGGACAGCGTGCCGTCGTCGGTGTCGCGTTCTTTCTCGGCGTTAATCCCTGGCTTCCTGATCCTCTCTGTTTTCGGGATCATCTCCTGGGCACTGACCCACTGGCAGACTAACTTCCACCAGATCATCATGGATTCCATCTCTACGCCGCTGGCGTCGATGGGTAGCGTGGTGGGCTGGGCTTACGTGGTGTTCAACTCGCTGCTGTGGTTCTTCGGCGTGCATGGCTCGCTGGCGTTGACCGCGCTGGACAACGGCATCATGACCCCGTGGGCGCTGGAAAACATCGCGCTGTACAACCAGTATGGCTCTGTCGACGCGGCGATTGCTGCCGGTAAACAGTTCCACTTCTGGGCGAAACCGATGCTCGACTCCTACATCCTGCTGGGGGGTTCCGGGGCAACGCTCGGTCTGATTATCGCCATCTTCATTGGCTCCCGCCGTGCGGATCATCGTCAGGTGGCTAAGCTGGCGCTGCCATCAGGCATCTTCCAGATTAACGANNCTGCCGATCATCATGAACCCGGTGATGTTCATTCCGTTCGTGCTGATTCAGCCGATTCTGGCAGCGATTACGCTGGCGGCTTATTCAATGGGCATTATTCCACCGGTCACCAACCTGGCACCGTGGACCATGCCAACCGGCCTCGGGGCGTTCTTCAACAGTAACGGCAGCATTGCCGCACTGCTGGTGGCGCTGTTTAACCTGGGTGTCTCGGTTCTGGTTTACCTTCCGTTCGTGACGATCTCTAACAAAGCGCAGACCGTGATTAACGAAGAAGAGAGCGAAGAAGATATCGCTGAAGCACTGAAATTCTGATGTCGCGCGGTGTGGGGGAAGGTCTCCCACACCGCCAGTCAAAGAGGGAAAAGATATGCTGGACTTGGATCACATCATGGACGCAGACACCCCGGAAAATGACCTCGAAGAGGTGGTGATGGGGCTGATTATTAACTCAGGCCAGGCGCGCAGCCTTGCGTATACCGCGCTGAAGCAGGCAAAGCAGGGTGATTTTGCCGGCGCGAAAGCGACGATGGAGCAGTCCCGCGTGGCGCTCAGTGAAGCCCACCGCGTGCAGACGCAGCTTATCGAAAGCGACGAAGGCGAAGGCAAAATGAAAGTCAGCCTGGTGCTGGTTCATGCGCAGGATCATCTTATGACGTCAATGCTGGCGCGTGAGCTGGTGGCTGAATTGATTGAACTGCACGAGAAGGTACAATAACAGGCAATCAACGACGATGAGGCAACCGAAGATGATGACCATGGAAATCAGCACCGCCAGAGAACAGCAGCTTTTCAATGGTAAGAATTTTCACGTCGTTATCTACAACAAGACGGAGAGTGCCGGCGGTTTGCATCAGCATGACTACTATGAATTCACCATAGTATTAACCGGTCGCTATTATCAGGAGATCAATGGCAAACGGGTCCTGCTGGAGCGCGGTGATTTTGTTTTTATCCCGATGGGCTCGCACCACCAGAGTTTTTATGAATTTGGTGCCACGCGCATTCTGAATGTCGGGATCAGCAAACGTTTCTTTGAAACGCATTATCAGCCCCTGTTGCCTTCTGTGCTGGTCGCATCGCAGTTGTATTCTGTTAAAAATACCTTTCTCAGCTATATCGAATCAGTGGTCGCCTCGTTAAATTTCCGCGAAACGGAATTTGATGAGTTTATTGAACTGGTCTCGTTTTATGTGATTAACCGTTTACGGCATTATCGCGAAGAGCCGGTTCAGGACGTTACGCCGCAGTGGTTAAAAACCACCGTCGAAGAGATGCACGATAAACTTAAGTTTGGCGAAAACGCGCTGGAAATGATGGTGAGTCTGTCGGGAAAATCGCAGGAGTATTTAACCCGGGCAACCCAGCGTTATTATGGCAAAACGCCGATGCAGATTATTAATGACATCCGCATTAACTTCGCCAAAAAGCAACTTGAGATTACCAACTACTCGGTAACGGATATTGCTTATGAGTCAGGTTACAGCAGCCCCAGTCTTTTTATTAAGACCTTCAAGAAACTGACGTCATTAACCCCAAGCAATTACCGCAGGCAGCTTACCGTAATTAATTAACGCTTTGCGGACAATTTCCGCCGCAACAGATTACTGAATTTACCTGTCCGTGCTCAGCGTGGAGAGTCGGCTACGCTCAGCTTATGGAATCATTAGGGAGAAAGTTATGAGTCAGAAATTGAAAGTCGTTACGATTGGTGGTGGCAGCAGCTATACGCCAGAATTACTTGAGGGTTTCCTGAAGCGTTATCACGAGTTGCCGGTGAGCGAATTGTGGCTGGTTGATGTTGAGGACGGACAGGAAAAACTTGATATCATTCATGCGCTTTGTCAGCGGATGGTCGAAAAAGCGGGCGTACCGATGAAGGTATTCAAAACGCTGGATCGCCGTCAGGCGCTGCAAGGTGCCGATTTCGTGACCACGCAGTTACGCGTCGGCCAACTTGATGCACGTGAAAAAGATGAGCGTATCCCGCTCAGCCACGGCTATCTTGGGCAGGAAACCAACGGCGCGGCAGGCCTATTTAAAGGTTTGCGCACCATTCCGGTGATTTTTGACATCATTAAAGATGTACAGGAAATCTGCCCTGACGCGTGGGTGATCAACTTCACCAACCCGGCCGGTATGGTGACGGAAGCGGTTTACCGCCATACCAACTTCAAACGTTTTATCGGCGTCTGCAACATTCCCGTCGGCATGAAGATGTTCATCACCGACGTGCTGAAGCTGACCGAGAAAGACGAGCTGTCGATTGATCTGTTCGGCCTGAATCACATGGTGTTCCTGCGTGATGTGCTGGTGAACGGACAGTCACGTTTTGCCGAACTGCTGGACGGCGTCGCCTCCGGCAAGCTGACGGCGAACTCGGTGAAGAACATTTTTGACCTACCGTTCAGCGAGGGGCTGATTCGTTCCCTGAATCTGCTACCGTGTTCGTATCTGCTCTATTACTTCAAGCAGAAAGAGATGCTGGCGATTGAAATGGGCGAATACTACAAAGGCGGCGCCCGTGCCCAGGTCGTTAAGAAGGTCGAGAAACAGCTGTTCGAGCTGTATAAAGACCCTGATCTTAACGTCAAGCCGAAGGAGCTGGAGCTGCGCGGCGGGGCGTACTACTCTGACGCTGCCTGTGAAGTGATCAACGCGATTTATAACGACAAGCAGACCGAGCATTACGTTAATATTCCGCACCACGGCCATATTGATAATATTCCGGCTGACTGGGCGGTGGAAATGACGGCGATCCTCGGTCGCGACGGCGCGAAACCGCACGCGCGCATCACCCATTTTGATGAGAAAGTGCTGGGCCTGATTTACACCATTAAAGGCTTCGAGGTGGCGGCAAGCCAGGCGGCGATCAGCGGCGAGTTTAATGATGTGTTGCTGGCATTGAACCTGAGCCCGCTGATTCATTCCGATCGCGATGCAGAAATCCTGGCGCGCGAACTGATCCTTGCCCATGAGAAGTGGCTGCCGAACTTTGCGTCCACCATCGAGAAACTGAAGCAATAACGGGAGTGCAGATGGACGCTGTATTAATCGTCAATGCCGATGATTTTGGCCTCAGCAAAGGCCAGAACTATGGGATCGTCGACGCCTGCAGGCACGGTATTGTTACCTCGACCACCGCGCTGGTAAATGGTGCGGAAATTGAGCATGCCGCACAGCTGAGTCGCAGCCTGCCGGAACTGGCGGTCGGGATGCACTTTGTTTTGACGCTCGGCCAGCCGCTGTCACCCATGCCGTCGCTGACCCGTGACGGCCTGCTGGGGAAATGGATCTGGGAGATGGCGGAAGCCGACGCGTTACCGCTTGAAGAAATCGCCCGTGAGCTGGACTGTCAGTACCACCGGTTTGTCGATCTGTTTGGTTACGAGCCGACGCATCTCGACAGCCACCACCACGTGCATATGATCCCGCAGATTTTCCCGATTGTGGCGGCGTATGCCAAAGCGAAGGGCGTGGCGTTGCGCGTTGACCGGGGGCTGGCTGCATTGCATCAGCTCGACACCGACGGTATTCGCAGTAGTGACGGTTTTGCCAGCGAATTCTATGGCGACGCCATCAGCGAAGCGCTGTTCCTGCAAACGCTGGACAATTCCATCGCTCGCGGTGAGCGTTCGCTTGAAGTGATGTGCCACCCGGCGTTTGTCGACAATACCATCATGGGCAGCGCCTACTGCTATCCGCGTCTGGCGGAGCTGGAGGTGCTGACATCGCCATCGCTGAAACAGGCGGTCAGTGCGAAAGGATATCGCCCCGGCACCTACCGGGACGTGTAAAGGCAAGCCCGGTCGCATTGTATGCGCCGGGCTTTTTTCAGGCTGGAATAAACGGAATTTTGCCTGAGCGCGACCACACGCGATGTGCGGCCAGCAGCGTCAGCAGGTCATCCACCGTCTGCGTGGACAGCGCATCACCTTCAACAATCCCTTCTTCACCCTGCGGACTGACGTTCAGGATCGCTTTAAACTGCCGCGCATCGCCTGCCAGCACAATCGGTTTGAGGTGCTTGTAGGCTTCCAGCAGGTAATATTGCGCATCGCCGTTGTTGCGAATACTGTCGATATCGCCACCCGGGACGATCACCGCATCGACGGTCAGGGAAGGGGCGCCGGCAAAGGTGGCCGCAACCGGCAGTATTGAACCGTCATCAGCAGTCACTTCGCCCATTCGGGCGTAAAGCAGTTTGGCGTGAACGCCTTCGGCTTTCAGCCCGGCCAGCAGCGTCAGCACATCGGCGGACGCGACGCGGTCGTTCAGCAGCACGGCGACGACACGGCCTTTAATCTTCCCGCCAGGAATGGCGTACAGACTGAGCGTCGGATCTTTATTCACGCCGCTGACGTCTGGTGGTGGCATGATCTGCTTCTGCTCGTCGGTCAGGGTGATGCCGAGATTGTCCGCTACCGCCTGCGCCAGCGTCAGGTCGATATGCGCCAGCTGATCCACCACGCGCTCGCGGATATACGGACGCCCGACTTTGCTCAGCTCGAAGCTGAACGCGCCAACGATGTGTTCCTGCTCCTGCGGCGTCTGGCTGTTCCAGAACAGGCGCGGGTGGGAATAATATTCGCCAAACGAAGGACTGCGCTCGCGAATTTTATGGCCATCCACGCGCTCCTGCAAAGTCTCGAAACCACCGCGTTTTGGTCCCGGCGGGGTTTCGCGCGGCCAGTTATCGTTGATCGAGTTCGGCTCATAGTTCGCGGGATTGGTCTCGATATCCATCCGGTGCATGCCGTCACGCTGGTAATTGTGATACGGGCAGGTCGGGCGGTTGATGGGGATTTCATGGAAATTCGGCCCACCGAGACGGCTGATTTGCGTATCGGTGTAGGAGAAGAGACGCCCCTGCAGCAGCGGATCGTTGGTGAAATCCAGCCCGGGAACGATGTGACCGGGGTGGAACGCCGCCTGTTCGTTCTCAGAGAAGAAGTTGTCCGGGTTGCGGTTGAGCACCATTTTGCCGACCAGCTGTACCGGCACCAGCGCTTCCGGGATCAGCTTGGTCGGGTCGAGCAAGTCGAAGTCAAATTTGAACTCGTCCTCTTCCGGGATCAGCTGTAGCCCCAGTTCGTATTCCGGGTAATCGCCCGCTTCAATGGATTCCCACAGTTCGCGACGGTGGAAATCCGGATCACGACCGGTGAGTTTTTGCGACTCATCCCACAGCAGCGAGGCTTTCCCGGCGACCGGTTTCCAGTGGAAACGGACAAAGGTGGCTTTCCCCGCAGCGTTGATCATGCGGAAAGTGTGGATACCGAAGCCTTCCATCGTGCGGTAGCTGCGCGGAATACCGCGGTCAGACATCGCCCACATCACGTTATGCAGCGTTTCGGGCTGCAGCGAGACATAATCCCAGAAGGTGTCGTGAGCACTTTGCCCCTGCGGCAGTTGCCAGTGTGGCTCCGGCTTCACCGCATGGACGAAGTCAGGAAACTTCATTGCATCCTGAATAAAGAAAATCGGCGTGTTGTTGCCGACCAGGTCAAAAATACCCTCTTCGGTATAGAACTTGGTGGCAAAACCGCGAATATCACGCACCGTATCAGCGGAGCCTGCGCCGCCCTGCACGGTGGAGAAACGCACAAAGACCGGGGTGATTTTATCCGGATCGGAAAGGAAATCGGCCTTCGTGATGTCAGAAAGATTTTTATAAGGCTGGAAGTAGCCGTGCGCGGCGGAACCGCGGGCATGCACGATGCGCTCAGGGATGCGTTCGTGGTCAAAATGGGTGATTTTTTCCCGCAGGATAAAGTCTTCCAGTAGCGTCGGGCCGCGGGTGCCAGCGCGCAGCGAGTTCTGATCGTCGGCGATGCGTACGCCCTGATTAGTGGTCAGCGGAAAGTTTTCGCTGCCTTTGCGAAACGGCTCAAGGCTGTCCAGTTTCTTGTTGCGGGTATCCGGTGCTTTCAGGCTGCCGGAGGTGGTGGGTTGTTCACCGGGCGCGCTCGGTTGCGGGGTGGGGCGATGCGATCCGTCTTCCGGCGCCAGCGAATCAAGGCCTGGCCGGGATTCACTGGAATCATGCACCGGTGAAGTGTGTTGATGTGGGTTCTTGTCATTCTGTGACATTGCACTCGTCTCCTGTTTTCATTGCTGAAAATTGGTCGTTGCTGCACCAAAACCCTTCTAACTATAGAACAAACGAGCGGCCTCTTCTTACGAAGCGAGGAAGGATCGGCTATCATAAAGGTTTATGTTTGTCGTCTCTGCATTATGAATTCGTCTCTTATGAAACCGACTCGCCAACAAAACCGACGCATTATCAGCTACGTACCACGAGTAGAACCCGCTCCGCCCGATCATGCTCTGAAAGTCGACGGGTTCCGTGATGTCTGGCTTTTGCGGGGGAAATACGTGGCCTTTGTGATGATGGGCGACAGCTTTCGCCGTTCGCAGGCATTCAGCGGGCCGGAAGCGGCGCAGCGTTGGGCGTTGCAGATGCGACAGGAAGGAGAGATTGGCGAGGCGTAAAACGTTTTCGGTTATTTCTGATGAAAAAAAATCGCCCGCAGGCGATTTTTTGTTTTTAGCGATGAGCCAGTTCGGCATCATCTTCACTGTCGAGGATCGCTTTATCCGTCTGACGCAGCCACTGACTGGTCAGCGTGCCTGCGGTCATCGAACCGCTGACGTTCAGCGCGGTACGGCCCNGACACCGGCAACCCCGGCGGAGCTGACGGTGACAATGCCGACCAGCGTCGCAATCCACAGCGGATCCAGCGGGTTAATACCCACCGTCGGCGCTACCATTACTGCCAGCATGGCCGGGTAGAGACCCGCACAGCCGTTCTGACCAATGGTCGCGCCAAAAGAGGCAGAGAAGCTGGCGATGGATTCCGGCACGCCCAGACGACGGGTCTGCGCTTCCACGTTCAGCGGAATAGACGCGGCGCTGGAGCGGCTGGTGAAGGCAAAGGTCAGCACCGGCCACACTTTACGGAAATATTTGAGCGGGCTGACGCCGTTCACGCCCAGCAGAATGCCATGGATCACGAACATGATGCCAAGGCCCAGATAAGACGCGACCACAAAGCTGCCCAGCTTGATGATGTCCTGCAGGTTAGAGCCTGCGACGACCTTGGTCATCAGCGCCAGTACGCCGTACGGGGTCAGTTGCATCACCAGACGCACCAGCTTCATCACCCAGCTCTGCAGCGTGTCGATGGCAGTCAGGACGCGTTTGCCTTTGGCTTCGTCATCTTTCAGCAGTTTCAGTGCCGCGACGCCGAGGAAAGCCGCGAAAATCACCAGACTGATGATCGAGGTCGGGCTGGCACCGGTCAGATCGGCAAACGGGTTTTTCGGTACGAAAGAGAGCAGCAGCTGCGGCACGGTCAGATCGGCCAGTTTGCCGACGTAGTTGCTCTGAATCGCGTTCAGACGCGCGGTTTCCGCGCTGCCCTGCACCAGACCTTCAGCGGTCAGACCGAACAGGTTGGTCACCAGCACACCGACCAGCGCGGCGATAAGCGTGGTAAACAGCAGCGTACCGATGGTCAGAAAACTGATTTTGCCCAGTTGAGAGGCGTTATGCAGACGGGCCACCGCGCTCAGAATGGAGGCGAAGACCAGTGGCATCACAATCATTTGCAGCAGTTGCACATAGCCGTTGCCGACGATGTTAAACCACTGGATAGAGTCTTTCAGTACCGCACTGTCGGCACCGTAGATCAGCTGCAGCGCCAGACCAAAGACCACGCCGATCACCAGACCGACCAAGACTTTTTTTGCCAGACTCCACTGTTTGTGGCGGGTTTGCGCCAGCGCAAACAGCAAAACCACGAACACGATAATGTTCGCGACTAATGGAAAGTTCATCCCGTTCTCCTGAGTAACATTTCTGGTTGGCTTAGGATTGCCAACTTAGTTAACGCAAGAGTAACAGAAGTGACATATGGCGCTTATATCCAAATGGAATGGAATATGTCAAAAGTGAAATTTTTGACTATTTATTGTCCGCTCTGGTGGTTTATAAATCGCTCAAAGGTGATTTGCAGGGAGTTAATCACCCCGGATGACCAGCGCACCGCGCTATTCTCCGGCAACGACTGTGGCATCCAGACCGCCCAGGCGAAGAGCGCCATACAGAGCACGCGTTCAAGCTGATTGCCTTTTTGCGGCACCAGTATCGGCAGGGGGGGGACGATATGGCTCAGGTAACCGAGCACCATGCCCTGCAGCGCATCCGCAGGCACAATCCAGCTTTCAGGCACTTTCAGATAGAACAGGGTTAACGCGGCAAACACTGCCAGCAGACTGTGGGTAAAGCCGCGGTGGCCAAAGGCACGGGCGACGGGTTTTGAGATCCAGCGCAGGCGCTGGCCGAGAAAGGACCTGGGGTGGTCGATGTCCGGTAACAGACAGGTCAGCACCGCCGACGGAATGATATGCCACCAGTCACCCTGCGCCAGCACAGGCGTCAGTTCGGCATTTTTGGCAAATACCGCACTGGCAATGGAAAATAGCAGGTGGCCTTCCGCCGTCATGGTCAAACCCGGTGAAACTGTCGATTCATCCAGTATAGGGTTTTTATACAGTATCCGGAAGTGGTGAC
The DNA here is from genome assembly GCF_001188485.1 of Trabulsiella odontotermitis. Classification (GTDB taxonomy): domain Bacteria; phylum Pseudomonadota; class Gammaproteobacteria; order Enterobacterales; family Enterobacteriaceae; genus Trabulsiella; species Trabulsiella odontotermitis_A. The sequence goes on from NZ_JNGH01000122.1 coordinate 49,852, forward strand.
GTTGTAACTCTTTGTCACAATCCACGTGAGAAAGGAGAGGCGGGCAGCAAGGCACTGCCCGGCAGGCGTTTAACCGCCCAGATGCTGTGGTGTCAGCTGCTCCAGGCTGCTCAGTTTGACGTCAGCGAGAACATAGCGAGGGTCCTGAAAATGCTCGCTATCCGGCACGACAATGGAGCGCATCCGCGCTGCTTTGCTGGCAATCATGCCGTTCACAGAATCTTCCAGCGCCACGCAGTACAACGGATCCACCCCCAGCTTTGCCGCGCAGTCGATGTAAACCTGTGGGTGCGGCTTGCTGTAGGGCAGCGCTTCCGCCGAGGCCAGCGCGTCAAACTGGTCGCGCAGGTCAAACATGGTGAGCACTTTTTCCAGCATATGCAGCGGCGACGCGGACGCAAGACCCACTTTCAGCCCCTGCGCTTTACACAGCGCTACGGCTTCACGCACGCCTGGTAGCAGCGGGCGTTCTTCTTCTACCAGCGAAATGGCGCGGTTGATGATGCGGTCGGTGACTTCCGCACGGTCAGGGCCTACCCACGGCTGATGGGCATACCATAAATCGACAACCATATCGATGCGCAGACCCAGCGTGTCCGGCAACTCGCCGCGACGCGTGATATCCACACCCAGACTTGCCATCACCTCCAGCTCAGCACGATCCCATAAGGGTTCAGAATCAATCAGCAGTCCATCCATATCGAAAATAGCGGCAAGAATTTGACGCGGGGTCGGCATAACCACTTCTCCTGTAGAGTCATCGGGAAGATTAAATTGCCCTCATGGTAACGTATTTCCCCGGAAAGATCGGGCGAAAAATTGCAGCTACAGGTAGACTTAACAGCTGTAACATGAGGGCGATTCGATTTGCCAGACTGGAGCAGGATTTTTTACAAGGGGAACTCATGACGTATCAACAAGCTGGACGTATCGCTGTACTCAAACGCATCGCGGGATGGGTGATTTTCATCCCGGCAGTGGTTTCCACGCTCATTTCCGTTTTAAAATTTATGTACGATCACAGCGAAAAACAGACCGGTATTGACGCCGTGATGCTGGATTTCGCCCATGTCATGATTGATATGATCCGTGTTAACACCCCGTTTCTTAACGTGTTCTGGTACAACTCTCCAGTGCCGGATTTTAAGAACAGCCTGAATATTCTGTTCTGGGTGATTTTTGCGCTGGTGTTTGTCGGGCTGGCGTTGCAGGCGTCCGGTGCGCGTATGAGCCGGCAGGCGAAATTTCTGCGCGAAGGGGTTGAAGATCAGCTGATTCTCGAAAAAGCAAAAGGGCCGGAAGGATTATCGCGCGAGCAGATCGAATCCCGCATTGTAGTGCCACATCACACGCTATTTCTGCAGATCTTCCCCCTGTACATCATGCCGGTGATTTGTATTGTCGTCGGCTATTTCTTCTTTTCGTTGCTGGGCTTTATCTGAAGAGAAACCGGCCGCAGAGCGCGGCCGGAGAAGGCTTACAGGGTTGGCAGCGGGCGAGGTTTTCCGTCGTTGTCGACCGCAACATAGATGAATAACGCTTCCGTGGCTTTATAGCGCTGACCAATCGGTTCGGACGAGACCTTCTTCACCCACACTTCAATGTTGATGTTGATTGACGTATTGCCGCGTTTAACGCAACGGGCATAACAGCACACCACATCACCCACCGCGACCGGACGCAAAAAGGTCATGCCGTCGACTCTGACGGTCACCACGCGGCCATGTGCAATCTCTTTCGCCATGATCGCGCCGCCGATGTCCATCTGCGACATCAACCAGCCGCCGAAAATATCACCATTGGCGTTGGTATCCGACGGCATCGCCAGGGTGCGCAGAACCAGTTCGCCCTGCGGGGCGTTAACGATTTCACTCATTATTGTTCATCCTGCGGCATGTGGCGGTAGATATAGACACCGCTTAACAGCGTAAACACCAGCGTCAGCGCCGTCAGACCGAAGACTTTGAAGTTCACCCAGATATTTTGCGGCAGCCAGAAGGCGATGTAGATATTCGCCAGCCCACAAAGAATAAAGAACACCGCCCAGGCGATGTTCAGCCGTGACCAGACGGTTTCCGGCAGGTTGATTTCTTTGCCCAGCATGCGCTGGATCAGCGGTTTTTTCATCACCCACTGACTGATGAGCAGTGCGCCCGCGAACAGGGCGTAAATCACCGTCACTTTCCATTTAATAAATTCGTCGTTATGGAAGAACAGCGTCAGACCGCCAAACACGGCGACCAGCACAAATGTGACCAGTGCCATTTTTTCGATTTTACGAAAGCGCACCCAGCTGTAGATCAGCACCACGGCAGTGGCGATGATCAGCGCTGTGGTGGCAGCATAGATGTCGTAGATTTTATAGAACGCAAAAAATACGACTAACGGTAAAAAATCCAGAAACTGCTTCATTCATTGGTTCCGTGATTCAGACATGGCCCGGCAACCCGGACCAGCCATAAGTTTAGTTGCGGATCAGCATATACAGGCGGAACAAATAGACAAGCAACACGGCGGAAATCAGGTTGCTTAACGTATTCACCACCACGGCGCCGACGTACGGCGTCAGCACGGCAAAATCTGCGGCAAAAAGCAGCAGCAGCGTTTTGGCCAGCAGCCAGGCGATCACCGCCGGGGCCACCAGGCGCATATTCCCCCACGCCAGACGCAGACTGTTGCGCATCGACGAGAAGATACCCTGTTTGTCCTGCACCATCATCACTGGCGCGAAAGCCAGTACGATAGCCATCAGCACGCCCGGCACGACCACCAGCATCACGCCCATCTGGACAAGAAAGGTGGTGATTAAAATCAGCAGAAACAGTTTCGGTAGCACCGGTGCGCTGGCACCGATGGCGCGAAGGGCGCTGACGCGATGCCCGGCGGTGATAAGCTGGATGAGAAGCATAACGCCGCCCGCCAGGATCGCATTGCCCACCAGCCCGGAAAAGGTCGAGGCCGCCGACGCGCGCAGCAGGATTTGCTGCTGCTCTGGCGTCATGTTTTGCACCAGCTCGAACAGGCCGACGCTGCCCTCAAGGTTGTCGCCTTCGCGCAGAACCGCCAGCTGCTCGTCGCTGGGTGAAAACGCATGGCCAAGCACTACCGTGATTAATGCACACAACAATGCAATCAGCAAAATCGTAACGAACTGATTACGAAAAAAATTACCCGTGTCACGGTAAACGGACTTCGCCGTGATAGACATGCACTCTCCTTGAGTATTGCAGGTGTTAATTAGGCGGTGATTGTAACTCAGAAGAGGCCAGCGTGGCAGCATCAAGACCTGTATGGAAAGGCATATCTTTGTAAAGAGGCGGTAAGCCGTAATGTGCGCGGGCACGGTTACAGGCGTCGTTCTCGACACCATTCTCACCGGACATGGCAAATTCACGGCAGGGCGATGGCCGGTTTTCATAAATCGAACAGCTAACGCCATCGCCAATGTCGCCCACCAGCGCGGTACAACGGCTCTGCCGGTTGTTGGTGCCGCGCATGCAGCGCAGAAAAGGGGTAAGGGGCTCGGTCTGCGACGCAGGAACGCATCCACCCGCATCGTCGGCTTCAGCCCAGTAAAAAGAGACACGAAAATACGCACAACAGGCACCGCATGTCATGCACGGATTCAACTCGCTCATAACTCACCTGAAAAAAACGCATATGAAAGATTGTCCTGGCTAAAGTATGCCGCGGCGATTGTCGCCGCAAGCGGTCAACCAAAAAATAAAATCGGCGTAAGCAATAAAATCTTAAAATTGATATAGATAGGATCTCAACTCTCAAAGAGTGTTTCAAAAAATTAATCTGGATCAATGAATGTTAAATTTAAGCATTTAATGTGATCTGTGTTGGATCGTGTTTACCCAATTATGGGTATATTTGCCGCGCAGGTAAAACCATAATGAGGGTATGGATATGAAGAAATTAGCTGTGGCGGCATTGGTTTTAGGCACGCTTTCAACTGGCGGGGCATGGGCGCATGAGGAAGGGGAATTCTTTATTCGCGCAGGTAGTGCAACGGTACGACCAACCGAAGGTTCGGATAACGTTCTCGGCGCGCTTGGCGGGTTCAACGTTAACAACAATACCCAGCTAGGTTTAACCTTTACGTATATGGCAACGGAAAACATCGGTATTGAGCTGCTGGCTGCAACGCCGTTCCGTCATAAAGTGGGCACCGGCCCGACCGGCAATATCGCAACGGTGCATCATTTGCCGCCAACCTTAATGGCGCAGTGGTATTTTGGCGATGCCAAAAGCCAATGGCGTCCGTACGTTGGCGCGGGTATCAACTACACCATGTTCTTTGATGAAAAATTCAACGACACGGGTAAGGATGCCGGGCTGAGCGATCTGAGCCTCGATGATTCCTGGGGCGCTGCGGGGCAGGTGGGGCTTGATTACCTCATCAACCGCGACTGGCTGTTGAACATGTCTGTCTGGTACATGGATATCGATACCGACGTGAAATTTAAAGCCGGTGGCGTGAATCAGACCGTCAGCACGCGTCTGGATCCGTGGGTATTTATGTTCTCTGCGGGTTATCGTTTCTAATCCACGCCTGCAAAAAACATCTGAACAACTGGCCCTTTGTGGCCAGTTGTTGTTTGTATGTATCACGAACAATTCTGTTACTTTTTGCTGCCTGCGTCATTGCGTTCATGTTAATGACACAACACCCGGTTAACCTCAATCAGTGACGCGATGTCACCCCGACCGCAACCCCCTTTTTCTTATTTTATCTTAAATGGGTGAGGCGGTTTCGAATCAATACGTTATCTGTTTTTCTCCGGCAATCAGACTCAGGAAAAATTCACGGGATATAAAATCAAATCACTACTGATCCCCTGCGTGTTGCGCTACGTTAGCCTCTCCTGACAGAAGGAAACACCAGGCGGCGATGAGCCGGAGTAACATAATAAAAGGGTTTGATTAATCACTATGGTTGAAATGAAATTATTGAGCAGAATTGCTTCCTGCGATTGTCTGGCAAAGCTTGAGTTGCTGCATAACCTGATTTGCAAAAATATCCCTGCCAAAGACAGAGGCGAATTCATTGTTGCCCTGAACACGCGACACGATGAACTGGCGAGCCTCAGTTATTACGAAAAAGATTACATCGACCTCGAAAGCTACTGAGACCAAAAAAAAGCCCGCACGATGTGCGGGCAAGTCATACTGGAAGCAATGTGAGCAATGTCGTACTGAATACCTGAGTGATTCGCTCAACTATTCAGTAATGAGAAAGATAATATTTCTCATCTAAGATATCAACCCCAACTTTATTGCGGGTGCTCACACGCCCGACCCTCTGCCATCACGCCTGCGCGGTGGCGGCCTTCATACTGCTGACAAACGTTTTCAGTTCATCCAGCATCGCCGGGTGATTGTCGACGTTTTTCTCAATGATTTTTACGATTGCCGAACCGGAAATCGCGCCCGCCGCACCGGCGCCAATGGCCGCGCTGACCTGATCCGGCGACGAAATCCCGAACCCCTGCAACGGCGGTGCCGCATGGTACTCGGTCAGTTTCTCTACCAGATGGTGCAGCGGAAGCGCCGCCCGGTTCTCGGCACCGGTCACCCCCGCACGCGACAGCAGATAGGTATAGCCGCGACCGTAAGAGGCTATCTGACGCAGTAAATTATCGTCGGCGTTCGGCGGGCAGATGAAAATCGGCGCAATGTTATGGCGCATCGCCGCCTGGCGGAACTCAGCAGACTCTTCCACCGGTACGTCTGCCACCAGCACGGAATCGACGCCCACGCGGGCGCACTCGGCATAAAAGGCATCAATACCACGGTTAAACACCAGGTTGGCATACATCAGCAGGCCAATCGGGATCGTCGGATATTTCTGGCGAATCGCCGCCAGCAGCTCAAAGCACTGCGTCGGTGTGACACCAGCGGCAAATGCGCGCAGGGTAGCGCTCTGAATGGTCGGGCCGTCAGCCAGCGGATCGGAGAACGGAATACCCAGCTCCAGCGCGTCGGCCCCGGCTTCAATCAGCGTATCAATAATTTTCAGCGACTGCTCCGGGCCTGGATCGCCAAGCGTCACGAAGGGAACAAACGCGCCTTCCTTGCGGGCCTTCAGTTGTGCAAACAAAGTCTCATAGCGTTCCATCAGATTTCCCCTCGCGCTTTCAGAATATCGTGTACGGTAAAGATGTCTTTATCACCGCGGCCGGACAGGTTGACCACCAGCAATTGCTCTTTTTCCGGATTGTCGCGCATCATTTTCAGCGCGTGCGCCAGCGCGTGTGAAGACTCGAGCGCCGGAATGATCCCTTCATGGCGGCTCAGGGCTTTGAACGCCTCCAGCGCCTCGTTATCGGTGATGGAGACGTACTCCGCACGACCGATGCTATTAAGGTACGCGTGTTGCGGCCCGACGGACGGGAAATCGAGCCCGGCGGAAATGGAATACGATTCTTCAATCTGGCCTTCGTCGGTCTGCATCATCGGCGATTTCATGCCGAAATAGATGCCCACGCGGCCATGCTTCAGCGGTGCGCCATGCTCGCCGGTTTCGATACCGTGACCGGCAGGCTCCACGCCAATCAGCCCGACAGACGGTTCGTTAATAAAATCAGCGAACATACCGATGGCGTTTGAACCGCCACCCACGCAGGCGATCACCGCATCCGGCAGACGGCCTTCTTTCTCTTTCACCTGCACTTTGGTTTCTTCGCCAATCATGCGCTGGAATTCACGCACGATGGTCGGGAACGGGTGCGGGCCAGCCGCGGTACCGAGCATATAGTGCGCGGTTTCGTAACTGCCGGACCAGTCGCGCAGCGCCTCGTTACAGGCATCTTTCAGTGTTGCAGACCCGCTGTGTACCGGGATCACTTCTGCACCCATCAGACGCATACGGAAAACGTTAGGCGACTGGCGCTCAACGTCCTTGGCACCCATATAAATGCGGCACTTCAGGCCGAGCAGGGCGCTGGCCAGCGCTGACGCCACGCCGTGCTGCCCGGCGCCGGTTTCGGCGATGATCTCGGTTTTTCCCATTCGTTTCGCCAGCAGCGCCTGTCCCAGCACCTGGTTGGTTTTGTGCGCGCCGCCGTGGAGCAAATCTTCACGCTTGAGATACAGCGTGGTGTTGGTGCCCGCCGTCAGGTTGCGGCATTTGGTCAGCGCGGTTGGGCGACCGGCATAGTTTTTCAGCAGATCGGTAAATTCAGCCTGAAATGCCGGATCTTTCTGCGCGCTGACAAACGCTTCTTCAAGCTGGCGCAGGGCAGGCATCAGGATCTGTGGCACGTACATGCCGCCAAATTCGCCAAAGTAGGGGTTCAGTAACGTACTCATTGTTGCTCCTTAATATGCGCGCAGCGTCTGGAAGACCGAAGCCAGTTTGCTGGCATCTTTTATTCCCGGTTGCGACTCTACACCTGAATTGAAATCGAGTCCGGCGGCGCCGCTTCTGGCGGCTTCCACACAGTTATCTGGGCTCAGACCACCCGCCAGCAGCACATTGCTGAGGTCGGCACCGCTGAGCAATGACCAGTCAAAACGCTGGCCTGTGCCGCCCTGGCCGTTGTCGAAGAGGTATTTATCGACATGGTTCAGATCGCGGGCGGGCAGGGTGTCGGCGACGCTGAGCGCTTTCCAGATTTGCACCTGGTCCGGCAGCGACGCGCGCAGCGCATTAATGTAAGCCTGATTTTCGTTGCCGTGCAGTTGAACGGCGGCCAGTTTCAGTGCGCTAACCTTTGCGACCACCTCATCAATCGCGGCGTCACGGAATACGCCAACGTAGCTCAGCGGGGCGGCATTCATCACATCCCGCGCCTGGGCTTCATTTACCGCGCGTGGCGACGAGGCGACGAAAATCAGCCCGCCGTAAATGGCGCCCGCTTCGTATGCCGCCTGGGCATCCTGCGCGCGGGTCAGCCCGCAGACTTTGTTTTCGCCCAGCAGCACGCGGCGTACCGCAGCGCTGAGATCGTCATGGGACATCAGCGCCGAGCCAATCAGAAAACCGTTGGCAAAATGGCTCAGCTCGCGCACCTGCGCGTAGGTATTGATGCCGGATTCGCTGATCACCGTCACCCCGTGGCCTAAACGCGGCGCCAGCTGGCGGGTGCGGTTGAGATCAACCGAGAGGTCGCGCAGGTCACGGTTGTTAATGCCGACCACTTTCGCGCCGAGCGCCAGGGCGCGCTCCAGCTCCTCTTCATTGCTTGCTTCGGTCAGCACGCCCATGTTCAGGCTGTGCGCGACGGCGGCGAGCTGGCGATACTGTTCGTCATCCAGCACCGAGAGCATCAGCAGGCAGGCATCGGCCTGGTAATAGCGCGCCAGGTAAATCTGGTAAGGATCGATAATAAAGTCCTTACACAGGATCGGCTGCGGCGCCATGTTGCTGACGATCGGCAGGAAATCAAAGCTGCCCTGAAAGTATTTTTCATCGGTCAGCACCGAAATCGCCGAGGCGTGGTGCCGGTAAACACTGGCGATACGCGCCGGGTCGAAATCGTCGCGGATCACCCCTTTTGAAGGCGATGCCTTTTTACATTCCAGAATGAAGGCAGTGCGTGCCCCCTGCAGCGCGTCGTAGAAGCTGCGCGTGCTGGGGATAATATCGTTCTGAAACGTCGCCAGCGGTTGCTGTTGTTTACGGGCGTCTACCCAAATCGCTTTGTCGGCAACAATTTTCGCTAATACGGTCTGCATCATTTACCCTCTTGCCGCGAGTGCGGTCACTCTGTCATAGGCTGCGCCGCTGCGCAGAACATCGATCACCCGTTGCGCGTTGGCTTTGAGATCGTTGTGGCCGTGCAAACGCAGCAGCATCGCGACGTTGGCGGCCACGGCGGCCTCGTGGGCAGCGTCGCCTTTACCTTGTAGCAGGCGGGTGAGAATGTCACGGTTTTCTTCCGGCGTGCCGCCCGCCAGCTGTTCCTGATGATACGGCGTCAGGCCGAAGTCTTCGGCGGTCAGCTGATAGCTGCTGATCTCGCCCTCATTCAGTTCAGCAACGATAGTCGGCGCGTGCAAGGAGACTTCGTCCATACCGCCGCTGTGCACCACGGCAGCGCGCTGATAACCGAGCACGCGCAGGGTTTCGGCAATCGGCAGCACCAGTTCGGCGCTGTAGACGCCAATCAGCGCCAGCGGCGGATGCGCCGGGTTGATGAGCGGCCCGAGCACATTAAACAGAGTGCGGGTTCTCAACTGCTGACGTACCGGCATCGCGTGACGGAAGCCGGTGTGATATTTCGGCGCAAACAGGAAGCAGACGCCCAGCTCATCCAGCGCTTCGCGGGATTTCTCCGCATTCATATCCAGATTAATGCCGAACGCGGCCAGCAGATCGGACGAACCAGATTTACTGGAAACACTGCGGTTGCCGTGTTTCGCCACTTTCAGGCCGCAGGCCGCCGCCACAAAGGCGCTGGCGGGGGGAATGTTTTTCCAGAATCGGCTGCAGCGTATTGACCGGCTCCAGCTTTTGCTGCGCCCAGTCCAGCGTCTGTTCCAGCAGGCGCGCGCCCTGGGTCGTCAGAATCGATTCCGGGTGGAACTGGAAGCCGCAGACGCGGTCGGCGTCGTGACGCACCGCCATCACCATGCCGGCAAAATGGGCGTTGATGGTCAGCCCGGCCGGAATATCGCTGCCGACCAGCGAATGGTAACGGGCCACCGGCAGCGGGTTGGGCAGTCCGGCAAACATCGCCTGAGCGTCGTGCTCAATGCTCGACGCTTTGCCGTGCAGAATTTCCCCGGCCTGGCCAACGTAACCGCCATAAGCTTCCACAATCGCCTGATGACCGAGGCAGATACCGATAATCGGCAGCTTGCCGCGCAGGCGGGTCAGCAACTCCGGCATGCAGCCTGCTTCAGACGGCACGCCCGGCCCCGGCGACAGCATCAGCACCGGGTTTTTCATGGTTGCCAGACGGTCAATTAACGTTTGTGCCGGAACATGGTTACGGTAAATCACCACATTGTGTCCCTTCGAACGCAGCTGATCCGCCAGGTTGTAAGTAAACGAGTCGATATTATCGAGCAGCAGAATATCAGCCATCAGAACGTCTCCTGTGCGCGGTGTGCCTGCGCGATTGCGCGCACCACCGCGCGTGCTTTATTACGTGTTTCATCCGCTTCCGCCTGCGGGACGGAGTCCAGCACCACCCCTGCGCCTGCCTGAACGGTTGCCATGCCGTTTTCGACATACGCAGAGCGGATGACAATGCAGGTGTCCAGATCGCCGTGAGCGGTGAAGTAACCCACCGCGCCACCGTAGCTGCCGCGGCGCTTGCCTTCAGCCGCCGCAATCAGCTGCATCGCGCGCACTTTCGGTGCACCGCTCAGCGTGCCCATGTTCATGCAGGCGCGATAGGCATGCAGCACATCAAGGTCACTGCGCAGTTCGCCCACCACGCGGGACACCAGATGCATCACGAAGGAGTAGCGATCGACTTTGGTTAAGTCAGCGACGTAACGGCTGCCCGGCGTACAGATGCGCGCCAGATCGTTACGGGCGAGGTCAACCAGCATCAGATGTTCAGAGAGTTCTTTATGGTCCGTGCGCATTTCCAGTTCGATGCGGCTGTCGAGATCCCGGTCCAGCGTGCCGTCGGCACGGCGACCGCGCGGACGGGTACCGGCAATCGGATAGATTTCAATCTGGCGTGAACTGGCGTCATACTTCAGCGAACTTTCCGGTGAGGCACCAAACAGCGTAAAATCATTGTCCTGCATGAAGAACATGTACGGACTCGGGTTGCTTTTTTTCAGCACGTCATAGGCCGCCAGCGGCGACGGGCAGGGCAACTGAAAACGGCGGGACGGCACCACCTGGAAAATTTCCCCGGCACGGATTTCACGCTGCATTTTGCGCACGATGGCGCCGTACTGATCGTCGCTCTGATCGCATTCACATTGCAGGTGCGCCATCATCTGCACCGGCAGCGGCGACACCGGTTCGCCCAACTGCTGCTCAATTTCAGCGATACGTTGCGTTAAACGATCTTTTTCGCTGGTCAACGGCGTGAACAGGCTCGCCTGAATGCGGGTGCTTTTGGCCTGATGGTCGATGACCAACAGCGTTTCCGCGAGATAAAAACAGTAGTCCGGACAGGCGTTGTCGGCCTCGAGGTGCGGCAAATCTTCAAACCCGGCGACCAGGTCATAGGCAAACAGGCCGCCGAAGAACATCGCTTCACGCTCGTGTTCCGGGACGGTCACCAGATCCTGCAGCAGACGGAAGGCGTCAAACACCGACAGCGAGCGCAGGCGGGCGTCTTCGTCCAGCAGCGCGCTCACCGCCGGAAACCGCAGCACGCGGNTCCAGTAAAGCAAGCAGCGCTGCGCCGTTATCAGAGAGCGCCTGTAGCGTCACGGTGTTGCCGAGCGCGGTAATGCGCAGGGCGCTGTCGACCAGCAGCAGGCTTTTCAAATCATTTTTACTGTCGATATCTGCGGATTCGAGCAGCAGCGTGGCCGGACGCGCGCCGCACAGCTGATGAAACAGCGCAGTCGGATTGTCCCGGTAAAGGGCGTTGCTGGTCAGAAGTTCGAGCGCAGGTTTTGGTGTTTGCATCTTTGTTCTCGCCTGTCTGGATAAAAATTGTGTTCAAAAAAAAGCCCGCGTCTACGCGGGCCAGGTATCTGTGTGCAGATTGCAGACGTACGACACGTGCCCGTTAACAGGACGTGCGCCACCAGCCGTTAATCATGCGAAATTGCGTTTTCATGTGAGATACCGTTTTCTTATGAGCTTGCGTACTAGTTAACTAGTTCATGAAAATAAAGTCAACCCCCGATTTCAGAAAAATCGGGGGAGCGGCTATGATGTTGCGCTGACCCCCACCGATGTAACGGGTGCCACTTTGAGTGACCATAACGACAATTACGCCATAATTTACGACCTGCATAGCCACACTACCGCGTCTGACGGGCGTTTGACGCCACAGGAGCTGGTTCATCGCGCCCATGAAATGCGTGTCGGTACTCTGGCGATTACCGACCATGACAGCGTGTCAGCCATTCCGGCTGCGCGTGCGGAAATCGAGCGTGCCGGTTTGCCGCTGAATCTGATTACCGGCGTGGAGATCTCCACCGTCTGGGAAAATCACGAAATTCACATCGTCGGTCTGAATATCGACATGGAACATCCGCAACTGACCGGCTTTCTGGCGGAACAAAAAGAGCGTCGTCAGCAACGTGCAAAACTGATCGCCGAGCGGCTGGAAAGGGCGCACGTGCCCGGCGCCTGGGAAGGCGCGCTGGCGCTGGCGGATGGCGGCG
>NZ_JNGH01000123.1 GCF_001188485.1 Trabulsiella odontotermitis
CGCCGGTACGCTGGTGGTCCAGGTGCCGTCGGCTCCCACCGTCGCCGTATAGGTTTTGTTATTCAGGGTAATGGTCACCGTCTGCCCGGCTTCCGCCGAACTGGTGCCACTGATAGTCAACGGCTGCCCGGCTTCAGTGGCGTTAAGAATATCGTTGCCGCTGAGCGTGTTGATGGTCAGCGTCGGCGCGGTGGCGTCCACGCTGTAGCCGTGGTTCGCCGAGGCGCTGTTGCCGTTCAGGTTAGTGACGGTCGCCTGCACGCTGGCGCTGCCGTCCTTCAGTGCCGCCACATCGGCGGCGGGCACCATTGGTGGTGGTGCCGGAAAGCGTCAGACTGCCGCCTTTTTCCGCCGCGTTAATAACGTCATCTGCCGTGACGGCGTTAATGCTGATCGCCACGCCCGCCAGATCAACCGTCACGGTGTGGCTGATGCTGACCGGATTTCCGGCGCTGCTGGTGCCCGCCACACCAATATTGACGGTGCCCGCAGGCCCGTTGCCCAGCCCCTGCAATGCGCTGGCGGGCACATTGATGCTCCACACCAGGCCGGTCTGCACCGTCGTTGTATACGTATTGCCGCCCACCTGCACGGTCACCGTGTCGCCCACCGCCGCACGGGTCACGCTGCCGCTGATGGTCTGCCCCCGCGCAGTATCCACCTGCAGATTTGTCGACGCATTGACGGTGTTACCGACGCTGTTGGTGGCGCTGGCGGTAACAGTGTAATTCGCCTCACCGAGCGCCGTCAGGTCAGACACCGGCACCGTTAATGTCCAGTTGCCGGAAGCGTCCGTGGTGGCGCTGTAATTTTTACCGTTCAGGGTGACGGTGACTACCGTGCCGGTGGTCAGATTGGCGCTGGTGCCGCTGAGCGTCAGATCCTGGCCTTTTTCCACCGCGTTGGTATCCACCTGCAGATTTGCCGACGCATTGACGGTGTTACCGACGCTGTTGGTGGCGCTGGCGGTAACGGTGTAATTCGCCTCGCCGAGCGCCGTCAGGTCAGACACCGGCACCGTTAGCGACCAGTTGCCGGAAGCGTCCGTGGTGGCGCTGTAATTTTTACCGTTCAGGGTGACGGTGACGACCGTGCCGGTGGTCAGATTGGCGCTGGTGCCGCTGAGCGTCAGATCCTGGCCTTTTTCCACCGCGTTCGGAACGCCGACACTCCAGTTGCCGGCGGCGTCCAGCACCGTGTTATAGCTGTTGCTGCCAATGGTAACCGTCACCGTGTCGCCCGCCGCCGCACCGGTCGCTGAGCCGCTGATCACCTGCGGCTGCGCGTGCTCACTGAGATTAATGACGTTATCCCCAGCGACGGTATTGATGGTCACCACCGGTATGCTGGTGTCGACCGTCAGATTGTGGTTCGCCGACGCCGGGTTCCCGGCTTTATCAGTGACCGACGCCGTAACGGGCAGCACGCCGCTGCTCAGCCCGATCAGATCTGACGCCGGAACATCGACGGTCCAGCTGCCGTCGGCATTCACCGTCGCGGTGTAATTTTTGCCGTTAAACGCAATGGCCACCGATTGTCCGGCTTCGGCCGTGGTTGTGCCGCTGATAGTCAGCGGCTGCCCGGCTTCGGTGGCATTAAGAATGTCGTTACCGCTGAGCGTGTTGATGGTGATCGACGGCGCGGTGGCATCCACCGTATACGCATGGTTCGCCGAGGCGCTGTTGCCGTTCAGGTTGGTCACGCTCGCCTGTACATTGTTGGAGCCGTCTTTCAACCCCGCCAGATCCGCCGCCGGAATGACGGTCGACCAGCTACCGTCTGCCGCCACGGCAACGTTGTATGTCTTGCCGTTAAAGAGAATGGTGACGTTCTGCCCCTCTTCCACATTGCTGGTGGTGCCGGACAGTTGCAGATCAGACCCGCGCTCGACGGCGTTGAGCACATCGTCAGTGGTGAGCGGATTAATGGCGATCGCGACCGCCGACAGATCCACCGTCACGTCATGACTGATGCTGACCGGGGTGCCGGAACTGTTGTTGCCCGTCACCGTAATCGTCTGCGTACCGGCAGGCCAGTTGCTGACATCCGTCGAGGGCACCGCCGCGCTCCAGGTCCCATCGGCACGCACGGTGGCAGCATAGTCAATATTGTTAATGGTAACGGTCAGTGCGGTGCCAGCCGCCAGCCCGTCGCTGGTCCCGGTGACGATCAGATTCTGGCCGTGTTCAATGCTGTTGATGACATCATCACCCGCCACGGTATCCACCCGCAGCCCCGGCAGGCTGGCGTCGATGGTGACATCCCGCGTGCCGCTGCCGCACCGTGGCGGTATAGGTGTTATTGCCGATGGTGACCGTCACCGTGTCGTTTTCGGCGGCGTTTCTTACGGTGCCGCTAATGGTTTGCCCTGTCGCCACTTCGGCGGCGTTGATAATGTCGTCCGTGGCGATAGCGTTAATGGTGACGCCCGGCAGTTGCGATTCCACATTGACGGTATGCGTTGCGCTGCCGCTGTTGCCCACCGTATTGGTTGCCGACGCGCTGAGGGTATAAATCGCCTCGCCCAGCGCGCCCACCTGATCGGCGGGCACGGTCACGCTCCAGTTGCCGGAAATATCGGTGGTGCCGCTGTACGCTTTGCCGTTAAGCATCACCGTTACCACCGTGCCCGCCGTCAGGCCGCTGGAGCCGCCGCTGACGATCAGATCCTGTGTTTTTTCGCTGCTGTTAATCAGATCGTCACCGGCCACGGTGTTGCCGATGCGGGCACGGTGACGCTCCAGTTGCCCAGCGCATCAACGCTCGCGCTGTAATTTTTACCGTTCAGGGTGACGGTGACGCCGGTCCCCGCGGGCTGGTTGCTGGTGCCGGAGATCAGCACATCCGCCCCCTTCTCAACCGCATTAATCAGGTCNTTACTGTTGAGGGTCACCGTGACCACATCCCCCGCCGCCGCGCCGGTGCAGGTGCCGGTGACAATCAGCGCCTGCCCGTGCTCGGTGGCGTTAATCACGTCGTCGCCGGCAAGGGTGTTGATGGTCAGTACCGGCACCACGGTATCCACCGTCAGGGCATGGTTCGCCGACGCCGGGTTCCCGGCTTTGTCGGTCACCACCGCGCTGACCGTCACGCTGCCACTGGTCAGCGAACTCACATCCGTTGCCGGGACACTGGTGCTCCAGCTGCCGTCTGTTCCCACCGTGGCGGTGTAGGTTTTGTTGTTCAGGGTGATGGTCACCGTCTGCCCGGCTTCGGCCGTGCTGGTGCCGCTGACCGTCAGCGGCTGCCCCGCTTCGGTGGCACTGAGAATATTGTTGCCGCTCAGGGTATCGATGGTAATGGCCGGTGCCGTGCTGTCGACACTGTAACCGTGCGTCGCCGAGGCGCTGTTGCCGTTCACATTGCTGACGCTCGCCTGCACGCTGGCGCTGCCGTCCTTCAGCGCGGCGACATCAGTGGCAGGCACGGTGGTGCTCCAGCGTCCCGCTTCGGTGGCATTGAGAATATTGTTACCGCTCAGGGTGTCAATGGTAATGGCCGGGGCCGTGCTGTCGACGCTGTAACCGTGCGTCGCCGAGGCGCTGTTGCCGTTCACATTGCTGACGCTCGCCTGCACGCTGGCGCTACCGTCCT
>NZ_JNGH01000124.1 GCF_001188485.1 Trabulsiella odontotermitis
CGTAATCTGTCGTGCGGGCCGCGCTGCTGCCCGAGAAGAGAACATCGTCCGCATCGGCAACAACGCCGCGCGCACTGTATTGAATGTCTTCTTCGTCATCGTCCATCCGTTTACCGGAGAACAGCGCTTCGTCGGTTTTGCGCCCCATCGGGTTGGCGAATTTATCCGCCAGACGTTTGCGGCGAGCCAACGCGCCGCGCAGGATACGTGCCCGGCGGGGTTCACGGCGAGGNCAATTTTTTCGGCGATGCTGACCCATGACCAGCCAGTGAAGAGCGTCAGCCCGGCCGCCCAGATACACAGAAGCGCAATAGTACCGCCACTGCTGTGCAGCATCGGTTGCAGCGCGGTGCTGAGCAGGCTGCCAATCACACCGCCTGAGGCGAAATACCAGATGTCGTCGGCGTTAATCGCCGCCAGCCCACAGGAGGTCAGGATCAGCGCCAGCACGCCAATCAGGCGCAGCGATACGGCAAAGTAATCAATGTAATCTTCGTTAGCGCGATGCCGGTAGGCAAACCAGCAACCGCCGATGATAATCACCGGGAGGGTGTAGGCCATCACGCCAAAAATAAAGAACAGCGTATCCGCAAGCCATGCGCCGGGCGCACCGCCAAGATTATGGATAGGCTCATGCCAGGCGGTTTGTGACCAGCTGGGATCGGAGGGGTTAAAACTGAGTAGCGCTGCCATCAGCCAGATGGCAAAAAGAGAACATAGGATCAGTAACGCCTCCAGAAGTCGGCGCCCGCTGCTTAATCTTGTCAATCTGACTTCTTTGTCTTCAGTGTATTCCTGGCTCAAGAAAGGCTCTCCAGGTTTCGGGCTTTTCCTGCCCGATGCTAAAACGGACAACAGCGCCGGGTCTCCCCGGCACTGTTGCTGTATGGATTAACAGGAGTGTAATCAAACTATGTCGATTTTGCACCTGTTCCGTATTAGCGAGTCTTAATTACCAGACGATTGCTCTGTTTGACCTCTTCCATGACCACGTAAGTACGGGTGTCGTTTACACCCGGCAGACGCAGCAGGGTCTCGCCCAGTAACTTACGATACGCTGACATATCCGGTACACGGGTCTTCAACAAATAGTCGAAATCGCCGGAAACCAGATGACACTCTTGAATTTCTTCAAGTTTCTGTACAGCGGAGTTGAATTGCTCAAACACATCCGGCGCACCACGATTCAGAGTAATCTCAACAAAAACCAGAAGTGATGCATCCAGATAATGCGGGTTCAACAGCGCGGTATAGCCCTGAATAAAACCCTGTCTTTCCAGCCGGCGCACACGCTCAAGGCAAGGCGTCGGAGAAAGTCCCACTCGTTTAGAAAGCTCGACGTTGGAAATACGCCCATCCTTTTGCAACTCATTCAGAATGTTGCGATCGATGCGGTCGAGATCTTTGCCTGGGCGCTTCTTGCTATCTACCATTATTATTGTCTCTCTGTATTCCTTCCCTACTCCTGTCTGGACTCTTAGCACGTCACTGTTCAGAGTCTGCGCCCGTTGTTTACGTGCCGCTCTGTTGGCAGAGACATGACGTAACCCAGGGTACGTGTTGAGAAGACCGTTGCCAGTCGGCAGCTATCGCTATCTCGTATGGCGTCTGTCCACGCCATGCGCGGATTGCGCTAGCCCGGGTATACACGGAACCGTGTATATAAATGGTATTTGCATGCAGGGTAATTCAGCACACGCGAAACACTTCTTTAATCTTCCTTGAATGTTTTCGCAAAAGCACAGGTGATTGTCAAAGCAAAACATCGATTTTTAGTACAACATGCCAGATATTCCTGAGCTGCCCCTGCTGATCCTCATGTTTTCGACTTATAACATGCGCAATTTCAGAAGAAATAATTATAGTCAGCGGCGAAAAAATCGACTATCCATTGGCGTTTTCTATTACACATATTGCTATCAACATTGCTGAGCCCTTTTTTTACTGCAACAAATTCCCTACAATCGCGGCAAACGTCTGCCAACAATTATGGGGATCTCATGGGCACGACCAAACACAGTAAATTACTTATTCTGGGTTCCGGCCCTGCGGGATACACCGCTGCGGTCTATGCTGCGCGCGCAAACCTGAAACCGGTGCTGATTACCGGCCTGGAAAAAGGCGGTCAGCTGACCACCACCACCGAAGTGGAAAACTGGCCTGGCGATCCTAACGACCTGACCGGGCCGCTGCTGATGGAGCGCATGCATGAGCATGCAACCAAGTTCGACACTGAAATCCTGTTTGATCACATCAACAAGGTGGATCTGCAGAACCGTCCGTTCCGCCTGACCGGCGATAATGGCGAGTACACCTGTGATGCGCTGATCATCGCCACTGGCGCTTCTGCGCGTTATCTGGGTCTGCCGTCCGAAGAAGCGTTTAAAGGCCGCGGCGTTTCTGCCTGTGCGACCTGCGACGGGTTCTTCTATCGCAATCAGAAAGTCGCGGTCATTGGCGGCGGCAACACCGCTGTTGAAGAAGCGCTGTATCTGTCGAATATCGCCTCTGAAGTACATCTGATTCACCGCCGCGATTCATTCCGCGCGGAAAAAATTCTTATCAATCGTCTGATGGATAAAGTCGCCAGCGGCAACATCGTGCTGCACACTCACCGTACGCTGGAAGAAGTGACCGGCGATCAGATGGGCGTGAGCGGCCTGCGTATTCGTGATACTCAGAACACTGACATCGTTGAGACGCTGGAGGTCGCGGGCCTGTTTGTCGCGATCGGTCACAGCCCGAACACGGCGATTTTCGACGGTCAACTGGAACTGGAAAACGGCTACATCAAAGTGCAGTCCGGGATCCACGGCAACGCCACCCAGACCAGCATCCCTGGCGTGTTTGCCGCAGGTGATGTAATGGACCATATCTACCGTCAGGCGATCACCTCTGCAGGCACCGGCTGTATGGCTGCGCTGGACGCAGAGCGTTATCTCGACGGCCTGGCTGACGCGTGCAAATAATCTTTACAAGTCAGTAACAAAGGTAAAGAAGGCGACGAAAAGTCGCCTTTATTTTTGCCCCGATGTAACATTGCCGTGCCCAATAAAACTCATAACTGCACCTGCTAAGCACGCAATGAATAAAACCCGTCAACAAGAGCTTACCCGCTGGTTAAAACAGCAGAGCATCCTGTCCCGTCGCTGGCTGACGATCTCTCGTCTGCTGGGCTTCGTCAGTGGGATCCTTATCGTCGCGCAGGCCTGGCTACTCGCCCGCACGCTCCATCACATGATCATGGTGAACATTCCGCGCGAAGCCCTGCTGCTGCCGTTCGTGCTGCTGGTGTTGACTTACGTGCTGCGCGCCTGGGTGGTGTGGTTGCGCGAGCGCGTCGGGTTTCATGCCGGGCAAACCATTCGCTTTGAGATCCGCCGTCAGGTGCTTGACCGCCTGCAACAGGCCGGTCCGGCGTGGATTCAGGGTAAACCCGCCGGGAGTTGGGCGACGCTGATTCTGGAACAAATCGACGACATGCATGATTACTATGCCCGCTACCTGCCGCAGATGGCGCTGGCAGTCTGCGTGCCGTTGCTGATCGTGATTGCGATTTTCCCGTATAACTGGGCCGCCGCGCTGATTTTGCTCTGCACCGCGCCGCTTATTCCGCTGTTTATGGCGCTGGTGGGTATGGGCGCGGCCGATGCTAACCGTCGTAATTTTCTGGCGCTGGCTCGCCTGAGCGGTCATTTTCTCGATCGTTTGCGCGGCATGGACACCCTGCGCCTGTTCGGGCGTGGCGATGCAGAAACTGAAAACATCCGCCACGCGTCGCAGGATTTTCGTCAGCGGACGATGGAAGTGCTGCGTCTGGCGTTTCTCTCCTCCGGCGTACTGGAATTCTTCGCCTCGCTGTCGATTGCGTTGGTGGCGGTCTATTTCGGTTTCTCCTACCTCGGCGAATTTAATTTCGGCTCTTATGGCCTCGGTGTGACGCTCTCCGCCGGTTTCCTGGCGCTGATCCTGGCACCGGAATTTTTCCAGCCGCTGCGCGATCTCGGCACCTTTTATCATGCCAAAGCGCAGGCCGTTGGTGCGGCAGACAGCCTGAAAACCTTTCTTGAAACGCCGCTGGCGCAGCCTGAGCCGGGTGAACATATGCCTGCTGACAACGAGATGGTCAGCATTCAGGCGCAGGGGCTTCTCATCAAATCGCCGGAAGGCAAAACGCTGGCCGGACCGCTCGATTTTGAACTTGCCGCCGGGCAGCGCGTAGTGCTGGTCGGGCAAAGCGGTTCCGGGAAAAGCTCGCTGCTGAATACGCTGGCCGGTTTTCTCCCTTACGAGGGCAGCCTGCGTATTAATGGCGTCGAGCTGCGCGAGCTGCATGCTGAAAGCTGGCGACGCCTGATCAGTTGGGTCGGACAAAACCCGCAGCTTCCCGCCGCCACGCTGCGTGAGAACGTGCTGCTGTCCGATCCGGATGCCAGTGACGAACAACTGCAGGCCGTGCTCGACGCCGCCTGGGTCAGCGAATTTATTCATCAGTTGCCGCAGGGCATCGACACGCCCACCGGCGACCAGTCCGCGGGACTTTCCGTTGGTCAGGCGCAGCGTGTTGCCGTCGCCCGCGCGCTGCTGACGCCGTGCCGGTTGTTATTACTGGATGAACCCGCCGCCAGCCTCGATGCGCACAGCGAATTGCGCGTCATGCAGGCTTTAACAAAGGCGTCGACTCGCCAGACCACGCTGATGGTCACGCATCAGCTGGAAAATCTGACCGACTGGGACGCCATCTGGGTGATGCACGACGGCCGTCTGGTTGAACAAGGGCGCTATGCGTCGCTGGCGCAGGCGGAAGGCTCGTTTGCCCGCCTGTTGGCCCACCGTCAGGAGGAGATTTAAATGCGCACACTGTTTCCTTACCTGGCGCTCTATAAACGCCACAAATGGCTGCTGTCGCTCGGCGTCGTGCTGGCGATTATTACTCTGCTCGCCAGCATCGGCCTGCTGACGCTGTCGGGCTGGTTTCTGTCGGCTTCCGCAGTGGTCGGTGTCGCCGGACTGTACAGCTTTAATTACATGCTGCCTGCGGCGGGTGTTCGCGGCGCGGCGATTATCCGTACCGCCGGGCGCTACTTTGAGCGTCTGGTGAGCCATGACGCGACGTTCCGCGTATTGCAGCATTTGCGTGTCTTCACCTTCAGCAAACTGCTCCCCCTCACCCCTGCCGGGCTGGCGCGTTTTCGCCAGGGCGAACTGCTTAACCGCGTGGTGGCAGATGTCGATACGCTTGATCATCTCTATCTGCGGGTGATTTCGCCGCTGGTGGGCGCGCTGGTGGTCATCCTGGTGGTGACGTTTGGCCTGAGTTTTCTTGATGTCACGCTGGCGCTGACGCTGGGCGGCATTATGCTGGTGACGCTGCTGGTCCTGCCGCCGATGTTCTATCGCGCCGGAAAACCAACCGGTGAAAGTCTGACCCGTCTTCGTGGTCAGTACCGTCAGCAGGTGACGGCGTGGCTGCAGGGCCAGGCCGAACTTTCGCTGTTTAACGCCAGCACCCGTTATCGTCAGCAGATGGAACAGACTGAAATGAACTGGCATGAGGCACAGCGCCGCCAGTCTGAACTGACGGCGCTGTCGCAGGCCGTTATGTTGCTTATCGGCGGGGGNGGTGATTGCGATGCTGTGGATGGCCGCGGGCGGCGTCGGTGGCAACAAGCAGCCTGGCGCGCTGATTGCCCTGTTCGTCTTCTGTGCGCTGGCCGCCTTTGAAGCGCTGGCACCGGTCACCGGCGCATTCCAGCATCTCGGCCAGGTGATTGCCTCCGCGTTACGCATCAGTCAGATCACCGAACAGCAGCCGGAAGTCACCTTCCCGGAGACCGCAACGCCGGTGCCGCAACAGGTCAGCGTGACGCTCACTGGCGTCTCATTCCGCTATCCGGAACAGGTACAACCGGCGCTGGACGGCATTTCCGCCCACATCGCCGCAGGGGAACACGTGGCTATTCTCGGGCGCACTGGCTGCGGGAAATCCACCCTGCTGCAGTTGCTGACCCGCGCCTGGGACCCGCAGCACGGCGAGGTTCGGCTGAACGGCAGCCCCGTGCGCGAATTCGACGAAACGTCGCTGCGCCGCACGATGAGCGTCGTGCCTCAGCGCGTTCACCTGTTCAGCGCCACGCTGCGCGACAACCTGCGGCTGGCGAAACCGGACGCAACGGACGATGAGCTAAAAACGGTCCTGCAGCGCACCGGGCTGGACAAACTGCTTGAGGACAACGGTCTGAACAGCTGGCTTGGCGAAGGCGGTCGTCAGTTGTCGGGCGGCGAGTTGCGCCGACTGGCCATTGCCCGCGCGCTGTTGCACGACGCACCGCTGATGTTACTGGATGAACCGACCGAAGGGCTGGACGCGGCAACCGAGAGCCAAATACTTGATTTACTTGCGGTTGTGATGCGGGGAAAAACCGTGCTGATGGTGACGCATCGCCTGCGCGGACTGGCGCGTTTTGATCAGATAATTGTAATGGACAACGGACAAATTATTGAGCATGGTAGTCACGCAGATCTGTTGATGAAACAGGGGCGTTACTACCGGTTCACGCAGCGTCTGTAGGCTATTATAAATCATCGATTGCCATGTAAGAGGTCGTCCTGGCATGCGTCTGGTCCAGCTATCCCGTTACTCGATTGCGTTCCCCTCGCCAGAAGGGGCTCTGCGTGAACCCAATGGGTTACTGGCATTAGGGGGCGACCTTAGCCCGGCGCGGCTATTGATGGCGTACCAGCGCGGCATTTTCCCCTGGTATTCGCCGGGCGATCCGATTCTGTGGTGGTCGCCCGACCCCCGCGCCGTGCTGTGGCCGAATGAATTTCATGTCAGCCGCAGCATGAAGCGCTTCCATAAAAATTCGCCCTATCGTGTAACGCTGAACCATGCGTTTGAACGCGTGATCGAAGGCTGCGCCAGCGATCGCGAAGAAGGCACGTGGATCACCAGCGACATCGTCGAAGCCTATCACCGCCTCCACGAGCTTGGTCATGCGCATTCGATTGAAGTCTGGGAAGAGAATGAACTGGTGGGCGGCATGTATGGCGTGTCGCAGGGCGCGCTGTTTTGCGGCGAGTCAATGTTCAGCCGGGCAGAGAATGCCTCTAAAACCGCGCTACTGGTCTTCAGCGCCGATTTCTCCCGTCAGGGTGGCAAACTCATCGACTGCCAGGTGTTGAACAGCCACACGGCCTCCCTGGGCGTAACAGAGATACCCCGGCGGGTTTATCTTGAGCATCTTTCCGCGTTACGGGTGCATACGCTCGCGCAGCGTTGCTGGGTGCCGAGAACGCTCTTTTCCCCTTCGGTATAAATGTTTTCGAAACATTTTTTTATCAGGGTGATATAATTGTGCCGAAGAGTCGCTTCTGCATCTTGCCCCGCCGCCGTTTGGGACCGTTCGAGTCAGTTAATTCCGCTGCTCCCTCTCTACGTTTGCGCTGTCATACGGTCTTTTCGTGTGGCATCAGGGTAATGCGCAAAAACGACTTTTGCGTTTTTTACGCACAAATCTTTACTTAATTACTGAATTTCGGCATTATCTTGCCGGTTCAAAACTACGGTAGTGATACCCCAGAGGACTAGATGGCCAAAGAAGACAATATTGAAATGCAGGGTACCGTTCTCGAAACGTTACCTAACACTATGTTCCGCGTAGAACTGGAAAACGGACACGTGGTAACCGCGCATATCTCCGGTAAAATGCGTAAAAACTATATCCGCATTCTGACGGGCGACAAAGTGACTGTTGAGCTGACCCCGTACGACCTGAGCAAAGGCCGCATTGTCTTCCGTAGTCGCTGATTGTTTTAATGCCGTAACGGCAACCGAATTATTATGCTGAAAGGCCGGGAGTGCTTCCCGGCCTTTTTCCATGGTATGACGGACGAAAAAAAACGGGCTTTCGCCCGTTTTTTAATGCGGTAAGAAAATTAATGTGCCGCTTCCGGTTTGTGCTTTTGTGCACTCTGGAAATCATACGTCAGCGCATTTTTCTCTTTATCCAGTTCGACGGTGACCTGACCGCCATCAACCAGTTGACCAAACAACAGCTCGTTCGCCAGTGGTTTCTTCAGGTTGTCCTGAATCACACGCGCCATCGGACGTGCGCCCATTGCGCGATCGTAGCCTTTGTCTGCCAGCCAGTTGCGGGCATCCTGGCTCACTTCCAGCGACACGCCTTTCTGATCCAGTTGCACCTGCAGTTCGACGATGAACTTATCGACTACCTGATGGATAACCTCGGTAGAGAGGTGATCGAACCAGATGATGTTGTCCAGACGGTTACGGAACTCCGGCGTAAAGATCTTCTTGATCTCTTCCATCGCATCGGTGCTGTTATCCTGCTGGATAAGGCCGATGGATTTACGTTCGGTTTCACGTACCCCGGCGTTGGTCGTCATTACCATCACCACGTTGCGGAAGTCCGCTTTGCGGCCGTTGTTATCGGTCAGCGTACCGTTGTCCATCACCTGCAGCAGCAGGTTGAAGACGTCCGGGTGCGCTTTCTCGATCTCATCGAGCAGCAGCACAGCGTGAGGATGCTTGATCACCGCATCAGTCAGCAGACCGCCCTGGTCAAAGCCGACATAACCCGGAGGCGCACCAATCAGGCGGCTCACCGTGTGGCGTTCCATATATTCGGACATATCGAAACGCAGTAGCTCAATGCCCAGCGCTTTCGCCAGCTGAACGGTTACCTCGGTTTTCCCGACCCCGGTCGGCCCGGCGAACAGGAAAGAACCTACCGGCTTGTGATCGTGACCCAGACCGGCGCGGCTCATCTTGATGGCTTCGGTTAACGCCTCTATGGCGTTGTCCTGACCAAAGACCAGCATTTTCAGACGGTCGCCGAGGTTTTTCAGCGTATCGCGATCGCTTTGCGAAACACTCTTCTCCGGAATACGCGCAATGCGCGCCACCACAGATTCGATGTCCGCCACGTTGACCGTTTTCTTGCGCTTGCTGACCGGCATCAGACGTGCCCGCGCGCCCGCTTCGTCGATCACGTCAATCGCTTTATCCGGCAGATGACGATCGTTGATGTATTTCACCGCCAGCTCCACCGCCGCACGCACCGCTTTCGCGGTATAACGCACGTCGTGGTGCGCTTCGTACTTCGGTTTCAGGCCGTTGATGATCTGCACCGTCTCTTCCACCGACGGCTCGGTGATATCAATTTTCTGGAAGCGACGCGCCAGCGCCCGATCCTTCTCAAAAATGTTGCTGAATTCCTGATAGGTGGTGGAACCAATCACCCGAATCTTGCCGCTGGAAAGCAACGGTTTGATCAGATTGGCGGCATCCACCTGCCCACCCGACGCCGCACCCGCACCGATGATGGTGTGGATCTCGTCGATGAACAGAATGCTGTTAGTATCCTGCTCCAGCTGTTTCAGCAGCGCTTTGAAGCGCTTTTCAAAATCGCCACGGTATTTGGTACCCGCCAGCAGTGAACCGATATCGAGCGAGTAGATAGTGCAATCGGCAATCACTTCCGGCACGTCACCCTGCACGATGCGCCAGGCGAGACCTTCGGCGATGGCGGTTTTACCGACGCCGGATTCCCCCACCAGCAGCGGGTTATTTTTACGACGGCGGCACAGCACCTGGATAGCGCGCTCCAGTTCTTTGTCCCGTCCGATTAACGGGTCGATGCCGCCAACACGCGCGAGCTGATTGAGGTTGGTCGTGAAGTTTTCCATACGTTCCTCCCCACCTGCTTGTTCTTCGCTGTTCGGTTGGCTTCCGGCATCGGAAGACTGGCTCGGCTCGTCTTTGCGCGTGCCGTGAGAAATGAAGTTCACCACATCAAGGCGGCTGACTTCGTGTTTACGCAGCAGGTAAGCCGCTTGCGACTCCTGCTCACTGAAAATAGCAACCAGCACATTCGCACCGGTAACTTCGCTGCGACCGGAAGACTGAACGTGAAAGACCGCGCGCTGCAGCACACGCTGGAAGCTGAGCGTCGGTTGCGTATCGCGCTCTTCTTCACTGGCGGGCAGGACGGGTGTGGTTTGTTCGATGAAGGCTTCGAGTTCCTGACGCAGCGCCACCAGATCCACGGAGCACGCTTCCAGTGCTTCACGGGCCGATGGGTTGCTGAGCAGAGCCAGCAACAGATGCTCGACGGTCATAAACTCATGACGGTGCTCGCGCGCTCTGGCGAAAGCCATATTTAAACTGAGTTCCAGTTCTTGATTGAGCATAGGCACCTCCCCCAATTTTCATGCCTGTCTTCAGGCTTTTTCCAGCGTACACAGCAACGGATGCTCGTTCTCCCTTGCGTATTTGTTCACCATCGCCACTTTGGTTTCTGCGACCTCTGCGGTAAACACACCACAAATGGCCTTACCTTGATAATGAACCGTGAGCATCAGTTGCGTTGCACGTTCTACATCATAAGAAAAGAATTTTTGTAACACGTCAATAACAAACTCCATGGGAGTATAATCATCATTGACCAATATCACTTTATACATAGATGGCGGCTTTAGCGCATCGCGCAGTTTATCTTTTGCCAGCTGGTCAACGTCCAGCCACTCTCTGGTCTTGCTCATCGTCAGTTATCATCTTTGGTTACAGGTGCCGGCAGGCCTGAAGCTCACCGCTGACAAGAGTCTACACACTATTGAATCTACACGAGATCGCAGATAACTATCATCTATTGTTGCCATCCGCGACGGCTGTCACATTCCCCGGTAATAGCGTTAACTGCTTCAAATTTTGATTCATTTTCCACCGTTTCGCGACGCCATCCCCTTGACGCGATACCCGCTTTATCTACATTCTACTGACGAGAGTTGGCGAGGATTTGAACAACCCCCACTCTACCACCGGTCATTCCATCTACTTATAAAGATTTACGAAGGATGTCGAAGTATGGAAATGGGTACTGTTAAGTGGTTCAACAATGCCAAAGGGTTTGGTTTTATCTGTCCCGAGGGCGGCGGCGAAGACATATTCGCTCATTACTCCACCATTCAGATGGATGGTTACAGAACGCTAAAAGCCGGGCAATCTGTTCGGTTTGATGTCCACCAGGGCCCTAAAGGCAATCATGCCTCAGTGATTGTGCCCGTCGAAGCAGAAACGACTGCATAGCTCTTATGCATTATTGTGTACATCCCGCAGGCAAAATGCCAGTCCTTATGACTGGCATTTTTTTCGCTTATTCGCGCGCCAGCGCATCCACCGGATCGAGTCGGGCCGCGTTACGTGCAGGCAACCAGCCAAACAAAACGCCGGTCAGCGTCGAGCAGAAAAACGCGGTCAACAGCGCCAGCGGTGAGAAACCAATCTCCCAGCCCGGTAAAAAGAGCTGCAACACAACGGCGATCATCAGCGACAGCGTCACGCCAAGCGCACCGCCCACCAGGCACACCAGTACCGCTTCAATTAAGAATTGTTGCAACACATCGCTGGCCCGCGCACCGACCACCATACGGATGCCGATTTCACGCGTTCGTTCCGTCACCGACACCAGCATAATATTCATCACGCCAATCCCGCCGACCACCAGCGAAATCACCGCTACCAGCGTCAGGAACAGCTGAAGAGTATGTGTGGTCCTTTCCGCCGTTTTCAAGACGCTGTCCATATTCCAGGTGAAGAAATCTTTCTTACCGTGGCGCAACGTCAGTAACCGGGTCAACTGTTGCTCCGCCACCGCGCTGTCATAACCCTCTTTAACCCTGACGGTGATGGAGTTTAACCACGACTGCCCGACCACGCGGCCTGACATGGTGGTATACGGTAGCCACACGCGCAACACTTTGCTGCTGCCGAACATTGACTGTTTCTCATCCGCCACGCCAATGACCGTTGCGGGCGTATTGCCCACCAGAATGACTTCACCCACGACCCGCGCCTTGTTGGGAAAGAGCTGGCGACGGCTGTTGCTGTCGAGTACCACCACCTGCGCGCGGCCGTTGAGCTGGATATCGTTAAACGTATTCCCTTCGCTGAAGGTCATGCCGTAAACATTAAAATATTGTCCGCCGACGCCTTCCGCGTTCGCCNNGACCCAGGACTGTTTCTGAATCGCCAGCAGATCGTCATATTTCAGCGACTGCTGGTATTGCGGATCGTCGTCGCCAAAATCTTTGCCGGGGTAGATATCAATCGTATTGGTGCCAATCGCCCGAATGTCCGCCAGCACCATCTGTTTGGCGGCATCGCCTACCACCACAATCGACACCACCGAGGCGATGCCGATGATAATCCCCAGCATTGTCAGCAGCGTACGCATTTTGTTGGCCGCCAGCGCACGCCAGGCCATCGACAGCGCTTCACGAAAACCGCTGGTGAACTGCCGCCAGCCGGAACCGTTCACCTGACGCGGGCTGACCGCCTGCGACTGCGCCGCGCTTTTCGCCGGGGGATTCGCAATAATCTCCCCGTCGCGGATTTCGATAATCCGTTCCGCCTGCGCCGCCACCTGCGGATCATGCGTCACGATAATCACCGTGTGGCCCTGCTCTTTGAGCTGATGCAGGATCGCCATCACTTCATCGCCGGAATGGGTATCCAGCGCCCCGGTGGGCTCATCCGCAAGGATTACCTGCCCGCCGTTCATCAGCGCACGGGCAATACTCACGCGCTGCTGCTGGCCGCCGGAGAGTTTTGATGGCTGATAATCCACACGATCGTCCAGCCCAAGCCGCTTCAGCAGTTCCAGCGATCGTTGCCGCCGCGCTTTGCGTTCGGTTCCGGCATAAACCGCCGGGATCTCCACGTTCTGCGCCGCCGTCAGGTGCGAGAGCAGATGATAGCGCTGAAAGATGAAGCCAAAATGTTCGCGGCGCAGCTTTGCCAGCGCATCGCCATCAAGCGTGGCGACATCGGTTCCGGCCACGCGGTAGGTGCCGCTGCTCGGCTTATCCAGACAGCCGAGGATGTTCATCAGCGTCGATTTTCCCGAGCCGGACGCGCCGACAATCGCCACCATTTCGCCCGCTTCAATGCTGAGCGTGATCCCTTTCAGCACATCAACGCTGCCGTCCCCGGAAGGATAACTACGCCGAATATTATTCAGCTCAAGCAGTGCCGTCATTTCGCGGCCCCGGGCTTGCCTTCGCCGGTAATCACTTCATCACCCTCTTCAAGCCCTTTGGTGATCTCCACGTCGGTGTCGTTGCGCGCGCCGATGGTCACTTCGCGCTCTTTGACCTCGCCGTTACGCAGCAGCCGCACGTTATAGCGGTTGTCGCCAACAGCNNTCGCCAAGTGCCGACAGCGGAATGGTCATCACGTTTTTCACGCCGTTGAGCTGAATGTGCACCTGTGCGGTCATCTCGAGGCGCAGCACGCCCTGCGGGTTCGGCACTTCAAACCGGGCATAATAGAAGATGGCGTCATTCACTTTTTCCGGCGTCGGCAGAATGTCTTTCAGCGTGCCTTCGTAGCGCGTCAGCGGATCGCCCAGCACCGTGAACCACGCTTTTTGCCCCGGTTTCAGGTGAATAACATCCGCTTCCGATACCTGCGCTTTCACCAGCATGGTGCTGAGATCCGCCAGCGTCAGGATATTCGGCGCCTGTTGCGCAGCGATGACCGTCTGCCCCTGCAGGGTGGTGATCTGCGTCACTTCNTGTAGTCGAGATTAGTTTTCGCGGTATCGAGGGTGGCCTGATTGCGTTTGATCTGTGCTTCAATGGTGCCGATTTGCGCCTGTTTGACGGCGAGATCGGTCGCCGCGGTGTCCAGATCCTGCTGTGAGATCAGGTTGGTTTTCGCCAGCTTTTGTTGCCGCGCCAGCGTCACCTGCGCCAGTTTCTGCTCCGCCTGTGCCTGTCGGAGCTGCGCACGCAGTTCCATCAGCGTCGCGTCCACTTCTTTGATCTGGTTTTGCGCCTGTTCCGGGTCAATAACCCCCAGCAGCTGATCTTTTTTCACCTTATCGCCAATGTTTACCGACAGCGTTTTCAGCTGACCGCTCACCTGCGCGCCCACGTCCACTTTACGCAGCGCATCGAGTTTGCCCGTCGCCAGCACGCTCTGTTGCAAATCTCCCTTGCGAACAATCAGCGTCTGATATTGCGGAAGCGGGGCATTCAGCGTGCGCCACAGCCAGACACCGGCAATGACAATCAGCACGGCCAGAATCAGATAAATTTTTTTGCTTTTTCCCTTCAAATTCATAAAAAGTCCAACGCTATGCACGGGCATAAATAAAGGATGATTTTATCTAAACCTGACCTCAACGAAACCCTCTCTTTTATCAGTGGGTCCCGTTTGTTTAGACAGTATTGATTATTTACCTGCTGAAATAATGCCATCCCTTCCTGACCAACAGATTTCATCATGTCATTCATCGTCGAAATACCGCAATCGGAATCCACGCAACTGAAGTCAGGCTGGCAGCTTTTTCAGTTATTGAGAACCGGAAAACTGATCCCGGGGCTGGCGTGGCGCAATCCTGCTTATCGTCACAAATTCATGCTTCGTTCGCTGGCGACGCCGTTCAGCACCTTACGCTTCTTGAATGATCTGGCGCAGCAGCCGCAACTGATGCAAATCCTCAACGCGCAGCCAGGACTGCCCTGCCGTCTGCATCGTCCGTGGTTATCGATTACTATGCCCCGCACGCAGGCGATTGACGCGCTGCGCTGGCATTATCAGCAATTCACCAGAGTGTTACCAGTACGGGTATTTAACCGCTACCTCACGCCCAATGGTGTGACGCTGGCGGTGCTAAGCGGTAAAGACGAGCAGAGGTATACGGTGCGCCTGCGGGCCGATGCGATGCTGGACAAAGAAGGCGAAGCGACGCTGCTGTTTTGTGATTCGCAGGAGACCATGCTGGCGGAGCTGACCTTTACGTTGTGCCGCGTCGGCGGTAAAAACACGCTCTACATCGGCGGTCTGCAGGGCGCTAAAGCGCAGGTTCCGCATGCGCGGATCCAGACGGCGACCAAAGCCTGTCACGGTCTGTTTCCAAAGCGTCTGCTGGTGGAAGCCGCCATGACGCTGGGTCAGCAGCTTGGCGCAGAGCAGATCCGCGCGGTGAGCAATGAAACGCATATTTACCGCAGCCTGCGCTATCGCCGGAAAAAACACGAACACCTGCATGCGGATTACAACAGTTTCTGGGCGTCGCTCGGTGCCAGCGTCGACGGGCACGGCGATTATCTGCTACCGCGCGACATGCCGCGCAAGCCGATGGAGGAGATTGCCAGCAAGAAGCGCGCCGAATATCGCCGTCGCTACGCGCTTTTAGATAGCCTGCATCACCAGACGCGGGAAACGTGCCAACGCTAATCCGCTCTCCCGCGCGCCAGCCACAGCACGCGGGAGAACATTTTTCGCAGCAACGTCGGGACGGCCTCAATACCGCGCCGCCCGGCCTCCATGGCCACTTCAATCGCCAGATCCGGCTTGGACGAACGATGAATGGCTTTGATGATCACCCGTCGCATGTTCATCGGAACCCCTTCCGGGATCTGCGCCACCCGGTGATAAACGCCTGCGAACCCTTGTTTATACATGAAGTGCTCCATGTCCATCGCCGGTAATGCGGTCAGGTGATCGCGCTCCAGCTCACCGTCATTGTTGAGCAGGCTGCGCACCGTCGCGGCATATTTTTTACCGGCCTCGTCGCCATCGACCAGTACGTGCCACTCGATGCCCATCCGGCGGGCGAACTTGATCAGTGGTTTCAGGCCTGACTGGGCAAACTCAATCACTTTCACCCCTTCCGCATCAAAGTGGTGGCCACACTGGCGCGCCATTTCATTGATCATCCAGGTTTCGGTCTCGCCTTCCACCAGTAACCAGCAGCGCGCAAAGAGCGACGAGGCGCGGTTGAAGCGGATATGAAAGGCGATGCGGCGCCCCTCTTCGGCGTTGATGCCCCCTGGCCCGAGCCGCCATGCCGCGACGCGGGATGATTCACGCACCAGCCGACACACCTGCTCGACCGGCGTCATTGACAGCAGCTCGCTGGAATTGGTGGTGGTCACCTGCTGCAGTGGCAGAAGGTTGAGTAAATTCCAGGCCACGGAGAGCATGATCGGATGCAGACGGGTTTCGGGATCTTCCACCAGCAGTAGCGGGCGCGCGTCCCTGTCCAGCCTGACCGTGCCTTTTGCCTGCAACAGGGTGGCGAACAACCCGAGCAGGATCACCCGGTGGCTGCGACCGCCAGGCTTGTCGATCATACGGTTGATGATGTCGAGATAACGCCAGCTGCGCTGCTCATCATGCGAGCGGCGACGCAGTAACCGGTGGCGCGATTCGGCGGAGCCCTGCTCGGAAAAGTAGTGTTCCAGCAGTTGCACCATGGCGGAAAGCCCCTGACGGATCTGGCCGTCGGTGAGGTTCTGCGGGCTGCGCACCAGCTCGCGGGAGAGAAAATCAAGCTGGCGGGCGGTGACTTCAACGTCCGGCAGATGCGGCACCGTTCCGTTGCTGATACGGCGCATAAAACGGGCATCGCGCAGGCGCAGCACCGGTTTCAGGCGGATCAGGTGGTGTGCCAGGCCGTCGATGTCGTCCAGCTCCAGCGGCTCGCCGTCGCCGTCGAGGAAACTGCGTAACGTCATTACGCTGCCGTCTTCCGCCAGTTCGCCTTCGAGACGATAAAAAACGCGCTGATAGCCATCCGCACAGGGCACCCAGATCTGTGAAAGCGGGCGATAGCGCCGCACCCGATGACGGCCAGGCTCCTGCTCACGGAAGGTCAGGATGATATGCAGATGATGCTCGCGCCCCTGAATATCGCCGGTAGGAAACCAGAAGTCATCGCGCACAAAATGGTAGAGCGCAGGTTCAGGAGATAACAGCAACGTTAAGGCATCCAGCAGGCTTGATTTACCCCAGGCGTTTTCACCGATCAGCACGTTGTTATGTTCCAGCATCAGCGATAAACGCCTGATGCCACGAAATCCAACGATTTCCACCCGTTCAAGAAGCATACCCCCTCCCCTCAGTCGCCAGATTCTCCTTTAGCTATCAGCAGTATAGCGGCAGAGTCAGGCGCTGAACACCGATCGGATCGCATCTGTTTTGCAAGGATTCGTTTCTGATAACAACCTGAAAAGACGGGAACAGAATATAAATAAGAAGCTGAAAGTATATTTTATGCTGCGCGTTTACTTTCAGTCGAAGCATTCTACACTTACATTACCTCAGAATTTTCTAAGGAATGAGATCGTATTGCCTTAAATCAAACCAATAAGACTTATTTTACTGGCAAAGGGATGGTTTTCATTTTTAGAATACATAGTCTTTATTTTCATCGCATCCCTTTGTAGCGATAAATAAATAACCAGTGCAATTAATTCATGCACTGAAACTCTATTCTCCATTGAGGTGGCTATGTTCAGAAAATTAGCAGCGGAATGCTTCGGTACATTCTGGCTGGTGTTCGGTGGTTGCGGTAGCGCGGTACTGGCGGCGGCATTCCCTGAATTAGGCATTGGTTTTGCGGGTGTTGCACTGGCATTTGGTTTAACGGTACTGACCATGGCCTATGCCGTAGGCCATATCTCTGGCGGCCATTTTAACCCGGCGGTAACGCTCGGCCTGTGGGCTGGCGGTCGTTTCCCGGCCAAAGATGTTATTGGTTATATTATCGCCCAGGTGGTTGGCGGTATTATTGCCGCCGCGATCCTGTACCTCATCGCCAGTGGTAAGGCAGGCTTTGATGCGGCAGCCAGCGGATTTGCCTCCAACGGCTATGGCGAACACTCGCCGGGCGGCTTCTCCATGCTGTCAGCGATTGTGATTGAGATTGTCCTGACCTGTGGATTCCTGCTGGTGATCCACGGTGCGACCGATAAACACGCACCGGCCGGATTTGCGCCGATTGCCATCGGCCTGGCGCTGACGCTGATCCACCTGATCAGTATTCCGGTCACCAATACCTCGGTGAACCCGGCGCGCAGCACCGCCGTCGCCATCTTCCAGGGCGGCTGGGCACTGCAGCAGCTGTGGTTGTTCTGGGTCATACCCATCGTTGGCGGTATCCTCGGCGGCGTGCTCTATCGTACTCTGCTTGAAAAACGCGATTAAGCATTACTGTCAAACGCCCGGCGACACCTCTGCGCTCGCCGGGCGTTTTTTATTCCTCATCATCTCTTTACTGGCTCCCGGGAATTCGGTAGTGTCTGGTGCGCTATTTTTATTCAAAGGACCGGGCTGTTCATGTTCTCAGGCTTGCTGATTATCCTCCTGCCGCTGATTGCAGGTTACCTGATTCCCCTGCGCCATAGCGCAACGCTGAAACTGATAAATCGTCTGTTAAGCTGGATTGTTTACGTCATTCTCTTTTTTATGGGAATTAGCCTGGCGTTTCTGGATAACCTGGCCAGCAATCTGCTGTCCATCCTGCACTATTCTGCGGTCAGTATCGTAATTATTTTATTGTGTAATATCGCAGCGCTGTTTTGGCTGGAACGTATACTTCCCTGGCGCCATCAGCACCAGCAGGAAAAATTACCGTCACGAATTGCAATGGCGCTGGAATCATTAAAATTGTGTGGCGTTGTGGTGCTCGGTTTTTTACTTGGCCTCACCGGACTCGACATTCTTCAGCATGCCACTGAAGCCAGCGAATATACGCTGATCTTTTTATTATTCCTCGTGGGTGTGCAATTAAGAAATAATGGCATGACGCTCAGACAAATTGTCCTGAATCGACGCGGAATGATCGTCGCGGTCATTGTGGTGGCCAGTTCACTGGTCGGCGGTGCCATTAATGCCTTTATTCTCGACCTGCCGTTAAAAACCGGTCTGGCAATGGCGTCCGGTTTTGGCTGGTATTCGCTGTCGGGTATTTTGCTCACCGAAGCTTTCGGCCCGGTGATTGGCAGCGCCACCTTCTTTAACGATCTGGCGCGCGAACTTATCGCCATTATGTTAATTCCAGGCATGGTACACCGCAGCCGCTCGACGGCGCTTGGCCTGTCTGGTGCCACCTCGATGGACTTTACCCTGCCGGTGCTGCAACGCTCCGGGGGGATTGAAATTGTGCCCGCCGCCATTGTGCATGGCTTTTTGTTGAGTCTGCTGGTGCCTGTCCTGATGGCCTTCTTCACTGCCTGAAATCCTCCCTGGCGGTAACACGTTTACCGCCAAAATTGCGCTAAATCAATCTCTGTGTAAGTTGTGTTAAAAATGCCTTTTCAGTCGCTTAGCCGAAGCTTAACCTTAAACATGTATCTCAAATATAACTTTAAAAGGTGTGACCATGTTTTGTGTGCAATGTGAACAAACCATTCGTACCCCGGCAGGTAACGGCTGTTCTTACGCGCAGGGTATGTGCGGTAAAACCGCGGAAACCTCGGATCTGCAGGACCTGCTGATCGCCACCCTACAGGGCCTGTCGGCATGGGCAGTGAAAGCACGTGAATACGGTATTATCAATCATGACGTTGATAACTTCGCCCCTCGCGCGTTCTTCTCCACGCTGACCAACGTTAACTTTGATTCCCCCCGCATTATTGCCTACGCGCGCGAAGCTATCGCCAAACGCGAAATGCTGAAAGCGCTGTGCCTGCACAACGATCCTGCTGTTGCCGTCGATAACCCGATGGCGGGCCTGCAACTGGTCAGCGACGACCTCGGCGAGCTGCAACGTCAGGCCGCTGAATTCACCCCGAATAAAGACAAAGCGAGAATTGGCGAGAACATTCTCGGCCTGCGTCTGCTCTGCCTGTACGGACTGAAAGGCGCCGCGGCGTATATGGAGCACGCGCACGTACTGGGCCAGTACGACAACAGTATCTACGCGCAGTACCATAAAATCATGGCGTGGCTGGGCACCTGGCCGTCCGACATGAACGCGCTGCTGGAATGCTCGATGGAAATCGGCCAGATGAACTTCAAAGTGATGAGCATCCTCGACGCCGGTGAAACCGAGACTTACGGCCACCCGATCCCGACTCAGGTCAACGTGAAAGCCGTTGCCGGGAAATGCATTCTGATCTCCGGCCATGACCTGAAAGATCTCTACAACCTGCTGCAGCAAACCGAAGGCACCGGCGTTAACGTCTATACCCACGGTGAAATGCTGCCTGCGCACGGCTACCCTGAACTGCGTAAATTCAAACACCTCGTCGGCAACTACGGCAGCGGCTGGCAGAATCAACAGGTGGAATTCGCCCGCTTCCCGGGTCCTATCGTCATGACTTCAAACTGCATTATCGACCCGACCGTGGGCGCTTATGACGACCGTATCTGGACCCGCAGCATCGTCGGCTGGCCGGGCGTGAGCCACCTCGAAGGCGACAATTTCGCCCCGATTATCGAACAGGCGCAGCAAATGGCGGGCTTCCCGTACAGCGAAATTGAACACCTGATCACTGTCGGCTTTGGCCGCCAGACGCTGCTCGGCGCGGCAGACACCCTGATTGACCTGGTCAGCCGTGAAAAACTGCGTCACATCTTCCTGGTGGGCGGCTGTGACGGCGCGCGCGAAGAGCGTAACTACTTCACCGATTTCGCCACCAGCGTCCCGGACGATTGTCTGATCCTGACCCTGGCATGCGGTAAATACCGTTTCAACAAGCTGGAGTTCGGCGACATTGAAGGCCTGCCGCGCCTGGTGGATGCCGGTCAGTGTAACGACGCCTACTCGGCGATCATTCTGGCGGTGACCCTGGCGGAAAAACTGGGCTGCGGCGTGAACGATCTGCCGCTGTCGCTGGTGCTCTCCTGGTTCGAACAAAAAGCGATTGTCATTCTGCTGACCCTGTTGTCACTGGGCGTGAAAAACATCGTCACCGGCCCGACCGCGCCAGGCTTCCTGACGCCAGATCTGCTGGCCGTTCTGAATGAGAAATTTGGTCTGCGTTCGGTCACTACCGTTGAACAGGATATGCAGCAGTTACTGTGCGC
Source organism: Trabulsiella odontotermitis (assembly GCF_001188485.1). Taxonomy (GTDB): domain Bacteria; phylum Pseudomonadota; class Gammaproteobacteria; order Enterobacterales; family Enterobacteriaceae; genus Trabulsiella; species Trabulsiella odontotermitis_A. The sequence goes on from NZ_JNGH01000124.1 coordinate 20,849, forward strand.
GTAAGGAGTAAAGCATGACGATGCCAACATCACAGTGTCCGTGGCGGATGCAGGTTCATCACATCACTCAGGAAACCCCGGATGTCTGGACGCTGTCACTGCTGTGTCACGACTATTATTCGTACCGTGCCGGGCAGTATGCGCTGGTCAGTATTCGCAACTCGGCGGAGACCCTGCGTGCCTACACCATTTCTTCAACGCCGGGCATCAGCGAGTACATCACGCTGACCATCCGTCGTATTGATGATGGCGTGGGTTCGCAATGGCTGACGAACGAGGTGAAACGCGGCGACTATCTGTGGCTTTCCGACGCGCAGGGGGAATTTACCTGTGATGACAAAGCGACCGACCGTTTTCTGCTGCTGGCCGGTGGCTGCGGCGTGACACCGGTGATGTCGATGCGACGCTGGCTGGCGAAAAATCGTCCGCAGGCGGATGTGCAGGTGATCTTCAACGTGCGTTCGCCGCAGGACGTGATTTTCGCTGATGAGTGGCGCAAGTATCCCGTCACCCTGGTGGCGGAAAACAACGCCACCGACGGTTTCGTCGCCGGTCGTCTCACCCGCGAACTGCTGGAACGCGTGCCGGATCTGGCGTCCCGTACGGTGATGACCTGCGGTCCGGCACCATACATGGCGATGGTTGAAGACGAAGTGAAAGCACTGGGCGTCACGCAGTTCTATAAAGAGCAGTTCTTTACGCCAGTCGCACAAGCGGCCACCAGTGGGCTGAAGTTCACCAAACTGCAACCGGCGAAAGAATTCTTTGGTCGCGTCGGTACCACGCTGCTGGAAGCCCTGGAAAGCAATAAAGTGCCGGTTAACGCCGCCTGCCGTGCCGGGGTGTGCGGAAGCTGTAAAACCAAAGTGGTCTCTGGCGATTATACCGTCAGTAGCACCATGACCCTGACGGAACAGGAAATTGCCAGTGGCTATGTGCTGGCATGTTCGTGTCATCCGCAGGGCGATTTGGTGCTTGCATAAACGTTAAACCTCAAACGTTCAATCGTAGGCCCGGTAAGCGTCAGCGCCACCGGGCTTTTTTTGTCGGATGGCACTACGTTTACCCGACCTACAACGGTCCTACCGCCACGCCGGACCGTTTCCTACCGCAAAACGCCCTGCCCCTAAAAATGCGACCGCCAGCGAACCAATAAAGAAATACACCAGGCTTTCAATGGCCCACGCCCCGACCTTGTCCAGTACAAAGGTTTCACCCATTCCGACCATCAGCCATGCCACGATCATCGTAAACGCCAGTACCAGCGCCGCCGGACGCGTCATCACGCCGAGAATAATCAGTACCGGCGCGACCACTTCGCCAATCAGGACGCCATACGCGATAAACCCCGGTAACCCTTTGGCCACCAGCATACCGCTAATGCCATCAATCCCCCCAAATAACTTATGTAACCCGTGAAACAGCATCAGCCCGCCCACGGCAAGTCGTAACAAAAGCTTGCCAAGATCGTCGCATGTTAGCTTTTCATTAACAGCACTTAACAATGATTTAACCATTTGGAATGATTCCTGTTTTCATCTGAGATATCACCAGATTATGCCGAATAATTGCGCCTGAAAAGCACCTTTTAATTGGGGGGTTTTGTCGGGCAATACAGCGACTTTCTTCTAAGCTTGTAAGCGATATCACTAAAAGGAGAAGGGCACCCATGAAACAAACCGTGGCGGCTTATATTGCAAAAACACTTGAGCAGGCGGGCGTTAAACGTATCTGGGGGGTCACTGGCGACTCTCTGAACGGTCTGAGCGACAGCCTGAATCGCATGGGAACCATTGACTGGATGTCGACACGCCATGAAGAGGTAGCGGCCTTTGCCGCAGGCGCAGAAGCCCAACTGACCGGGGAGCTGGCGGTATGTGCGGGCTCGTGCGGGCCAGGCAACCTGCACCTGATTAACGGTCTGTTTGACTGCCATCGCAACCACGTGCCGGTGCTGGCGATCGCCGCGCATATTCCGTCGAGCGAAATCGGCAGCGGCTATTTCCAGGAGACGCATCCGCAGGAGCTGTTTCGCGAATGCAGCCACTATTGCGAGCTGGTTTCGAACCCCGATCAGATCCCCCAGGTGCTGGCGGTGGCGATGCGTCAGGCGGTGCTGAAACGCGGCGTGTCGGTGGTGGTATTACCTGGCGATGTGGCTCTGAAACCGGCGCCGGAAACCGCCAGTTCGCACTGGTATCACGCCCCGCAGCCCGTGGTGACACCTGCCGACGAAGAGCTGAGAAAGCTCGCGCAACTGCTGCGCTATTCGAGCAATATCGCCCTGATGTGCGGCAGCGGTTGTGCCGGGGCGCATAAAGAGCTGGTCGAGTTTGCCGCCAAACTGAAAGCGCCGATTGTCCATGCCCTGCGCGGCAAAGAGCATGTTGAGTACGACAACCCGTACGACGTCGGCATGACCGGGCTGATTGGCTTCTCGTCCGGCTTCCACACCATGATGAACGCCGATACGCTGGTGCTGCTCGGCACCCAGTTCCCGTACCGCGCCTTCTACCCGACCGACGCCAAAATCATTCAGATTGATATCAACCCCGGCGGGATTGGTGCGCACAGCAAAGTCGATATGGCGCTGGTGGGCGATATCAAATCCACGCTGGCGGCGCTGCTGCCGTATCTGGAAGAGAAAACCGACCGCAAATTCCTCGACAAAGCGCTGGAGCACTATCGCGATGCGCGCAAAGGGCTGGATGACCTGGCCAAACCGAGCGACAAATCCATTCACCCGCAGTATCTGGCGCAGCAAATCAGTGACCTCGCTGATGACGACGCGATCTTTACCTGCGACGTGGGCACGCCTACCGTCTGGGCGGCTCGTTATCTGAAAATGAACGGCAGGCGCCGCCTGATTGGCTCGTTCAACCATGGCTCAATGGCCAACGCCATGCCGCAGGCGCTGGGGGCTAAAGCCGCTGCCCCTAACCGTCAGGTAGTGGCGATGTGCGGCGACGGCGGTTTCAGCATGCTGATGGGGGATTTCCTGTCGGTGGTGCAGATGAAACTGCCGGTGAAAATTATCGTCTTCAACAACAGTGTGCTCGGTTTTGTGGCAATGGAAATGAAAGCCGGCGGTTACCTGACCGACGGCACCGAACTGCACGACACCAACTTCGCCCGCATCGCCGAAGCCTGCGGCATTACCGGCATTCGGGTAGAGAAAGCGGCGGACGTCAATGATGCGCTCCAGCGCGCCTTCAGCATTGATGGCCCGGTGCTGGTGGATGTGGTGGTCGCCAAAGAAGAGCTGGCGATCCCGCCACAAATAAAACTCGAGCAGGCCAAAGGGTTCAGCCTGTATATGCTGCGCGCCATCATCAGCGGACGCGGTGATGAAGTGATCGAACTGGCGAAAACCAACTGGCTCAGGTAAAAAGGGGGGCATTACCCTGTATCTGATAAGGAAATGCCGTGATCGATCTACGTAGTGATACCGTCACCCGCCCCGGGCGCGCCATGCTTGACGCAATGATGGCCGCCCCGGTCGGGGATGACGTTTATGGCGACGACCCTACCGTCAACGAACTGCAACGCTACGCCGCCGAACTGGGCGGCAAAGAAGCCGCGCTTTTTTTACCTACCGGTACCCAGGCAAACCTCGTGGCGCTGCTGAGCCATTGCGAACGCGGCGAAGAGTATATCGTCGGCCAGGTAGCGCATAACTATCTGTATGAAGCGGGCGGCGCCGCTGTGCTGGGCAGCATCCAGCCGCAGCCAATTGACGCCGCGCCGGACGGCACGTTACCGCTCGACAAAGTGGCGGCAAAAATCAAAGCCGATGATATTCACTTTGCCCGCACGCGCCTACTGAGTCTGGAAAACACCCACAACGGCAAAGTACTGCCGCGCGACTACCTGAAACAGGCCTGGGAATTCACCCGCGAGCGCGGTCTTTCCCTGCACGTCGATGGCGCACGTATCTTTAACGCCGTGGTGGATTACGGCTGCGAGCTTAATGCGGTGACGCAATACTGCGACTCCTTCACCATTTGCCTGTCAAAAGGGCTGGGAACGCCGGTCGGTTCACTGCTGGTCGGCAGCGCGGACTACATCAGGCGGGCAACCCGCTGGCGTAAAATGGCCGGTGGCGGGATGCGTCAGGCCGGTATTCTGGCCGCCGCCGGGCTGTATGCGCTGAAAAACAACGTTCAGCGGCTGCAGGAAGATCACGACAACGCCGCCTGGATGGCCTCGCAGCTGCGTGACATTGGCGTCGATGTGATGCGCCACGACACCAACATGCTGTTTGTTCGCGTCGGTGAAGCGCATGCTGCCGCGCTGGGCGAATTTATGCGTGAGCGCGGTGTGCTGATCAACGCCGCCCCTGCGCTGCGTCTGGTGATGCACCTTGACGTCAACCGCGAGCAGCTGGCGCAGGTGGTCAGCCACTGGCAGGCATTTTTACAGCGTTAAGGAGCTGCGTACGTGTCGCAACCCATCCTGGTGCTCGGCGCCAGTGGCTATATCGGCCAACATCTGGTGACTGAACTGAGCCAGCGCGGGTATACCGTGCGGGCGGCGGCACGTCGTATCGAACGGCTGGAGAAACGGCAACTGCCCGGCGTCAGCTGTCATTACGTCGATCTCAACTGGCCGAAAAATCTTCCCGAACTGTTAAATGGCGTGGAGACGCTCTACTACCTGGTGCACGGCATGGGCGAAGGGGGGGATTTTGTCGCTCATGAACGGCAGGTGGCGCTGAACGTGCGCGATGCGTTGCGTGAAACGCCGGTAAAACAGGTCATTTTTCTCAGCTCGCTACAGGCACCTGAAAGCGAGCAGTCGGAACACCTGCGCGCCCGGCAACTCACCGCCGACGTGCTGCGTGACGCAGGCTGTCCGGTGACGGAACTGCGGGCCGGGATCATCGTCGGCGCGGGATCTGCCGCCTTCGAGGTGATGCGCGACATGGTTTACAACCTGCCGGTACTGACGCCGCCGCGCTGGGTGCGCTCGCGCACCACGCCGATCGCGCTGGAAAACCTGCTCTACTATCTGGTGGAACTGTTAAACCACCCCGCTCCGGCGCACCGCGTTTTTGAAGCCGCCGGGCCGGAGGTGCTGAGTTATCAACAACAGTTTGCGCATTTCATGGACGTCAGCGGTCGCCACCGGCCGCTGATCCCCGTCCCCTTCCCCACCAGTTGGGTGTCGGTGTGGTTTCTGAATGTGATCACCTCCGTGCCGCCGACCATCGCCAAAGCGCTGATTCAGGGGCTGAAACACGATTTGTTAGCCGATGACGCCGCGCTGCGCGCCCTGATTCCACAACCGTTGATTCGCTTTGACGACGCGGTGCGTCGCACGCTGAAGGAAGAAGAGAAGCTAGTCAATTCCAGCGACTGGGGTTATGACCCGCAGGCGTTTGCCCGCTGGCGACCAGAGTATGGCTATTACGCCAAACAGGCGGGCTGCACCGTGCAGACCTCTGCCAGCCTGAGCGCGCTGTGGGAAGTGGTTAACCGCATCGGCGGCAAAGAGGGCTACTTCTTCGGCAATATTCTGTGGAAAATTCGCGCCAGTCTCGATCTGCTGGTCGGTCATAAGCTGGCAAAAGGCCGCCCTACCCACCCGTACCTGCAAACCGGCGACGCCGTGGACAGCTGGAAAGTGATCGTGGTCGAGCCGGAAAAACAGCTCACTCTGCTGTTTGGCATGAAAGCGCCGGGGCTCGGTCGCCTCAGCTTTACGCTCAGCGATAAAGGCACCCACCGCGAGCTGGACGTACGCGCTTGGTGGCACCCGCATGGCATGCCGGGGCTGTTTTACTGGTTGCTGATGATCCCCGCGCACCTGTTCATTTTCAGGGGCATGGCACGAACAATTGTGCGTTTTGCAGAACAAATCACAGTCAAAGACTTAAGATAGCAGCAGTTCTTTCATGTTTCCCATTGCATACTGCGGGATTTCACGGAAAAATGCGCACGAAATTCTTTTTTTATCATGTGGACGGATATGAAGGTTCTGGTCACCGGCGCCACCAGCGGTTTAGGCCGCAATGCGGTGGAATACCTGCGCAACAAAGGCATCAGCGTACGCGCCACGGGTCGCAACGAAGCGATGGGCAAGCTGCTGATGAAAATGGGTGCGGAGTTCGTCCATGCCGATCTTACCGAACTGGTCTCTTCTCAGGCCAAAGTGATGCTGGCGGGCGTCGATACGCTGTGGCATTGCTCAAGCTTTACTTCGCCCTGGGGCACGCAGCAGGCGTTCGATCTCGCTAACGTGCGCGCCACCCGCCGTCTGGGTGAATGGGCCGTGGCGTGGGGCGTGCGTAATTTTATTCATATCTCATCCCCGTCGCTCTATTTCGATTATCACCATCACCGGGATATTCAGGAAGCGTTTCGCCCGCACCGCTTTGCCAACGAATTCGCCCGCAGCAAGGCCGCCGGTGAAGACGTCATCCAGATGCTGGCGCAGGCCAACCCGAACACTCGCTTTACCGTTTTGCGCCCGCAAAGCCTGTTCGGGCCGCATGACAAAGTGTTTATCCCCCGTCTGGCGCAGATGATGCACCACTACGGCAGCGTGCTGCTGCCGCGTGGCGGCGAGGCGCTGNCGCACGCTGCGCAGCATTGTGCAAAAGCTCATCGACGAGCTGGGCATCACATGCCGCATCCGCTCGGTGCCCTACCCGATGCTGGACATGATCGCCCGCAGCATGGAGCACTTCGGCAATAAATCCGCCAAAGAACCTGCCCTGACGCACTATGGCGTCTCAAAGCTGAATTTTGATTTCACGCTCGACACCACCCGTGCGCAGGACGAACTGGGCTACCAGCCGGTGATCTCTGTGGATGAAGGGATTGTGCGCACCGCCGCCTGGCTGCGCGACCACGGGAAGCTGCACCGCTAGCGCCCGGCGGCACTCCGTTTGCACGGGCCTACACGCTACACCTGACAAAATCTCGGGGCTTTTAATTACCCGGCCATGAATTCCACGACATCATGCAGCAAGAGGATTGAGGCAGACTTTCTGCTGTCAGTTGCATCATACGAAAGTCAGCCATGGTCTCGTCGAGAGAGTCATACAACGCATCCAGATAGTCAGCGACAGACTGGCGCGGCATCTTCGGCATACTGGCAATCAAGCAGGATCTGCGGCAGTAACTCGCACCGTTCGGCAAGATCGATAAAGTCAGGATGACGGACGGTGAGTTCGCTATAGATCAGCAGAGTGAGAGGTCTTGTCATTGGTATATTCCACATGCAAAGTGAATAAACCACCGCCGGAAACGCCAGGTTCACTGGCGGTGGATGAACCGGAATTGGCGTACCAGTGCATGTGATAACTGGCGCTTCTTACGAAGCTCCCGGTCATCCACCATAAACATGAGGGAGTATACCCAGCTATCGCTAGAAATAAATTCTGGAAAGCGGCTCGCAATTTTTTTATAGCGGCTTGTTAAATATAAGAAAAACGCTTTTCGGCGCTCTGCATGGCTGCACAATTGCCGATGTGTGGATAGTCCGGCTGAAAATTGCCGACGCGTTTCCGTAAGACCGGGGAAGCCCACAGGGATGTGGGCTTAGGGCGCGCTTTACAGGGATGTTACCTCGCGCCCGACCCGATAGCCTGGAGGAATAAGCGGAGGGGACCGCGAAGCGGCAATTTTCCTGCCGGGAGCCGGGATTGTTAAGGGCGTGGCGGAGAACGCCCTTAACACGTTCACGGGCGCAGACCTGCCAGAGGAACGGTGAACTTGAGGTGAACGGAACCCTGTGCTCAGCGTCACATATGCCGTTAAGCTTCGCGATAATCTCACCCCTGCCCGTATTTCTCTAACAACGCTTCGGCGATCGCCTGACTTTCCGCATCCGCCGCGCCATCCCAGCGTGCCGGGCGGAAGTGCATCTGAAACGCCATAATCACCCGTTTCTGCTGCGCGTCAGTCATATCCGGCGTCACCTCATACCCGTAACGGGAAAGCAGATCGAGCAGCGAGGCGGTCTCTACCGGTTCGTACGGCGAACGCCCGTTGAGGTAAAACGCGACGCGGGCGGCATCCGGCCAGGCACCAATGCCCTGTTGCGCCAGTTGCCGCCAGGGGAACAGCGGACCGGGATCGTCCTTACGCTGCGGCGCGACGTCAGCATGTGCCACCACGTTGTTCGGGGCGATGTCATAGCGGGCGATAATCTCCTTCGCCAGCGGGATCAGCGCGCTTATTTGCCCCGGCGCGAACGGTGTAAAATGCTTCAGGCCAGCAGATTTCTGCCAGCCGTGGTTTTCCAGCTCAAGGCCAATTGAGGTGTCGTTAATGCGCGTGGCGCCACGCCAGAAGCTGATCCCCGCATGCCAGGCCAGTTTATCTTCCGGCACCAGCTGCCAGATGCGCGGTTTGCCGCGGTATACCGGCGGGTTTTCGGGGATCAGATAATGCGCGCTGACGTGTTTATCGGTCAACGTTGCCAGCGAAACGTCGAAATCATCGGCGGTATAGTGGATCACCAGCACCTTGATGCGTGGCAGCGCGACCTGCGCGGGGTAACGGGTATCCAGTTGATACCCGTCTTTGTCCACAATGCCCTGCTCACCGGCACAGCCCGCGAGCAGTACAGCCAACAGCAGTAAAAGGCGTTTCATCGACGGGTTTTGACCGCCGTCCCGCTGACGCTCACCATCAGCATACTGCCGTTCTGGCCGACCGTTTCGTAATCGATATCAATACCGACGATCGCATCCGCGCCCATCGATTTTGCCTGATCGCCCATCTCTTCGAAGGCGATTTCCCGCGCCTTGCGCAGCTCTTTTTCATAGGAGCCGGAGCGTCCGCCGACGATGTCGCGGATGCCGGCAAAGAAGTCGCGGAAGATGTTGGCACCCAGGATGGCCTCACCGGTGACCACGCCGCAGTATTCCACGATGGTTTGCCCTTCCAGGGTCGGTGTCGTTGAGAATTGCATTTCCAGGCTCCTTTGTTTAGGTTCAATGCGTTAGCTCAGATACGCAAACGCATTATCGGATCGATACGCTATGCTTGAAAAGATATTTACCACATTAGTTTATAAGGAAATCCTGATGCGCTATACAAAACTCGCTCTTCTGGCTCCCTGCGCGCTGTTGCTCAGCGCCTGCACCACCGTCACACCAGCATTTAAGGATATTGGCACCCGCAGCGGCCCGTGTGTTGACGGCGGGCCAGACGCGGTCGCTCAGCAATTTTACGACTACCGCATTCAGCACAACAATAACGATCTGACCGGTCTGCGTCCGTATCTCAGCGACAGCCTGGCAAAACTGCTGAACAATGCCAGCAGTAACCCTGACGATCGCGCCATTCTGCAGTCCGATCCGTTCTCCAGCAGCACCACGCTGCCGGAAAGCGCCGATGTCGCCAGCGCCTCCACCATTCCGAATACCGATGCACGAAACATTCCGCTGCGTGTCGACCTGAAACAAGGGACACAACGCTGGCAGGACGAGGTGCTGATGATCCGCGAAGGCCAGTGCTGGGCGGTGGATGACGTGCGCTATCTGGGGGCGAATGCCCACGCGCCAGCCGGTACGCTGCGCCAGGTGCTTGAAAAGCGCTAATTATGCCAGCTGCCGCCACGCGCTGAATGATAACCCCGATAAAATGTCTGGCATTCTGTGATGAATGCCGACATTTCTGCCTTCCGCCCTTTGCTTTCGCTATTTTGTGCTAAGTTTAGTAAGTAACGTGGTTTATATTTAAGTTTTAACGCATAAATATTGCATAACTATTCTGTCAACGTTACTATTTCCGGCCTCAATGTCTGCCCTTTCTGTAAGCATGAAGAGTATCGATGAGTATTAAATTAGACGGCATCAATTGCTTCTATGGCGCACATCAGGCGCTTTTTGACATTACGCTGGAGTGTCAACAGGGTGAAACTCTGGTACTGCTTGGCCCAAGCGGTGCAGGCAAAAGCTCTTTGCTACGCGTACTTAACCTTCTGGAGATGCCGCGTTCCGGCAAACTCTCCATTGAAGGCAACCATTTCGATTTTGCTAAAACCCCGTCCGACAAGGCTATCCGCGAGCTGCGGCAGAACGTCGGGATGGTGTTTCAGCAATACAACCTGTGGCCTCATCTGACCGTGCTGCAAAACCTGATTGAAGCGCCCTGCCGTGTGCTGGGGCTCAGTAAAGATCAGGCGCGTGAACGTGCGGGTAAGCTGCTGGAACGTCTGCGTCTTACGCCCTACAGCGATCGTTATCCGCTGCACCTTTCCGGCGGTCAGCAGCAGCGTGTGGCGATTGCCCGCGCGTTGATGATGGAGCCGCAGGTGTTGCTGTTTGATGAACCGACCGCGGCGCTGGATCCGGAAATCACCGCGCAAATCGTCAGTATCATTCGCGAACTGGCAGACACTAAAATTACCCAGGTGATCGTCACCCATGAAGTGGAAGTGGCGCGTAAAACCGCCAGTCGGGTGGTCTATATGGAAAACGGTCACATCATCGAGCAAGGTGACGCGCGCTGTTTCGCGGAACCGAAAACCGATGCCTTTAAAAACTACCTTTCACACTAAAGTTTTCGGGACAATGACAATGAAAAAAATACTGATTGCCGCGCTGCTTGCCAGCGTCAGCCTTTCTGCAACAGCAGCTCAGTCGATTCGTTTTGCGACGGAAGCTTCTTATCCTCCGTTTGAATCGATTGATGCGAATAACAAGATTGTCGGTTTTGACGTGGATCTGGCGAATGCGCTGTGTAAAGAGATCGACGCCACCTGTACCTTTACCAACCAGGCCTTTGACAGCCTGATCCCGAGCCTGAAATTCCGCCGCATCGACGCCGTCATGGCCGGTATGGATATCACCCCGGAGCGTGAGAAACAGGTACTGTTCACCACCCCTTACTACGACAACTCCGCGCTGTTTATCGGTCAGCAGGGTAAATTCACCGGCATCGATCAGTTGAAAGGGAAAAAAGTAGGCGTGCAGAACGGCACCACGCACCAGAAATTCATCATGGATAAACATCCGGAAATCACCACCGTACCTTACGACAGCTACCAGAACGCGAAACTGGATCTGCAAAACGGTCGTATCGATGCGGTCTTCGGTGATACCGCAGTGGTCACTGAATGGCTGAAAGCGAACCCGAAACTGGCGCCAGTGGGCGACAAAGTGACGGATAAAGACTACTTCGGCACCGGCCTCGGCATCGCCGTGCGTCAGGGCAATACCGAACTGCAGCAGAAATTTAACGCTGCGCTGGAAAAAGTGAAGAAAGATGGGACATACGAAACCATCTACAACAAATGGTTTCAGAAGTAATTCCTGAATGAACGAATTTTTTCCTTTAGCAAGCGCCGCCGGGATGACCGTCGGCCTTGCCCTTTGTGCACTGATCATCGGCCTTGTGCTGGCGATGTTCTTTGCGGTCTGGGAGTCTGCCAAATGGCGCCCGGTCGCATGGGCGGGGTCCGCGCTGGTGACCGTGCTACGCGGGCTGCCGGAAATTCTGGTGGTCCTGTTTATCTATTTTGGCTCCTCTCAGCTGCTGCTGATGCTCTCCGACGGCTTTACCCTGAACCTGGGCGTGGTGCAGATCCCGGTGCAGATGGCGATCGAAAACTTCGACGTCAGCCCGTTCCTGTGCGGCGTGATTGCGCTGTCGCTGCTCTATTCCGCCTATGCCTCGCAAACCCTGCGCGGTGCGCTGAAAGCGGTGCCAGTGGGCCAGTGGGAGTCGGGTCAGGCGCTGGGGCTGTCGAAAAGCGCGATCTTCTTCCGTCTGGTGATGCCGCAGATGTGGCGTCATGCGTTGCCGGGGCTGGGTAACCAGTGGCTGGTATTGCTGAAGGACACGGCGCTGGTGTCGCTTATCAGCGTGAACGACCTGATGCTGCAGACCAAGAGCATCGCGACGCGTACCCAGGAGCCGTTTACCTGGTATATCGTGGCGGCGGCTATTTATCTGGTGATCACCCTCTTCAGTCAGTACATTCTCAAACGCATTGACCTGCGTGCCACTCGCTTTGAACGGAGACCAGGCTGATGGTTGAGTATTTTCCTGAACTGCTGAAAGGGCTGCATACCAGCCTGACGCTGACCGTAGCGTCGCTGCTTGTCGCGTTGGTTCTGGCGCTGATTTTCACCGTCATCCTGACGCTGAAAACGCCGGTGCTGGTGTGGTTTGTCCGCGCCTACATCACGCTGTTTACCGGTACGCCGCTGCTGGTGCAGATCTTCCTGATTTACTACGGTCCGGGCCAGTTCCCGACGCTGCAGGAATATCCGGTTATCTGGCATCTGCTGTCGGAACCGTGGCTCTGCGCGCTGATTGCGCTGTCGCTCAACAGTGCGGCGTACACCACACAGCTTTTTTACGGTGCCGTCCGCGCCATCCCGGAAGGGCAATGGCAGTCCTGCGGCGCGCTGGGGATGAGCAAGAAAGACACGCTGGCGATTCTGTTGCCGTACGCGTTCAAACGCGCCCTCTCCTCCTACTCCAACGAGGTGGTGCTGATCTTCAAAAGTACCTCGCTGGCGTACACCATCACATTGATGGAAGTAATGGGTCACGGACAGTTGCTCTACGGGCGGACTTATGATGTTATGGTATTCGGCGCAGCGGGGGTGATTTACCTCATCGTCAACGGTCTGTTGACACTGATGATGCGTCTTATCGAACGCAAAGCACTGGCCTTTGAAACACGCAAATAACGTGCCGGTGTTTTTACCAGACATTGAATAGTTTTGTATCATCCAGACGGGCAAGTACCTTTACTTCCCGTCTTTTTTTATTCTTATAAAAATATTTACTCATGTTTATTGCATATAAATTCATTTTGTGACATCGTAAAGCCCTGCCTTACGGCACCACATCATAAGATTGACAGACGGGAGCTTTAGCATGAAAAAATTACTTCTGGCCGCAATGTTTGCCACCTTTGCCACTGGCGCAGTCGCCGCGGAAAAAATCAGCTTTGGCGTGTCCGCCACCTATCCACCTTTTGAATCGCTGGACGCCAGCAACCAGATTGTGGGTTTTGATATCGATCTGGCGAAGGCGCTGTGCAAGCAAATGCAGGCAGAATGCACCTTCACCAACCACGCCTTTGACAGCCTGATCCCGTCGCTGAAGTTTAAGAAATACGACGCGGTGATTTCAGGGATGGATATCACTCCGGAGCGTAGCAAACAGGTGACGTTTACCGATCCGTACTACGCCAACTCGGCGGTAGTGATTGCGAAGAAAGACGCCTATAAGACGTTCGACGATCTGAAAGGCAAGCGCATCGGCATGGAAAACGGCACCACGCATCAGAAGTATTTGCAGGATAAGCACCCGGAAGTGAAAACCGTCGCTTACGACAGCTACCAGAACGCGATTATCGATCTGAAAAACGGCCGTATTGACGGCGTATTTGGTGATACCGCGGTGGTTAACGAATGGCTGAAAACCAACCCGCAGCTGGGTACCGCGACAGAGAAAGTGACCGATCCGCAATACTTCGGCACCGGTCTTGGCATCGCGGTTCGCCCGGATAACAAGGCGCTGGTGGAGAAACTGAACGCCGCACTGAAAGCCATCAAAGCCGATGGCACCTATCAGAAAATCAACGACCAGTGGTTCCCGGGCTAAGACTTAAAAACCACATCAAGCCGGAGCAATCCGGCTTTTTTTATGCCTGATGCAGACGCACCGTCAGACCGCGCAGAAAATAGCGCAGGAACTGATCGCCGCACTCGCGGAAGTTTTTGTGTTCCGGGGCGCGCATCATGGCGGTGATTTCCGGCATTGATACGCGGAATTTTTGCTCGGTGAGGATCGCCAGAATATCGTCCGTTTTCAGGGAAAAGGCGATACGCAGCTTTTTCAGCACGATGTTGTTATTCAGCCGGCGTTCCAGCGCCAGCGGCGGCGCATCTTCATCACGCCCGCGTTTGTCGTAAATCAGACCATTCAGCAATGCGGACAACACGATGTCCGGGCAACGCTCAAACCCCTCTTCCTCTTCTTTGCGCAACCAGGGCGCAATCTGCGCTTCAGTCACGTCCGTTTCGCCGAGCGCCATGAGACGCACCAGACCCTGGTTGTTGGTTTTCAGGGTGTAGCGCAGGCTACGTAAAATGTCATTATTCAGCATGTTGCCTTCAGAAAATTAAGCGGTTGACCCGGCACGTACAGGCCGCCGGGTAAAAAAACGATGGCTGGAATCAGGCGCAAGCCGGTAGTGTAACCGCAACCGGGCTACAACCCAATCGCCTCTTTCAGGCTTTTCAGATAACGACGGCTGACCGGAACGGTTTGCCCGGCGCGCAGCAGCAGTTCCGCCTGACCGTTTTCCTCAAGGCGGATCTCTTTCAGGTGCGCCAGATTGACCAGATACTGACGGTGGCAGCGCACCAGCGGGGTACGGTTTTCCAGCGTGCGCAGGGTTAATTCGGTGAACCCTTCTTTGCCTTCGCTGCTGGTGACGAACACACCGCTCATCCGGCTGCTGACGAACGCCACATCTTCCATTTGCAGCAGGTAGATCCGGCTGTGTCCGCTGCAAGGGATGTATTTCAGCGCCTGCTGGTTTTCACCGAGCACGGAGACATCCTGCAGGTGACGCTCCTGGCGCAGGCGCGTCAGGGTCTTCTCCAGCCGCTTTGCTTCGATGGGCTTGAGCAGGTAATCAAACGCATGCTCTTCAAAAGCTTTTACCGCGTACTCATCGAAAGCAGTCAGAAAAACGATGTACGGCCGGTGTTCCGGGTCGAGCATGCCGACCATCTCCAGCCCGCTGATGCGCGGCATCTGGATGTCGAGAAACAGCACGTCCGGGCGAAGACGATGCACGGCGCCGATACCTTCGACCGCATTCGCACACTCGCCCACAATCTCAATATCGTTTTGTTCCTGTAGCAGAATGCGCAGATTCTCTCGTGCCAGGGGTTCATCATCGACAATCAGCACATTTAGCATGCAGTCTCCTCCAGGGGCAGTCGCAGAGTGATACGGGTAAAACGCTCCGGTTCACAAGTGACCGTAATGCCGCACTTGTCCCCGAAGCGGGCGCGAAGGCGTTTATCCACCAGATTCATGCCCAGCCCACTGGCGTTTTCTCTGGGTTGATACAGTCCGGCATTATCTTCGATATCCAGTTGCAGATACTGCCCGTGCTGGCTCGCCTGAATGGAGATCTCGCCCACGCCAAGATGTTGCGAGGTACCGTGTTTTATCGCGTTTTCCACGATGGGCTGCAGCGTAAACGCGGGCAACTGATGGTGCGACAGCGATTCCGGGACAAACAGCGTCACTTGCAGGCGGGACTGGAAACGCGCCTTTTCGATTTGCAGATAGGCGTTCACATGTTCTATCTCATCCGCCAGGGTCACCACTTCCGAGGGCCGCTTCAGGTTTTTACGGAAGAAGGTCGACAGGTACTGCACCAGTTGCCCCGCCTGATCGCTGTCGCGACGGATCACCGCCATCAGCGTATTCAGCGCGTTAAACAAAAAGTGTGGATTCACCTGCGCGTGCAGCAATTTGATTTCCGACTGGGTCAGCAATGCCTTTTGCCGCTCGTACTGCCCGGCGAGGATTTGCGCCGACAGCAGCTGCGCGATCCCCTCGCCCAGCGTGCGGTTAATCGAACTGAACAGGCGGTTTTTCGCTTCATAGAGCTTAATGGTGCCGATAACGCGCTGATTCTCACCACGTAAGGGAATGACCAGCGTCGAGCCGAGCTTGCAGTTCGGGTGAATCGAGCAGCGATACGGCACTTCATTGCCGTCGGCATATACCACGTCGCCGGTATCAATCGCTTTTTGCGTGTATGACGACGAAATGGGTTTGCCCGGCAGATGGTGGTCGTCGCCAATGCCGGTGAAGGCCAGCAGCTTATCGCGGTCGGTGATCGCTACCGCGCCGATATCCAGCTCCTGAATCAGCACCTGCGCCACCTTCATGCTGTTTTCTTCGTTAAAGCCCTGGCGCAAAATCCCTTCCGTCGAGGCTGCGACTTTCAGCGCGGTGGCGGAAAACGCCGAGGTGTATTTTTCGAACATCGCCCGCTTGTCGAGCAGAATGCGCATGAACAGTGCCGCGCCCACGGTATTAGTGACCATCATCGGCGCGGCAATGCTTTGCACCAGATGCAGCGCATCGTTAAATGGCCGCGCAATCAGCAGGATGATGATCATTTGCACCAGTTCAGCAAAACAGGTGATGGCACCTGCGGTGATCGGGCTGAACACTTTGTCCGGGCGGCCACGGCGAATCAACACGCTGTGTACCAGACCGCCCAGCAGCCCTTCGACAATGGTCGAAATCATGCAGCTCAGCGCCGTCATACCCCCCATCGAATAGCGGTGCAGCCCACCGGTCAGGCCGACCAGACCGCCCACCACCGGGCCGCCTAACAGGCCCCCCATCACGGCACCGATGGCGCGGGTGTTAGCGATAGAGTCTTCGATATGCAGACCAAAGTAGGTCCCCATAATGCAGAAAATGGAGAACGTAACGTAACAGAGGAGTTTGTGCGGCAGGCGCACAGTAACCTGCATCAGCGGAATAAAGAGCCGGGTTTTGCTCATCAGCCAGGCGATGACCAGAAACACACACATCTGCTGAAGCAGCAGCAACACCAGATTAAACTCGTACATACCCGACCTAAGCCATACAACGCCTGAATGTGCGTAATCTACCCTGCGGCTATAAAACTTTCTTTGAAGCGAGGCATAAAAACGAAAAAACGCGGCTAAGATCACGCTTTCGTTACGCTTTTTTCACCCGTTTCGGCTGAGCACTGAACAAAAAACAAACAAATTTTCCTGGTTCGGGATTTAGTGACTACAGTTAAACTGGGAAGTTAGTGGCAAAGGTGAAAACATGGCGCTTTACAGCATCGGTGAAGTAGCTCTGCTTTGTGACATCAATCCTGTAACGTTACGCGCCTGGCAGCGCCGCTATGGATTGCTAAAACCACAACGCACGGACGGCGGACACCGCTTATTTAATGAAGAAGACATCGACCGTATTCGGGAAATCCAGCGCTGGATAGACACCGGCGTGCAGGTCGGTAAAGTCAAATCGCTGTTATCTGAAAAGACCAGCGCGCAGCAGACCGGCTGGCTGGAGCAGCAGGAGATCCTGCTCAGCTACCTGCAAAACGGCAACCTGAACCGACTGCGCATGTGGATCAAAGAGCGCGGGCGCGACTACCCCGCGCAAACGCTGGTGACCTATCTGTTCATTCCGCTCCGCCGACGCCTGCAATGCCAGCAAGCCACGCTGCATATGTTGCTGAGCATGCTCGACGGCATCTTAATCAACCATATTTCGCATTGTTTATTGAGCGGACACCGCAAAGCCGGAAAAGAGGCGCTGGTGGTCGGCTGGAATATTCATGATACCACCCGTCTGTGGCTTGAAGGCTGGATGGCCTCAGAGCAGGGCTGGCGGGTAGATATACTTGCCCACTCGCTGACCCAGCTGCGGCCGGAAATTTTTGAAGGCAAAACGCTGCTGGTCTGGTGCGGAGAGTCGCCATCGTCCTTGCAGACACAACAACTTGCACGCTGGCGGGACGCGGGTTACGAGGTGGTCTCCCTCGGCGCGTAGCGTTACGTCGAGGCATTCATTTAATAACAAAGGCGTTTCATAGTAGAATAACGGCGTTAACACAGGAGCCTGCTATGAAACCCGCAAAAATCGCTGTTATTACTCTCTTCGCGCTGATGGCTATCGGCGGCATCAGTGGTGTGATGCTCGCGGGATATTCGTTTATTGTTCGTGGCGGTGTCGGCTGAGCCAGCGGTTCAGCCGCTCAAACCCACGGTCAACAATAATCGCCGCCAGCGCCACCAGAACCGCCCCCTGCAACACATAAGCCGTATTAAAGCCGCTCAGCCCGATGATGATCGGCGTACCGAGCGTGTTTGCCCCTACCGTTGACGCGATAGCCGCCGTGCCGATGTTAATAATGACCGAGGTGCGGANGGAAAGGTCTGCCCCATCGCCGCAATGGTTTCCACCAGCGTACGGAATTCACGCCCCGCCGGACGCGTTACCAGTATGCCTGCGCCAACGCCCAGCACGACCGCCGCCAGGCTCGACACCCCCACCAGCCAGAAATGCGCCAGCGTCAGCGTCAGGAAGCTCTCCTGTTGATAGAGCGGGCGCGGCAATTGAGGGAACAGCGCCTGAAACAGCGGGCCACTGTGCGGCAGCAGCCACAGCAACGCGACAAACAGCGCAATCAGCCACAGCAGCGGGTCACGAAACCGTTGCACCGTTTTCCTCCTCACGCAGCAGATCGGCAAAATGCAGCACGCCGCATGGCGCGCCCTGCGCATCAACCACCGGCAGACTGAGCCGCTGCTGCGCCACAAACGCCGACAGCGCCTCGCGCANNATCGCCTCCTGCAGCGGTTCGCCTTCAGCCTGTTCATCATGGCGCAGATAATGCCGGACTTCGCGCAGCGACAGCAGCCGCACGCCCAGCTCGCTGCTGCCGAAAAAGGTGCGTACAAAGTCGTTGTGCGGATGGCTTAAGATCTCCAGCGGCGTGCCCTGCTGGATCACTTCGCCGCTGTCCATCAACACCAGGTGATCGGCGAGGCGCAGCGCTTCGTCGATGTCATGGGTGACCAGCACAATGGTTCGTCCGAGCAGCCGATGTATACGGCTCATCTCCTGTTGCAGCGCGGTACGGGTTACCGGATCAAGCGCGCCAAAGGGTTCGTCCATCAGCAGCACTTCCGGGTTCGCCGCCAGCGCCCGCGCCACGCCGACGCGCTGCTGCTGGCCGCCCGACAGCTGATGTGGATAACGCTCACGCAACGCAGGCTCAAGGCCGAGCAACGCCATCAGTTCCTCAATACGCTGGTCGATTTTGCCGCGCGACCATTTCTGCAGTTGCGGCACGGTAGCGATGTTCTGCGCCACCGTCCAGTGCGGAAAGAGCCCGATCGACTGAATGGCGTACCCCATTCGCCGACGCATTTCGAGTACCGGTTGCTGACGGATTTCTTCCCCGGCAAAACGAATGATGCCGCTGTCGTGCTCCACCAGCCGGTTGATCATTTTCAGGNCGTGGATTTCCCCGAGCCGGAAGTGCCCACCAGCACCGAGAACGCCCCTTCCCGCAGGTTCAGCGAGAGATCTTTTACCGCCTCCAGCCCTGAGAAGCTTTTGCTCACATGCTCAAATTCAATCATTTCGCTCCCCTTTCAGCAGGGCAATCCACAGGCCAAACAGCGCATCCAGCACGACGGCCAGCACAATCGTTGGGATCACCCCTAACAGGACAAGATCCAGCGCACTGCTCAGCAGCCCCTGAAACACCAGCGCACCAAAACCGCCCGCGCCGATGAGGGCGGCAATCACCGCTATGCCCACCGTTTGCACCACCACCACCCGCAGGCTTACCGGCAATACCGATTTTCGCCAGCGTCGGGAACTGTTGCACCAGCCCGGCCAGCGGCGCAATCAGCAGGCCAAACAGCGCCACCGAAGGGATGGTCTGAATAATGTTCAGGGTGGTAAACACAGAGGTCTGGCGTGAATCATGGCGGTAACACCACAGCCCGAGCGGAATGCCGATTGCCAGCCCCGGCAGCAGCGTGCCGAACAGCAGCGTCAGGTGCTGCATCAGCGCATCGTTAAACACGTCCTGGCGGTTGCTGTACTCCTTCAGCAGCGAAAGATTGTCCAGTTTCCCCAGCCACAGCAGTACGCAGGGAATAATCCAGATCTGCGCGTTGAGCAGCCAGCGCCAGGCGGAACGCGTGGTCAACCGCCGCGCCGTGTCGCTGCAAATCAGCAACGACAGCGCCAGCCACAGCCATAAACCGCTACCNGCCAGCGGGCTTTCGCTGGTGGCCAGCAACGTGGCGGCCTGTCCGGCTGACCAGAACAAGGTGATGAACGCGAGTTGCGCGAGAATGAACGTGGCCCATAGCGGGAACCTGCCAGGCAGCAGACTAAGCACAACAAAGGCCACAGGCAACGCCAGCAGCCAGTAAGAAGAGAACGTGCCAATCTGCCACAGTTGCCGCCCCTCGCCCGACATCAGCCGGTTGGGTGCGTAGTTGATAAAGGGAAGCATCGCTGCCGCCAGTGCAATCAGCACCAGCAGCAGCACGACCCGGTTATGACATTGAATCGACACGGTTCCGTTATTTCACCAGTCCTTTTTGTTTCAGGTAATCAGCCGCCACTTTTTTGGCATCCAGCCCTTCCACGGCAATGCTGGCATTCAGCTGTTGCAGCGTTTTTTCATCGAGGCTGGCGAACACCGGTTTCAGCCATTCGTCCAGTTGCGGATACGCTTTCAGCACCGCTTCTCTGACCACCGGCGTTGGCGCGTAAATAGGCTGTACACCTTTCGGATCGCTCAGGGTCTGTAACCCGAGTGCGGCTACCGGGCCGTCGGTACCGTAGGCCATCGCGGCGTTGACACCAGATGTTTGCTGCGCCGCGGCTTTGATGGTCACGGCGGTATCGCCCCCGGCCAGCGACAGCAGCTGATCCTGATTCAGTTTGAAATCATAGGCTTTTTCGAACGCGGGCAGCGCATCCGTTCGCTCGATAAATTCTGCCGATGCCGCCAGCTTAAATTTACCGCCCTCTTTCAGATAACGACTGAGATCCGCCAGGGAAGTCAGTTTGTTTTCCTTCGCCAGATCCTGACGGACGGCGATAGTCCAGGTATTGTTGGCAGGCGCAGGCGTCAGCCAGACCAGCTTGTTCTGCTCCGCGTCCAGTTTTTTGACTTTTTCATAGCCCTGTTGGGCATTTTTCCACGCCGGATCGTTTTCCTCTTTGAAGAAAAACGCGCCGTTGCCGGTATATTCCGGGTAGATATCCAGCGCGCCAGAGGTGATGGCGCCCCGCACTACCGGCGTGGTACCGAGCTGTACTTTATTGACCGTTTTGACGCCGTGGCTTTCCAGCACCTGCAAAATGATATTGCCGAGCAGCGCGCCTTCGGTATCAATTTTCGATCCGACTTTGACCGGCTCCGCGGCCTGAAGCGGCAGACTGAATGCCGCCGCGAGTGCCACCGTCGCCGCCCACCCCTTTGTCATTGTCATGCGTTATTCCTCGTGTTTTATGCTCTTTTTCATAGCCTTGAATGAAAAGCGTAGACGAAAACGGTCCGTTTAACCGGAGAATGCGTGATTATCTGTACCGCCGGTCTGGCGGGGAAANNCCTGTTTCACCCGAGCAGAATCGACACCGATAAAGACGTTGAACTTGCCGGGCTCTGCGTCATATTTCATCCGCTGGTTCCAGAATTTCAGCGCTTCTACGTCAATCGGGAAGCTCACGGTCTGGGTTTCGCCGGGTTTGAGGTTCACTTTCTCAAAGCCGCGCAGCTGTTTGACCGGGCGGCTCATCGAGGCGGTGACGTCCTGCAGGTACATCTGAATCACCGTCGCCCCTTCGCGCTTGCCGATGTTGGTGACGTCCACGCTGGCGGTGACTTTGCCGTTGCGCTGCATCGACGGCGCCGACATTTTCACATCGGAGACGGTGAAGGTGGTGTAGCTCAGGCCATAACCAAACGGGTAGAGCGGCCCGTTGGCTTCGTCAAAGTAGCGCGAGGTGTATTTGTTCGGTTTTTCCGGATTATACGGACGACCGGTGTTGAGATGGCTGTAATACACCGGGATCTGCCCCACCGAGCGCGGGAAGGACATCGGCAGCTTGCCGGACGGGTTGTAGTCGCCAAACAGCACATCGGCGATGGCGTTTCCGCCTTCCGTCCCGGCAAACCAGGTTTCCAGAATCGCATCGGCCTGCTGATCTTCTTTCACCAGCGCCAGCGGACGACCGTTCATCAGCACCAGCACCAGCGGTTTACCGGTGGCTTTCAGCGCGGCAATCAGGTCGCGCTGGCTCTGCGGAATGGTGATATCAGTGCGGCTGGAGGCTTCGTGCGCCATCCCCTGCGCTTCACCCACCACAGCGACCACCACGTCAGACTGCTTCGCCGCGGTCACGGCCTCGTCAATCATCGCCTGCGGCGTGCGCGGATCAACCACCACGGCAGGCTCATACTGATTGAGGAAATCAACAATGCCTTTGTCGCTGGTGACGTTCGCCCCTTTGGCGTAGATCACTTTACCCTGCGTACCCACCGCGTTGCGGATCCCGGTCAGCAGCGTGACGGACTGATCGGCCACCCCGGCGGCAGACCAACTGCCCATCATGTCGCGCTTGCTGTCGGCCAGCGGGCCAACCACCGCAACGGTGTCAGTCTTCTTCAGCGGCAGCGTGTCGAGGCGGTTTTTCAACAGCACCAGACTTTCACGCGCCACGTCACGGGCTTCTTTACGATGCAGGCGGCTTTCGGCGTTGGTGTCTTTCGGGTCCGAATCTTTCGGCCCCAGATGGCTGTACGGATCGTTAAACAGCCCCATGTCGTATTTCACGTTCAGCACGTGACGGGTTGCGTCGTCCAGTTCCGCCATGGTGACTTTGCCCGACTTCACCAGCTCCGGCAGGTATTTGCTGTAATACTCGTCGCTCATGCTCATGTTGATGCCGGACTTGAGCGCCACGCGCACTGCATCTTCCGGGTCAGAAGCCGTACCGTGTTTGATCAGCTCTTTAATCGCTCCGTGGTCGGAAATGGTGATGCCCTTGAAGCCCCACTCGTCGCGCAGCAGATCTTTCAGCAGCCATGAATCTGACGACGCCGGAGTGCCATTCAGCGAGTTCAGAGCCACCATCACCCCGCCGCTGCCCGCATCCAGCGCCGCTTTGTACGGCGGCATATAGTCGTTGAACAGGCGCTGTGAGCTCATGTCGACGGTATTGTATTCTTTACCGCCCTCCACGGCGCCGTAGGCCGCGAAGTGTTTGACGCTGGTCATCACCGAGTAGCGGTCCGCCGGGCTTTTACCCTGCATCGATTCCACCATGGTTTTCCCCATGATGGCGGTCAGGTAGGTATCTTCACCGAAGCCTTCCGAGACGCGCCCCCAGCGCGGATCGCGGGAGACGTCGACCATCGGTGCCCATGTCATGTTCAGACCGTCGTCCGCGGCTTCATACGCCGAAACACGGCCCACGGTTTTCACCGCATCGAGGTTAAAAGAAGAGGCAAGGCCGAGGCTGTTCGGAAACACGGTGCGCTGACCGTGGATCACATCGTAGGCAAAGAACAGCGGAATTTTCAGGCGGCTAAGTTCCATCACCTGATCCTGCATCGCACGGATGTCCGGGCGGGTGACGGTATTGAAAATAGCGCCCACCTGCCCCGCTTTGATCATCTCCCGAATCGCCTCTTTCGGGTTATCCGGGCCAACGCTGATAAGACGCAGTTGACCGATTTTTTCATCCACGGTCATTTTCTTGAGCAGCTCCGTGACAAACGCATCCCGGGCTTCGGGCGTCAACGGATGGTTACCGAACAGGTCGTCAGCCAGCGCCGGTTGCAGCGCCAGGCTAACCGCAACGCCTACAGAACATAGCCATTTCATGTGATGTTTTTACTCTCTATTTCGGGCCGGGTAACCCGGCAAAAGCACTTAAAAAACCGCTGGTTGCCATAAGCCTAAACGGGAGATAAGAATAATGCTAAGGTTATTCTCTGATTTTTCTACCGCATTCGCGGATCTAATTGTCATACAAAGCGCTATGCTTAAGCGCGACAAATATGCTCACCACAAGGAGTGGAAAGATGTCTTCCACAAAAATAACTGATAATAACGCCCTTCTGGCCGAACTCGCCCGCCTGGTTGGTCATGCTCACCTGCTGACCGATCCGGCCAAAACGCAACGCTATCGCAAAGGTTTTCGCTCAGGTCAGGGCGACGCGCTGGCGGTGGTATTCCCCGGCTCGTTGCTGGAATTCTGGCGCGTACTGAACGCCTGCGTCAACGCTGACAAAATCATTCTGATGCAGGCAGCCAACACCGGGCTGACCGAAGGCTCCACACCAAACGGTAATGATTATGACCGTGAGATTGTCATCATCAGCACCCTGCGCCTCGACAAACTGCATCTGCTCGACAAAGGCGAACAGGTGCTCGCCTTCCCCGGCACTACGCTCTATTCGCTGGAAAAAGCACTCAAGCCGTTCGGCCGCGAGCCGCACTCGGTGATTGGCTCCTCCTGCANGCAATAACTCCGGCGGTTCGCTGGTGCAGCGTGGCCCGGCCTATACCGAAATGTCACTGTTCGCGCGTATCGACGAACAGGGCAAACTGCAACTGGTGAACCATCTCGGCATCGATCTCGGCGAAACGCCGGAGCAGATCCTGAGCAAGCTCGATGATGATCGCGTCAAAGAGAGCGACGTGCGCCACGATGGCCGTCACGCGCACGACCACGACTACGTCACCCGCGTGCGCGACGTTAATGCCGAAACCCCGGCCCGCTACAACGCTGACCCGGATCGTCTGTTCGAATCTTCCGGCTGTGCGGGGAAACTGGCGGTGTTCGCCGTTCGTCTCGACACCTTCCCGGCAGAAAAAAACCAGCAGGTATTTTACATCGGCACCAACCAGCCAGCGGTGCTGACGGAGATCCGCCGTCATATTCTGGCGAACTTCGAAAACCTGCCGGTGGCGGGGGGAAATANNCGGCAAAGACACGTTCCTGATGATCGACAAGCTCGGCACCGACAAGATGCCATTCTTCTTCACTCTTAAGGGGCGCACCGACGCGATGCTGGAAAAAGTGTCGCTGTTCAAACCGCATTTCACCGACCGCTTTATGCAGAAAATTGGCCACGTTTTCCCCAACCATCTGCCGCCGCGCATGAAAGAATGGCGTGATAAGTATGAACATCATCTGCTGCTGAAAATGGCGGGCGATGGCATTGCTGAGGCGAAACGCTGGCTGAATGACTATTTTCAGCAGGCCGAAGGGGCGTATTTCGACTGTACCCCCGAAGAGGGCAGCAAAGCGTTCCTGCACCGTTTTGCCGCCGCGGGCGCCGCGATCCGCTATCAGGCGGTTCATGCCGATGAGGTGGAAGATATTCTGGCGCTGGACATCGCGCTACGCCGTAACGACACCGACTGGTTTGAATGTCTGCCGCCGGAGATCGACAGCCAACTGGTGCATAAGCTCTACTACGGCCACTTCATGTGCCACGTGTTCCATCAGGATTACATCGTCAAAAAAGGCGTGGACGCACATGCGCTGAAAGAACAGATGCTGGAATTGTTGCGCGAACGCGGGGCGCAGTACCCGGCGGAGCATAATGTCGGCCATCTGTATGACGCGGCGGACAGCCTGAAACAGTTCTATCGCGAAAACGATCCCACTAACAGCATGAACCCGGGGATCGGCAAGACCAGTAAGCGGAAATACTGGGGCGAAACGCCCGCCCCAGTCAGTAAGGCAGAATAAGGTTAATCCGCCTGGGTGGTTTGTTCACCGTGCAGCATGGCGTTCGCCATCTGTGCCTCGCGCTGTTTTTTGTAGCTCAGCGCGGCAGGCGGAACCGGCATGATTTTCCCGGTTTCCACCCACGTACGCAGGCGGCTGGCGTCGGCGAAGTGGGTGTATTTGCCGAACGCATCCATCACCACCAGCGCCACCGGGCGATTGTTAATGACCGTGCGCATAATCAGGCAGTGACCCGCCGCGTTGGTGAAGCCGGTTTTGGTCAGCTGAATATTCCAGTTATCGCGGTACACCAGATGGTTGGTGTTGCGAAACGGCAGGGTATAGGCCGGAT
Organism: Trabulsiella odontotermitis; assembly: GCF_001188485.1. Taxonomy (GTDB): domain Bacteria; phylum Pseudomonadota; class Gammaproteobacteria; order Enterobacterales; family Enterobacteriaceae; genus Trabulsiella; species Trabulsiella odontotermitis_A. The sequence goes on from NZ_JNGH01000124.1 coordinate 46,484, forward strand.
GCGCAAAGGTCGCGGTATCTTCACGGGTGGTGCTGAGCTGGCCGATCAGCGGATACTGTTTGCTGGCGATCAGCAGTCTGGTCAAGTCCCGCGCCGTTGACACGTTCTGAATCGATAACCCGGTCGGCTCCACATAGCGCGTATGCGTCATGCCCAGCGCTTTCGCTTTTGCATTCATCGCATTAATAAACGCGCCGTAACCACCAGGGTAATGATGCGCCAGGCTCGCCGCCGCGCGGTTCTCTGACGACATCAGCGCCAGCAGCAGCATGTTTTTGCGGCTGATCTGGCTGTTCAGACGAACGCGAGAATAGATGCCTTTCATTTCCGGCGTCTGGCTGATATCCACCGTCAGCATCTCATCCAGCGGCAGATGCGCATCCAGCACCACCATCGCGGTCATCACTTTGGTAATCGACGCCATCGGACGCACAAGATCCGGGTGACTGGAATAAATCACTTGATTGGTATTCAGGTCGACAATCATCGCGCTACCGGACGCGATCTCCGGTTGCGCAGCCGCTGCGGCTGCAACGGTTTTGGCGCTCGCCTGTGGCGCAAATGGCACNATCAGCGCGAGGCTGAGGACGGACACTCGAAATTTCTGCATGGTGAGTATTCTGGTTATTTTTTCGGCAAAAGATTAATGTAGCTGATTGTTTTCAGGATTTCCTGAAGCCGAATCATACCCCGCTATACTCCCGCGTCGCCAGCAGATAATCGTGAGGAAATGCTGCACCGCCGGATAGCCGACGGTGCGCAATTCAGGACAGATCAGAACAGGCGATAACCGTAACCCCAGAGGATCACCGTCAGCGCCAGCAGGACTTCAAGCACCAGCACGCCGATGGCCAGCGTCGAACTGGAAAAACTTAAGCCCTCTTCTTTGTTGATATTGAGGAAGGCAGGAACACCGAGGTAGAGCAGATACCCCGTGTAGAACAGCGCCACCGTCCCCACCAGCACGCAAAGCCAGACCAGCGGATAGAGCGCGACAATCCCGCTCAGAAACAGCGGTGTGGCGACATAACCGGCAAAGACCATACAGTGCCGGAGCGACGGGCGCTGCGGATAGTGGCGCGCCATCCACCAGATCACCCGCCCCATCGCCGCGACCCCTATCAACATCACGGCATAAAAGAGGATAGCGATGAACAAACCGGTAATCGGCGACAGCCTCACGACGGTGCCGTCACCAAAATTCCAGCCCAGTTGCGTGGTACCAATGAAGGCGCAGATCACCGGGATCGCCGCCATGATGAGCACATGGTGAGTGTAGTGATGCGAAACAGTTTCATTTTCGCCACGGATGACGTTCATTTCTCGCTCGGGATGTGAAAACAGTCCCCAGACATGGTTCATAAAACCCCCTTGTCACGGCTTCGTAGAATCACCCTTCAAGTATAAGACACGCTGATAGATTATTTTATGTACTGACCAAAAAAGCAGAGTAACGCTATTTCCCTGTTATGCCGTCACAGGGTATATGCTTAACGATAAGCTTTGTTCAGGGAGTCCTTACTTTGTATGGATATCAATAGTCTGGTTTCGCAGTATGGTTACGCTGCGCTGGTCATTGGCAGCCTGGCGGAAGGAGAAACGGTCACCCTGCTGGGCGGGGTGGCGGCACATCAGGGATTACTTAAATTCTGGTTGGTGGTGGTGTCTGTGGCCCTTGGCGGGATGATCGGCGACCAGGTGCTTTACCTGCTCGGTCGTCGCTTTGGCGGACGGCTGTTGCGGCGGTTCAAACGCCATAAAGGCAAAATCCGCGCGGCACAGCGGTTGATCCAGCATCGTCCTTATCTGTTCGTTATCGGCACCCGCTTTATGTATGGCTTTCGGGTGATCGGTCCGCTGCTGATTGGTGCCAGCCGCCTGCCGCCGAAAATATTCCTGCCGCTAAATATTCTCGGCGCGATTATCTGGTCGCTGCTGTTTACCACACTGGGCTACGTCGGCGGTGAGGTGATCGGCCCGTGGCTGCACAGCCTTAATCAGCATCTTAAGCACTGGATCTGGCTGGCGCTGGCGGTGGGTCTGGTGGTTGCCGTGCGCTGGTGGCTCAAACGGCGCGACAAAAAACGGGCGCAGGAAGAGGATTAGGCGTTTTGCATGGCATAAGACTCAATCGCCTCCGCGATGGCGGCAGAGTCCTGCAAGGTTCTGACGACGGTAAACAACGCCGTGGCGTCACGGTATTCTTTGCGTAAATACCCAAGCCACTGTTTGATACGGGCAACGTGATACAGCCCGGTGTCGCCTTGTTTTTCCTTGCGGGAATAGGTCTGCAGCAGTTTCACCACCTCAGGCCACGGCATGCGCGGTTCGTTGTACTTCACTACCCGGCTCAGATTAGGCACATTCAGCGCTCCGCGGCCAATCATTACCGCATCACAGCCGGTGGTCGCCATGCACGCCTGCGCGCTTTGCCAGTCCCAGATTTCGCNTAGCCGTCTTCTTTGGTGCGACCATGCACCACCAGTTCCGTCGCGCCCGCCTGCTGTACCGCGTCGGCGATTTCAAACTGCCGGTCGCCGCTGTCCCAGCCGAGACGCACTTTCACCGTCACCGGCAGATGCGCAGGCACCGCTTCGCGCATCGCTTTGGCCCCGCGATAGATCAGGTCAGGATCTTTCAGCAACGTCGCCCCGCCGCCGCTGCCGTTCACCACTTTCGACGGACAACCGCAGTTGAGATCCACGCCCCACGACCCCAGCGCAACAGCGCGGGCGGCGTTTTCCGCCAGCCATTGCGGGTATTGCCCTAACAGCTGAACGCGTACCGGCGTGCCGGAGCCGGTGCGGCTCTGGTGATGCAGTTCCGGGCAAATGCGGTAAAACGATTTTTCCGGCAGCAGCTTATCCACCACCCGCAAAAATTCGGTGATGCAGAGATCGTAATCATTAACCTCGGTCAGCAGCTCGCGCACCAGCGAATCGAGCACACCTTCCATCGGCGCCAGTAATACACGCATATCGATACCCGGAGAAAAAGAGGCGCTATCTTAGCCTTATCCTCAGCAGGAATGAAGTCTGTTATAAAAGCTTCAGGCTACACTCTTTTACATCACTTTTTGCCGTCACATTTGTTGGAATGCCAGATGTGCCTCCGGGGAATCACAGGTATGCTCAGAATTCATGATGTGATCGGTAGCACATTTCTGACTTTAATTGTATGATGAATGCGTTTCATCAAGGGTAATTTTCATGAGCCAAACACTGAAGACTATCTGGCAGTACCTGCGAGCGTTCGTCCTGATTTACGCCTGTCTGTACGCCGGGAATTTTATCGCCGCCCTGCTGCCTATTACCATCCCCGGCAGCATCATCGGCATGCTGATTTTGTTTGTTCTGCTGGCGCTGCAAATCATGCCGGCAAAATGGGTGAATCCGGGCTGCTATGTGCTGATTCGCTACATGGCGCTGCTGTTTGTGCCTATCGGCGTCGGCGTGATGCAATATGTTGATCTGCTGCGCGCGCAGTTCGGGCCGGTGGTGGTCTCGTGCGCCATCAGTACGCTGGTGGTGTTTCTGGTGGTGAGCTGGAGCTCGCACCTCGTCCATGGCGAACGTAAAGTGGTCGGGCAAAAAGGAACGGAAGAATGATGCATTACATCTGGTGGTCACTGCCGTTGACCCTGCTGGTCTTTTTTGCCGCCCGCAAGCTGGCCGCGCGTTTTAAGATGCCGCTGCTCAACCCGCTGCTGGTGGCGATGGTGGTGATTATTCCTTTCCTGCTGCTGACCGGCATTCCTTACGATCACTATTTTCAGGGCAGTAAAATCCTTAATGATTTACTGCAACCGGCGGTGGTTGCCCTCGCCTTCCCGCTTTATGAACAGTTGCACCAGATCCGCGCCCGCTGGAAGTCCATCATCACTATCTGCTTTGTCGGCAGCCTGGTGGCGATGGTGAGCGGCACCGCTGTGGCGCTGTTGATGGGCGCAACGCCTGAAATCGCCGCCTCGGTGCTGCCAAAATCCGTGACCACGCCGATTGCGATGGCGGTGGGTGGCAGCCTGGGTGGCATTCCGGCCATCAGCGCGGTATGCGTGATTTTTGTCGGCATTCTCGGTGCCGTTTTTGGCCATACGCTGCTTAACCTGATGCGCATCCGCACCAAAGCCGCGCGCGGGCTGGCGATGGGCACCGCGTCGCATGCGTTGGGCACCGCCCGCTGCGCTGAGCTGGATTATCAGGAAGGGGCGTTCAGTTCACTGGCGCTGGTGATCTGCGGGATTATCACCTCTCTGCTGGCGCCGTTGATCTTCCCGGTTCTGCTGGCTGCCATGCACTAAAAGGCGATACATCACACATTTTTGCGTTGAATTTCATAAGTTGCACAGGTAGTGCGAAGTAGATCACATATAAAGCCGTTACAGGCCCGTAAACTACGATCCCATTACATTGTTAAGAGGCAACGCCATGCATTCACGTTTTCATTCTGCTTTTGCACAGCTTGCAGAAAATTTGCAGTCAGCTCTGGCCCCTATCCTGGCAGATGAGCATTTTCCCGCACTGCTGACGGCAGAACAGGTCGCGGCATTGCAGAAGGCCACGGGACTGGACGAAGACGCGCTGGCTTTCGCCCTTCTGCCACTGGCGGCGGCCTGCGCCCGCGCCGATCTCTCTCATTTTAATGTCGGGGCCATCGCCCGCGGCATCAGCGGCACCTGGTATTTTGGCGGCAATATGGAGTTCATTGGTGCCACCATGCAGCAGACGGTGCATGCCGAGCAGAGCGCCATCAGTCACGCCTGGTTGCGTGGGGAAAAATCGCTGCAGGCCATTACCGTTAACTACACGCCGTGCGGCCACTGTCGTCAGTTTATGAACGAACTGAACAGCGGTCTGGCGCTGCGCATCAACCTGCCGGGACGTGCGCCGCATACGCTGAAAGATTACCTGCCGGATGCCTTTGGGCCGAAAGATCTGGAGATCAAAACGCTGCTGATGGACGAACAGGATCACGGCTACAAACTGGAAGGCGATGCGCTGGCGCAGGCGGCCATTAAGGCGGGGGACCNCGCTGCAGGGCGCGCTGAATTTGCTGAGCCTCAACGGTTACGACTATCCGGATATTCAACGCGCGATCCTGGCCGAACGCGCGGACGCCTCGCTAATTCAATGGGACGCTACCGCCGCAACGCTCAGAGCGCTCGGTTGCCAGAGTCTCGACCGCGTTCTGCTGTCCTGATCCCCCTCGTGCGGGCCTCGCCGCCCGCACTGATGAAAATCCCCCCAATTAACCTGTTGTTTCTTGCGCTTACCGGGCGGGTAAAGTAGCCTGAGTGAAATAAATTCTGCCATCGAGTCAAGTTCATGTTAAAGCGCGTGTTATACAGCCTGTTAGTCCTTATCGGCCTGCTGCTGTTGACTGTGCTGGGTCTCGATCGCTGGATGAGCTGGAAAACCGCGCCGTATATCTACGACGAGCTGCAGGACCTGCCCTATCGTCAGGTTGGCGTGGTGCTCGGCACCGCCAAATATTACCGCACTGGCGTCATCAATCAGTATTACCGCTACCGCATTCAGGGCGCGCTCAATGCCTATAACAGCGGCAAGGTGAACTTCCTGCTGCTGAGCGGCGACAATGCCCTGCAGAGCTATAATGAACCGGTGACGATGCGCAAAGATCTTATCGCTGCGGGCGTTGACTCGACCGATATTGTGCTCGATTATGCGGGTTTCAGAACACTCGACTCTATCGTCCGTACCCGCAGGGTATTTGATACCAACGATTTCATCATCATTACTCAACGTTTTCACTGTGAGCGCGCGCTGTTTATCGCCCTGCACATGGGAATTCAGGCGCAGTGCTACGCCGTGCCGTCGCCAAAAGATATGCTCAGCGTCCGGCTGCGCGAATTTGGCGCCCGCTTCGGCGCACTGGCGGATCTCTATTTGTTCAAACGCGAGCCGCGCTTCTTAGGCCCGCTGGTGCCCATTCCATCACAGCATGAAGTCCCGGAAGATGCGCAGGGGTATCCATCCGTCACCCCTGAGCAATTACTGGAGTTGCAGGACAAACAAAGGTAGGCGACATGAGCCACTATGCGCTTCTGGTAGGGAACGGTATTAATAATCTGGCCGACGGCAATTCCTGGTTCGATGTCCTGCAAAGCCTTGGCGCAAAATACAAAATTGCCATTGATACCAATAACAAACCCTTTCCCCTCGCCTACGAAGAGATCTATTTCAACATTCTAAAAACGCAGCACAGCGCACGCACCGAAAGCACTATCAAACGCTTTATTGCGGATAAAATTCAGACCATTACTTTCAACGATATTCACCGGCACATCATGACGCTCAATTGCCAGAACGTTATGACGACCAACTACGATCTGGCGCTTGAAAGCTGTGTAAAGGCTCTTCCTGAGATTAAAAACGACGGGATTATCAAAGAGCAAAAATATAGCGTTTTCCGCCATCATCAGATTAACGATAAGCGTCTCTGGCATATCCATGGCGATATCACCGTCGCTAACTCCATTACCTTAGGTTACGAGCACTACAGCGGTTATTTGCAGGCGATGCGTAACTACACCGCCACCGGCAGCAGCTATACCAGAAAAGAGTTTAACGATCTCAAGCCACTTATCCGACGCTTAAGCACGCCAGGCGATGAATACAGTTGGATCGATAATTTTTTCCGCCGCAATGTCTATATTTTCGGCCTGACGCTGGACTTTGTGGAAATCGATTTGTGGTGGTTGTTAACCTTTCGCGAGCGCTGCCGCTTACTGAAAAAAAGCGACAAAGAAATTAGCAACCAGATTGTCTATTACGTTCCCGCCAGCTTCGCGGCCAATGAGAAATCGCAGGCCAAAATTACCCTGCTGAAGAGCGTCGGCGTGATTGTTAATGACAGACTGGGTCAGCATTTTCACCGGTCAAAAGACGACGAAAAGGCGTATTACGTTGCCGTAATTGCGGATATCGAGAAGAGTGAAGAATAAACCCGGCATGGAAATACCATGCCGGGTCTGAAGAACGCAGGAGATCTTATTTTTTGCGCGCGTACTTAAGGGAATCCAGCGCGACCGCAAAGATAATAATTGCCCCTTTGATGATGTACTGCCAGTACGGGTTCACGCCGATATAGGTCAGGCCGTAGTTGATGACGGTGAAAATAATCACACCGGTCACCACCCCCAGCACGGTACCAACACCGCCGCTGAAGGAAACCCCGCCCACCACGCAGGCGGCGATGGCGTCCAGTTCGTACATAAAGCCGAGGTTGTTCGTTGCGGAGCCGATACGCCCGGCCTCCAGCAAACCACCGAAGGCGTAGAACACGCCGGACAGCGCATAAATCATCAGCAGGTTCAGACCAACGTTAACACCTGACACTTTCGCCGCTTCCGGGTTACCGCCGATAGCAAAAATGTTTTTGCCGAAGCGGGTTTTCGTCCACAGGATCCAGACGAAAATAATGGCGATTAGCGCATAGAAAGTAATATACGAGAGCCTGAAAGTGCCCAGCGCCACAAACCCTTGCGCAAAGGTTGAGAAGTGGGAATCAAACCCGGAAATCGGCGATGCGCCGACGAAATCGTAATACAGGGAGTTGATCCCATAAACGATAATCATCGTACCCAACGTGGTGATAAATGGCGTCACATTCAGGTATGCGATGATAATGCCGTTCACCAGACCGATGACCGCGCCAATCGCACAGACAATCAGGATCACCAGCGGAATCGGCATAGTGGCCATTTCCGGGAACACTTTGTTGGCGTTCTCGACGGACTGCAGGAGCGTTGCGGCGATAACCGCTGCCAGCCCCACCTGACGACCAGCCGAAAGGTCGGTCCCCTGGGTGACAATCAGGCCAGCAACCCCCAGTGCGATGATAATACGCACGGAAGACTGCGTCAGGATATTACTTAAGTTCAGCAGACTTAAGAATGTGGGGTCCTGGAAAATAATAATCGCCAGCAAGACTAAAAGAACGACGTAAATACCGCCGTCTTTCAGATAAGTAAGAAAGCTTTTTTTGTTCAACGCACTCATGAGTGGCCCCTGATCTTAAAGGTGCAAAGACGCAAGACGCAGAATTTCGTTTTGCGTTGTCGTTTTGGTCTCAACAATACCGGCGACGAGCCCATTGCTCATAACCAGAATACGGTCAGTAATGCCCAGCAGCTCTGGCATTTCAGAAGAGATGATGATGATCCCTTTATTCTTTTTCGCCAGTTCAGCAATCAGCTGATAAATTTCGAATTTCGCACCAACGTCAATACCACGCGTCGGTTCATCAAGCATCAATATTTCCGGCTGGGTTAATAACCAACGACCGATAACTACTTTTTGCTGATTCCCGCCTGACAGCGAGCCGATTTGAGTACGGTGACCTGGCGTTTTTACCCGCATGGAGTCGATCACCCATTGGGTGTCGCTTTTCATACGCGAGTTATCCAGTAAACCCACCTTGTTTTTATAATTGCGAATATTGGAGATAAGCGAGTTAAAACCAACATCCAGGTATGCGTAAATCCCGGTTGAGCGGCGCTCTTCCGTTACCAGCGCGAAGCCGTTATTAATCGCTTCGTTGGCGCTGTGGTTATCAATTTTCTTACCATGGAGGGTGATGGTGCCGGCCGATTTTTCACGAATACCAAAGAGCGTTTCCACGATATCGGTACGTTTTGCCCCGACCAGCCCGGCAATGCCGAGAATTTCACCTTTGTGCAGATCAAACGAAATATCGCGAATCGACGGCTGACGGAGCGACGTGAGATTGCGGACCTCAAGGATCACTTCGCCCGGGGTGTTCTGCTTATCCGGGAAACGCTGATTCAGCGAACGCCCTACCATCATGGCGATGATCTTGTCCATGTCCAGCCCTTCCAGCGGCTGGGTGGCAATCCACTGACCGTCGCGCAGAACCGTAATTTCATCGCACAGCTGGAAAATTTCTTCCATTTTATGCGAGATATACACGATGCCGCAGCCACGCTCTTTCAGCTTGCGAATAATGGTAAAGAGATGGTTCACCTCTTTTTCCGTCAGTGATGACGTGGGCTCATCCATAATGACGATTTTCGCGTCATAGGAGAACGCCTTCGCAATTTCAATCATCTGCATTTGCGAAACGGATAATGTCCCCACGCGGGCGCGCGGATCAATATCGATATCCAGTTCGTCAAAAATGGCTTTGGTGTCGCGATACATTTTGTCCTGATCGACAAACATGCCTTTGGTGGGGTAACGCCCCAGCCACATGTTATCCATCACAGAACGTTGTAATACCAGGTTAAGCTCCTGGTGTACCATTGAAATACCGTTTTCCAGCGCTTCTTTCGCAGAATGGAAATCGACCTCTTTGCCCTGAAAAATAATGCTCCCGGCATCTTTTTGATAGATGCCAAAAAGACATTTCAATAATGTTGACTTACCAGCACCATTCTCGCCCATTAAGGCGTGGATAGAATGAGGACGCACCTTTAAGTTCACATTATCGAGCGCCTTTACACCGGGAAAGGACTTGTCGATATTGCTCATTTCCAACAAGAATTCGCCTGTCGACGCTGTATTATTGCTGACCATAGTTATACCTGGCTGCGCGTGTGTTTTCCCGTGCTGATTGCTCAGCACGGGGAGTATCGGTACTACAAGTAAACGGGCGTCACATGGCGGCCCGAATTATTATTTTACGAACTGTGCGAGATTATCTTTATCTACGCCCACGTACGGAACGCGAACGATTTTATTCTCGATTTTCCAGCTGGTGCCCGCGGCTGCTTCTTTGCCGTCAGCCAGGTTTTTCGCCAGATCAAATGTGGCTTTTGCCTGGTTGTTGGCATCGTTCAGCACGGTACCGGCCATGGCACCGGATTTCACCAGCGCCAGCGCTTCTGGCAGGGCGTCCACACCAAATACCGGAATGCTGGATTTGTTGTGCGCTTTCAGGGCTTCAACTGCACCCATTGCCATGGCGTCGTTGTTGGCGATAACCACTTCGATTTTGTTCGCGTTCGGACCGGAGAGCCAGGCGTCCATTTTATCTTTCGCCTGAGCGGTATCCCACATTGCAGTATCCAGCGCCAGCTGCTGCGTTTTAATACCTTTGTCGTTCAGCTCTTTAATCACGTAAGTAGTACGCGCTTCAGCATCCGGGTGGCCCGGCTCGCCTTTCAGCAGTACAAACTGAATCTGACCGTCTTTGTTCAGATCCCAACCCTGGTTGGCCTGCCAGTGTTTTGCAATCAGGTCGCCCTGGATAATGCCGGACTCTTTAGAGTCAGTACCGACATAGAAGGCTTTGTCATAGCTATCCAGCGCTTTGCGCGACGGTTCTTTGTTGAAGAAAACCACCGGCACATTCTGCCCACGCGCTTTCTCAATGACCGTGCCTGCTGCTGCCGGGTCAACGAGGTTAATCGCCAGCGCTTTCACGCCTTTCGCCAGCAGAACGTCAATCTGGTCGTTCTGTTTGGACTGGTCGTTCTGGGAGTCGTTCATCAGCAGTTGAACGTCCGGCGCAGATTTGCCGTCGTTTTCAATCGCTTTACGTACGACGGACATGAAGTTGTCGTCGTATTTATAAATAGTCACACCGATACGGGTATCAGCAGCGTGCGCAGCGGCACCGAACAACATGCTTGCCATAACAGCAGACAGGGTTAACACCTTCTTATTCATGGTATCTCCGGTTTTTATTATGCAGGGTAGTAATCTCGGCGGGCGCAACGTTAATGAAGTGTTACTGACCGCCGAAGTTAACTGATCAAATAAATGACTCTCTTCCGTGTTCGGTAACGCTCCAGTGTGCGTTTAATTGAATGTTTACAGCTTTACGCGATGCAAAAAGTGATTAATCACCGTGACATAGCGCCAGAGCCTTACAAACGCTGCCATCATAGCCCAGCGTAATGTTAAGTTACTGTGAATTTACTCACAGATTGGAAGCGGTTACATGACCGCAAATCAAAAGTTAGTGATCGTCCCCACAGATTGCCGTTGCGTCACCGAATGACGGCGTACCAGCGTCGGCATAAAGCAGTGCGTCGCCGCAGCATCCAGCTTGCCAGCGGCCCCCAGCAACGCCAGTTCCGTCGCCAGTTTAGCCATCGACACGATGGGATAGCGCACGGTAGTCAGTTGCGGATCGGTGTAACGGGCAATAGGAATATCATCGAAGCCAATGAGTGACAGATGCTGCGGCACCGCAACGCCATTGTCTTTTAATGCGGTGAGTGCCCCGGCCGCCATGCTGTCGTTGTAGGCAAACACCGCGGTCAGCCCGAGGTTACGCCCGAGTAGTTCGACCATTGCCGCCTCCCCGCCCTGCATATCCGGCGTGCTGGTGCCGATCCAGCTCTCCGGTGCCACAATGCCCTGCTCGTCCAGCGCACGCTTCCAGCCTTCACGCCGCAGCGCGTCATCTTCAATGCCATGGCTGGAGGCCAGATAGCCGATACGCTGATGGCCGTGGTTAAGCAACATCCGCGTCGCCATCATCGCGCCGCTGATATTGTCGAGCCCGACGCAGCGATGCGCATAGCCCGGCACAATACGGTTGATCACCACCATGCCAGGGATGTGCGCCATGAACGCCCCGAGCTCTTCGTCACTCAGTGCTTTTGAATGGACAATCAAGGCGTTACAGCGCTGGCGGATCAGCACTTCAATGGCGTTGCGCTCTTTTTCGGCCTCGTGATAGCTGTTGCCGATCAGCACATATTTTTGATGCTGTTGCGCCACCGTATCCACGGCCTTCACCAGCGCACCAAAAAACGCATCCGAGACATCCATCACCACCACACCAATCGTCTCGCTGCTCTGCGTTGCCAGCGCTTGCGCATTGGCATTCGGGCGGTAGCCCAGCAGGCTTACCGCCTTCATCACGGTTTCCCGCGTGTCAGGACTCACCAGCGGACTGTTGTTCAGCACCCTGGAAACCGTAGCAACCGAAACGCCCGCCTGACGGGCAACATCACGAATGGTGATCATTGTCACCACCCTGTTGTAATTTGCAGCACTCCACAGTCACCCCCTGTTTCAGCAAGTAAGACATTGTGTCAGTGCGGGGGCGTGGACTACGTGAGAAATGTCACAAGGATGGAAACGCTTACATTCGTTTTGTTAATGATTGTGATCCAGATCGTTATCTGGATGTATGGCGCAATGAAACGCCTGACGCACGTGCGGTTAATTGCCGCCACAGCCACTCCACCGGCCCCTGGCGGAAACGACGGAGCCAGAGGACGGAGAAGGTGAGGTTGATGATCCAGACAGGAAGGATGAAACCTAACAGCTGTAGTCGGTTAAATTTCATAAACAGATCAAGATGATAAAACAGCGTCGTGCAGATCAGCGTTTGCAGCAGATAATTGGAGAGCGCCATGCGGCCGACGCAGGTAATAGCCGCCACCAGGCGAGAATGGCAGATCTGCGGCCAGAAGCCGTAGACCAGCGCGGCATAACCGATAGTCTGCAACGGCGCACCGAGCTCACGCGGCGCCTGCAGCAGGAATGCGCTCCAGCGGTAGTCCCAGTTCAGCCACCATTGCGCGACGACCGCAGGCAGGTTGATCAGCAGGCCGAGGATAATCAGCAGCGCCCCGACGCGACGGTAATGGCGCAGGCTAAACTGCCCTTTCAGCCAGCCGCTGCGCATCAGCGCACCGCCCATCAACATCATGCCCGCCAGTTGCCAGCCGTACTGTGCGCCCAGCGCCAGCAGACTGTCCGACAACATGCTGGCGCGGTTACTGACCGCCTCCGTGCCGCCCTTTAATTTCCAGAACTGTTCATATTGCAGGTGCGCGGCATCGGGTACCCAGGAGCGGTTCACCGCATCGCCGGTAATGATTCCGAGCAGCACCAGCACGCACACGCCCGTGAGGTACAGCATCACGCCGGTGTTAAACAGCGATTTTACGCCCTGCGCATCGCGGATCATCCGCCAGCACACCAGCCCGACCAGTGCATAGGCCAGCAGAATATCGCCATCCCAGAAAAAAAGACCATGAATAAACCCGAGCAGCGCCAGCAGCGTCAACCGCGACTGGATCCAGATTTTACCGCGCGGTAACAATAGCTGCAGCCCGGCGCCAAACAGCAACGCGAACAGGGTAAGGAATTTTACCTGCGCCAGCAGATCGAGGATCGCCCACGTCCAGGCGTCGCTGCGGGTGATATCGCCGTACCAGGCAGGATTGAGGTAAGCCGCCTTTGGCAGACCAAAGGCGCTGATATTGAGCAGCAGAATACCGAGAATGGCGGCGCCACGAAGAAAGTCGAGCGTGACGTTCCTTTCCATTTCCCGGCTCCGCAATTAGCTGAGGTGGCGCACGGCGCGCAGGAACTCCTGGCGGGTGTTCTGGCTGGACTTGAACAGGCCACCGAGCGAGGTGGTGGTGGTGGCGCTGGTCGCGTCACGCACGCCACGCGCTTTCACGCAGTAGTGCACGGCATCAATGGACACTGCCACGTTGTTGGTGCCGAGCAGCGTTTGCAGCGCGGTCAGGATCTGCTGTGTCAGCCGCTCCTGCACCTGCGGACGCTGGGCGAAGAACTGCACAATACGGTTGATTTTCGACAGGCCAATCACCGTGTCTTTCGGGATATACGCCACCGTCGCTTTACCGTCGATGGTCACGAAATGGTGTTCGCAGGTGCTGGTCAGGGTGATGTCGCGCACGGTCACCATCTCATCGACTTTCATTTTGTTTTCGATGACGGTGATTTTCGGGAAATTGGCGTAATCCAGCCCCGAGAAAATCTCATCGACATACATTTTGGCGATGCGGTGCGGCGTTTCCATCAGGCTGTCGTCACTCAGATCAAGATTCAGCAGTTCCATAATCTCGGTCATATGTCCGGCAATCAGACGCTTGCGGGTTTCGTTGTCCATATCGTGCACCGGCGGGCGCAGTGGCGTTTCCAGCCCACGAGCAACCAGTGCTTCATGAACAAGTGCAGCTTCTTTACTCAGTGATGACATTTTTTTCTCCTGCGGTGTGGCGACCTTCGCCCTGGAGGGTCAAAGGGTCCCTCATTTTGCGTGAGGTGGCGCACATAATCCAGTAGTCGTAACGATAATTATTGTAATTGCCGTCGCCTTTTATTTCTGCGGACGCCACACCAGCGCGCCACCAATCAGCAGCGCCACCGCCGCAATGCCCAGCGCGGGCTCCAGTTGTTGCGTCAGCCATGGCG
>NZ_JNGH01000125.1 GCF_001188485.1 Trabulsiella odontotermitis
CCGTTAAAGTGCTGAAAGAAAACACCAAGTAATTGATGTGACGGAGGGAAGTGGCTTGCCACTTCCCTTTTTTGCTGGCGCAAGGAGATGACATGAAAACACCCTCACAACCGCGCGCGATCTACTACATCGTGGCGATTCAAATCTGGGAATACTTCAGCTTCTACGGCATGCGTGCCTTACTTATCCTCTATCTCACCCACCAGCTTGGTTTCGACGACAGTCACGCCATCAGCCTGTTCAGCGCTTACGCTTCACTGGTCTACGTAACCCCCATTCTCGGCGGCTGGATTGCCGACCGCCCGCTCTGTTTAAATCGAACATCAGCTGTCTGCTTGGCGAGCTGTACGATCGTGACGATCACCGTCGCGACGGCGGCTTCTCGCTGCTCTATGCGGCAGGCAACGTCGGCTCGATTGTCGCGCCTGTCGCCTGCGGACTGGCGGCGCAGTGGTACGGCTGGCACGTCGGCTTCGCGCTGGCGGGCATCGGCATGTTCATTGGCCTGATGATTTTCCTGAGCGGCCATCGTCACTTCCGCGACACCCGCGGCGTAGACAAAGCCGCGCTGCAACGCGTCACCTTTGTGCTGCCTGCCTGGGGCTGGCTGGTGGCGATGCTGTGCGTGGCGCCGCTGTTTTTCACGCTGCTGCTGGAAAACGACTGGTCGGGTTATCTGCTGGCGCTGGTCTGCGTTTTTGCCGCGCAGATGGTGGCGCGGATCATGATCACATCGCCGGAGCACCGCCGCGCGCTGTGGCAGATCGTATTGTTGATGGTGGCGGGCACGCTGTTCTGGGTGCTGGCGCAGCAGGGCGGTAGTTCAATCAGCCTGTTTATCGACCGCTTTGTGAATCGTCACTGGTTCAACGTTGAAGTGCCAACCGCGTTGTTCCAGTCGGTGAACGCCATTGCGGTGATGGTGGCAGGCGTGGTGCTGGCATGGCTGATCCGCCCGGAAGGCAGCGTGCGCTCGGTACTGCGCGTGTGGCTGAAATTCGCCGCCGGTCTGACGCTGATGGGCGCGGGCTTTATGCTGCTGGCGCTGAATGCGCGGCAGGGTGAGCTGCACGGCCAGGCGTCAATGGGCATGATGATCGCCGGGCTGGCGCTGATGGGTTTTGCCGAGCTGTTTATTGATCCTGTCGCCATGGCGCAGATCACCCGTCTCAATATGCCGGGCGTGACCGGCGTGCTGACCGGGATCTACATGCTGGCGACCGGCGCGGTCGCCAACTGGCTGGCGGGCGTGGTGGCGCAGCGGACCACCGAATCGCAAATTAGTGATTCCGCTATTGCCGCCTACGGCCACTTTTTCTCGCAAATGGGCGAATGGACGCTGGTCTGCGTGGCGCTGATTGTGGCGCTGGTGATCTGCGCGCGTCTGCTGTTTACCTCTTCAACCCCACGGATGCAGGAATCCCGTCACGATTAACCTGCGTTTCGCTGCCCGTCCTCCCCCGGCGGGCAGCGAAAAATGGCTATTTTTACTGGTGGGAAGGAAAAAAACTCACTGATTTTCGCCAACAATTATCGTGGTAGACGCCGAATCCAACTGGCGATACGCCAGCACGCTCGAATAGAGGGCTAGCAGGCAGCAGAAAAAAGCAAATATAAAAATAGCTGGATAACCAAAGGTAGAGACAATGATGCCGCCGATCAGCCCAGAAATAAGAATTCCAATATCAAAACAGGATTCATAAGTGCTTAAAGCAAGGCCGAGATTCTCATCAGGCATGCTTTTGATTGCTGGCAAGGCCAGTAATGGATAGACCATAGATAGCCCGAAGCCTGTCAGAAAAGATCCTAACATGGCCACCCAAGGGGTAAACGCCAGGCTGATTAAAAGCAACCCCAAGGCTTCAACACACAGAGAGAAAAGGGTCATTTTCAGCCCTGAACTGTCAGCTTTCCACCCCAGTGTTAACCTTGACAAAACATAACCAACACCAAAAAGAGAAATAGCAACCGCAGCCTGTTCACCCCAATTGCGTTGCATAAAATACAGGACCAGGAAGCCGGTAATGGAGGCATATCCTATATTGGCGAGCGAAAAACCTGAGCCAGCTTTCCAGACTCTTTTTACGGCATAAGCAAGGCTTACGTGGTTTTTCAGCGGAGAGACTGACACCGGTTTTACCAGCATAACAACAATGAAACCCATAAGAGGCAATATCGTCATTATCAGAGCGGCTACGTTCAGTCCAGAATGGGCGTAGGACCATGTTCCGCAGAAGTTTCCGATAGCAAGGCCAAGGAACATTGCAATACCCACCCATGACATGATCTTTCCGGCATGAGCTTTTCCGACCAGTCCAATGGGCCAGGTGCCGCTGCATGTAAAAATCAGACTTTCACCGATCCCCATTAATACTCGAGAAAGTAAAATCACGCTGTAGGCCGCGTAGGAAGGTGGTAAAAGCGTAAATGTCAGCCAGCACATTAACCCTGCCGACACGGTCAGAGACAGGCCCAACGTCATTCCTTTTCGCGGGCCATGGTTATCGGAAAAGCGGCCTGCAAATGCTCTGGAAAGCAGAGTGGCTACAGATTCCGCCGCGATAGCCAGGCCGACATAGAAGGGAGAATAATCAGCAATTTTATTGATATACAGTGGAAGGATTGCTAATGATAATCCAAGACTAATAATGGCAAGGAAAAGAATACTTGCAACCAGGCTTGCGGCAATTAAATTATTTTGAATTTTATACATTCATATAATCCTTATATATAACTCTGTTTTCTGATATTTTTATTTTTCCCTCCAGGAATGCCAGAATAGCACGATAAATCATCTTCTGCTCAACTTCAATGATAGCTTGACGGAGATCGACTTCAGTCATTCCATTGCAAATTCTGACAGGTTCCTGATCTATAATAGGGCCAGCGTCAACCTCCTCGTTAATGAAATGGAGAGTGGCTCCCGTAATGCGCAAACCGATATCCAGCGCTTTTTGCTGAGCTTTATCCCCCGGTAATGCAGGAAGCAGTGAGGGATGTGTATTCATAGTTATACAGCCAAACTCATTCGCAAATTTTTTTGTGAAAATTCGTCTAAAGCCACCCAATATAATCAAATCTATCTGGTTGGAACGTAATATTTTTGCAATGTGTTCATCAAACTCATATCGTGATCCGAAGTTTTGGTGATTTATCACATCAACTTTCTTTCCAATAAAGAGTGAGTTGGAGTCGACATCAAAATCACTATTGTTGGTAATAATAAGGCTTAACTCCGCTTCAATTTGGCAATCTTGTAACGCAGCAATTACTGATTTAATCAGGCTGCCTCTGCCTGAAAATAAAAACGCTATTCTTTTCATAGTGTAACCTTTTGTCTTAATGACTTATACTCAGCATCATTTTCTTTGATAGCAGCCAATACAAATTGTCCATCGGTGATGATTTCCTTGCCATCAATAAGTACATATGAAGGGTATTCGTTATTTAAAAGCTTCAATAACGAGACAGGCGTGTTTATATAATCGACGTCAATTTTTTCTTTTTCAAAAAAAATAAGATCGGCTTTGTAACCTGCTTCAATCTTACCTACATTTTCAAGCCCAAGGGTTTTAGCCCCTCCTTCAGTAAGCAAATAAAGCAATCTGGAAGCTGTTATTTTATTATTGAAATCAGAATCACCATGGTGATATAAGGCAAATAATGCATCAAAAGCAAGATTATTCCCAGGGTTAACCATTGCCGCATCGGTCCCAAGACCAATATTGACGTCATTAATAAACGTGCTAATAGGGAGCGTTCCTGCACCAACAAAACTGTTGCTGATGGGGCAATGTATGATCTGCGGCTGGTTTTCTCTAAGCAGTCTGATATCCTCGTCGGAAAGATGGCTGCAATGGATAAGCGTTGTATTTTTATCAAGTATTTTTAATGCTGCTAATCTCTGAATTCCACTTTTCCCGTATCGATCTGTATGGAGATCAACCTGTGTTTTACCTTCATGTGCATGAAGAGTAAGTCGGGAACTGAACTGGCATGCAATCTCATGCAACGCTAAAAGCAGATGATCATCTGCTGCAAGTTCTGATGCCGTCGCTGGTGTAATTGATATTAGCGCATCTTGACCGAAAACGAGTGAAGAGTAGTAATTGTCACAGGCTGTAGCAACAGAATTGCGTTGAGGGCTCTGTCCTTTACCAACCCACATGTTACTTTGGCAAAAATTAACGACACATCGGCATCCTGTTAGCCTCGCCGCCTTAACATCATTTTCTATTCGACTTGTAAACAACCCGAAAGATGTCACTCCCTTTTTTACTCCTGTAGTCAATGCTTTCAGTGCGGCAATGAATTGCCCCTCTGGTGTTTCAAGAGCATTATTCTTATGCACGGAATCAAGAACGATATCTATTGGCGATGCGTCCAGAATACTTCCATGGATTTCTTTACTGGGATGTAAATGTGCATTGACGAGACCCGGAAGTGCAATCAGACTGGAGGAATCAACTATTTTTGCTCCAGTTCCCACGTCTAAGTTATTGCCTGTTTCGGTAATGACTCCATTTTCGATGCAGATATCACCAGGGGTTAGCCGCATTGAGTCGGAATCTAAATATTTAATCCCTTTGAACAGTGTCTTCTGTTTCATAGATAGCTCCTTTTTTTAGCAGATAAAGCAAATGAAAAGTCGAACCAATAAAGTATTATTGATAGTCATTGGCGAGCACTTGATCGGTCTTTATCGCTTACTGAATTCCTGGTGGCTAAAATTTTATTGTATTTTGTTCTGCGATCATAGAACCAAACGCACATCGCAGTGCAGTACTGAACTCGTCAGGACGGGTATACATCCCGTCAGTTAGTATTCCGTTAGTCCCGTTCCTTTCTAAATCCTGGGTAGTAATTGAAGCATATTTTTTCAGTACTAAATCAGAAAGTTTCATATTGCGTGAGAGTTCGCTTGCAATATCTTTTGGTAACATTATTTTCCCGCTACATCCATAGTAAAATTTACCGGTAGCTACATTTTTCAGAACTGCCCAACCATAAAGAAATGTCCCGAATGAATTTTTTTCCGTAAGGCCCTCTAAAGCGATGAGATAATCTGCTTCACTGCTGTGAGTATTTTCAAGATTTTCTATGCGTCGGTGACATCCCAATAGGGCTTCCTCATCTGAGTCAGGAGTTTCGCTTACATCGGAGGGGACGGCGTACCCTCCCAGCGTGAAGTTGTGAAATGCGAGGCTGCATATTTCTTTTGTTGCTTCTACTTTAGCTCTATTTTCAGAGCACAATGCTATAACATAGTGTTTATTCTGCATGGGAATGAATCCATTTAATAACTGCAGTTTCTTGCTTGCCTGACATAATATCGGATATTGTATCCTTCGCGGATACAATTAAAGGCATTTTCTCAAGGTAGTCTTCCGATAATTTATTTTCAATTACAGCATAAGCTTTTGATAGAGTTTTGTTATATATTTGCGTAAACGTAGTCTTCATAACTGTGGAGCCTAACTCAAGATCGGGCATCCCGCTTTGGCATAGGTCCTTCCATAAGAGTTCATGAATGAAGGAAAAAAAGCCCATGTCGTAAGGTAGTCCAGTAATAACATCAGTGCTTCGTGATGTAGTTTCACAATGCAAGGATTTATTTTTGATATAAAATTGTATACCAATCGTACATGGAAAATCTTTCGTATCAGATTTATGGTAGTTTTGGTTTATATTAATTATGGCTCTGCGGGTATCTTTGTTAGTGATCAGGACGTGCTTGACCCAATTATATTGGTTACCATATTCCTCTACATGCTCATAGAAAATATAGTAGCCGTAGTTGGAATTTACGTTACCATTTTCATCTGTCAGGCTCATCCAGAATTTTGAGGCCTTTGCTAGTCCATTCTCAGCTTTCAAACTGCCCTGAAAGTAAGCCAAAAATTCTCTGGATAGATACTTTATTGCTCCTTTTCGTGCTGTGTGGAGTCTGTTCAGAGGTTGCCTTAATAAATAGTTAACACCGTAAGCCTGCTGAGCATCCCCCGCACGTGAGGAAATTGACTCGCCTTCAGAGAGTATGTAATGAATACCTTTTCTTACGAGTTCATCGACAGAGTCAGCTGCAATTGTTAGAAATTTATTTCCAGAAGCTAAAATATCATTAGTCATAAAGCGTCCTTTGCTGATTAAAAAACCTTTTACATCACCAGTGTATCTCCAGTTAAAAAAATTCCAATTACTTTTTTAGGCTTGCGTTGATATATATCCCGGGAGAATAAATTTATTTTTATGATAAGGGAAGCAAATATATTAATAGAATATGAATAGTTATCATTGTCTGCCAGTGAGAAATATAATGTATTGTAAATATATAAAATATTATATCGTGATACGTCTATTATTTCGCAACCGTATAAATACTCTGACAGCATGAATTGAACTTGTAAGCCGTTAAGTTGATAGCATCAGTTAAATCATCAGTATGATCATCTTTCCGACAGGGCTGGTGAAATCGTCCTCCCCCGACGGGTAGCGAAAAATTGCATTTCGTGCGCCTCCCTCTGCTTTTTTCTCCGCCATTTTTTATTTTCTCCGTCTTAATGTGTAATGTGAAATAACGTTTCATTTTACGATTTGGCATAATTTATAAATTACAAAATGAAACAAAACTGGAAGTTTTAGGAAATGGCGTAAGCCGGAGAATACTGGCGCACGCCGGCCAATTAATGGCCGTTGAGGTGCATTTTGATACCGGTGCAATGGGCGCAATGCACAGCCGTCCGCATGAGCAATTAACCTATATTCTGTCTGGCGAATTCGTATTTACTATTGGTGATGAGACGCGGAAGCTGGCAGCAGGAGACACGCTCTACAAGCGGCCTGTCATCCTTCACGACTATGTGTGCCTGACGGCGGGGGTGTTACTGGATACCTTCACGCCATTGCGCGAAGATTTCCTGTAATTAAATATTCGTGGTGAATGTATTTTTTATTTTTAATAAAAACGCCCGCGATAATTACTTGTTTTTACTGGCGGGCGCGATCGTTTTTAATTGTGAGAATGATCACTGAATGATCTTCTTGAGATCCTCTAGCATAAATTAAAACGTTATTTCATTTTTATTCAAACGTTATTTTATGTGATCTGTTAATAATATTACGGATAAGGGGTGTTATGAAGATAAAAAACTTACGGTGGTACATTATTGTACTTGTCATGCTCGGTACCGTCACTAACTACCTGGCAAGAAGTACCCTCGGCGTGGCGGCGCCCGAAATGATGAAAACGCTGGGGTTATCCAGCGAGCAGTATTCGTGGATCGTCTCCGTCTTTCCCTTTACCTACGCCATCGGTGGCATTCTCTGTGGGTTTGTGATTGACCGCTATGGCCTGCGGCTGAGCTTTGCCCTTCTGGCGGCGCTGTGGTCCATTTTCAATATGTTGACCGGCCTGTGCAGCACCTGGCTACCCATCGCCTGGCTGCGTGGTGGCCTGGGGATCACTGAAGCGGCATTTAACCCGGCAGGGATGAAAGTGACCGCCGAATGGTTCCCTGCGAAAGAGCGTGGGCTGGCCTGCGGCGTTTACAGTCTCGGCACCTCGCTGGGCGCAATGCTGGCACCGCCGTTGGTGGTGTGGGCCATCGTTAATTACAACTGGGAAATGTCGTTCGTGGTGACCGGCGGCGTGGGGCTTATCTGGTGCGTGCTGTGGCTGGTTTGCTATCGCCCGCCGGAAAAGCACCCGGCGCTGATCGCCTCGGAATACGACGCTGTACTCGCCGACCAGATCGAAGTAGTGAAAGAGAAAGCCTCGCTGCGTTCGATCATCAAAGACAAAAAGCTGTGGGCGATTTCACTGCCGCGCTTTATGGCTGACCCGGCATGGGGAACCCTGCACTACTGGATGCCGCTGTACCTGGTGACCGTGCGTCATATGAATCTGCAGGAGATCGCCATGTTCGCGTGGCTGCCGTTCCTGACGGCGGATCTTGGCTGCATGTGCGCCGGGGTTATGTCCCGGATGCTGGTCAANNCACCAGTGCCTGTCGATCACCGTCATCAGCATGTCGTCTGATCTGTTCTCAAAACACGAAGTGGCAACTGCCACCGGCTTTGCCGCGTTTACCGGCGGCATGGGCAACTTCCTGTTCGGCCTGTTCCTTGGCGCGATGGTCGCCGTGGTGGGCTACAACGTCTTTTTCGTCGGCTTAGGGATCTTCGATTTAATCGGCGCGTTGTTCCTGTGGCTGGTTCTTNNAAATATGAATCGCGCTTCAAAATGAGCCAGGCGTGGAATAACGGTTTCTGGCTCAGTATGGAAACCGATAATAAGCAGGGCGTCGATGGTTTTGACCAGTCCTCCACCGATTACAACGAAATCGAAGGGAATTACAAATATAAGCTCACGGACACCGTCGCCATGCAGCCCGGCATGGTGTACCACTGGGGAAGCGAAGGGGCGCAGATCCGCCCGTACGTGAAATTTGTCTGGAACATGACGCCCGCCACCTGGAGCGGCATCCGCTTTCGTTATGACTGGAACCAGTACGATTCTACCGATCTGTCGGGCAATCGGGATAAAGCCAGCGCCGGGCGAGTGGATCTTTATTTCGGCTGGCAAAACGACAAATGGTATATCCAGACCAACCCGGTCTTTTATCGCTACGTGAACGACTTTAATTACAACAATAAGCAACAGTCGGCCTGGGAAAACGATCTGGTCATTAAATATAAGCTGAGCAAAGTCTGGCAGCCTTATATCGAGTGGGATTACATGGGCCAGCAGGGCAGTTATCAGGGGCGCAAAGGGCTGACCGAAAACCGCTATCGCGTCGGTATCTCCATCAACATTTAAGGGACGGCAAAAGATGAAATGCAAACTGGCCTGGCTGGCGCTGGTGCTTTCCAGCAGCGCGTTCGCCACCGACTGCCTGACCTGGGACTGCCAGCAAATGCAGACGATCAAAACGCAGATCGCGCAACATGATGGTCGCTATACAGCGGCCTGGCAGGCGCTGCAAAAACAGGCCGATGCTGCACTGGCGCACCCGCGCTGGGCGGTAACGGACAAAACGCTGACCCCGGCGTCCGGCGATAAGCACGACTATTTCAGCTTCGGCCCATACTGGTGGCCGAACCCTGACAGCAAAGACGGCCTGCCGTACATCCGCAAAGACGGGCAAATCAACCCGGATGCGAAAACCCGCGCCACCGACAGCAAACGGATGGTGCAGTTTTCCGATGATGTGCGTGCGCTGACGCTTGCCTGGTACTACAGCGGCGAGGCGAAATATGCGCAGAAAGCGCAGCAGATGCTGCGCGCGTGGTTCATCGACGACAGCACCCGTATGAACCCGCACCTGAAATACGCGCAGGCGATCCCGGGGATCGTCGACGGGCGCGGTATCGGCATTATCGATACCCGCGTGCTGATCGACGTGGCGGACAGCATCGCGCTGCTCGCCACACAGGGCATCATTCCCTCTGACGAACTGGCAGGGTACCAAAAATGGTATGCGGACTACACCGCCTGGCTGAAAACCAGCCGCAACGGGTTTGAAGAGGCGAACTGGTACAACAATCACGGCGCGTGGTATGACGCGCAGGTGACGGCGTTTTCCCTGTTCACCGACGATAAGGCCGCGGCAGCGGAGCAGATCGATATCTTTAAACTGCGCCATCTGGCTTCGCAGGTGAACAGCCAGGGCGAAATCACCTCGGAACTGGAACGTACCCGCTCGTTCCACTACAGCAATTTCGCGCTGGCAGCCTATGCGCGAATGGGGCGCTACGGTGAAAAGCTCAACGCTGACGTCTGGGGCTTTGAACTCGACGGGCGCTCGATGAAAAAAGCCTTCGCGTTTATCAGCGACCAGACCGGGAAATCACCGCAGGCGTGGCGGTATGAAGAACTGCGCTTTACGCCGTCTGAAGCCACGGGGCCGATGCTGGCGGCGGCGCGGGCGTACAAAGAGGCGGCGTTTACGCGCAGCGCGCGTCTGCTGGCGGACGACAACCCGCAGGATATCAATCTGCTGATCCCCGGATCGGTACTGGTGAAATAGTGGAGCAGGGATGAAACAGTTTACCGACGCGCAGATCCAGACGGCACGCCAGCACGTAACGCCAGAGATCGTTAACGCGCTGATGGCCCGCAACCGGGACGTGATTGATAACGATATTCTGGTGCCGGAAACCGGCTGCGCCACCTGGAATCACTACTTTTTCTGCCCGGATCACAGCGTCCGGCTGGTCTGGGATCGCCATTCACCGGGGCGGCATCGCTGCCCCCTCGACGGCGCGACGTTTTCAGGCGAGCCGTATGATGGTGCCTGGTGGCGCTGGCTGAACGGCCTTAACGCCAGAGCCTGCTACGAACTGGCGGTGCTGTGGCTGGGGGNCGCTGGCTGGAAAAAGTGGTGGGGATCCTGATGCGCTATGCGCAGTATTACCCTGACTACGAAGAACACGGTGGCATTCCCTACAACGGGCCGGGGAAGGCCAACGCGCAGACGCTGTGCGAGGCCAACTGCCACGCCGATTTTGCCCGTGGGTTTGATATCATCCGTGCGCAGCTGACCCGTACGCAGGCGCACTATATCGCCGAACGGCTGCTGCGCTGCGGCGCGGAATTTTTAATGGCGCACCGCTGCAATCAGATCCACAACCATGAGGTGAAGATCGGCGCCACTATCGGCATTATCGGCGCGGTGCTGGACGACACGCGTTATCTCGATTTTGCGGTCAACAGCAAATATGGATTGCAGTATCAACTGGAGCACGGCCTGTCGGCGGGCGGGCTGTGGTTCGAGGGCNTACGCGCTGGAAGCGTTCTTCGCCTTCGAAAAAGTGGCACAGGGAAGCGGCTACAGCCTGTTGGAAAAACCGTGGTATCGCCGGATGCTGAGCGTTCCGTTGCAGTTGCTGTTGCCCGATATGACCTTTCCTGCCATCAACGATTGCGTGAAAGGACAGGAGCGGCCTGGTCACCCGGATATCTATGAGTTTGCCTGGCAGGTGTACCGCGAACCGGCGTACGGAGAACTGCTGTCGTGGCTGTACAGTACGCGACCGCGGGATAACATCGACGCGTTGTTTTACGGCGTGGCGCTGCCGGAACAGCACCTGCAGCCGCCGGTGGGCCATTTGCATGCGCCGGAACTCGGCCTGACGATCGTGCGCGCTACGCCGGGCGATGCGGTGTGCATTAATCATCTGCCCTACGGCGGCGAGCACGATCATTACGCCAGTCTGGATCTGATCGTCTATCGTGACGGTAAACCGTTGCTGCCCGATCTTGGCACCACCGGCTACGGCGCGCCGTTGCATTACGGCTACTACAAAAACACCTTTTCCCACAGCACGCTCTGCGTGAACGGGCAGAATCAGCCGCCGTCAAATCCGCAGGTGGTGAGCTGGTCAGAGAACAACACCGAAACCCGGCTGGTGGCAGAGGTGAACTGGCGGCAGCCCATTCACATGCCGGACAGCAAAACCCGTGTCGAATGGGACGAAGCGGCGTATCAGGATGTCCGTTTTCGCCGTCATGTGGTGGTGACTGACCGTTGGCTGATTGACGTGCATGAGGTGGATAACCCGCATCAACAGCAGGTGGATTCTGTGTGGCATCTCAATGCGGCACCGTCCGGCAACAGTACGGGAGAACTGTGTTTTCCGCATGTCCATGCGATCCGCGAAACCCGGCTGGCAGATTGATGTGGGGTGGGAAAACGGCACGTTGCGTGTGGAAGAAGCGCGCTCGGGGTTTTCCTGCGCGCTGGAGGGGGTTACTGCTCAGCCACCCTTTTGAGTGGTGGCGGGGTGGGCGTGCGCGCCATTAACGTTTCAATGCTGCACTCCCGCCACAGCAACCCCTGCAGGGCAAACCAGGGCATCTCTTCCAGCCATTGTCGATGGGCGGGCGTTTCGACGCCCTCGACAATGACCAGATGCTGATTGGCGCTAAAAAAGCGCAGCAGGGAGGACATCAGCTCCTGACCGTTCTTTTTCTCGAACAGGCTCCACAGCAGGCATTTGTCGGTTTTGATAAAGCGGAACGGCTGCACCGCCAGCGCGCTGAATCCGGCGTAACCGGCACCGAAATCATCCAGCCAGAAGGAGTATTTTTCGCTGATTGCCCGGGTGACCGGGCTGTGTTTGATCAGCGTGCCGGAAAACTCATTGATCTCAAAATGCAGGCAGCCCAACTCGTTCACGCATTCGGCGACAAACTCGTTATCCAGCGCCATCAGCGTTTGTTCATCGATGTTCAGCGTCACCATCACGTCATTGCGGTGAAACCACGTCTGATGACGGCGCACCAGCGCGATCTGCTCCAGCAAAATGTCCTGCCGCAGGTGGGGGGAGGCCGCGCGGAAAAACTGCTCGACCTGCGCAAAACCGCTGTGCTTCAGGGGATCGAGCCGCGAAAGGCACTCCACGGCGATTAGTTTTCCCTCACGATTAAACATCGGCTGAAAAACGTAGCGCATCCCGGTGGGTTTACTGATCATCATGGTGTTTTCCTGCCGCACTCCCGGTTATTTGAACGTCACGTCGATATTGGCGGAGGCGTTGAACGTTCCTTCCTTCGGCGTCGTGCTCAGCCATTTCAGGCTGGCAAGAAAATTCGTACTGATCACGCTGCCGTTGACGTAGCCCAGCGGCACCGGCGTTTTCAGCGGGATCCAACCGGTAGGGTTATCGGCGGGCGAAATCAAAATCCCGAAACCGCTGTTGGTGGTCGGCAGAATGGTGGTGGTGTCCTGCGTTGGGTAGGTGGTGCTGAAGCTCGCTATCAGCGTCTGTCCCTGACAATCCTGCCCCGCGCCGGTCAGGTTCGCCTGCACCGAGAACGGCACCTGTTTTTCGATTTTCCCCGTCACCGCATTACGCGCCGGGATCTTGCCGAAATTCACCAGGGTGCCGTTATTCGCGACCACGGTGATCTGTGGATTGCAGGAGATAAAGTGAATATTCCCCAGCCCGGCGATATACGCACGGAAGTTGCTGTTTGGACGGTTGTTGAGTCCGCCAACACCATCCACCTGGAACAGCGCGTACTGCGAATTATCAGTAATCTGCCCGTTCTGCGGCGGCTGCTGGCCGGTGGCTTTGATATATACCGTACAGCCGCCACGACCATCAGGGCGGCAGGTCGTGCCGGGGCCGACCAGCGTTTTCGCCGACGGCGACGGTTTATAGTCCACGCTGTGATAGGTCACGCCCACTTCCAGCGATTTGTGGATCGACTGCATCAGCGTGGTCGGGTCCCAGTACAGATAGGCATCTTCGCCTCTTGGGTAGCCGTCGGTATCTTCGCACTTAAAGGTGGAGGAAAAGGTTTGCGAGCGCCACAACAGCGTGCCTGCCGTCAGGCTGGAGGTGGAGACGACAATCGGTTTGTCCAGCGTAATGACCTGCTTTACGCTGTTGGTTCCCGCTTCTTTACAGGAGAGCGCGAAGCTTTTCAGCGGCAGCGCGGCGGCGAGCAGGGTGAACAGGACTAACCCGGCCCGGGTGATTTTTTGCGTTACGCACATGGTCAATGTTCCTTTATTTTGTGCTGCAGGTCAGGGTGACTTCCTGATATCCACCAGGCTTATCAGTATCAATGGGCGGCAGTTGCGGTACGGTCATCATGCAGGACTGGTCTGGGTTATCGCCCCATTTCATCCGCAGTTTCTCGCCGCTTTCGACACCGGACACATAGGCTTTCCCCTGAGTGCCGACGATACCGATGCTGCTGCCCTGAGCGTTGAAAATGGTCGCGCCAATCGCGGGTGTCTCGCCGTCATCCAGCGTGCTGTGAATGAGCAGGCTCTGGCCGAGGTGCGTGTCAAACACCACTTTGCCGATGGCGCGCTGGGTCGGCACGATGTCCTTCGCCGCCAGCGGAATGTCAAGACCGTTGCCGATGTCCGAGGTGCGCAGTGCGACGCGGTTGTGACGGTACGGCATCGCCGAGGTTTGCACCGCATAACCAAAGCAGTCGATGGCCGCGCCCGGCTGGTTCTCCAGACGCACGCCCTGCGCGCCTTTTGCTTCAACTAACACGAAAGTGTTCTGCAACGGCTGCGACAGCGTCACGCCGCCGGAGTGCATCACCACGCCGCCCGCCACGTTCAGCGACGTCTGCTGATAGCGCGAGTTGTAGCTGTGGCCAACGTCGATATTGCCCGCGCTGCCCTGATAGCCAAGGTTCGCCAGACTGGTGTCGCCGCCATGCCGGGTATGCCCCGTCTGCACGAAATAGTTCATGCGGTTGTCGTCGAGCAGCGTGCCGCTGAGGCCGGTGCTGTAGCCATCGCCGCTCTGCTTGCTGTGGGTGGCGTTGAAGCTGGCGGTCATGTCGCGGTTGTGGTCGAAGACGCTGAACGGAATTGACAGATTGAGGTTCACGCTGTTGTCGCTGTAGCCGTAGTTGCTGCGACTGTTCTGGTAAAACACGCTGTAGCTGACGCGGTTCCATGTAGTGCTGAATCCAGTCTGCACGGTGCGGTCGTAGGCCGAGGTGCCCCAGTAGTTCTGACGGCTGAGGATGGCGTACAGCGATGCGCCGGCGATGTGCTGGTTTACCGACACCTGAATGCGCTGGCGTTTGTTGTTATAGCGCTGGGTGTCGTAATACTTGCGCTGTTGCGTCGCCCAGTCCGGCAGGCCGTTCGGGTTGTTATCCTGATCGTAATACTGGGTGCGGTAGAAGCCGTTGGCCCAGCTCGCGCGCTCGGCAATGGCGTCCGAAAAATCGTAATAGCCGGAAGTGGAATAGCGGTAACCGGCGAGCTGGAACTCGGTTCCCAGCGTGTTCAGCGCTTTGGAGTAGAGGAAGCGGAAGCTCGCGCCGCGCTTGCTGTCGCCAGACGCCAGATCGGTGTCTGACCAGGCGGCATCCACCGACGCCGCGCCCAGCACGCCGAGGTCGGTCCCGACGCCCAGCACGCCGGAACGGTAATGTTCAGCAAACAGCAGACCGCCGTATGGCGTCAGGTCATAACCCATGCCGTGGGAAAAGGTACCCTGAACGAATTTCGGCTGATAGCGGCTGCTGCCGTCGTGGTATTTCCCGGCGGTGAACTGATACTCCCGGATCCCTTCACGCAACATGTTCGGTACGGAAGAGTAGGGCACGGAAAAGCTGTGGCGCGCGCCGTCGGCTTCAATCACCGTCACCGCCAGATCGCCGCTCAGCGTGCTCGGATAAATATCGGTCAGCGCAAACGGGCCGGGCGGCACCATGGTGCTGTATACCGTGTAGCCGTTCTGGCGCACTTCGACGCGGGCGTTGGTGTTCGCCACGCCGCGTACGACCGGCGCATAGCCGCGCAGGCTGTCCGGCAGCATTTCAGGAATGCTGGCGATCTGTACGCCGCGGAACTGGATGCTGTCAAAAACGTCGTTGCTGGTATTACTCTGACCAATCTGCAGACGGCTGCGCCACGGCGCAATGTCAGTTTCCGCCCAACTGGAGACAGAATGCCATTCCTCTTTCTGCCCCGGTTGTCTGGAGAGCGTCGAGTTGTTGCGAAAACGCCACGCGCCAAGGTTTGCACCGTTGTTCAGCGACAGAAACGTGTAATCACCCTGACGGATACTGCCGCCGTCGGTATAACGGCTGTGATCGCCGCTGAAGGTGTAGTTGACGTAGGCGGCGTTGATGCCGTCGTCATACATGCGCGGCGAAATGGCACCCTGCGGACGCGGCTCCATGTGGGTTTGCGGAACGGAGATATCCAGCTCCTGTAGCCCGGCGTTCCAGCTCAGCGTACTGCCCGGAATACTTTTTACGATGTCGTAGCAGGCGTTGCTGCCTGCGGTTTCTGGCACCAGAACGCCGTATTCACGATAATCGTCCGTGCTCAGGCAAAAGGTCCCCGGTGTATTTGGCTGCAGCTTTTTAAATTCAATTTCACGATGGTCGACGCGTTTTTTGTTGATATAGATATCGAACGGATAACGACCTGGTAAAATATCATCGCCACTGGCCAGATCTTTCACCAGCGCCACGTTATCTTCACCGTGAATAAACGAGGTATTGAACTGTTCTTCAGCGTAAGAAAAGGGCGTCACCAACAATGGCATCGCTGAAACATACAGCGTACAACGGATGCGAGAAGCCAGACGTCGTGGTGACGTCGCCATTTTTTGAGCGCGAGCCATTGAGTTCATCCCTAAGCTGAATTATTGAATGCGTGCGTCTTTAACGTCGGTATGGCCGCCGTAATCGTTGATAAAGGTGAACGACNTTGTCAGCGTGTCTTTCGGTTTGACCATATCCGCATCCACTTTCCAGGTTTTATTGCCGCTGCCTTTCAGCGTCACTACGCCAAACGTCACGTGCAGTGGGCCGTTGTTGATCACGCGCAGGGTATTTCCCTGTTTGTGCCAGCGCAGCGCCTGCGCCTCTTTCAGCAGCGTGGTATTCATCGCGGTCGGGCGATAAAACAATTTGACGCGAGTTCTGACGGCAATTTGCAGCACGTTTTCTTGTTTTGCCGATGGGGGAATTTCCTGAACGTTAATCCAGTAAACGCTTTCGCGGTCGGTCGGCAAGCCGCTGCCGGAATAAATAAAGCGCAGGATCGCGTCTTTATTTCCGGCGAGCTTCAGAATCGGGGGAACAACCTGCATCGGTAAATTATTCGGCGTTTTACTGGCGTCGCCGGTATCAAGCCAGGTTTGCACCATCCAGGTTTCATCCGTGTCATTGTGAATAGACAGGGCGGCCGATTTTTCATTGCCGTTGTAAATCACCCGGGTTTCGTCGACCTGAATACCGGCCGAGGCCTGTAAAGACACAAGAAATAAGAGTGATGCCAGTTGCTTTTTCATTGACTCAATCCGCTTAAAGGCGCAGACCATCCCTGGTCCGAATAACCGTTCCGTGAATTATTTGTATTCGATGGTGAAGTTGGCGTTCGCGTTGGCGGTGCCCGCTTCGACCACTTTGTCGAAAGATTTGTAGCGCGCTTTGAGGTTAAATATCGCGGTACCGTCAGTGGCGTCCTGCGCGGACGGGGTGATAGTGACCCACGGAGAATCGTTGTCAGCAGGCTGGTTGATCGGGATGATTTTCTCGTTGTTGTCGAGGATCTCAATACCCACGCCTTTCGCCTGATCAACAGACAGCAGGTTCGGGTTGCCTGCCACGGTCTGGCCGTCAAAACGCAGGGAGTAATCGCCCTGTTCGCATTTCTCCAGGCTGATGGTAAATGCTTTAGACGCCGTCACGTCGCCCACGTTGGCAAAGGCGGTGGTCGGGTATTTACCGATGAAAACGTGTTTATCCTGATCGCCAGACACCACGTTACAGGTGGATTTCACGATTTCACCGGTGAATTCAACCTTACCATTGGCTGCATAGGCGTTCATCGCTGTTGCTGACAGGATCAGCGCAGCAGCGGGCAGCAAAATCTTATTCATTTTGACTCCATGTACTGGTTTAGAAAATAACTATTAGCGGGCAAATAATGCGGGCTTGTTATTAATGCGAATGCTCGATCAAAAAAGTCCGGCTGGACTGATTGGGCGGGAGAAATTTACATTAAGAATTTTCTTAGATTGATTGTTTTGACGATTGGATTTTCAAAAATTAATAGTTCGATGTGATGGATGCTGTTATTGATTTGTGCCTGGTCTGAAACAGGTTATTTACTTTATGCACATTCCGGACATTTATTTTCAGGTTTATTTCGCAGCGGGCGGAGATGAATAAACAAGGTAACTGAAGTTAATCGATTGATATCAATCGTAGTTCCAGGATTGATAGGCACAAGCAATCAAGGCGGTCGCTATTTTCTGTTACTATGCCGCCGTTACCTCATTACTGACGTCATATTGTTGCCAACGGAATATGTCGTTAGCCGATGTTTATATTTCCGCAGCGGAAATTAATTCCTTTATTGTTTAGCAATTTCAATTGCCTCTTTTTTTGCCGCCATGAAACAAACAGACGGGTAGCGTTTGATACTTGTATCATAAGGATAATGACAAAATGGATGACGCCTGGGTGAAGCAGGGTCTGTTTGAAATCATTGCGATATTGCGCGAAGCCGTGAAAAAGGGCAGTCGCGTTGATGTCCGGGCGAAGGCGCGGACCATCGCCACGCGTATTCTGCGGTTAGACTCATCAGGATTCTTAATCCCCTGGAGCGAAGAGCTGTTCAAAGAGGGGCGCGCACTGAGTTTTGCCATTCAGGATTATAACGCCAAATATGATTTCAAAACCGGCAAAGCGAAACCGATAACCAGTAATGGCGTCAATTGCTTATACATCGCCTTTCCGGATGAGATGAATGTCACCCAGCGGCGAAAACATTTGCGCCTGTTTCTGGCCAATAAGCATCAGTTTTTCTGTAGTGGGAAATTTAATGACGGTCGTAAATACCGCTACAATATTAAGGATATTTCCCACGGCGGTTGCGCGCTTATTGTGGAAGATGACGAGCGCGTCGCCTCATTGTGCGGCAGCACATTACGCAATGCCGCATTTGATTTTGGCGATATCGGGACGATAGTGTCCGACCTGCACGTGATTAATGTAAAACGTATTAAAGAAATAGCCGACGATGAGAGTGAGCGATTTTATATTCATCTCTCGTGCCAGTTTAAGCGTATGAATGAGAATACGCTGCGCAAGCTGGACAATGTCATCGTCAAATTACTCCTTGAAGAGAAACGTTTGCGCCGGTTGTAATGGCTGGCGCTGCGGATCCCGCCGTAGTCAGAATTGAAATTGATGAAACATATTATCGTCACTTTACGGGTGCCGGACTCCAGTTCGCCATTGCCGACGCTGGCCTTGAACCGGTTTTTGTTCGTTCGATGGCTGACCTGCCATTTGCCTTGCGGGTTTACCCACAGGCACCTTTGTTTATTAATCTGCTGGGCAACGATTACACCCCCACCGATAAGATCCTCTGGCTGAATAATCATGCTGGCGGGTTTGCCCAAAAACAGGTTGCGCTGCTGCTCAAGCGCCAGCATGAAACACTGGTGCCAGAATTGCTGTTGCTGGATCATTTTCTGACTGTCGTGGATAACGTCTGCGTGGTGCAACTGCACGAAACGCTGTTGCAGCTGGTGGTGAATCAAAACCGGCCGCACGGCGATACCGCGACGATAGAGCGCGGGCGCCTGACGCAAATGGAAAAAAGCATATTGCGGTTGTTGCTGCAGGGGGCGGATATTCGCCGGGTGTCGCAACTGCTGGCGATCAATTACAAAACCGCGCAGGGACATAAGATGAGCGCTGTCCGTAAGCTTGGTTTTCGTAACAGCGCGCAACTCTATAAAAATCTGAACGGGTTTCGGGCGCTCGCCTGTTGAGCGCCCTGCGGGTTACGGTTTGATGTTGTCCAGTGCCGATAACGCCCAGTCTGGTAGCAGGAGATCGGCGGCAGCGAGGTTTTCCTGCAGATGCCCCAGCGACGAGGTTCCCGGAATCAACAGAATGTTGGGTGAACGCTGCAACAGCCACGCCAGCGCCACCTGCATCGGCGTCGCCTCGAGTTTCTCCGCCACCTGATTCAGATCCCCGGACTGCAACGGCGTAAAGCCACCGAGCGGGAAGAACGGCACGTACGGAATATTCTGCGCGGCAAGGGTATCGATCAGCGCGTCGTCCTGACGATTCGCCACGTTGTAGAAGTTCTGCACGCAGGCGATGGGCGTCATTTTCTGCGCATCCGCCACCTGTTTTGCCGTCACGTTGCTGAGCCCGATATGGCGAATCAGCCCGCGTTTCTTGAGCGTAATCAGCGTATCAAGCGGCTCTTCCAGCGGCCCCTCTGCCGGGCCGTGAACATCCAGCATACTGCGCAGATTCACTACGTCCAGCGCCTCAAGACCCAGATTGCGCAGGTTGTCTTCCACCGCCTGTGTCAGTTCGGCGGGTGACATGGCGGGGGTCCAGGGCGCTGACTTTGGTGACGATGCACAGCGACGCCGGGTAGGGATGCAGCGCCTTGTGAATCAGTTGGTTGGTAACATGTGGACCATAAAAATCGGAGGTGTCGATATGATTAACCCCGGCGTCCACCGCCGCCTGTAATACTTTCACCGCCGTTTCGGGATCTTTCGGCGGGCCAAAAACACCCGGACCTGCCAGTTGCATCGCGCCATAACCCAGGCGATACACCTCACGATCGCCCAATACGTACGTACCAGATTTTTTCACGCTCGACATGGTAACTCCTCTCAGGATATGAACCGACAGACGGCTGGTAGTCAGTGTAACTCTCTGACGGCAGAAAGGGATATCAAGGAGTGTAACCGAAGGTGTGCGTGGCGGCCCGGCGNNTCAGGCTGCCGATCGAGCGATAAGGTTTTAGCGATGGGATCAGGTAGGTGGAAAGCGTCGGCATGATAAATAGGATCATGGCGATAAGCGGCCCGCTGATGGCGTAAATCATCGAAATGGCGTTCGGATTGATGCAGCACACCACGAAGGTGATCCCCGAGACCAGCAGGATGGAGACCGCGCGGTTAAACGCCCGGCTTTTGTGCACGCCCACCTGATTCAGCGACGTTTTGACGATTTCACTGGCGCCTTCAATCACGCCGAAATAGGTGCCGAGGAACGATTTCGACATGGCGACCACGGCGACGATAATCCCTGACAGCGCCAGCCAGCCGGGGGAATCGGGCATCATCGACAGCGCGGACAGAATGGTCACGCCTTCATTTTTTGCCGATTCGATGTAGTTCACCGGAATCGACAGCAGGCAGCTCACCACGAAAAACAGCACACTCAGGCAGATGATGAGATACGCCACCTTCATGATTTTTTTGCATTTACCCATGGCCAGATCGCCATATTTTTCCCGCCGGTCGATGGCGAAAGTGGAAATAATGGGCGTATGGCTAAAAGCAAAAACCATCACGGGAATGGAGATCCAGACCTGATGCAGCGTGTGCGCACTGAATTCCATCTGCCCCGCCAGCAGTTCCGGCTGCCAGCTGCCGGTCAGCCAGAGCGACAGAAACAGAAAGTAAGCAATCAGCGGGAACACCAGAAATCCCATCACTTTCAGTGTGATGTGGCGGCCCATCAGGAAGATCAGATTCAGCACCAGCACCACGCCAGCACTGACCATCACCCGCACGGCAGTGGTCACCGGCTGATGTTTGGCCAGCTGTTCCGTAAGTGAATTGGTAATCGCCACTGCGTAGATCAGCACCACCACGAAAAAGGCGATGAAGTAGAGCGCAGTAATCAGGCTGCCGATCTTTTTGCCGTAATAGTGCGTGACCGCACCGGTGATGCCGACATTAACGGGCGTGTTTGAGGCGAGGATAAACTGACACAGCGCACGGTGCGGCCAGTAGGTCAGCGGCCAGGCGACAAGGGCGGTGATCAGCAGGACAAGGCTCCCGGCGGAACCGAGCTGGATGGGCAGGAAAAGCGTTCCCGCACCCACCGCGGTGCCATAGAGGGCAAAACTCCATAGCGTCTCTTCTTTAGACCAAATCTTAGACATTATTTGAACGTATCAACCATCAAACTTAAAAAACGGAGTGCAATTTACCATAATTGAGGCTTATACGGGGCGGATAGTTTTGTTTAAATTACGCACAGGCGGTGAAGCGAGTCGGCAACACACGCTGCCGACCCGCTAATCCCTTAATTTTGAATGGATACGCGCGTCTGGCGACGTTTCACGACCCGCAGGCGCAGCGTGTCATAGGCCCAGTTGTACAACATGGTGTAGGGCAGGAAGAACAGGAAGAAACCCATCTCCAGCATGAACGCCTGAATCAGCGAGACGCCAAGCACCAGCGCTACCACGCTCACGCCGATGATAATAAAGCCGCATTCGAAGCCCAGCGCATGCAGCGCACGGACTTTCGCGGTACGCACGACGCGGCTCACCGGCCACAGTTTGTCAAAAACCGCGTTGTAGATAATGTTCCAGACCATCGCGAGGGTGGCGAGAAGAATACTCACCCCGCCCATCTCCACCACTGAACGCTGCATCAGCCAGGCGGCAGTAGGGGCCAGGATCGCCGTCGCAATCCCTTCAAAGCAAACGGCGTGGAAGATTCGCTCCAGTAACGTTCTGCGGTGCAGAGCATTATGTTGCATAGTGTTAAACCTCATTATTTCAAAAT
Source organism: Trabulsiella odontotermitis (assembly GCF_001188485.1). GTDB lineage: Bacteria > Pseudomonadota > Gammaproteobacteria > Enterobacterales > Enterobacteriaceae > Trabulsiella > Trabulsiella odontotermitis_A. Next base: position 22,075 of record NZ_JNGH01000125.1, read on the forward strand.
GAATTGTACGGTACCGGGAGTGAATTTTATTGATAAATGTGATAAATGAAAGATAGATACCATCGATAAAAGCGATACATCATGCGCTACTCACCGGAAGCTCTTACCGCCTTTGTGGAAACCGTCTCATGCGGATCGTTTTCCGCCGCGGCCCGTCGGCTGCGAAAAAGCCAGTCGACCATCAGTACCGCCATCGCCAATCTGGAGGCGGATCTGGGCGTTACCCTCTTTGACCGCGCGTCCCGTCAGCCGGTACTCACCGAACAGGGACGACGGGTGCTGAGCTACGTGCAGGCGATCCTTACCGCCAGCGACCGGCTCGACGAAGTGGCGGTGTCGCTGTCAGGGGAAACCGAAGTGCGGCTCACGTTTGTGCTCTCGGATACGCTGCACCCGGCGGTGCTGGCCGAACTGCTGTCGCAGTTTGACCAGCGTTTTCCGCATACTGAATTTGAATGCCTGGTCGGTGAGGACGCGGACGTTATCGATCTGCTGCAAAAGGGGCGGGCGCACATCGGGCTTATCGAGGCGCGCGGTCAGTACCCTACCGACATCGGCATGTCGCGGGTGCCGGTACAGTCGCGCATGGCGATCTACGTCGCGCCGTCGCACCCGCTGGCAGGTAAAAAACAGATCGAATGGGATGCGCTGCACACCTGGCGTGAGCTGCGCCTCAACACCTATCTCGAAGATAACCCGCAGCCCGCGCGCGGCCCGGTGTGGTCCGCGCCCAACTATCTGATGCTGCTGAGCATGGCGGAGCANCTTTGGCTGGTGCGCACTACCCTGTGCGCTGGTGGCGGAATTCAACACCACCAAAAAACTGGTCACGCTGAATATTACCGGCTGGCCACGGGCGGTATCGGTGGATCTGGTGTGGAATAAAAAGTCGCCGCTGGGGGCCGCGGGCAGTTGGTNNGCAACTGCCGCAAGCATCGGTGACGAACTAAACGACGACGTGTGATTAATCTCACTTTTTTTAAACAATTGCGAAAATAGTTGATAACAATCATCTACTATGATGGAGGTTTTTTGCGCTGAGGTAGAGATGAAAGATGTCGTTATCGTCGGTGCGCTGCGTACGCCCATCGGCTGGTTTTCNNGCCGTGGAACTGGGTAGCGTGGTAGTGAAAGCGCTGGTGGAGCGTACAGGTATCGCCCCCACGGCCGTTGATGAAGTGATTCTGGGTCAGGTCCTGACGGCCGGTACCGGGCAGAATCCTGCGCGACAGTCTGCCATCAAAGGCGGGCTGCCGAATACGGTATCCGCTATCACCATCAACGACGTCTGCGGCTCCGGGNNATTCAGTGCGGCGAAGCGGATGTCGTCATCGCGGGGGGTCAGGAGAACATGAGCCGTGCGCCGCATGTACTCACCGACAGCCGCACCGGGGCGCGACTGGGTAACAGCCAGCTTATCGACAGCCTGGTGCACGACGGCCTGTGGGATGCGTTCAACGATTACCATATGGGTGTCACCGCGGAAAACCTGGCGCGCGAATACGGCATCAGCCGCGAACTGCAGGACGCCTGGGCGCTCAGTTCGCAGCAAAAAGCGCGGCTGGCGATCGATTCCGNNCGCAGGCAACGCCTCGTCTATTAATGACGGCGCGGCCGCCGTGCTGATGATGAGCGAAAGCAAAGCGCAGGAACTTAATCTGCCGGTGCTGGCACGGATCCGCGCGTTTGCCAGCGTCGGCGTCGATCCGGCGCTAATGGGAATCGCTCCCGTCCACGCCACCCGCCGTTGTCTCGAGCGTGCAGGCTGGCAACTCAACGATGTCGATCTGATCGAAGCCAACGAAGCCTTTGCCGCGCAGGCGATCTCCGTCGGCAGAATGCTCGAATGGGACGAACGGCGGGGCAACGNNTGGACAGGGCGTGGCCCTGGCGGTGGAGCGCGCATAAGCGTCTGAAATAAAAAAGCCCTCCGCAGGGAGGGCAAGGCCAGTTACAGAAACACTTACTCAATGATATTTCCGCTATGCAGATGCCTGTCCCCAGCGGAATCAGCCTGGAACTTATCAAAACGCCGTTTCATTTTGTGTGATGCCCGGCGCAAATTCCTGACAATCTCTCATTAATTCATCACCCTCTGCAGCAGATCTTTGTTTTCAAACGTCCTTTTCCGTTAGCGCTGCTGTTTTTCTAAGTTCGCTAATCCCTTGTATTTCCTGATGTTGCTTTCGTGCCGCTGTGTAGTGGCGTGATCGATGCAGCATTTCTGACAATCTCCTTCGTGAAAATTGAAACGTTGTTTTATTTATAATTGAAAACCCATTTCAGGAGGGGTAGGATGGCGACATATCCAAAGCGGAACTCTGTTTTACTCCGCTTCCCGATCACAACACATTTTCCCGGAGGTGAACGTGGACGTCAGACAAAGCATCCATAGCGCGCATGCGAAAACGCTTGATACTCAAGGCCTGCGCGATGAGTTTTTAGTTGAGAAAGTATTTGTCGCGGATGAATACACCATGGTTTACAGCCATATCGACCGCATCATCGTCGGTGGCATCATGCCGGTCAGCAAAACCGTTTCTGTTGGCGGCGAAGTCGGTAAACAGCTCGGCGTCAGTTATTTCCTTGAGCGCCGTGAGCTGGGCGTGATTAACATCGGCGGCCCGGGCACCATTACCGTTGACGGTAAGTGCTACGAAATCGGCCACCGCGATGCGCTGTACGTCGGCAAGGGGGCGAAAGAAGTGGTTTTCGCCAGTGTTGACCAGACCAAACCGGCGAAGTTTTATTACAACTGCGCCCCGGCGCACATGACTTATCCCACCAAAAAAGTGACCCCGGCTGACGTGGCGCCCGTCACGCTCGGCGATAATCTCACCAGTAACCGTCGCACCATCAACAAATATTTCGTGCCGGACGTGCTGGAAACCTGCCAGCTCAGCATGGGCTTAACGCAGCTTGAGCCGGGCAACCTGTGGAATACCATGCCCTGCCATACCCACGAACGCCGTATGGAAGTGTACCTGTACTTCAACATGGACGACGACGCTTGTGTGTTCCACATGATGGGGCAGCCGCAGGAGACGCGTCACATCGTCATGCACAACGAGCAGGCGGTAATTTCCCCTAGCTGGTCAATTCATTCTGGCGTGGGGACGCGCGCTTACACCTTCATCTGGGGGATGGTAGGCGAAAACCAGGTCTTTGATGATATGGACCACGTCGCGGTAAAAGATCTGCGCTAGTCGCAGGCACGTTTTAATCATGCCTGAGCAATGCAGGCGCAGTAAGAGTGAGGAATACCATGATTTTGAATGACTTCTCCCTGCAGGGAAAAGTGGCTATCGTGACCGGTTGTGATACGGGTCTGGGTCAGGGGATGGCGTTGGGTCTGGCGGAAGCGGGCTGTGACATTGTCGGGATTAACCTGGTTGAGCCGAGCGAAACCATTGAGCGCGTGACCGCGCTGGGGCGTCGCTTCCTGAGCCTGACCGCCGATCTGCGTGCGATCGATCGTATCCCTGAACTGCTGGAGCGTGCGGTTGCGGAATTCGGCCATGTCGATATTCTGGTGAATAACGCCGGTCTGATCCGTCGCACAGACGCTATCGATTTCAGCGAAAAAGACTGGGACGACGTAATGAACCTGAACATCAAAACGGTGTTCTTTATGTCGCAGGCGGTGGCGAAGCAGTTCATCGCGCAAGGCAAAGGCGGCAAAATCATCAATATCGCCTCCATGCTCTCCTTCCAGGGCGGCATCCGTGTTCCGTCGTACACCGCTTCGAAGAGCGCCGTAATGGGCGTGACCCGTCTGCTGGCGAACGAGTGGGCGAAACACGGCATCAACGTTAACGCCATTGCGCCGGGCTATATGGCGACCAACAACACGCAGCAACTGCGTGCGGACGAGCAGCGTAGCGCGGAAATCCTCGACCGTATCCCGGCCGGGCGTTGGGGCCTGCCGAGCGATCTGAAAGGGCCGATTGTCTTTTTAGCCTCTCCGGCCTCTGACTACATCAACGGCTATACCATCGCTGTGGATGGCGGCTGGCTGGCGCGTTAATTTCACGCCAGAAACATCAACCCTCGCCTGCAGCGAGGGTTTTTTTTGTCCTTTTTCGTACGAAAAAGATCGTATTTTGCGCCCGTTGAATAAGTATGAAATGCTACATTTTCGGCAATAGTAATATCGTGAAATGGACGTATTTATTATTTTTGTGAATAGGGATTTTGCATTATGACCGGCATGATGCGGTGCATTGCGGTATGGCGATAAAAACAGCACAAAGAGCGTCTAATGTATAATATATTGATTATAAAGCCTTTGATAAGATGTGTTGTTTCCCATAACAAAAATCACCTCCATTTTCTGCGACATCAAACACCATGCCATTAATAACTACCATTTCTTGTAGCAATGTAATTTGAATTAAAAAAAGCGATTCAGATTATTCCCACTGTGAGATATTATCGATCACTTAAGGGAATTAATCAGAGTTTTCATCTGCTATGTCTTCACTGGAAATCAAATCAAGCAGCGTGCCGGAGTTTGCGCATTATCCGCCCGCGTCTCCGCGCACCGGGGAGATCGATCTTCTCGCCCTCATTGATACTCTATGGTGTGCGAAGCGGCACATTCTGGCCTGTATTCTGGGGTTCGCCTTCGCCGGGCTTCTCATCGCTTTCCTGTTACCGCAAAAATGGACCAGTAATGCCGTGATCACCCCGGCGGAATCCACCCAGTGGAATACGCTGCGCCAGACGCTGGTTAACCTGCAGGTGCTGGATGTGAATACCCGTCTTGACCGTGGCGAGGCGTTCAGCCTGTTTATCAAAAAATTCCGTTCACAACTGCTGCTGGAAGAGTACATCAAGTCCACACCGATGATTATGGAGCAGTTCAACGATACCCAGGTTGACCCGATGGAGCTGCACCGGGCGATTGTGGCAATCTCAGAGAAGATGAAAGCGGTCGATGACAGCAGCAATAAAAAAGGCGATCCGCAGCCCTACAGTTCATGGACGCTGAGTTTTACCGCACCTAATCCGCATGAAGCGCAAAGCATCCTTGATGGCTATATCCAGTTTGTCGCGAAACAGGTGGTTGAGCAGACAATGGACGGCGTACGCAATTCGCTGTCGCTGAAAACCAAAACCGAAAAAGAAACGCTCGATCTCGAGCGGGCAAAACTCAACAATCTCCACGAAGCCAAAATTAAGCGCTTGAACTATTCGCTGGAAGTGGCGAAAGCAGCGGGCATTTCGAAACCCGTGTACAGCAACGGTCAGGCGGTAAAAGACGACCCCGATTTCTCTGTCGCGCTCGGCGCGGACGGCATTGCCCGCAAGCTGGAAATCGAAAAATCCATTGCTGACGTTGCAGAGCTGAACGGGAATCTGCGGAATCGCGAATATCTGCTGGGGCAGCTCGAAAAACTGAACATCGAAGATGTGACCTTCCCGGTGTTCAAATACCAGTTAGCCGCCTCACTGCCAGTGAAAAAAGATGGCCCCGGCAAATCACTCGTCGTGCTGCTCGCCGCCCTGCTCGGCGGAATGGTGGCCTGCGGCGGGATCCTGCTCCGCCAGGCCATGCGAACGCGGGAACCGGCACTGAAAGTGGTGTGATGTTATTGTGAACATATGAGAGTCCGGAGAAGGGTTCCCTTCTCCGGACTCTCATGTTCTCTAAAGCCCAGAACCAAAGCCCAGCCGCTATCAGGCGACTTTATTCACTGGCAATCCTCCCCTCATTTTGCTTCACTGAACCTCACAACACAGCGAGGTTTGCGGATGAAAACGATTGGATTACTGGGCGGAATGAGTTGGGAATCCACCATTCCCTATTATCGGCTGATTAACGAAGGCATTAAGCAGCAGCTCGGCGGGCTGCATTCGGCGAAAATCATCCTGCACAGCGTCGATTTTCATGAGATAGAAGCCTGCCAGTCGGGCAATCAGTGGGATAAAGCCGGAGAGATGCTGGCCGATGCCGCGCAGGGGCTGGAAAAGGCGGGCGCGGAGGGGATTGTGCTCTGTACCAATACGATGCACAAAGTCGCTAATGCCATTGAATCCCGCTGCAGCGTTCCTTTTTTGCACATCGCCGGAGCCACCGGACGGGCCATTGAAAAACAGGGCATGAAGCGCGTGGCGCTGCTTGGTACCCGTTACACCATGGAGCAGGATTTCTACCGTGGACGACTGGAATCGGAATTCGGTCTGGAAACGCTGATCCCCGATGCCAGTGAACGCGAGCAGATCAACCGCATCATCTTTGACGAGCTGTGCCTCGGCAGCTTCACGCAGCCGTCGCGCGAAATTTATCTGCACGTCATTGAGCGGCTGGCGCAAGAGGGTGCGGAAGGGGTGATTTTCGGTTGTACCGAAATCGGCCTGCTGGTCCCGGTGGAACAGAGCCCGGTGCCGGTCTTTGATACAGCGGCGATCCATGCCGCAGACGCCGTCGAATTTATGCTGTCGTAGCGCGATTCAGCACCGCCTCCAGCGGCCGGGTGATGAGCGACAGGTGAGCCGGTAAATGCTGTGAAAAGGCCTCGACCAGCGCCGAGGCGGGGCGGTGGAGCGGGCGAATCAGGCTCACAGTAAACGGCACCGCCACGCTGAAGCGTCGTACCACCACGCCGCTGGCGGCATAGTCGAGCGCGGTCATCGGGTTGACCACTGAGATCCCGGCACCCGCGCGTACCAGCGAACACACCGAGGCTGCGCTGTGCGTTTCCACCACCATTCGCCGTTTCACCTGATGCTCCGCAAACAGCGTGTCCAGCAACTGGCGATAGCTGTCGGTGCGCGACAGGCTGATGTAGTTTTCACCATGAAAATCGGCGGGCGTCAGCGTCGTTTTGGCTGCCAGCGGATGATTATGCGGCAGTACGCAGACCTCGTTGAGCGTCAGCAGCGGCGTGCGTTCTGTTCCGGCAGGGGTCTGTAAGGTCTCCGTTAAGCCCAGATCGTGGCGCTGGGCGGAAAGCCACTCCTCCAGCAGCGGCGACTCCTGCGGCACAATCTGCAGGCTCACTTCCGGGTAACGCGCCAGAAACGGCTGCAGCAGAGCGGGTAAAAACGACTGCGAAAAGACCGGCAGGCAGACCACGGAGAGCTCGCCCTGGCGAAACTCGCGCAGACCCTCGGCGGCGCTGATGATCCGGTCAAGGCCGTACCACGACCGCTGAACCTCCTCGAACAACCGTAGCCCCTGCACCGTCGGATGCAGACGACCCCGCGACCGCTCAAACAGCGTCAGCTCCAGTACCTTTTCGAAACGCGCCAGCTCGCGGCTGACGGTGGGCTGCGAGGTATTCAGCAGGCGCGCCGCCTCGGTAAGATTGCCCGCGGTCATCACCGCGTGAAAGATTTCGATATGACGCAGGTTTACCGCCGCCATGGAAAACTCCTGTGGGAACGTAGTCCATATCATTTTTGCATAGACTGGCGATAAAACGATATTTTTTATTCCCTTCTTTTTATGGCGTAATCGGGTGAATTGATGATTGATTGAACCCCGGAGACCACCATGCCACGCTCGCTGTACAACACCGATACCAGCCTCAACGCCGACAATCTGCTGCGCTTGCCTGCGGAATTTGGCTGCCCGGTCTGGGTCTATGACGCGCAGATTATTCGTCAGCAGGTAGCCCAGCTCAGCCAGTTTGACGTGGTGCGTTTTGCGCAGAAGGCCTGCTCTAACGTGCATATTCTGCAATTGATGCGTGAGCAGGGCGTGAGGGTGGATTCGGTGTCGCTGGGTGAAATCGAACGTGCGCTGGTGGCCGGGTTTGATCCGCTAACCCGCCCGGATGACATCGTGTTTACCGCCGACGTGCTGGACAACGAAACCCAGGCGCGGGTGGCGGAACTGGGCATTCCGGTGAATGCCGGTTCGGTGGATATGCTCGAGCAACTGGGCGCGGCGTCACCGGGGCATCGCGTCTGGCTGCGCATCAACCCGGGCTTTGGGCACGGTCATAGCCAGAAAACCAATACCGGCGGCGAAAACAGCAAGCACGGGATCTGGCACAGCGATCTGCCGTTAGCACTGGCGGGNTCACATGCACATCGGTTCCGGCGTGGATTACGGTCATCTTGAGCAGGTCTGCGGCGCGATGGTGGAGCAGGTGATCGCCTTCGGTCAGGATCTTGAGGCGATCTCCGCGGGCGGCGGCCTGTCGATTCCGTATCATGAAAATGAGGAAACCATCGATACGCAGCATTATTTTGGCCTGTGGAACGCCGCACGGCAGAAAATTGCGCAGCATCTCGGTCATCCGGTGAAGCTGGAGATTGAGCCGGGTCGTTACCTGGTGGCGGAAGCCGGTGTGCTGGTGGCGCAGGTGCGCAGCGTGAAAGCGATGGGACGTCGCCACTTTGTGCTGATCGACGCGGGCTTTAACGATCTGATGCGCCCGGCGATGTACGGCAGCTATCACCATATTTCGGCGCTCCCGGCGGACGGTCGCGATCTGAGCCAGGCGCCGTTGATCGATACCGTAGTGGCTGGCCCGCTGTGCGAATCGGGAGACGTCTTTACCCAACAGGAAGGCGGTAAAGTGGACACCCGCCCGCTGCCTGCGGTCGTTCCGGGGGATTATCTGGTGCTGCATGATACGGGCGCGTATGGTGCGTCGATGTCGTCCAACTACAACAGCCGCCCGCTGCTGCCGGAAGTGCTGTTTGACGGTGGAAAAGCGCGGCTGATCCGCCGCCGTCAGACCATTCAGGAATTGATCGCGCTGGAGCTGCTGTAAGGCCCGACGGTGACGGAATCCCGCAGCACCAGCGTACCGGTGAACGGCGGGATCGTTTCGATCGGCTGATCGTTCGCCAGTTTTATCGCCTGCTCAATGGCCGTCACAATCATGTTGTCGATGGGCAAATAGACCGTCGACAGCCCCGGCTCCAGCCATTTCGCGCTGGGCGCGTCGTCGAAACCAAACAGGGAAATATCCTGTGGAATGCGCAGCCCCGCCTGATGCAGTGCTTTGGATGCCCCCAGCGCCATGTCGTCGTTGCAGGCGAAGAGGGCGCTGAAGCGGGTGTTGTCTTCCAGCAGTTCACGGCACAGTTCATAACCGCGCGTCATGCTGGAATCACCATATTTCACTCTTGCCGGATCCCACGGAATACCATGCTTTTTCAGGGCGTTGCGGTAGCCTTCGAGACGCGCTTTCCCGGTTGGGGTATGAATCGGCACGGTGATGCAGGCGATGTCGCGGTGACCCTGCGAGATGAGATATTCCACGGCCTGGAACGCGGCATCCTGCTGTTCGAAGAACACGCAGCGATCGCGGGCCTGCGCCACATCGCGGTTGATCACCACCAGCGGCATGGGGATCGAGTCCACCAGCGCCATGATCGCTTTTTCGCTCATGTAACGGGTGTAGAGAATAATGGCGTCGCACTGCCGGTCGGCGAGCATCTGCACCGCCTGCTCTTCACGTTCCGGAGTATCGTGGCCGTCAGTGACAATCAGCTGTTTGCCGTGGGACTCCGTCTGCCGTGATGCCTGTTGCAGCAGACGACCGAAATAGAAACCATCGAAGGTGGAGACCACCAGACCAATGCTGTTGCTGGTCTGGTTAGCCAGAGATCGCGCCAGGAAGTTGGGGCGATAACCCAGCTCTTCCATCGCTTTAAACACCTGCTGACGGGTGCTCTCTTTAACCTGACCTGTGCCGTTCAGTACGCGGGATACGGTCGCTTTCGACACGCCAGCGCGCAGTGAGACATCCAGCATTGTTGCCATTGTAGATCCCTGATTCCACGAAATGATGGGTAGTTTATCACAGGCTGTCAGGCGTATAAGCCATTCCTCAAGTGTTAAAAAACGACTAAGATCACGCTTTTTGCTGTGAAATCACGGCGATGGGTCGTTAAACGACGCGATGAGGGTTTCGGAAAATTTGCTACACTGAGCGCTTTCAACCCTGCATTTCCCCGGGAGACGACGTGAAAATCCAGCCGCTGTATGACGCGCCGCAACATGCTGACCAGGTCACTGACTGGCTCTGGCAGGCCTTTGGCGATCCGCTGCCGAGGGAATTTTTCGCCAGCGTGATTGACCACAGCCAGACGCCGGACGCGCTGCCGCTGACGTTTATCGCCACCCAGGGCGATACGCTACTCGGCACCGTGGGGCTATGGCGCTGCGATTTAATCAGTCGTCAGGATTTGTGGCCGTGGATGGCGGCGCTGTATGTATCAGAAACCGCGCGCGGTGCGGGGCTGGCAGGGAAACTGCAGCGGCACGTTATCGACTACGCGCGTGAGCAAGGCTACGCGCAGCTTTACCTCTATTCAGCCTGTCGGGATTTTTACGAACGCTTCGGCTGGCACTACATCGGCGATGGCCTGGATTACCCGGCCACCGCGGTGCATCTTTATCGTTACGATCTTTCGCTGTCGGCGGGCGCCAGTACCGAGTGACGGCGCACCAGCGTTGGATTGAACAGATGAGTCACCTCCGGCAGCGGGCGTTTTTCAGCCAGCGCCAGCGCCAGTTCGGCGGCCTGTGTCGCCATGGTGACAATCGGATAACGCACAGTGGTTAAGCGCGGACGCACGTAGCGCGATACCAGCACATCATCAAAACCAATCAGCGAAATATCACCGGGCACCTCGATGCCGTTATCGTTCAGCACGCCCATCGCGCCTGCTGCCATCGAGTCGTTGTAGCAGGCAATGGCAGTAAAGTTTCTGCCGCGCCCCAACAGCTCCATCATCGCCTGCTCGCCACCGCTTTCGTCCGGTTCGCCGAAGGTCACCAGCCGGTCCTGGCACGGCAGCCCCCCCCCNAGACGATCTTCCGCATCGGAAATCGGGTGGTTGGAGCAAATGTAGCCGATGCGGGTATGCCCTTGTTGGATCAGGTGACGAGTTGCCAGATGGGCGCCGTAACGGTCGTCGAGCGCGACGCAGCGCTTTTCAAAACCCGGCACAATGCGGTTGATCAGTACCATACCGGGCATCTGTTTCATCAGCCCGGCCAGTTCGTCATCAGGGATCATTTTGGCATGCACCACCAGCGCGGCGCAGCGGTGGCGAATGAGCTGCTCAATGGCCTGACGCTCTTTTTGCTCATTGTGATAGCCGTTGCCGATCAGCAGAAAGTTGCCGGTATGGTAAGCCACCTGCTCAACGGCTTTGACCATCGCGCCAAAGAACGGGTCGGAGACATCCCCGACGACCAGCCCCACCGTTTCGGTCGACTGCTGGGCCAGCGCGCGGGCGTTGGCGTTCGGGTGATAGCTGAGCTCTTCCATCGCCGACATCACGGCCTGGCGCGAGCTGTCGCTGGCTTTTGGGGAGTGGTTGATGACGCGGGAAACGGTGGCGACAGAAACACCTGCGAGCCTGGCTACGTCCTTTATTGTCGCCATAGTATGCCTTCTTATGGGAAAACGTTTACACCGTTACAGTGTTACGGAAAAAGGGGCGGTGTTCAAGGGAAAGGGCGCTCACCATTGTACAAATGTGACCTCGCAGCGCTCTTATCGGTGTAATCGTTACACGGTTCGCCTGCAGTAATTGAAACGGAGAAAAGTGAATTCAAACCTTTAGTTACACTTTGCGAAGGGCTGTTGCGAATGTTCTCTGGAGGTATCACCAGGCGGGTTGCTACTCTGATCGTCCCAGAGGTATTGATTGGTGAGATTCTTCAGTACACGTTTCGTACTCTTTTCTTGCACCGACCTGCGCAGACGCGCAGGTTTTTTTTGCCCAAAAATCCGCTTACACGCTGCATTTCCACGGCCTTCTCGTGTAACCTGCACTGAAATCTTCGTCAGGCAAATGGAGTTGATATGCTTTTTGGATTTTTCCGCCTGCTGTGTCGGGTGCTCTTTCGCGTCAGGATGACCGGAAATACAGACGCGCTCTACCAGTACAAAGTCTTGATCACGCCTAACCATGTCTCGTTTATTGATGGCATTTTGCTGGCGTTGTTTCTCCCCATTCGTCCGGTGTTTGCCGTCTATACCTCGATCAGCGAAAAGTGGTTTATGCGCTGGCTGAAACCGCTTATCGACTTTGTTCCCCTCGATCCGACAAAACCGATGACCATTAAGCACCTGGTGCGGCTGATCGAGCAGGGCCGCCCGGTGGTGATCTTCCCGGAAGGGCGTATTTCCGTCACCGGCTCGCTGATGAAAATCTACGACGGCGCAGCGTTCGTGGCGGCAAAATCCAATGCGACCATCGTACCGGTGCGCATCGAAGGTGCCGAGTTAACCCATTTTAGTCGTCTGAAAGGGCTGGTGAAGCAGCGCCTGTTCCCGCGCATTCATCTGCATCTTCTGCCGCCGACCCGCATTCCGATGCCCGACGCGCCACGCGCCCGCGACCGCCGCAGAATCGCCGGTGAGATGCTGCATCAGATCATGATGGAAGCCCGCATGGCGGGGGGCCCCGGTGCGCCCGCGCGAAACGCTGTATGAGGCGCTGTTGTCGGCACAGTCCCGTTTCGGCGCGCGCAAAAACTGCGTCGAAGATATCAATTTCCAGCCCGACACCTACCGCAAGCTGCTGACCAAAACGCTGTTTGTCGGTCGTATTCTTGAAAAGTACAGCGCGCCGGGGGAAAAGATTGGCCTGATGCTGCCTAACGCGGGCATCAGCGCAGCGGTGATTTTTGGCGCAGTGGCGCGCAAACGTATTCCCGCAATGATGAACTACACCGCCGGCGTCAAAGGGCTAACCAGCGCGATTACCGCCGCGGAAATCAAAACCATTTTTACCTCACGCATGTTCCTTGATAAAGGCAAACTGTGGCCGCTGACGGAGCAACTGACTCAGGTGCGCTGGGTGTTCCTGGAAGATCTAAAAGGCGATGTCACCACGGCGGACAAGCTGTGGATCTTCTCGCGGCTGCTGATGCCGCGGCTGGCGCAGGTGAAACANNCAGCCATAAAAGCATACTGGCGAACGTCGAGCAGATTAAAGCGATCGCCGACTTTACGGCGAAAGACCGCTTTATGTCGGCGCTGCCGCTGTTCCACTCGTTCGGCCTCACCGTTGGGCTGTTTACCCCGTTACTGACTGGCGCTGAAGTGTTCCTTTATCCGAGCCCGTTGCACTACCGCGTGGTGCCGGAACTGGTCTACGACCGCAACTGCACCGTGATGTTTGGCACTTCAACCTTCCTTGGCAACTACGCGCGTTTCGCCAATCCGTATGATTTCTTCCGCATCCGTTACGTGGTGGCCGGGGCAGAAAAGCTGCAGGAGAGCACGCGCCAGCTGTGGCAGGACAAGTTTGGCTTGCGGGTGCTTGAAGGCTACGGCGTGACCGAGTGTGCGCCGGTGGTCTCCATCAACGTGCCGATGGCGGCGAAACCGCATACCGTGGGTCGCATTTTGCCTGGAATGGACGCGCGGCTGCTGGCGGTACCGGGGATTGAAGAGGGCGGTCGCCTGCAACTGAAAGGGCCGAACATCATGAACGGCTACCTGCGGGTCGAAAATCCGGGCGTACTGGAAGCGCCAACGGCGGAAAATCAGCACGGTGAGCTGGAAACCGGCTGGTATGACACCGGTGATATCGTCACCTTTGATGAACAAGGGTTCGTGCAGATCCAGGGGAGGGCGAAGCGCTTTGCTAAAATCGCCGGGGAGATGGTGTCCCTTGAGGTGGTTGAGCAGATGGCGCTGGCGGTCTCGCCTGACAAAATGCACGCCACGGTGATCAAAACCGATGCCAGCAAAGGCGAGGCGCTGGTGCTGTTTACCACCGATAATGAACTGAGCCGCGACAAGCTCCAGCAGTATGCCCGGGCGCATGGCGTCCCGGAACTGGCGGTGCCTCGCGATATTCGTTTTATGAAGCAGTTGCCGGTGCTGGGCAGCGGCAAGCCGGATTTTGTCACCCTTAAAACCCAGGTCGATAAGGCGGAACAACACGATGAGTGAGTCAGTGCACACTAACACCTCGCTGTGGTCGAAAGGGATGATGGCCGTTATTTGCGCGCAGTTTCTTTCGGCATTTGGTGACAATGCACTGCTGTTTGCCACGCTCGCATTAATGAAAGCGCAGTTCTACCCGGACTGGAGCCAGCCGGTGCTGCAAATGGTGTTTGTGGGCGCTTACATTCTGTTTGCGCCCTTTGTTGGCCAGGTGGCGGACAGCTTCGCCAAAGGCCGGGTGATGATGTTTGCCAACGGCCTGAAACTGGTCGGTGCGGCCAGTATCTGCTTCGGCGTAAATCCGTTTATCGGCTACACGCTGGTGGGCGTCGGGGCGGCGGCCTACTCACCGGCGAAATACGGCATTCTGGGCGAGCTGACCACTGGCGATAAGCTGGTCAAAGCCAACGGTCTGATGGAGTCGTCGACTATCGCCGCAATCCTGCTCGGCTCCGTCACCGGCGGTATTCTGGCGGACTGGCACGTGCTGGCATCGCTGGGCATCTGTGCCGTGGTTTACGCGGGCGCGGTGGTGGCAAACCTGTTTATCACTCGTCTGCCAGCGGCGCGTCCGGGGCAGTCGTGGCGGTTTAGCGCAATGACCGCGAGCTTCTTTTCCGCAACCGCCTCCCTGTGGCGTAATCGCGAAACCCGTTTTTCTCTCGTCGGTACCAGCATGTTCTGGGGCGCTGGCGTCACGCTTCGCTTTTTGCTGGTGCTGTGGGTGCCCGTGGCGCTGGGTATCGTCGATAACGCCACGCCAACGTATCTGAACGCGATGGTGGCGGTGGGGATTGTGGCAGGAGCCGGGGCAGCGGCGAAACTGGTGACGCTTGATACCGTCTCCCGCTGCATGCCTGCCGGGATCCTGATCGGCGTGGTGGTGGCGATTTTCGCGCTACAACAGGCGTTGTTACCTGCTTATGCCCTGCTGTTGCTGATCGGCGTATTCGGCGGTTTCTTTGTGGTGCCGCTGAATGCGCTGTTGCAGGAGCGCGGCAAGCAGACCGTCGGCGCAGGCAACGCGATTGCGGTGCAGAATCTCGGTGAAAACGGCGCGATGTTGCTGATGCTGGGTCTGTACTCGCTGGCGGTAAAAGCGGGGATCCCGGTCGTCGGTGTCGGCATCGGTTTTGGCGTGCTGTTTGCGCTGGCGATAGTCGCGCTGTGGATTTGGGGTCGTCGTCGCTAATCAAACATTACCCGGCCCGCAGGCCGGGTAAACATAGCTTACGGTGCCGGATAGGTATACACCTGATGCACCGCTTCAATTTCCGCCAGCACCTCGTTGCTTAACTCAACATGCAGGCTTTCAACGTTGGTCTTCAGCTGTTCCAGGGTCGTGGCGCCCAGCAGGGTGCTGGCGACAAACGGCTGACGACGCACAAACGCCAGCGCCATCTGCGCCGGATCCAACTGATGGCGCTTCGCGATATCGACATAGGCCGCCACCGCTTTCTGCGCCTGTTCGCCACTGTAGCGGGTGAAGCGGCTGAACAGCGTGTTGCGCGCGCCGGCGGGTTTTGCTCCGTTCAGATATTTACCGGTCAGCGTACCAAACGCCAGACTTGAGTACGCCAGCAATTCAACGCCTTCGTACTGCGTCACTTCCGCCAGACCGACTTCAAAGCTGCGGTTCAGCAGGCTGTAGGGGTTCTGAATGGTGACGATGCGCGGCAGATCGTGCTTGTCGGCCAGATGCAGATAGCGCATCACGCCAAATGGCGTTTCGTTGGAGACGCCAATGTAGCGGATTTTCCCGGCGCGCTGGAATTCAGTGAGCGCTTCCAGCGTCTCCAGCAGGGTGATCACCGGCTGCGTCTCGGTCCATTCATAGCCGAGTTTGCCGAAACAGTTGGTTGGCCGCTGCGGCCAGTGGAGCTGGTAGAGATCAAGATAATCGGTTTGCAGACGCTTCAGGCTGTCGTGCAGCGCGTCGCGAATGTTTTTCCGATCCAGCGCCTGGTTCGGGCGAACGGCGCTGTCGTTATTGCGTGTCGGGCCAGCGACTTTCGACGCCAGTACCAGTTTTTCACGGCTGCCGTGTTTTGCCNGATAAATCTCTGCAACATCAATCAGGTTAATGCCCTGGCTGACGGCATAATCGAGCTGTGCGTGGGCGTCGGCTTCGCTGTTTTGTTCACCAAACGTCATAGTGCCCAGCCCCAGTGTGCTGACTTCCAGGGAGCTGTGGGGGATACGGTGATAATGCATAGCCGCTTTCCTGTAACTCGAATTATTTAGGGTATATAAACATGGCAGAGGGGGAGAAAAAGTGGAAGTAAAAAGATCAAAAAAGGCCAGCGGGGCTGACCTCTTTTCTTTTAGCGCTTAATAATTTGGGAGACGTCGTCGCGGTTAATTTGCATCGTGTTGCCCTGCTGATCTTCATAGCTGATCAGGCCCGTGTCGTCATCCACTTCCGGTTTTCCGTCCGTCAGGATCATTCGACCGTCTTTGGTCGCCATTACGTAATCGCTGCTGCAGCCTGAAACGGCAAAGGCAATCCCTACCGCAGAAATTAATACTGCCCATTTTTTCATCGTTATCCCCTTAATATGACTGCACCCATATCAGTGTAGTAATAACCTGATTAACGGACAGTAAAAAGCGGTAAAATCTTAAAAATGGGTGTAAGCCCCCATTTCGGGGGCAAAAATGCTGCTTAAAGTGGGTTTTTCTTATTCCGCATCAGGTTGAGGCTTTCCACGGCAATAGAAAAGAACATCGCGAAATAGATGTAGCCTTTCGGTACATGCACGTCGAAGCTTTCCAGAATCAGCGTGAAGCCCACCAGGATCAGGAAAGAGAGTGCCAGCATTTTGACGGAGGGGTGACGGTCGACAAACTCGCCGATCGGGCGCGCCGCAAACATCATGACCCCAACAGCAATCACCACTGCGGCCATCATGATAAACAGGTGATCGGACAGGCCTATCGCCGTGATCACTGAATCCAGGCTGAAGATAATATCCAGTAACATGATCTGCACGATGGCGCCGAGGAAGGAGTGCACATTGGTCTTAAGACCTTCTTCCTCGCCTTCAATCGATTCGTGGATCTCTTTACTGGCTTTCCAGATAAGAAACAGCCCGCCGAGCAGCAGAATGAGATCGCGTGCGGAGATTTCCTGACTGAAGACGGTAAACAGCGGGTTGGTCAGTTTCGCCACCCATGCAATGGAGGCCAGCAGCGCGAGGCGCATGATCATCGCCGCCATTAAACCCAGTCGACGTGCGTGGTTCCGTTGTGCGGTAGGTAGTTTCGCTACCACCAGAGAGAGAAAAATAATGTTATCGATCCCAAGTACGATTTCCAGTAGCGTCAGCGTACCCAGCGCCAGCCAGGCGTTGGGATCGGTTATCCATGCAAACAACATCTATTAAGTCCTGCCAAAAACGAAAAACGTCATTATACACGTCATTTTTCGGCCTGCCTCTAACCCAACAGGAAATGACGGGCGAGGAGTGCCGCAGTGAAATTTTTCTTAAGGTAAAAACCGCGCGGCAGCGTGAGGATCAATTCGCCGTGCGCGCCGATGGCTTCGGTAAGCGCTTTGCTGTTCGCCGCCTTCGGGCGCAATTGCAGCACTTCGCCGTGACGGGCGGTAATGCGCTCCACCTGGCCGAGGACAATCAAATCCATCAGCTCTTCCCAGTCCATGCGCAACTGCCTCTCTTCTTCTTCACTCGGACTCCACAGTAGCGGCGCGCCGACGCGTCGTTCAGCCAGCGGAATCTCCCGCTCGCCTTCGACCGGCACCCACAACACGCGGTTGAGCTTATGCCGGACATGACTGGTTTCCCAGCTCACGCCGCTGTTGCCGGTGAGCGGAGCGACGCAGACGAAGGTGGTCTCCAGCGGGCGGCCACGGCTGTCGACAGGAATGGTTTTCAGCTCCACGCCGAGGGCGGCAAAATCCTGTTCAGGCTTACTGCCCGCGCTCGCGCCGAGCCAGCGCTCCAGCAGGACGCCGATCCAGCCCTTATCCCGCTTCAAATTCAGCGGCGTCGGTAGGCCTGCGCGGGTGGCCAGCTCGCCCAACGTTAAGCCTGCCAGTTGCTGCGCCTGGGCGAGCAACTGCGCTTCAGATTGCGGTGGCGTAACGAGTGGGAGAAGCTCAGACATAGCGGAAACCTTTTTGGCGAAAAAATAGACGACAGTTTTTGCCGCGGTGGGCAGAGTTTACCTGTTTTTGGATAAACAGACCAATGCAATGATTTTTATCGGTTTTTTTCCGGTTTTTGCTCTGCCGGGCGAATCCGGAGAAGAAGTTTTCCTAAACTGGTCACTGACAATGAACAGGATCTTACACCCAGTTATCCACAGAAAAATGGGATAACTGCGAATAACCCCCACTACTGTTTCGATTTACAGCCTTGACGTGCGACGAAAATCGAATTTCTGGATAAAATATGCCTAACTTGTTGGCACAATCTGTGGATAAAAACGACGCTGTTCGATCTTTCATCAATGAAAGGATCGCTGATGTGATGAACGTCACGTTATGCTGTGCAAATCGCGATTTTGTTCATTTAACTTTATGAATATAATAATTTTATTATGCATGGCGCATAAGGAGTTATTCAGATGATTCCGGGTTTTCCCGGGTTAATTCCGTACTTCTTCACAACTCTATCCACAGAAAAAGTGAATAAAATGCCGTAGTTGAGGGGTGTGTTGTTCATAACTCTGACATTTACTGTGAGTTATTCAATTGTTATCCGGTGCGGATGCGGTAACAGAGTGGTTTACCGTTTCCAGGTAGTATGAAACAATCATTCACATTGAAGCTTATTTTGAGGTAGTCCGGTGATTGATGACGATGGCTACCGCCCAAACGTGGGTATTGTAATCTGCAATCGCCAGGGCCAGGTTATGTGGGCCAGGCGTTTTGGTCAGCACTCCTGGCAATTCCCGCAAGGGGGAATCAACCCGGGGGAGTCCGCTGAACAGGCGATGTACCGGGAACTGTTTGAAGAAGTAGGGTTGAGCCGTAAAGATGTGCGCATTCTCGCTTCGACACGCAACTGGTTGCGTTACAAATTACCTAAACGTTTGGTGCGTTGGGACACAAAGCCGGTATGTATCGGCCAGAAACAGAAGTGGTTTCTCTTGCAGTTGATCAGCAGTGACGCGGACGTCAATATGCAAACCAGCAGTACGCCGGAATTCGACGGCTGGCGCTGGGTGAGTTACTGGTATCCTGTACGTCAGGTGGTTTCGTTTAAACGCGACGTATACCGCCGGGTGATGAAGGAATTCGCAAGCGTTGTAATGTCGCTGTCGGAAAGTACGCCGAAGCCGCAAAATGCGCCTGCTTATCGACGTAAAAGAGGTTAAGCGACGCAGATTATGCTCACCCGGTTGCGAGAGATCGTTGAGAAGGTTGCCAGCGCTCCACGCCTGAATGAGGCGCTGGATATTCTGGTGACGGATATCTGTCATGCAATGGAAACTGAAGTGTGCTCGGTCTATCTGGCCGACCACGACCGGCGCTGTTACTACTTAATGGCGACCCGCGGGTTAAAAAAACCGCGCGGGCGCACTATCACGCTGGCATTTGATGAAGGTATTGTCGGGCTGGTCGGGCGGCTGGCTGAGCCCATCAACCTTGCTGATGCCCACAAGCACCCCAGCTTTAAATATATTCCCTCGGTAAAAGAAGAGCGCTTCCGCGCGTTTCTCGGCGTGCCGATTATCCAGCGGCGACAGCTGCTCGGCGTGCTGGTTGTCCAGCAGCGCGAGCTGCGTCAGTACGATGAAAGCGAAGAGTCGTTCCTGGTCACGCTCGCCACCCAGATGGCGGCCATTCTGTCGCAATCCCAGTTAACCGCGCTGTTTGGTCAGTATCGTCAGACGCGCATCCGCGCCTTACCGGCCGCGCCCGGTGTGGCGATTGCGTCTGGCTGGATGGACGCAACCCTGCCGCTGATGGAGCAGGTTTATCAGGCGTCGACACTCGACACGGCCCTTGAGCGCGAAAGGCTGACCGGTGCGCTGGAAGAGGCGGCGAATGAGTTTCGCCGCTACAGCAAACGCTATGCGGCGGGGGCACAAAAAGAAACGGCCGCTATCTTCGACCTCTATTCTCACCTGTTGTCCGATGCACGTCTGCGCCGTGAACTGTTTGCGGAAGTCGATAACGGATCGGTGGCTGAATGGGCCGTTAAAACGATCATCGAAAAATTCGCCGAGCAGTTTGCCGCGCTGAGCGACGGGTATCTGAAAGAGCGCGCGGGGGATCTTCGCACGCTCGGTCAGCGGATCCTTTTCCATCTCGACGATTCCATCCAGGGGCCGAATGCCTGGCCCGAGCGCTTTGTGCTGGTGGCGGATGAACTGTCAGCCACCACGCTTGCCGAAGTACCACAGGATCGTTTAGCCGGGGTGGTGGTTCGTGATGGCGCCGCCAACTCCCATGCCGCCATTATGGTGCGCGCGCTCGGCATTCCCACGGTCATGGGAGCAGATATCCAGCCGTCGGTGCTGCATGGCCGAATGCTGATTGTGGATGGCTATCGCGGTGAACTGCTGGTCGATCCGGAACAGGTGTTGCAGCAGGAATATCAGCGACTCATCACCGAAGAGAATGAACTCAGCCGGATCGCCGAAGACGATGTCGATCGCCCGGCAGAGCTGAAAAGCGGTGAGCATATTAAGGTGATGCTCAACGCCGGCCTCAGCCCGGAACATGAACAGAAACTTGGCAGCCGTATCGACGGTATCGGCCTGTACCGCACGGAAATTCCGTTTATGTTGCAAAGCGGTTTCCCCTCCGAAGAGGAGCAGGTGGCGCAGTATCAGGGCATGTTACAGATGTTCAACGACAAGCCCGTCACGCTGCGTACGCTGGATATTGGCGCAGACAAAACGCTGCCTTACATGCCGATCAGCGAAGAAAACCCGTGCCTCGGCTGGCGCGGGATCCGCGTAACGCTCGACCAACCGGAGATTTTCCTGGTGCAGGTACGCGCCATGCTGCGTGCTAACGCGGCAACCGGCAACCTCAGCATTCTTTTGCCGATGATCACCAGCATTGAAGAGGTGGACGAAGCGCGGCGTTTGATTGATCGCGCCGGGCGTGAAGTGGAAGAGATGATCGGCTATTCGATCCCGAAACCGCGCGTTGGCGTGATGCTGGAAGTGCCGTCGATGGTGTTTATGCTGCCGAACCTGGCGAGCCGCGTGGATTTTATCTCCGTCGGCACCAACGATTTAACGCAGTACATTCTGGCGGTCGATCGCAACAATACCCGCGTGGCGAACATCTATGACAGCCTGCACCCGGCGGTGCTGCGGGCGTTAGCCATCATTGCGCGCGACGCCGAACAGTACGGCATTGATTTACGCCTCTGCGGTGAAATGGCGGGGGATCCCATGTGTGTGACGATCCTCGTCGGCATGGGTTTCCGGCACCTGTCGATGAATGGCCGTTCCGTTGCCCGCGTGAAATATCTGCTGCGGCATATTGAGCTGGAAGAGGCGCAGGTTCTTGCCCGGCGCGGTCTGGAAGCGCTGCAAACCGCCGAAGTGCGCCATCAGGTGGCGGCATTCATGGAGCGCCGTGGTCTTGGCGGTCTGATCCGCGGCGGTCGCTAGCCGTTATGTTATGCCCTTTCCTTTACGGGAGAGGGCATGACTATACATATCTTTTACATCTTAGCCGCATCGCCCGGCATTGCCCTGTGCTATTATTCGCACCTTTGGAGCAGCCGACACGTGCGGTTGCGCGCATCTACCGCTACCCACTTTCGGCGGAATAACAAGCACTTGTGGTGACAGATGAATAGTGGCTATCTGCATTTCCCGGAATTTGATCCGGTGATTTTTTCCATTGGACCGGTCTCCCTGCACTGGTATGGGTTGATGTACCTGGTCGGCTTCGTCTTCGCGATGTGGCTGGCGACGCGCCGGGCCAATCGCCCCGGCAGCGGCTGGACGAAAAACGAAGTCGAAAACCTGCTTTACGCCGGTTTCCTGGGGGTTTTCCTCGGCGGGCGTCTCGGCTACGTCTTTTTCTATAATTTCCCGCTATTCCTTGCTGACCCGCTCTATCTGTTCCGCGTCTGGGACGGCGGTATGTCGTTCCACGGCGGCTTGATCGGCGTTATCGTGGTGATGATTATTTTCGCCCGTCGCACCAAACGCACTTTCTTCCAGGTCTCTGATTTCATTGCTCCGCTGATCCCGTTCGGCCTGGGCTGCGGCCGTCTCGGCAACTTCATTAACGGCGAGCTGTGGGGTCGTGTTGATCCGAACTTCCGTTTCTCCATGCTGTTCCCGGGCTCCCGTGCGGAAGATATCGCGTTGCTGCCGCCACACCCGGAATGGCAATCGACCTTCGACACTTACGGTGTGCTGCCGCGCCACGCTTCCCAGCTGTATGAACTGGCGCTGGAAGGGGTTGTGCTGTTTATCATCCTCAACCTGTTTATCCGCAAACCGCGCCCGACCGGTGCCGTCTCCGGCCTGTTTTTGATTGGCTATGGCGCGTTCCGCATCATCGTCGAATTCTTCCGCCAGCCAGACGCGCAGTTCACCGGCGAATGGGTGCAGTACATCAGTATGGGGCAGATTCTCTCGATCCCGATGGTGCTCGCGGGTATCATCATGATGGTCTGGGCGTACCGTCATCGCCCACAGCAACACGTCTCCTGAGGGAAGCATGAAACAGTATCTCGAACTAATGCAGAAGGTGCTTGACGAAGGCACCCCAAAGAATGACCGTACCGGCACCGGTACACTTTCCATTTTTGGTCACCAGATGCGTTTTAACCTGCAGGAAGGCTTTCCGTTGGTGACCACCAAGCGTTGCCACCTGCGCTCAATCATTCATGAGCTGCTGTGGTTCCTGCAGGGTGACACCAATGTTGCCTACCTGCATGAAAACAACGTCTCGATCTGGGACGAGTGGGCCGACGAGCAGGGCAATTTAGGGCCGGTGTATGGCAAACAGTGGCGCGCCTGGCCGACGCCGGACGGTCGCCATATCGACCAGATCACCACGGTCATGAACCAGTTGAAAAACGACCCGGACTCCCGTCGCATTATCGTCTCCGCCTGGAACGTCGGTGAGCTGGACAAAATGGCGCTGGCGCCGTGCCACGCGTTTTTCCAGTTCTATGTTGCGGATGGCAAGCTCTCCTGTCAGCTGTACCAGCGCTCCTGCGACGTCTTCCTCGGTCTGCCGTTTAACATCGCCAGCTACGCGTTGTTGGTACATATGATGGCGCAGCAGTGCGACCTCGAGGTAGGCGATTTCGTCTGGACCGGTGGCGACACGCACCTCTACAGCAACCACATGGAGCAAACGCACCTGCAACTGAGCCGTGAGCCGCGCGCGCTGCCGAAGCTGGTCATCAAACGTAAGCCGGAATCCATCTTCGATTATCGCTTCGACGATTTCGACATCGAAGGTTACGATCCGCATCCGGGCATCAAGGCGCCTGTCGCTATTTAACCCCGAACCCCAGGAAACCGGTACCTGTGTGTGCCGGTTTTTTTTATTCGCTGAAACCAGCTTCCGCTTTTCCTGCAACGCCGTGCAACCTCCACGAAATCCCTGATAACGCCTCGTAAAATCGACATTCGCCGTTCGCCTTGTCCTCGCAAGCTTCACATACTCCCGCCATGAAACGAGAACAGGGCTATACCCTCATTGAAACGCTGGTCGCCATCACGCTGATTTTGATTCTGAGCGCCGCCGGGCTGTACGGCTGGCAGACCTGGCAACAGCAGCAACGCCTGTGGCAGACCGCCTCGCAGGTGCGGGACTATCTCATTTTCCTGCGCAACGACGCGAACTGGCATAACCAGGATCATAAGCTCAGCGTGCTGCGTGACCATGCGCACTGGTGTCTGGTCAGCAGCGCGCAGAGTAGCGAACAATGCACAGCGAACGATCCTTTCATCCTGTTACCTGCCTGGCCGGATATCACGCTCAAAGAGATAACCCCGGCGCTCGGTTTTTATGGCTTGCGCAGCACCGCCTGGGGCGGGCATATCGCGCTGGAAAATCCTGCGGGAGAATGGGTGGTTACGGTGTCGGCGTGGGGCAGAATTCGCTTGTGCCAGCGGACAGGAGACGCAGCATGTCAGTAAAATCGCAGGGATTTTCATTGATGGAAGTGTTGATCGCGATGGCCATTGGCAGCGTATTGTTGCTCGCCACGTCCCGGTTTTTACCGGCGCTGCAACGGGCGGTTCTCCAGCAAACCCGGCATCAGGCGCTTGAAGAGGAGATCTGGCAACGGGTTTACGTGGTGGCAAAACATCTGCAACGCGCCGGATACTGTAACGGCAATTGTCAGGGCGAGCCGTTACAGCTTGAGAGAAACGGTGAATGTCTGATCGTTCGCTGGGATGCCAACAGTAACGGCGTCTGGGATGCCTCGCCTGTAACCGACGCCGACAGTACCGGATTTCGCCTGAATAACGGTGCACTTGAGACGCTGCGAGGCGCGACTACCTGCGCGGGAAAAGGGTGGGAGAAAATGACCGACCCCGGCGTGTTGCAGGTCAGTCGTTTTGAGGTGACCCACACGGCGCATGCCGGGTTTGCGCCACAACTGACGGTGACGATGGTGGCGTCGTTAATGTCGGATCTGAAGACCTCGGTTTCCGCGCAGTACAGCGTGACGGGGTTTAACCTGTGAATCGCGAACGCGGGATGTCATCGCTTGCGCTGGTGTTGTTGACGCTGGTACTGGGAAGCCTGCTGTTACAGGGGCTAAATCGCCAGCATCAGACAACGCTTTCTCAGGTCAGTCTTGAGCAGGTAGCGCTGCGGGACAGCGCCCGCGCGCAATCGGCACTACAGTGGGGAAGAATGCAGACGTGGGATGTTACGCCACAAACGCAGTGTCGGTCGTTGCCTGCGTACTCCGCCACGGTCTGTTTGCAGTTTGCCGATGACCACACGGGGCTCTTGATCGCCCGCAGTGGCGATTTCACGTACTGGCAAGCCGCGACGCTTGAACCCTCAGCGGTTCACTTCTCGCCACACGGGTGGAGTGATTTCTGCCCGCTAAAGGAGCGTGCGCTATGCCAGATGCCCTGAAGCGTCAGCGGGGGTTCAGCCTGCCGGAGGTGATCCTGTCGATGGCGCTGATGATCACCGTCGTCAGTGCATTAGCGGGCTACCAGCGCGGTCTTGCCAGCGGATTTACCCAACTTGCGCAGTACCGGCAAGTGTGGCGGAATGCCTGGCAGCAAACGCAGTGGGTACCCGGCGAGATGCCGGAAGGCTGGAAAGTGAACCGGTTGCAGACAACCACACAAAGATGTGTCAGCATCTCGGTTACCATCACGAGTCCAATGGGCAGGCAGGGTCAGATGACGCGCTTACATTGTCCGGTCAGTCAGTAATCAGGAGCGAATATGCTAAGGGTGTACCATTCCAACCGCCTCGATATCCTGGAAGCGCTGATGGAGTTTATCGTCGAGCAGGATCGCCTCGATGACCCGTTTGAGCCTGAAATGGTGCTGGTGCAAAGTACCGGCATGGCGCAGTGGCTGCAAATGACGCTGGCAAAACGGTTTGGTATCGCCGCGAATATCGACTTTCCTCTGCCTGCCAGTTTTATCTGGGATATGTTTGTTCGCGTTCTGCCGGACATTCCCAAAGAGAGCGCGTTCAATAAGCAAAGCATGAGCTGGAAGCTGATGACGCTGCTGCCCGGCATGGTGGAGCAGGACGATTTCGCACCGTTGCGCCACTACCTCTCTGATGACGCAGACAAACGTAAGCTGTTTCAGCTGGCCTCGCGCGTTGCCGATCTCTACGACCAGTATCTGGTTTACCGACCTGACTGGTTAACACAGTGGGAAGCGGATAAACGCATTGACGGTCTGGGCGATGCGCAGCAGTGGCAGGCGCCGCTGTGGAAAGCGCTGGTGAATTACACCGCGGAACTGGGGCAGCNNCGGGTGTTTATCTGTGGCATTTCGGCATTGCCGCCCGTTTATTTACAGGCGTTACAGTCGCTGGGCAAGCATGTCGATATTTATGTGCTATTCACCAACCCCTGCCGCTATTACTGGGGCGATATTAAAGATCCGGCGTTTCTGGCGCGACTGATGGCGCGTCAGCGCCGTCATCACCGTGAATCGCGTGAGTTACCGCTGTTTCGCGATCCGGATCAGGCGCCCGGTCTGTTCAACGCCGAGGGTGAGCAGGATGTCGGTAACCCGCTACTGGCCTCGTGGGGCAAGCTCGGGCGTGACTACTTATATTTGCTTGCCGGCCTGGAACGCTACGAAGAACTCGACGCGTTTGTCGATATTCCCCCGGATAACCTGCTGCATAACCTGCAGTCGGACGTGCTTGAACTGCATAACGCGCAAATTGCCGGGCGAACCGAAGAAGAGTTTTCCACCAGTGCGCACAAGCGGGAACTGGATCCTGACGATCGCAGCCTGACGATTCAGGTCTGCCATAGCCCGCAGCGCGAAGTGGAAGTGTTGCACGATCGCCTGCTGGCGATGCTGGAAGAGGATCCGACGCTGACGCCGCGCGATATCATCGTGATGGTGGCAGACATCGACAGCTACAGCCCGTTTATTCAGGCGGTGTTCGGCAGCGCCACCGGCGACCGTTATCTGCCGTATGCCATTTCTGACCGCCGTGCCCGCCAGTCGCACCCGGCGTTGCAGGCTTTCATCACGCTGCTCTCGTTACCGGACAGCCGCTTTGTCAGCGAAGATGTCCTCGCGCTGCTGGATGTTCCCGTGCTGGCGGCGCGTTTCAATATCAACGAAGAGGGGCTGCGTTACCTGCGCCAGTGGGTGAACGAATCCGGCGTGCGTTGGGGCATCGACGATGACAATGTCCGCGAACTTGAGCTTCCGGCCACTGGCCAGCACACCTGGCATTTTGGTCTTACGCGTATGCTGCTCGGCTACGCCATGGAGAGTCGTGAAGGGGAGTGGCGCGATGTCCTGCCTTATGATGAATCCAGCGGGCTGATTGCCGAGCTGGTGGGACATCTGGCGTCGCTGTTGATGCAGCTAAATCTCTGGCGGCGCGGGCTGGCACAGGAGCGACCGCTGGAAGAGTGGCTGCCGGTTTGCCGTGAAATGCTCAATGACTTTTTCCTGCCGGATGCCGACACCGAAGCGGCGATAACGCTTATCGAGCAACAGTGGCAGGCCATCATTTCAGAAGGCGTGCTGGCGCAGTATGGCGAAAATGTGCCGTTGTCACTGCTGCGTGATGAGCTTGCACAGCGTCTGGATCAGCAGCGCATCAGCCAGCGTTTCCTTGCCGGTCCGGTTAACATCTGTACGCTGATGCCGATGCGTTCCATTCCCTTCAAAGTGGTTTGCCTGCTGGGGATGAACGACGGCGTTTACCCGCGCACATTACCGCCACTCGGCTTTGATTTGATGAGTCAGAAGCCGCTGCGCGGCGATCGCAGCCGTCGTGACGACGACCGTTATTTGTTCCTTGAAGCGCTCATGTCTGCAGAACAGAAACTCTATATCAGCTATATCGGCCGTTCGGTGCAGGATAACAGCGAGCGCTATCCCTCGGTGTTGGTGCAGGAACTGACGGACTACATCGGGCAAAGCCATTACCTGAAAGGTGACGAACAGCTCAACTGCGACGAGAGCGAGCAGCGGGTGAAGGCGCACATCACCCGTCTGCATACGCGGATGCCCTTCGATCCGGAAAACTATCAGCACGACGAACAACAGAGTTATGCGCGGGAATGGCTGGCAGCAGCGAGTCAGCAAGGGGAGGCGCATTCGGCGTTTATCCAGCCGCTGGCAGCGCAGGACATTGAGTCGATACCGTTCGAGCAGCTACAGCGCTTCTGGCAGCACCCGGTACGCGCCTTCTTTCAGATGCGTCTGCGGGTAAATTTCCGCGCCGAAGAGAGCGAAATCCCTGATGCAGAGCCGTTCACCCTCGAAGGGCTCACCCGCTACCAGCTCAATCAGCAGTTGCTGAACGTGCTGATCGAGCAACAGGATCCCGACAGCATGTACCGCCGTTACCGTGCCGCCGGCGAACTGCCGTATGGCGCGTTCGGTGAAATCGCCTGGGATACCCAGCATCAGGAGATGCAGACGCTGGCGGAGCGGGTGATTGCCTGTCGTCAGCCCAGCCAGAGTATGGAAATCGATCTGCAATGTGATGGTGTCAACATAACGGGGTGGTTACCGCAGGTTCAGCCGGATGGGCTGTTGCGCTGGCGTCCGTCTTTGATTAGCGTTTCACAAGGTATGCAACTTTGGCTGGAGCATCTTGTCTACTGTGCCAGTGGAGGAACGGGTGAAAGTCGTCTGTTCGTGCGTAAAGAGGGCGAGTGGCGTTTTGCTGCATTGCCCGCAGAACAGGCCATGGGGTATCTGGCAGAATTAGTGGCAGGATACCGTCAGGGAATGTGCTCGCCCCTGCTGTTTATGCCTGAAAGCGGCGGCGCCTGGCTTAACGCCTGCTACGACGCTGAAAACGACACGATTTTGCAGGACGAAGAGACGCAACAAAAGGCGCGCAGTAGGTTCTTACAGGCGTATGAAGGCAACATGGTGGTGAGCGGCGAAGGGGCTGACGTCTGGTATCAACGGCTCTGGCGCACCCTGGAGCCGGAAAACTACGACGCCATACTTGAGCAGACGACGCGCTACCTGCTGCCGGTTTTTCGATTTAATCAGTCGTAAGTGCTGTATAAAAATTGCGCAACTGAAAGGTTTCTTCTATCATGCGCAACTTGTCACGGACTGATGTGGTACAGAAAAGATGCCGCGATTGATGGCACAAATGTTAATGATGAGGTCCGTGAATGCCCCGCAACACCTGGTTTAGCGTTTTTATTCTGTTTTTTGCCCTCTGGGCGCCCATCAGTCAGGCAGACACAGGATGGCAACCGGTACAGGAAACCATCCGCAAAAGTGATAAAGACACCCGCCAGTATCAGGCCGTGAAGCTTGATAACGGCATGGTTGTGCTGCTGGTTTCTGATAAGCAGGCGGTGAAATCGCTGTCGGCGCTGGTGGTGCCGGTGGGATCGCTGGAAGATCCCGAAGCGCACCCGGGGCTCGCGCACTATCTGGAACATATGACGCTGATGGGTTCAAAAAAATACCCGCAGCCGGATAGCCTCGCCGAATTCCTCAAAATGCACGGCGGCAGCCATAACGCCAGTACCGCGCCTTACCGCACCGCGTTTTATCTGGAAGTCGAAAACGACGCG
This sequence comes from Trabulsiella odontotermitis, assembly GCF_001188485.1. GTDB lineage: Bacteria > Pseudomonadota > Gammaproteobacteria > Enterobacterales > Enterobacteriaceae > Trabulsiella > Trabulsiella odontotermitis_A. Next base: position 51,161 of record NZ_JNGH01000125.1, read on the forward strand.
CTGGCAGGGGCGGTCGATCGTCTGGCAGACGCTATCGCCGCACCCATTCTGGATAAAAAATACGCTGAACGTGAACGCAACGCGGTGAATTCCGAGCTGACGATGGCGCGTACCCGGGACGGGATGCGCATGGCGCAGGTGAGCGCAGAAACCATCAACCCGGCACACCCCGGCGCGCGTTTTTCCGGCGGCAACCTCGAAACGCTGAGCGACAAGCCCGGCAGTCCGGTGCATGACGCGCTGCTCGCCTTCCGCGACAAGTTCTACTCCGCAAACCTGATGAAAGCGGTGATTTACAGCAACAAACCGTTGCCGGAACTGACGCAACTGGCGGTAGACACCTACGGCCGCGTACCGAACAAGAATATTGAACGGCCGGAGATCAACGTGCCGGTGGTCACCGATGCCCAGAAAGGGATCATCATCCACTACGTTCCCGCGCTGCCCCGCAAAGTGCTGCGCGTTGAGTTCCGTATTGATAACAATACCGCGCAGTTTCGCAGCAAGACCGACGAACTGGTGTCCTACCTGATTGGCAACCGCAGCCCGGGAACCCTCTCTGACTGGCTGCAAAAGCAAGGCTTAGTCGAAGGCATTCGTGCGGACTCCGACCCGGTGGTGAACGGCAACAGCGGTGTGCTGGCGATCTCCGCCACGCTGACCGACAAAGGTCTCGCGCACCGTAACGACGTGGTGGCGGCAATTTTTAGCTATCTCAATCTGCTGCGCGAGAAGGGCGTTGATAAACGCTATTTCGACGAACTGGCGCACGTGCTGAATCTCGATTTCCGCTACCCGTCCATCAACCGCGATATGGATTACGTCGAATGGCTGGCGGACACCATGATCCGCGTGCCGGTGGAACATACGCTTGATGCCGTGAATATCGCCGACCAGTATGATGCTGACGCCGTGAAAGCGCGTCTGGCGATGATGACGCCGCAAAACGCCCGTGTCTGGTATATCAGCCCGAAAGAGCCGCACAACAAAACCGCCTATTTCGTCAATGCACCGTATCAGGTCGACAAAATCAGCGCTGAGCAATTTGCTATCTGGCAGACAAAAAGCAAACAGCTTGCGCTGAGTCTGCCCGAGCTTAACCCCTACATCCCGGATGATTTCACGCTGAACAGACCGGCGGAAAAATACGATCGCCCGCAGCTTATCGAAAATCAGCCCTCGCTGCGCGTGGTGTACATGCCGAGCCGCTATTTCGCTGATGAGCCGAAAGCCGATATCACGATGATCCTGCGCAACCCAAAAGCGATGGACAACGCCCGCAACCAGGTGATTTTCGCGCTGAACGACTATCTCGCGGGGATTGCCCTCGATCAGCTGGCGAACCAGGCGGCGGTCGGCGGGATCAGTTTCTCTACCGGTGCCAACAATGGCCTGATGCTCAACGCCAACGGCTATACTCAGCGCCTGCCACAGCTTTTCCAGGCGCTGTTGAAAGAATATTTCAGCTACACGCCGACGCAGGAACAGCTGGATCAGGCCAAATCCTGGTATGTACAGATGATGGATTCCGCCGAAAAGGGCAAAGCCTACGATCAGGCCATCATGCCGGTTCAGATGCTGTCGCAGGTACCTTATTTCCCGCGTGAAGAACGCCGTGAACTGCTGCCTTCCATCACGCTCGACGACGTGATGCGCTATCGTGACACGCTGAAAGCCAACGGGCGGCCAGAGTTTATGGTGGTGGGCAATCTGTCCGCAGAGCAGTCGAAGACGCTGGCGAACGCGGTGCAGGCCGAGCTTGGCGCCAACGGTAACGAATGGTGCCGAAATCAGGATGTCGTGGTCGATAAAAAGCAGTCCGTTATTTTTGAAAAAGCGGGCAGCAGTACGGATTCCGCGCTGGCGGCCGTCTTTGCGCCGCCGAACATGGACGAGTACAGCAGTTCTGCAGCAGCGTCGCTGTTGGGGCAAATTATTCAGCCGTGGTTCTACAATCAGTTGCGTACGGAAGAACAGCTCGGCTATGCGGTCTTTGCGTTCCCGATGAATGTCGGGCGCCAGTGGGGAATGGGCTTCCTGCTGCAGAGCAACGACAAGCAACCGGCGTATCTGTGGGAGCGTTATAAAGCGTTCTTCCCGACAGCGGAGGCAAAACTGCGGGCAATGAAGCCGGAAGAGTTTGCGCAGATCCAGCAGGCGGTGATTGCCCAGATGACACAGGCGCCGCAAACGCTGAGCGATGAGGCCTCACAGCTCAGCAAAGATTTCGATCGCGGTAATATGCGTTTCGATTCACGTGATAAAGTAGTGGCTCAGATTAAACTGCTGACGCCGCAAAAAATTGCCGATTTCTTCCATCAGACGGTGGTTGAGCCGCAGGGCATGGCGATATTATCTCAGGTCTCCGGCAGCCAGAACGGGAAAGTGGATTATGTTCACCCGCAGGGCTGGAAGGTCTGGGAAAACGTCAGCACATTGCAGCAAACCTTACCTCTGATGAGAGCGAACGAATGACCGACACCGCTGAGTCCCTTGATCCCCTGCGCTTGCCGCTTACCGGCGAGCGCCTGATTGAAGCCTCTGCGGGCACCGGAAAAACCTTTACTATCGCCGCGCTCTATCTGCGGCTGTTGCTCGGGCTGGGAGCGGAAAACGCCTTTCCCCGCCCGGTCAACGTCGAAGAGCTGCTGGTGGTTACCTTTACGGAGGCCGCGACCGAAGAGCTGCGCGGCCGTATCCGCAGCAATATCCATGATTTGCGTATCGCCTGCCTGCGCGGGCGTTCTGAGAATCCGCTTTACGCACAACTGCTGGAAGAGATTGACGACAAACAGCACGCCGCTGATGTGCTGATGCTGGCAGAGCGCCAGATGGACGAAGCCGCCGTTTTCACCATTCATGGTTTCTGCCAGCGCATGCTGAGTCTGAATGCTTTTGAGTCGGGCATGCTGTTCGAACAGCAACTGATTGAAGATGAGTCCCGGCTGCGTTATCAGGCCTGTGCCGATTTCTGGCGTCGCCATTGCTACCCGCTCTCGCGGGAGATTGCCGGGGTGATCCACGCGTCGTGGAAAGGCCCGCACGAACTGTTGAAGTCTATCGATCGCTATCTGCAGGGCGAAGCGCCGCAGATTAAATCCCCGCCGGCCAGTGACGAAACGCTCGAGTCCCGGCATCAGCGCATCCTGACACAAATCAATGAGGTCAAGGCGCAGTGGCAGACCGCCGTTGCTGACATCCCCGATGTTATTGAGCAGTCAGGGATCAACCGGCAAAAATTCAACCGCGGCAACCAGGCGAAATATATTGAAAGGGTGAATGCCTGGGCAGCGGAAGAGACCGTCAGCTACGCCTTACCGGACGCGCTGGAGAAGTTTGCGCAGTCGTTCCTGCGTGAGCGCACGAAGCCGGATGGCGACGTGCCTGCGCATCCCGTATTTGACACCATAGAAACGCTGCTGTCGCAACCGCTGACGCTAAACGATCTGGTGATCACGCAGGCGATGGTCGAGATCCGAGACGCCGTCGCCCGTGAAAAGCGCCGCCGCGGTGAACTGGGCTTTGACGATATGCTGAGCCGTCTGGACGACGCGTTGCGCAGCGAAAGCGGCGATGCGCTGGCCGCCGCCATTCGCCAGCGTTTCCCGGTGGCGATGATCGATGAATTTCAGGATACCGACCCGCAGCAGTACCGCATTTTTCGTCGCATCTGGCGTCAGCAGCCGGGCACCGCGCTGCTGCTGATTGGCGACCCCAAACAGGCCATTTACGCGTTTCGTGGCGCGGATATTTTTACCTACATGAAAGCGCGCAGCGACGTTACCGCGCACTACACGCTGGACACCAACTGGCGTTCGGCACCGGGCATGGTGGAGAGCGTGAACCGTCTGTTCAGCCAGATGGACAACCCCTTTATGTTTCGCGAGATCCCGTTTCTGGCGGTGCACGCGGCAGAGAAAAACCGCTCCCTCCGCTTTGAAATCGGCGGAGAAAATCAACCAGCGATGAACCTGTGGCTGATGCCGGGAAATGGCGTGGGCGCAGGCGATTATCAGGCGTTTATGGCGCAGCTCTGCGCCACGCAAATCCGCGACTGGCTGACGGCAGGGCAGCAGGGCAACGCGCTGTTGTGGCGAGGGGGGAGCGCAGAGCCGGTGAAGGCGTCGGATATTACCGTGCTGGTGCGTAACCGGCAGGAAGCCGCGTTGATCCGCGACGCGCTCAATCTGCTCAGTATTCCCTCAGTCTATCTGTCGAATCGCGACAGCGTGTTTGAAACTCCTGAAGCACAGGAGATGCTCTGGGTATTGCAGGCCGTCATGGCGCCGGAGCGCGAAAGCCTGTTGCGAAGCGCGCTGGCGACCGCGTTATTTGGCCTGAACGCGCAGGACATCGATCAGTTGAATCAGGACGAGCTCGCCTGGGATGCGCTGGTGGATGAGTTTGCTGCGTACCGTGCGTTATGGCAGCAGCGCGGCGTCATGCCGATGCTGCGCGCGCTGATGAACGCGCGGCATATGGCGGAAAACCTGCTGGCAACGCCAGGTGGTGAGCGCCGCTTAACGGACATTCTGCACATCAGCGAACTGTTGCAGGAAGCCGCGTCACAGCTGGAAAGTGAACATGCGCTGGTGCGCTGGCTTGCGCAGCACATCGCCGAACCGGATACCAACGCCGCCAGCCAGCAGATGCGGCTGGGAAANNCACAAATCCAAAGGGCTGGAATATCCGCTGGTCTGGCTGCCGTTTATCGCCCGCTTCCGCAAGCAGGATCAGGCGTTTTACCACGACCGGACCTCCTTCGACGCGGTGCTCGATTTGCGCGAGGGCGAAGAGAGTCTCGAACTGGCAGAGGCCGAACGGCTGGGGGGAGAGTTTANACGTCGCCTTAACCCGCGCTATCTGGCACTGCAGCCTCGGTATCGCGCCGCTGACCAGCCGTCGTAGCGACAAAGCGATCGACACGGATTTTCATCACAGCGCGCTGGGGCGGCTGGTGCAGAAAGGTGAGGCGATGGATGCCGCCGGGCTGGAAGCCAGCCTGCGCGCGCTGTGCTGCGAGCATATCGCACTGATGCGACCTGACGCGCTGGATAATTCACGCTGGCAGGCGCCTGAAACCGCGTTGACGACGCTCTCGGCGCGCGAGATTTCGCGCCGTATCAGCGACGACTGGCGGGGGGCCCACGCCGCATCAGTTTCCGCGCGGCGCGTCGCCGGGGACGTTCCTGCACAGCCTGTTTGAAGATATCGACTTTACCCAGCCCATTTCTCCGGACTGGATGAGAGAACAGCTGTTGTCAGGCGGCTATGATGAATCCTGGGTGCCGGTGCTTACCGGCTGGCTGGAAACGGTGCTGCAGACGCCACTACCGGGGGCGGGCATTGCGCTTTGCGAACTGAGCGCCAGGCAGAAACAGGTTGAGCTGGAGTTTTATCTGCCGATTGAGCGGATGCTCGAACCGCAGGCGCTGGACGCGTTGATCCGCCGTTATGACCCGCTCTCCGCAGGCTGCCCGCCGCTGGATTTTCGCCAGGTGCGCGGCATGCTGAAAGGCTTTATCGACCTGGTTTTCCGTCATGACGGGCGGTACTACCTGCTCGATTATAAATCAAACTGGCTGGGTGAGAGTGGCGACGCTTACACGCAACAGGCAATGGCGCAGGCTATGCAGTCGCACCGCTATGATTTGCAGTATCAACTTTATTGCCTCGCGCTGCACCGCTATCTGCGCCACCGCATCGCGGATTACGATTACGATCGTCACTTCGGCGGCGTGATTTACCTGTTCCTGCGCGGCGTCGACAGGCGCGAACCCGGGCAGGGGATTTTCACCACCCGTCCGGAACGGGCACTGGTTGAAGGTATGGATAATCTGTTTGCCGGTACGATGCCGGAGGTGGCCGAATGAACATGACTGACCTGCTGCTGAGCGCGGTGGAGCACAAGCAATTACGCCATCTGGACGTTCAGTTTGCCATGATGCTGACCTTGCCGGAGGAGAATCCGGCGCTGGCGCTGGCGGCGGCGATCCTGAGCCGTGACGCCGGGGAAGGGCACGTCTGCCTGCCGTTGTCGCGCCTGTGCCTGGATGAAAAAATGACCGGCGCGGTTCGTGAGATATGGGCGCAGCTGTTTGCGAAAGCCGGTCATCCGCAGCAGTGGCAAAACCTGTTGCTGGGCACGCCTGCGGTCAGCCAGGGCGACGCCCCCACGCCGCTGATTCTGTGCGGCGATCGCTTGTACCTCAACCGCATGTGGCGCAACGAGCTGACGGTGGCCCGTTTCTTCAGCGAACATAATCAGCCGATCCCGGTCGATGAAACGCGTTTGCGTGACACGCTGGCGGGGCTGTTCGAACAAAGCGACGGCGTCGACTGGCAAAAAGTGGCGGCGGCGGTGGCGCTGACTCGGCGCATTTCGGTGATTTCTGGCGGTCCGGGAACCGGCAAAACCACCACCGTGGCGAAACTGCTGGCGGCGCTGATCCAGATGTCGGAAGGTGAACGTTGCCGGATCCGGCTGGCGGCACCGACCGGCAAAGCGGCGGCGCGGTTGACAGAATCCCTCGGCAGCGCGCTACGTAAACTGCCGTTAAGCGATGGACAAAAAGCGCTGTTTCCCACTGACGCCAGCACGCTGCATCGCCTGCTGGGTGCGCAGCCGGGCAGTCAGCGCATGCGCTATCACGCCGATAACCCGCTGCATCTGGACGTGCTGGTGGTCGATGAAGCCTCGATGATCGACCTGCCGATGATGTCGCGCCTGATTGACGCGCTGCCGCCGCACGGGCGGGTAATTTTCCTCGGCGATCGCGATCAACTGGCGTCCGTGGAAGCGGGCGCGGTGCTGGGCGATATCTGCGCGTGGGTCAACGCCGGGTATACGGCTGAGCGTGCGGCGGAACTCAGCAGGCTGACCGGGGCGGACATCCCGGCAGGGGAGGGAACCNNTGCGCGCCAGCAACGAATATGAAACGATGCTCAGCGATGCGCAGACCGGGTACGCGCGTTATCTGCAATGTCTACGGGACAACGACAGCCCGGAAGCTATCCTTGCTGCTTTTGGTGAGTTTCAGCTGCTGTCCGCGCTGCGTGAAGGGCCGTACGGCGTCAGCGGGCTGAACGAACAGCTTGAGCGGGTGCTGGCGCGCCAGCGTCGGATCACGCTGCTGAAGCATTCGCGCTGGTATGAAGGACGGCCGGTGATGATTTCGCGCAACGACAGTGCGCTGGGATTATTCAACGGTGATATCGGCGTAGCGCTCGATCGCGGCCAGGGGCTGCGCGTCTGGTTTATGATGCCGGACGGCACGGTGAAATCGTTCCAGCCGAGCCGCCTGCCGGAACACGACACCGCCTGGGCGATGACGGTGCATAAATCCCAGGGATCGGAGTTTGATCACGCCGCGCTGATCCTGCCCGCGCAGCCCACGCCGTTGCTGACCCGCGAGCTGGTCTACACGGCGATCACCCGCGCCCGTCAGCGTCTTTCACTGTATGCCGATGAAACCCTGCTGGCGCAGGCGATTGTGGCGCGCACCGAGCGGCGCAGTGGTCTGGCGGAGTTTTTTGCCGGGTAGTCACGCTACCCGGCGGAGCACATATCAGCGTAAATCGGCCATCAGCACTTTGGAACGGCGCTGATAGTTGTACATTTCTTTTTTGCTTTCCGGCAGTAGTTCAATGTCGACAGGGGTAAAGCCGCGCTCCTGGAACCAGTGAATGCTGCGCGTGGTCAGCACAAACAGTTTGCTGAGCCCCATCTGTTTCGCCTGGCTGGCAATGCGGTTAAGCAATACTTCGCCACGCGATGAGCTGCGGTAGTCCGGATGCACCGCCACGCAGGCCATTTCACCGATCTTTTCTTCCGGAAAAGGATAGAGCGCCGCACAGGCAATGGTGGTGTTATCGCGCTGAATAATGGTGAATTTATCGATTTCCATTTCCAGCTGTTCACGCGAACGGCGCACCAGAATGCCCTGCTGCTCCAGCGGGCGAATCAGCTCAAGAATGCCGCCAATGTCGTTAATGGTCGCGCGACNNATTTGCTCGGCGCTCTCCATGACAATTTGCGTGCCGATACCGTCACGGGAGAACAGTTCTTGTAACAGCGCGCCGTCTTCCTGATAGCTGATCAGGTGGCTGCGCCGCACGCCGCTGCGGCAGGCTTTTACCGCCCCGCGCAGGAAACGTACGGTGCCGGAATGGTAGTCGCCGTCGGCTTCCAGCGCCTCGAGACGCGCCTGGGCTTCGTTAGGAAACAGTTCCGGCAGGATTTCACCATCCTCACCGTAAACCCCTTGTGAAGAGCAGAAACCGATCATCTTCTCTGCTTTCAGCTTGATGGCCAACTGGGTGGCAATCTCTTCCGAGGTCAGGTTAAAGCTTTCACCGGTGACCGAGACCGCCACTGGCCCCATCAGCACGATGGCGCTGTTGTCGAGCTGACGATGAATGGCTTCTTCATCAATGCGGCGAATGCGTCCGCTGTGGCAGTAATCAATGCCGTCATCTACGCCCAGCGGCTGCGCGATGATAAAATTCCCGCTCACCACGTTGATATGCGCCCCCTGCAACGGGGTGTTGTTGAGGCTCATCGACAGACGCGCGGTGATATCGAGCTGCAACGTGCCGGCGGCCTGCTTAACAAGCTCCAGGGTTTTTGCATCCGTTACGCGAATATGTTTGTGATACATCGGCTCGTGATTGTGGGTGATCAGGTTGGCGTCAATCTGCGGACGCGCGCCATACACCACCACCAGCCGGATCCCCAGACTGTGCAGCAGACCGATATCATTGACAATACTGGAAAAATTCTCATGCTCGATGGCTTCTCCGCCCAGCATGATGACAAACGTTTTTCCCCGATGGGCATTAATATAGGGGACAGAATGGCGGAATCCCTCAACCAGTTCGGTTCTACGCTCCTTCACCACGGCAAACCCTCAATGCATGATTATTCGTAATTTGTGTATTTTTATTCTGTTTTCGTTTTTCGCGCAAGCCTAAAATTTTCCCCGGTTTAAGAAATATCTTGTGGAGACCGCGTAAAACATAAGAATGTTTACCCTTTTCTGGATGACAGCTTATACACGTTTGGTTAAAGTTTTCGGTCAAACTGGACGTTTTATCCTTTAAATTCGTTTTCTTTGCTCGGGAGAAGCATGTCGGGAAGTCAGTCAGCATTAAGCCGCCGCCGTTTATTAAAGGGGGCTGGCGCCATGTGGTTATTAAGCGTGAGTCAAATTGGCCTGGCTGCTGTCAGCCAGATCGTGGCGGTTCGCGTGTGGCCGTCGTCCACCTATACGCGTGTGACGGTGGAATCCTCACAGGTGCTGAAATACCGCCAGTTTGCGCTGAGCAACCCTGAGCGCGTGGTGGTGGATGTAGAAGGGGTCAATCTGAACTCGGTGCTGAAAGGCATGGGGGCGCAGATCCGGGCTGACGATCCGTATATTAAATCCGCGCGCGTGGGGCAGTTTGATCCGCAAACGGTACGCATGGTCTTTGAGCTTAAGCAGAACGTCAAACCGCAGCTGTTTGCGCTGGCGCCGGTGGCGGGCTTTAAAGAACGTCTGGTGATGGATCTCTATCCGGCCAATGCGCAGGACATTCAGGATCCGCTGCTGGCGTTGCTCGAAGATTACAACAAGGGCGATCTGGAAAAAGGGGTGCCCCCCGCGCAGAGTGGCCCGCAGCCGGGTAAAGCGGGGCGCGATCGCCCGATTGTCATTATGCTCGACCCCGGTCACGGCGGTGAAGATTCCGGCGCGGTGGGGAAATACCGCACCCGCGAAAAAGATGTGGTGCTGCAAATTGCCCGTCGCCTTCGGGCGCTCATTGAGAAAGAGGGCAACATGAAGGTCTTCATGACGCGCAACGAGGATATTTTTATTCCGTTAAAGGTGCGCGTGGCGAAGGCGCAGAAGCAGCGCGCTGACCTGTTTGTCTCTATTCATGCGGATGCGTTCACCAGCCGCCAGCCGAGCGGCTCCTCGGTGNNGGCGAAATATCTGGCAGAAACCCAGAACGCCTCGGATCTCATTGGTGGCGTGAGCAAGAGTGGCGACCGTTATGTCGATCATACGATGTTTGACATGGTGCAGTCCCTGACCATCTCCGATAGCCTGAAATTTGGTAAGGCGGTACTGCAGAAACTCGGCAAGATCAATGATCTGCACAAAAACCAGGTGGAGCAGGCGGGCTTTGCGGTGCTGAAAGCGCCGGACATCCCGTCGATCCTGGTGGAGACGGCGTTCATCAGTAACATCGAAGAAGAGCGCAAACTGAAAACCGCGACTTTCCAGCAGCAGGTGGCAGAGTCGATTCTGGCGGGGATTAAAGCCTACTTCGCCGATGGCGCAACGCTGGCAAGACGCGGGTAGCAAGAGATGGCGCCGAAAGGCGCTTTTTTTGCCGGACGCAGAAACAAAAAAACACCCGTCAGGGTGTTCATTGTGTCTGGAGCATCACGATTAAAATGTTGGTTGCGGGGGCCGGATTTGAACCGACGACCTTCGGGTTATGAGCCCGACGAGCTACCAGGCTGCTCCACCCCGCGTCCGTCTTTATACTTCGCATGTCGAACTACGTCGAACACGTCGTATAAATTTTTCTTCACATTTTAATTGGTTGCGGGGGCCGGATTTGAACCGACGACCTTCGGGTTATGAGCCCGACGAGCTACCAGGCTGCTCCACCCCGCGTCCGTGGATGCGCACTATACTCTGCTGACTTTCTGTTGCAACCTTTTTTTTAACTAAACCGTTAAGTTTGCAGGTAACTGGACAAAAACCTGTCAGATTGTCTGTTTTGTGCGCGGAATTCCGTTTTGCTGATGCCAGCGCATTTCAATACCCCTGCCGGTTTGTTATCTTCATCACGGATTCGGCTTAAGTAAAAGATGAGACATCATGAAAGGACGTTGGGCAAAATATCTGGTAACGGGCACGCTGCTGACACTACTGGCAGCCTGTAGTTCTAAACCGACCGACCGTGGTCAGCAGTACAGTGACGGCAAATTCACCCAGCCTTTCTCACTGGTTAACCAGCCTGATGCCATTGGTGCGCCGATCAACGCCGGTGATTTTGCCGAGCAGGTGAATCAGGTCCGCGACGCCTCGCCTCGTCTCTATGGCAGTCAAAGCAATGTTTTTAACGCCGTGCAGCAATGGCTCCGTGCTGGCGGCGATACCCGCACGCTGCGCCAGTATGGCATTGACGCCTGGCAGATGCAGGGCGCGGATAACTACGGCAACGTGCAGTTTACCGGCTACTACACGCCGGTGGTGCAGGCGCGCCACACGCCGCAAGGGGAGTTTCGTTACCCTATCTACCGCATGCCGCCGAAGCGCGGTCGCCTGCCGTCCCGCGCCGAGATCTACGCCGGTGCGCTCAGCGACAGTTACATCCTTGCATACAGCAACTCGCTGATGGACAACTTTATTATGGATGTGCAGGGCAGCGGCTATATCGATTTCGGTGATGGCTCGCCGCTTAACTTCTTCAGCTATGCCGGGAAAAACGGCTGGTCCTATCGCAGCATTGGCAAAGTGCTTATCGACCGCGGCGAAGTGAAGAAAGAAGATATGTCGATGCAGGCCATCCGCCAGTGGGGCGAAACGCACAGCGAAGCGGAAGTGCGTGAACTGCTGGAGCAGAATCCATCCTTCGTCTTTTTTAAACCGCAGTCGTTCGCGCCGGTGAAAGGTGCCAGCGCGGTACCGCTGATTGGCCGCGCGTCGGTGGCGTCTGACCGCAGTATTATTCCGGCAGGCACCACGTTGCTGGCGGAAGTGCCGCTGCTCGACAACAACGGCAAATTCAACGGCCAGTACGAGCTGCGCCTGATGGTGGCGCTGGATGTCGGCGGGGGAATCANGGCATCGGTCCGGATGCCGGGCACCGCGCAGGGTGGTACAATCACTATGGCCGCGTCTGGGTGCTGAAAACTGCACCGGGCGCTGGTAACGTCTTTAGCGGTTAATTGAGGTCTTATGTCTGTGGTAATCAGCGATGCGTGGCGCCAGCGTTTTGGCGGCACGGCACGGTTGTACGGTGAAAATGCGCTGCAAGGGTTTGCCGATGCGCATGTCTGCGTGGTGGGCATTGGCGGAGTCGGGTCGTGGGCGGCGGAAGCGCTGGCGCGTACCGGCATCGGGGCGATCACGCTTATTGATATGGACGACGTGTGCGTGACCAACACCAACCGCCAGATCCACGCGCTCGGCGGCAACGTCGGGGNATTCGCCAGATCAACCCGGAGTGCCGGGTTAACGTCATCGACGATTTCGTCACCCCCGACAACGTGGCGCAATACATGAGCGCCGGGTACAGCTACGTGATCGACGCTATCGACAGCGTGCGACCCAAAGCGGCGCTGATTGCGTACTGCCGCCGCTACAAAGTGCCGCTGGTGACCACCGGCGGGGGCGGCGGGGCGGGGNTCCAGGTCGCCGATCTGGCGAAAACGATCCAGGATCCGCTGGCGGCCAAATTGCGCGAACGGCTGAAAAGCGAGTATGGCGTGGTGAAAAACAGTAAAGGCAAACTGGGCGTGGACTGTGTGTTTTCAACGGAAGCGCTGGTCTACCCGCAGGCCGACGGCAGCGTATGCGCCATGAAGAGCACCGCAGAAGGACCGAAACGGATGGACTGCGCCTCGGGCTTTGGCGCGGCAACGATGGTGACCGCCACCTTTGGTTTTGTCGCGGTCTCCCATGCCCTCAAAAAAATGATGGCGAAGGCGGCGCGTCAGGCTTGATTCTTTCGGGCGGCGTCGTTCACGGCCTCGCCCAGTGCCGACAGCCCCTGACTGCGTGAGGCGCTGAGCTGAGCGCGAAGCCCCAGTTCGTCAAATAGCGTGAGCGGATCCTGCGCCAGCAATTCCGCCGCGCTTTTACCTTCAACTGCCGTCAGCAATACCGCCAGCAAACCGCGCACAATTCTCCCTTCGCTGTCGCCAAAGAAATGCAGTTTTCCGTCAGTCGTTCCCACCGTGCCCAGCCAGACGCGGTTTTCGCAACCGGCGATCTCCTTCGCCTGCGCTTTCAGCTCCTCAGAAAGGACGGGTAGCTGCTTGCCGAGCAAAATCAGCTGGCGATACTTGTCTTCCCACGCCTGCAACGGCGTAAAAAGCTGACGCAACGATTCTGCCGTGACGGTTGTGCCGAACGGGTGTCCGGCATAGAGCGGGTTTGTCATTAATCCACCAGTAACTTAAGGGCGCGATCGACAGCGGCGACCAGCGCATGGACATCATCCTGTGTATTATAGGGCGCGAATGAGGCGCGCAGCGTGCCGCTGACGCCAAGCGCCGCCAGCAGCGGCTGCGCACAGTGCTGTCCGGCGCGTAGCGCGATACCGTATTCAGCGAGCAGCGTGACCATATCGCTGTGATGAACGCCTTTAAAATCAAACGCCAGCAGACTGGAGTCCTGACAGCGGAACGAGCGAAAACCGGGGCGTTTCGCCAGTTCGGCTTCGGCGAGCGTCGCCAGCCCGCGGCTCCAGCTTTCGGCCTGCGCCAGATCCANGCGCTGAGGCCAATCACCCCGGCGACGTTTGGCGTGCCAGCTTCCAGCCGGTAGGGCAGCGCCTGGGTTTTGAAACCGTCAAACGTCACTTCGGTGATCATTTTGCCGCCCCCGAGCCACGGCGACATATTTTCCAGCAGTTCGCTTTTGCCGTACAGCACGCCGATCCCGGTCGGGCCGTACAGCTTGTGGCCGGAGAAAGCGTAAAAATCGATATCCAGTTGCTGCACATCTGCCGGGAAATGCACCGCGCCCTGCGCACCGTCGACCATTACCACCATGCCTGCAGCATGCGCGTGGTGAATGGCCTGCGCGAGGTCCGGGCAACCGCCGGTGACGTTCGACATCTGTCCCAGCGCCAGAATACGGCTGCGCGGGGTGATGAGTTCAGGTAAGCGGGCCACGTCCGGCAGGCGATCGCTGCCCAGCGGCAGCTTAACGATGCGGGTGTCGGTCTGCTCCGCTACCATCAGCCACGGCACGAAATTAGCGTGGTGTTCGGCCTCGCTGACAATGATTTCATCGCCGGGCTTCAGGCGCGGTCGCGCATAGCTTTGCGCCACCATATTGATCGCTTCGGTGGTGCCGCGTGTCCAGACGATGTTTTTGCTGTCCGGCGCGTTAAGCCATTCGGCGACGCGATCGCGTGCCGCTTCATAGCGTGCGGTCAGGCGCTGCGCTTCGGCGAACTGGCTACGATGCACGTTGCCTGCGCTCAGGCTGTAAAACTGCGTGGTAGCGTCAATAACGGCCTGTGGTTTCAGCGCGGTCGCGGCGCTGTCGAGATAGACGCCAGCATCGCTCAGCGCGGGAAACCGGGCGCGAAACTGTGCGGGATTAAATGCGTTCATGGAATTCCTCATTACGATCAATAGATCGTCGCGCAAATTGCGGGTGAGGGCAAGGGGAGCGAATGTCCCTCGGAATAGTCCGTTAATTCTGGCAGGGTTAAAATAGTACGTTATGCTATAGAGTGTTAGGCAAATGTTTTAGCCTGTCAGGAAAGTCGATTTCTATAGCATAAATAGCCAGAAGGAGAAGAACATGAAAAAGACAGCCGCCATAATCTCTGCCTGTATGCTGACTTTTGCCCTGAGCGCCTGCTCCGGTCCGAACTATGTAATGCACACGACGGATGGTCGGGCCATCGTCTCTGACGGTAAACCGAAAACCGATGATGAGACGGGCATGATTTCGTATAAAGACGCTAACGGCAACAAACAGCAGATCAACCGTAGTGACGTGAAAGAGATGGTCGCGCTCGAGAAGTAACGGTTGAATGAGCGACAAAAAAAAGCACCGCAGCTTGCGGTGCTACATTAATCACTATGGACAGACAGGGTAAATGTACAGGAAGTGAAAAGGGTAGCTTTCCTACCGTGGTCTGAATCGCAGACCAATTGCAAACACAACAACACAACATCACAACCGTAAGCCAAAAGCCCATCAGAACACGCATTCCGAAAAAAGCTCTTCGTTCCGGCTCAGGAAGTGCCGCCACTATAGGTATTTACTGGTAGTTCCTCAACGGACAAATTATAATGGCTCAGATAAAAAAAACTAATAGGTTAAACGTTGTTTCCTGTTTGTTAAAATGCCTTAACATCTAAGCCTGATAACCATGTCAAAGCGATTACCACCACTGAATGCATTACGTGTTTTTGATGCAGCCGCACGCCATTTAAGCTTCACTCGCGCCGCCGATGAGCTTTTTGTGACGCAGGCCGCAGTAAGTCATCAAATCAAGTCCCTGGAGGATTTTCTGGGGCTTAAGCTATTCCGTCGCCGCAATCGTTCTCTTCTGCTGACCGAAGAAGGTCAAAGCTATTTCCAGGACATCAAAGAGATCTTTTCGCAATTAACCGAGGCGACGCGTAAACTGCAGGCGCGGAGTGCGAAAGGGGCGCTGACGGTCAGTTTACTGCCCAGTTTCGCCATTCAGTGGATGGTGCCACGACTCTCCAGCTTTAACTCAGCTTATCCGGGAATCGACGTCAGGATCCAGGCGGTGGACCGTCAGGAAGACAAGCTCGCAGACGACGTCGACGTGGCGATTTTCTATGGCCGCGGCAACTGGCCGGGGCTGCGCGTTGAAAAACTGTATGCCGAATATCTGATTCCGGTCTGCTCGCCGCTGCTGCTCACTGGCGAGAAGCCATTGAAAACACCTGCCGATCTGGCGCAACATACGCTATTACACGACGCCTCGCGCCGTGACTGGCAGACGTATACGCGCCAGCTGGGCCTCAATCTTAACGTTCAACAGGGACCTATTTTCAGCCACAGCGCCATGGTGCTGCAGGCGGCAATCCACGGACAGGGTATCGCGCTCGCCAACAATGTGATGGCGCAGTCCGAAATCGAAGCAGGCCGTCTGGTCTGCCCGTTTAATGATGTGCTGGTCAGTAAAAACGCTTTTTATCTGGTTTGCCATGACAGTCAGGCAGAACTGGGTAAAATAGCCGCCTTCCGGCAATGGATCCTGGCGAAAGCTGCAAGCGAACAAGAGAAATTCCGCTTTCGTTATGAACAATAAGCACGCGATCGTTCAGGCTGCAATGGGGGGCGGCCTGAAGGAAGAAGTGTGTCATTCAGTTTAGGGTAAGAACATGACGAGTCGTTTTATGCTGATTTTTGCCGCCATCAGCGGTTTTATTTTTGTTGCGTTAGGTGCTTTTGGCGCACACGTTTTAAGTAAATCTTTGGGTGTGGTGGAAATGGGCTGGATCCAGACCGGCCTTGAGTATCAGGCTTTCCACACGCTGGCGATTTTTGGGCTCGCGGTCGCCATGCAGCGCCGCATCAGCATCTGGTTTTACTGGAGTAGCGTGTTTCTGGCGCTGGGAACCGTGCTGTTCAGCGGCAGTTTGTACTGCCTCGCCCTCTCACACCTTCGTCTGTGGGCGTTCGTCACGCCAGTGGGAGGCGTCAGCTTCCTCGCAGGGTGGGTATTAATGTTAATTGGTGCAATTCGTCTGAAGCGTAAGGGCGTCGTTCATGAATAAGGTTGTTCTCTATTGCCGCCCGGGCTTTGAGAAAGAGTGTGCTGCAGAAATTACCGACAAGGCCGCGCGTCTTGAGGTGTATGGTTTTGCCCGCGTAAAAGATAACGCGGGTTATGTCGTTTTTGAGTGTTATCAGACGGAAGACGCGGACAAGCTGGCCCGTGAGCTTCCCTACAGCACGCTGATTTTTGCCCGCCAGATGTTGGTGGCGGGTGAGCTGCTGCAGAATCTTCCCCCGGAAGATCGCATCACGCCGATCGTCGGTATGTTGCAGGGCGTGGTGGAAAAAGGCGGCGACCTGCGCGTCGAAGTCGCCGACACCAACGAAAGCAAAGAGCTGATGAAATTTTGCCGCAAGTTCACCGTGCCGCTGCGTGCGGCGCTGCGTGAGGCTAAAATTCTCACTCATTACGAAACGCCGAAGCGCCCGGTAGTGCATGTCTTTTTCATCGCGCCGGGCTGCTGCTACGTCGGGTATTCGTATCCGAACAACAATTCCCCGTTCTATATGGGCATTCCGCGCCTGAAGTTTCCGTCCGATGCGCCGAGCCGCTCCACCCTGAAGCTGGAAGAGGCGCTGCACGTGTTTATTCCGGCGGATGAGTGGGATGAGCGTCTGGCGAACGGCATGTACGCGGTCGATCTCGGCGCGTGCCCGGGCGGCTGGACCTATCAACTGGTAAAACGCAACATGTGGGTTTACTCGGTC
Organism: Trabulsiella odontotermitis; assembly: GCF_001188485.1. Lineage (GTDB taxonomy): Bacteria > Pseudomonadota > Gammaproteobacteria > Enterobacterales > Enterobacteriaceae > Trabulsiella > Trabulsiella odontotermitis_A. Next base: position 68,374 of record NZ_JNGH01000125.1, read on the forward strand.
GATAACGGTCCGATGGCGCAGAGCCTGATGGATACCGGGCAGGTCACCTGGCTGCGTGAAGATGGTTTCCGCTACCGCCCGAACCGCAACAACATCTCGTGGATGGTCTGCGATATGGTGGAAAAACCGGCGAAAGTCGCCGCGCTGATGGCTCAATGGCTGGTCAACGGCTGGTGTCGCGAAACCATTTTCAACCTCAAGCTGCCGTGGCGTACATTCAGGAACAACTGGATGAGCACGGGATCAACGCGCAGATTCAGGCACGTCAGCTGTATCACGATCGCGAAGAAGTGACCGTGCATGTCCGTCGTCTGTGGGCCGCCGTGGGTGGTCGTCGCGACGAGCGATAACGCGCGCTACGGCGTTATCCGCAGTTGTTGCAGGTTTCCGTCCAGCTGTAAGTTGGTTTGCAGCCGGGCGACCTGCCGACAGGTAAACGCCATCTCTTTATGTAATTCCAGCTTTTTCCGCCACTTCTCCGGCACCGCTTCAAGATTGTCGTACAGCGCTTCCAGCGTCGGAAAGGTGGTTAACAGCTGCGTGGCGCTCTTCGGCCCAACAACTGCTGCGGCGTGACGCCAAACTCGCTGGCAATGAATGGTGCGTCTAGCCAGCGTTTCTGGAAATAATCGCGGATGCGAATCGTCGGGGAAAGCAACTGGCAATAGCCTTTATCGGTCGACACGATGGTGGCCTGATGGCCGGCCTGCGCCACTTTGACCGCCAGCGTTGCCGCCAGATCGTCCGCTTCGTTNTTAAGCGCGTCGACGATAAGCAAATGAACAGCCACGGAAATCCTCCTTGAGCAAGAGCGCTAAGGGTAACATCGTGAGGAAAATGAGGCTATTTGCAGAAAGAGATTCGGGAAGATGCCTCGCAAAACGAGGCATCTGAGGGACGATTAATCGCAGGTGACAATCTTCATCGCCAGGCCGCCGCGTGAGGTTTCGCGGTACTTGGCGTTCATGTCTTTGCCGGTCTCGTACATGGTTTCGATAACCTTGTCGAGGCAGACGCGCGGTTCGCTGGTGCGACGCAGCGCCATACGCGCGGCATTAACGGCTTTCACTGCCGCAATCGCGTTACGCTCGATACACGGCACCTGAACCTGTCCGGCTACCGGGTCGCAGGTCAGACCGAGATTATGCTCCATGCCGATTTCCGCCGCAATGCACACCTGCGTCGGACTCCCGCCCAGCAACTCTGCCAGACCGGCTGCCGCCATCGAGNCCACTTCCGCGCCCGAGATAGAGGCGTTCATCTTATAGAGCGAGCCAATCGCGCTGGCCACCAGCATGTAGCGTGCCAGCGAGTTCGCATTCACTTCACGGATGAATTTGTCATAATACGCCAGCACCGCCGGGACGATCCCGCAGGCGCCATTGGTCGGTGCGGTCACCACACGGCCACCGGCGGCGTTTTCTTCGTTCACTGCCAGCGCGAACATGTTGATCCAGTCAACCACCGCCATCGGATCGCTGGTGGTTTTGTCCTGGCTCACCAGCATACGACGCAGCGCCGCCGCACGGCGCGGAACGCGCAATTTGCCCGGAAGCACGCCTTCGGTGGTGATGCCGCGCTCGATGCCGCTGTGCATGACGTCCCAGACGTTCGCGAAGTGCTGCTCAAGTTCTTCCTTGCTGTGCAGCGCCAGCTCGTTTTTCATCATCAGGCCGGAAAGCGACAGCCCGGACTCCTGGCAGTGACGCTGTAGGTCCGCCGCAGATTTGTACGGATAAGGCACCTGTACCGGCGCGCTGTCGGTCTGGCCGAAATGTTCTTCGTCAACGATAAAACCGCCGCCGATAGAGTAATAGGTTTTGCTGTGCATCACGGTGCTGCCGCTCAGGGCGGTGATGCGCATGCCGTTCTCGTGCAAAGAGAGGTTATCGGCATGGAAATTCATGCACTGGTCGACAGGAAATTCGACTTCGTGCTCACCGTTCGCCAGCAGCAGACGGCCGTGAGTATTCACATCCTGAATAAAACCAGGGATGGAATCGATATCGACAGTGTCCGGCAGGTTTCCTGCCAGGCCCATAATAATGGCGATATCGGTGTGGTGACCTTTCCCGGTCAGAGAGAGCGAACCGTACACATCGACAACCACGCGGGTAATATCAGTGAGGATCCCACGCGCAATCAGGTCGTCGGTGAATTGTTTGCCCGCTTTCATTGGCCCGACAGTATGGGAACTGGAAGGACCAATGCCGATTTTGAAAATATCGAAAACGCTGATCATGATGCATCCATGGCTGAAATGATGTGCGCCACCCGAAGGTGGCGCGGGGAATAGATTAGCTGAACAGGGAGTAGAAAATCGCGGAGATGGCGATGAGGCCCATAATGACAACGAACACGTTGCTGATATGACCGCTGTATTTACGCATCGCCGGAACTTTCTGAATCGCGTACATCGGCATCAGGAACAGAATCATTGCGATAACCGGACCGCCCAGGGTTTCAATCATCCCCAGAATACTCGGGTTCAGGGTGGCAACTGCCCAGGTGGTCAACAGCATGAACAGCGCGGTGATTTTGTTCAGACGGCTGATTTCAATGGTTTTGCCTTTGCTGCGCAGTGACTTAATCACCATACCGTTGAAGCCTTCACGCGCACCCAGATAGTGGCCGAGGAAGGATTTGGTAATCGCGATCATCGCGATAATCGGTGCCATCCAGGCAATCAGCGGGGCGTTAAAGTGGTTCGCCAGGTAAGAGAGAATCGAAATGTTCTGATCTTTCGCCGCCGCCAGGTCTGCCGGAGACAGGCTCAGTACGCAGCTGAAGACGAAGAACATAACCGTAATCACCATCATGATGTGCGCACGCGCCAGAATGCTGGAGCATTTTTTCTCGGCACCGTCACCGTATTCTTCACGTTTCGCGACAGCGAAAGAGGAGATGATCGGTGAGTGGTTGAAGGAGAACACCATTACCGGGATCGCCAGCCATAGGGTCATCCACAGGCCGTTGCCGGTAGACGCTGCGCTGCTCAGGGACAGGGTTTCCAGTGCTGCACCGCTCCACTGTGGGATCAGGTACAGAGCCAGCAGCATCAGCGCTGCCACAAACGGGAATACCAGTATGCTCATCGCTTTAACAATCATCTGCTCACCGAAGCGAACGATGGTCATCATCCCGACGATCAGGATCAGCGACAGAATCGCACGCGGCGGCGTCGTCATGCCCAACTGGTGGGTGATGAAGCTGTCGACGGTGTTGGTGATTGCCACGCTGTAAACCAGCAGAATCGGGTAAATCGCGAAGAAGTAGAGCAGGGTAATGATCTTACCTGCGCCGATACCAAAGTGCTCTTCAACCACTTCGGTAATATCTTCGCCCGGGTTTTTACCGGACAGCACGAAGCGGGTCATGCCGCGGTGTGCAAAGAAGGTCATTGGGAAGGCGAGGATCGCCATGATAATCAGCGGGATCATACCGCCGACGCCGGCGTTAATCGGCAGGAACAATACGCCTGCGCCGATAGCAGTGCCGTAAAGGCCCAGCATCCACATGGTGTCCGTTTTACGCCATGTGCTTCTTTTCTCAATCGAAGCAATAGTGCTGGTTTGAGTGCTTTCCATCTGTATCTCCTGGAAGAATCAACAAAATATAATTAAAAAATAAAAATGACTGGTTCGAAATTCGTTCGATGACGTTTTTTTTATGATTTTTTCCCGTCAATCTTTGGCGGCCGGAAAGATACATTTAAGTTATCGATGTATCAGTGATCGCGATCGCAATTGCAATAATCCGCTATCGATATGACAGTTTTTAGTCCATCACTCTGTCTTTTTTATCATGCCAGAATTTTATTGGCGCAAAGGCTAACACCGACAGGATATACGGGAAAAGCACAGGGGCTTAATACCGCGTTTTCATCTGCAAAAAATGGTGAAAATGGCGGTTTCTGATGACTTATCAGAATTTTAGGCGATTAACACAGCTTAACTTGCTATGGAAAGGTGGGATCTGGAAAGTTTAGGTAAGAAAAAGAAATGGGCGGCGCTGAGGCCGCCCGGGGAGTTATGCACTGATTTCGTAGCAGGGGATGTACGCCGAGCCCGGGAGTTTCATGCGGTGCTGGGCGACAAAGCCCTGCAGCAGATCGTCCATCCGACGCATCATGTCGCTGTCGCCGTGGATCTTATACGGGCCGTACTGTTCGATGGCGCGAATGCCCACCTCTTTTACGTTTCCGGCGACGATACCGGAGAAGGCGCGACGCAGATCCGCCGCCAGCACCTCAACGGGTTGATCCGGGTAGAGCTTCAGGTTCGCCATGTTCTCATGGGTCGGTTCGAACGGCAGTTGCAGATCCGGCGCAATGCGAATTGACCAGTTAAAGCTGTAGGCATCGCCGGTGTCGCGGCGGTTTTCTTTCACCAGCGGCATCGCTTTTTTCATCTGACGGGCCACTTCGGCGGCGTCGTCGATGATGATGCGGTAATGGCGACGCGCGTTTTCCCCCAGCGTATGGACGATGAACTCATCCAGCACGCGGAAGTAGTCGGCGCTCTCTTTCGGCCCGGTCAGGATCAACGGCAGCACCTGATCTTTGTTCGCCGGGTTCATCAGAATGCCGAGCAGGTAGAGCAGTTCTTCTGCCGTTCCCACGCCGCCCGGGAAGATGATGATGCCGTGGGCGAGACGGACAAACGCCTCCAGACGTTTTTCAATGTCCGGCATGATGATCAGTTCGTTCACCAGCGGGTTTGGCGGCTCAGCGGCGATGATGGACGGCTCGGTCATGCCGATAAAACGCCCCTCTTTGTAGCGCTGCTGCGCATGACCTACCGCGGCGCCTTTCATCGGCGCTTCCATCGCGCCAGGACCGCAACCGGTGCAGATATTCAACTCACGCAGGCCGAGTTGCGTGCCGACGCGACGGGCATACAGGTATTCGGTTTCGTTGATGGAGTGACCGCCCCAGCACACCACCATGCTCGGCGCTTCGCCAACGTGCAGCGCACGGGCGTTACGCAGAATCGAAAACACCAGGTTGGTGATGTGGGTCGAACTGACCAGATCCAGATTCGGAAAGCGAACGGTGTTATGGATTTGCCCATAAACGAACAGTATGTCTCGCAGCACGGCAAACAGGTTAGCCTGCAGAGAACGAATAATTCGCCCGTCGACAAACGCCTCTTCCGGCGGGTTGATCAGCTCAAGCTTAACGCCACGCTCGCGGCGCAGCACGTTGATGTCAAAGCTCTCAAAGCGAGAAAGCAGCTCCTGGCTGCTGTCAGTCAGACTGCCGGAGTTAAGCACCGCCAGGGAACAGTTACGAAACAGTTGATACAGGTCGCTGCTGGCCGTGCGTTTAAGCATGTCAACTTCCAGCTGCGATAACATATCCATAGAGCCCAGTGGGCTAATGTGTGTAATCAAGTAAACTCCTTACGGGACGATAATCAGCTTTCCCTATGAATTACAATAGCCTCGTCGGTTCTGTTTTCACAAGGTAATGCGCGGAAATGTCCGCGCATTTTGCGTAAATATTTCTTATTGACGAGCCAGTCGCCCGGAGGCGGGGGAAAAGTCGGTGTTTGAACGCCAGGGGTTAATATCCAGACCACCACGGCGGGTGTAACGGGCATACACACTGAGCGTTTCCGGCTGGCAGAAACGCAGGATGTCGTTAAAGATGCGCTCCACGCACTGCTCGTGAAATTCGTTGTGATGGCGGAACGACACCAGATAACGCAGCAGTTTTTCGCGGTCGATCTTCGCGCCGCGATACTGGATTTGCACCGAGCCCCAGTCCGGCTGATGCGTAATAAGACAGTTGGATTTCAGCAAATGGCTGACCAGCGTCTCTTCGACAATGTGGCCGCTGGCGGCATCCTGCAGATAATCGGCGCTGAACTGGTAGTTATCAATCTCGATATCCTGACTGTCAATGCAGGTACCGTGAAAATGGGCGACGGGCTGCCCTTCCACTTCATCCAGACGGTACAGCGCCACGGTAACCTTGCCCTGCGCGCAGGCGCTGAGGTCGCGCTCAAGCGTCGAACGCACGGCGTCCCAGTCGGCGAATCGCGTCTGGTTAAAGCTGTTGAGATAGAGCTTAAAGCTTTTCGACTCCACCAGATTCGCTGTGGTGTCATCCAGCTCAACGTGACCCACCGCCACCTGCGGCAGCCCTTTCGCATTGAGCCAGGACAGCTCGTACAGCGTCCAGATATCCGCGCCGTGGAAGGGCAGGTTGTCGGCGTGCAGGCCCAGCGGATCGCGATTCAGACTGCGCGGAACGCCCTGCAACAGCGAAGCGTCGTAGGTGTCGCGGTAGTCGGTGGTTTTACCGAGCGTCAGGCCAGCCAGCGCCTGATGATTTTCATAAGAAGACATGTTTCACCGTTATAAAGCAGGTACACTATGGCGCAATTGTATACTGGCTGACGAGAAGAGAGAAATCGGTGGATAACCAGACCGCAGAAGCGCTTCAGGCGTTTACCCAACGCTATTGCGAGGCATGGCAGCGCGAATATGACTCATGGCCGCGCAGTGAAGATCTCTACAGCGTGCCGTCTCCCTGCACGGTTTCCACCGCCGGTGAGGCGGTCTTCTGGCAGCCGCAACCGTTTGATCTCACGCCGAATGTAAACGCGGTTGAACGCGCGCTGGACATTGTGATACAACAGCCGCTTCATACGTACTACACCACCCAATATGCGGGTGATATGTCAGCAACGTTTATGGGTGAATCCCTGCTATTGCTGCAAACCTGGAGCCCGGATGACTTCCGGCGCGTTCAGGAAAACCTGATTGGCCACCTGGTCACGCAGAAACGCCTGAAGCTGTCGCCGACGTTATTTATCGCGACGCTGGACAGCGAACTGGACGTTTTGTCGGTCTGTAATCTGACCGGCGAAGTCGTCAAAGAAACCCTCGGGACGCCCACGCGTACGGTACTTTCTCCCTCTCTTGCGAGTTTCCTCAATCAACTCGACCCGCGTTTGTAATCCAGAATACCACAGGACTTGTGAGACATCTCTTACACGCGCTGTGAGAGATCGCCTTGAGACAGGTGAGAGACTGGCGTAAAAAATTTATACGTTTCTATAGATATCAAATAGTTGTTATCATTTCTTTCCGCTTTCATATGAAAACAGGCTTATGGATTTGTCTTACACCGGGGTTGTAAGACGAAGCGGAATAGGCGATCCTATGTTCGTCGACAGGAAGTCACACAGAAGGAACGAACATCAGGATGATGACGTTTCGGGGAACACACCAGGATGGTGCTGCAGGGAAAGGCTTCAGGATGAAGCGAAAGGATAACGCCAGGAACGCGTTAAAGGACACCTCCAGGAGGGAGAACGAGAGCCGGTCGGGATGTTCGGTGGATCAGGAAGATCAAGGAATGCTTAAGGATTAGCATATTCACATCGGGGTGGTGTGAAGCAGGATGCACACGTTTATGGATGAACACAGGTCAGGAGACCTCAGGAAAAGTTGTCAAGGATGAGCAGGGAGCACGTTGAGTAGCCGGATTGCTGCGAAACGAACCGGGAGCACTGTTTCGACAGTGCTCCCTTTTTTTTGTTTTTCCGCCACCGGTGGTATCCTGCGTCACCGTTTTTTTGCACCGAGGTTCTCATGACTCTTCACGACAACGTCCGTGCGCAGCTGCGCGCCATTGAAACCGTGATGCGCCTGCATCAGCACTGGCAGGATGCGGCGCCGGACGCCAGCGCGTTCAACAGCGATCAGCCATTCTGCATGGACACCCTGGCGCCGCTGGAGTGGCTGCAGTGGGTGCTGATCCCACGTATGCACCAGTTGCTCGACAATGGTCAGCCGTTGCCGCAGAGCTTTGCTATCGCGCCCTATTATGACGTGGCCCTCGACGCCAGCCATCCGCTGCGCGAGCGCGTGCTGCCTGAGCTGCAGGCGCTTGACGCGCTGTTTGCGGACGACAACGTCTGATGCTGGAAATCATTTATCAGGACCCGTGGCTGGTGGCAGTGAATAAACCGTCCGGCTGGCTGGTGCACCGGAGCTGGCTCGATCGCGATGAGAAAGTGGTGGTGATGCAAACCGTGCGTGATCAAATAGGTCAGCACGTTTTTACCGCTCACCGTCTCGACCGCCCAACCTCCGGCGTATTGCTGATGGGCCTGTCCAGCGAAGCGGGCCGCCTGCTGGCGCAGCAGTTTGAGCAGCACCAGATCCAGAAACGCTACCACGCCATCGTGCGCGGCTGGCTGAGCGGGGAAGATGTGCTGGATTATCCGCTGGTCGAAGAGCTGGATAAAATCGCCGATAAATTTGCCCGTGACGACAAAGGCCCGCAGCCTGCCGTCACGCATTACCGCGGGCTGGCGACGGTGGAAATGCCCGTCGCCACGGGTCGCTACCCGTCGACGCGCTACGGGCTGGTGGAGCTGGAGCCGAAAACCGGCCGCAAACACCAGTTGCGCCGCCACCTCAAACATCTCCGCCATCCGATCATTGGCGACAGCAAACACGGCGATTTACGCCAGAATCGCAGCGCCGCCGGGCATTTTGGCTGCCACCGTCTGATGCTGCACGCCAGTTCCCTTTCCCTGACGCACCCGTTTACCGGCGAACCATTAACGTTACATGCCGGGCTCGACGACGTCTGGATGCAGGCGCTGACGCACTTCGGCTGGCGCGGACTTCTCCCGATAAACGAAAGGGTTGAGTTTGCGGGCGGCAGCGGTCAGGATGGGAGATTCGAGACAACAGCAGGGAGTTGAACATGGCAGAAGTGGGTATTTTTGTCGGCACCATGTATGGAAACGCGTTGCTGGTCGCCGAAGAGGCCGAAACCATCCTCGCCGCGGCAGGGCATAAAGCGACTGTATTTGAAGATCCCGAAATCAAAGACTGGGAGTCGTATACCGGCAAATATGTGCTGGTCGTCACCTCGACCACCGGACAGGGCGACCTGCCAGACAGTATCGTCCCGCTGTTTGAAGGGATGAAAGACATGTACCAGCCGCACATGCGCTACGGCATCATTGCGCTAGGCGACAGCACCTACGCCAACTTCTGCGGTGGCGGTAAAAAGTTCGACGAGCGCCTGCAGGAGCAGGACGCGCAGCGTATCGGCGAGATGTTAACGATCGACGCCAGTGAAGATCCTGAACCCGAAACCGTCTCCAGCCCCTGGGTGGAGCACTGGGCCACGCTGCTCAAATAATCCTTCGCCCTTCTGCGGAAGGGCCCATTTCACATTTCCCCGATTTCCGTGAACCAGCCCCCACGCGGTTGGGCATAAGCCACAAAACGCCTGAGTCAAACTTGTTAATGCTGTGTTATTGCACGGTGAGCCCCTGACGCCCTGTTTTTATACTTCCTTTTGCCAGTTCATAAAGCGGCCTGCCATTGCGCGGCGCTGCAATAAAAACATAAAACGTCATTCTGATTACCCTACCGGTTGTGCTGTTCAGAATGGATGTAGCTCAAAGCAAAGCTATGATTCAGGAGTACAACAATGAGTTCATTAAGTCACGAGGCGAGTGCCGTCGAAAAGCGCACTAACGCCCGCTACTGGATAGTGGTGATGCTGTTTATCGTCACCTCTTTCAACTACGGTGACCGCGCCACGCTGTCAATTGCCGGTTCGGAGATGGCCAAAGAGATTGGTCTTGATCCGGTTGGCATGGGTTATGTTTTCTCCGCGTTTTCCTGGGCTTACGTCATCGGTCAAATCCCCGGTGGCTGGCTGCTTGACCGCTTCGGCTCGAAACGGGTCTATTTCTGGTCAATCTTTATCTGGTCGCTCTTTACCCTGTTACAGGGTTTCGTCGATGTGTTCAGCGGCTTTGGCATTATTGTGGCGCTGTTTACTCTGCGCTTCCTTGTCGGCCTGGCCGAATCACCTTCTTTCCCCGGCAACAGTCGCATCGTCGCGGCCTGGTTCCCGGCGCAGGAGAGGGGCACGGCAGTGGCGATTTTTAACTCGGCGCAATATTTTGCGACCGTTATTTTCGCTCCGATCATGGGCTGGCTGACGCACGAAGTAGGCTGGTCGCACGTGTTCTTCTTTATGGGCGGACTGGGGATCATCATCAGCTTTATCTGGCTAAAAGTGATCTATGAGCCGAACCAGCATCCCGGCGTCAACAAAAAAGAGCTGGAGTACATTGCCCAGGGCGGCGCGCTGATCAACATGGATCAGAAAAACGCGAAACCGCACGTGCCGATGAGCGAAAAATGGGGGCAAATCAAACAGCTGATTAGCTCGCGCATGATGATCGGCGTCTATATCGGCCAGTATTGCATTAACGCGCTGACCTATTTCTTTATCACCTGGTTCCCGGTGTATCTGGTGCAGGCGCGCGGCATGTCGATTCTGAAAGCGGGCGTCGTGGCGTCGATTCCGGCGGTCTGCGGGTTTATCGGCGGCGTGCTTGGCGGCATTATTTCCGACTGGCTGATGCGGCGCACAGGCTCGCTTAATATCGCCCGTAAAACGCCAATCGTGCTTGGCATGCTGCTCTCCATGACCATGGTGTTCTGTAACTACGTTGATACGGAATGGATGATCATCGGCTTTATGGCGATGGCATTCTTCGGGAAAGGCATCGGGGCGCTGGGCTGGGCGGTGATGGCCGATACGGCACCGAAAGAGATCAGCGGTCTTTCCGGCGGCCTGTTCAACATGTTCGGCAACATTTCCGGCATCGTGACGCCGATTGCGATTGGTTACATTGTCGGGGTTTCCGGCTCCTTTAACGGCGCGCTGATTTATGTCGGCATCCATGCTCTGGTGGCAGTACTGAGCTACCTGGTGGTGGTCGGCGATATCAAGCGTATCGAACTGAAACCTGTGACAGGACGAGAATGATGAGCACACAATCCAGCCCCGTAATTACTGAGATGAAAGTGATCCCCGTCGCCGGTCACGACAGCATGCTGCTGAATATCGGCGGGGCGCATAACGCGTATTTTACGCGCAATATCGTGGTGCTAAGCGATAATGCCGGGAATACCGGCGTGGGAGAAGCGCCGGGCGGCGAGGTGATCTATCAGACGCTGGTCGATGCCATCCCGATGGTGGTCGGTCAGGAGATAGCACGCCTCAACCGCGTGGTTCAGCGTGTACATAAGGGCAACCAGGCGGCGGATTTTGACACCTTCGGCAAAGGCGCGTGGACGTTTGAACTACGCGTTAACGCAGTAGCCGCCCTGGAAGCCGCGCTGCTGGATCTGCTCGGCAAAGCGCTGAACGTGCCGGTGTGCGAACTGCTCGGCCCGGGCAAACAGCGTGATGCGGTGACGGTCCTCGGTTATCTCTTTTACATCGGCGATCGCACCAAAACCGATCTGCCTTATCTCGATGCCACGCCGGGTGCCCACGAGTGGTATCGCCTGCGGCATCAGGAAGCGCTGAGCAGCGACGCGGTAGTGCGTCTCGCGGAAGCGGCGCAGGATCGCTACGGTTTTAAAGATTTCAAACTGAAAGGCGGCGTGTTGCCGGGCGAGCAGGAAATCGACGCCGTGCGGGCGCTGAAAAAACGCTTCCCGAACGCGCGGATCACCGTCGATCCGAACGGCGCCTGGCTGCTCGATGAAGCCATTACGTTGTGCAAAGGGCTGCAGGATGTGCTGACCTATGCCGAAGATCCGTGTGGCGCCGAGCAGGGTTTCTCGGGTCGCGAAGTGATGGCCGAATTCCGCCGCGCGACGGGGCTGCCGGTGGCGACCAACATGATCGCCACCAACTGGCGCGAAATGGGCCATGCGGTGATGCTCAATTCCGTCGATATTCCGCTGGCCGATCCGCATTTCTGGACGCTGTCGGGTGCGGTGCGCGTTGCTCAGCTGTGTGACGACTGGGGCCTCACCTGGGGCTGCCACTCCAATAACCATTTCGACATTTCGCTGGCGATGTTCACCCACGTCGGCGCGGCGGCACCGGGCACGCCAACCGCTATTGATACGCATTGGATCTGGCAGGAAGGGGATGCGCGCCTGACGAAAAATCCGCTGCAAATTAAAGACGGCAAAATTGCCGTTCCCGATGCGCCAGGACTTGGCATCGAACTGGACTGGGATCAGGTGCATAAGGCGCATGAAGCCTACAAACGACTGCCGGGCGGCGCGCGCAATGACGCAGGCCCGATGCAGTATCTGATCCCCGGCTGGACATTTGATCGTAAACGCCCGGTTTTTGGTCGTAACTAATTTAAAGGACTGACTCATGACAACGACACATTCCACCCCCGTTGTGACCGCCATGCAGGTGATCCCGGTTGCCGGTTTTGACAGTATGCTGATGAACCTGAGCGGCGCGCATGCCCCGTTCTTCACCCGCAATATTGTAATTATTAAAGATAATTCGGGTCATACCGGTGTCGGTGAAATTCCTGGCGGTGAGAAGATCCGCCAGACGCTGGAAGACGCGGCACCGCTGGTGGTGGGCAAAACGCTGGGCGAGTATAAAAATGTCCTGTCGACGGTGCGCAATACTTTCGCCGATCGCGATGCGGGCGGACGTGGATTGCAAACCTTTGATTTACGGACCACTATTCATGTGGTGACCGGTATCGAAGCGGCGTTGCTCGATCTGCTCGGCCAGCATCTGGGCGTCAACGTGGCCTCGCTGTTGGGCGACGGTCAGCAGCGCAGCGAAGTAGAAATGCTCGGGTACCTGTTCTTTGTCGGTAACCGCAAACAAACGCCGCTGGCGTACCAGAGCCAGCCGGATGACGCCTGCGACTGGTATCGCTTGCGCCATGACGAAGCAATGACCCCGCAGGCGGTAGTGCGTCTGGCAGAAGCGGCGTATGAAAAATACGGCTTCAACGATTTCAAACTGAAAGGCGGCGTGCTGGCCGGTGAAGAAGAAGCGGAAGCGATTACCGCGCTGGCGAAACGGTTCCCGCAGGCGCGCGTGACGCTCGATCCGAACGGTGCCTGGCTGCTGGACGACGCGATCAAAATCGGTAAACAGCTTAAAGGTGTGCTGGCGTATGCCGAAGATCCGTGTGGCGCCGAGCAGGGCTTTTCAGGTCGCGAAGTGATGGCGGAATTCCGTCGTGCGACGGGGCTGCCAACCGCAACCAACATGATCGCCACCGACTGGCGTCAGATGGGCCATACTTTGTCATTGCAATCGGTTGATATTCCGCTGGCTGACCCGCATTTCTGGACCATGCAGGGTTCGGTTCGCGTTGCGCAGATGTGCCATGATTTTGGCCTGACGTGGGGCTCGCATTCCAACAACCACTTTGACGTTTCGCTGGCGATGTTTACCCACGTTGCCGCGGCAGCACCGGGACAAATTACCGCCATTGACACCCACTGGATCTGGCAGGAAGGCAACCAGCGTCTGACGAAGCAGCCGGTTGGAAATCAAAGGCGGCATGGTGCAGGTGCCGACCACCCCAGGACTGGGCGTTGAGCTGGATATGGATCGCGTCATGCAGGCGAACGAGTTGTACAAGAAACACGGCCTCGGCGCGCGCGATGACGCCATGGGAATGCAGTATCTGATCCCGAACTGGAAGTTTGATAACAAACGCCCGTGCATGGTGCGTTAACAGAGTGATCGCCGCCCCGGGCGGGGCGGCAGTACGCCGTACAGACCCGTAAGGACAGCCTATGAAGATAGTAATCGCACCGGATTCATACAAGGAGAGCCTGAGCGCGCTGGAGGTCGCCACGGCGATTGAACAGGGGTTCAGGGAGATTTATCCGGAAGCGGAATATGTCAAACTGCCGATGGCGGATGGCGGGGAAGGTACGGTGGAGGTGATGATTGCCGCGACGCAGGGGCGGCGGGGCNCGAATTAATCCGCCATGCGCTGGATGCGGGCGTGAAACAGATAATCATTGGTATTGGCGGCAGCGCCACCAACGACGGCGGTGCCGGCATGATGCAGGCGCTGGGCGCACAGTTGCTGACCACCGGGGGCCAGCAAATTGCGCCTGGCGGCGGCGCGCTGGAACAGCTCGATCGTATCGATATCCGCCAGCTCGACCCGCGTCTGAGCACCTGTCAGATTGATGTCGCCTGCGATGTCACCAACCCTCTCACCGGCCCGAAAGGGGCTACCGCCGTGTTCGGTCCGCAAAAAGGGGCGACGGAGGCGATGATTGCGCAACTGGATCGGGCACTGGAGCGCTATGCCCGAATCATTGCCCGCGATCTGGATATTGACGTGCTGACGCTGGAAGGCGGCGGTGCGGCGGGTGGCATGGGCGCGGCGCTGTACGCGTTTTGCGGTGCGCGCTTACGTCAGGGGATTGAGATCGTGACCGATGCGCTGAAGCTTGATACGCAGGTGGCTGACGCGGATCTGGTGATTACCGGCGAAGGGCGTATCGACAGCCAGACGATTCATGGCAAAGTGCCGGTGGGCGTAGCCAGAATCGCGAAGCGGTACAACGTGCCGGTTATTGGTATTGCTGGCAGCCTGACGGCCGACGTGGGTGTGGTGCATCAGCATGGCATCGATGCGGTATTCAGCATCATCTACTCTGTTTGTACACTGGAAGAGGCGCTGGCAGGGGCAGGCGACAATGTGCGGATGGCGGCGAGAAACATCGCCGCGGTGCTGAAAATCGGGGCCATGCAGCGTTAATATCATCGGCCCGGCGACGACCAGGCCGATGACGTTTAACCAATCATTTTCCGCGCTTCGCGGGTCACGTTATCCATCTCATCCAGCAGTTCGAGAAACTCGGGTTCGAGTTCTTCCGCCGACGTTCCGCTACGCAACTGGCCTTCAATCAGATGACAGAGATTTTTCAGGCGCGGCACACCGCTGTAGCCGCAACTGCCGTGCAGCTTGTGGATCGCATCCACCAGCCCTTCCGGGTTTTCGCCCACCAGCTGTTCTTCCACCTTGTTGCGGATCTCCGGCAGGAAAGCGATCAGCATCTGCAGCATTTCACGCGCCAGATCGGTTTTCCCCGCCGCCTGACGCAGCGCCAGCTGCCAGTCGAGGGTGACGTTAAGGTTAACGGGGGGTTCCGGCAGATCCGGCGGCGTGGCGACTATCGGCGTCGCCAGCCCGGGCTTATAGCGCAATAACAGCGTTCGCAGTTTGCTCTCTTCGATGGGTTTCGCCAGATAATCGTTCATCCCTGCGCTGAGCAGCTTCTCTTTTTGCCCCGCCATAGCGTGCGCGGTGACGGCAATTACCGGGGTCAACTGCTGGTGTGGCAACTGGCGGATCAGCTCGCAGGCGCGAATGCCGTCCATTTCGGGCATCTGAATATCCATCAGAATCAGATCAAGCTGCCGCTGTTTGGCGCGATCAATTGCCTGCTGACCGCTCTCACACAGCACCACATGCTGCACTTGATNGGCAGTATTCGGTTAACGCCGGCAGCAGGCGTGTGGCGGTCAGCGGTTTCAGCAGACAGGCCGCCGCACCGTTGCGTTTGAGCGCTTCCGCGTTGATCTGGATATGGCACGGCAGCGCCAGCAACAGATAATCGGTCATCGCACAGGCCTGTTCCAGCTTATCCATATGCAGGTTCAGATCGCGCATCGACACCGGGATCGCCACCAGCAGAATGTCGTAATGATCCTGCGGCAGGGCGGAGAAGGTCGGACTGTAGACCACATCCAGCGGCGTGGCCGCCAGCAGATCCAGCGTGCACTGCGCCGCCGCCGCGTTAGCTTCCACATAGGCAAGGCGCTTGCCCGCCAGGCTGTCCATCACCAGATTGTCGGAAATGACGTTCGGGTTGAGATCAAGATTGATATGGAACCAGAAGGTCGAACCGCGATTCGGCTGGCTGTGGAAAGAGATGTCCCCGCCCATCTCTTTCACCAGTTTTTGCGTGATGACCAGCCCCAGCCCGGTACCGCCGTGGCGACGCGAAATGCTGGCGTCCGCCTGCCGAAACGCCTGGAACAGACGCGACTGATCGCGTTCCGGAATGCCGATGCCGGTATCGCGGATCTGCACTTCAATCTGCACTTTGGTATTGCTGATGGCGCGTTTCTCCACCAGCACATCGATGTTGCCGCTCTCGGTAAACTTAATGGCGTTGCCGACCAGGTTGGTGATCACCTGCTGCAGACGCAGCGGATCGCCGATGACGTTATCCGGAACATCGCTTTTGATATTCAGCGTCAGTTCGAGGTTTTTGTCATGTGCAGAGTGCGCCAGCAGCGTGACGACTTCATCCAGCGTGCTGCGCAGCGGGAACGGAATGCTTTCGAGCAGCAGTTTGCCGGCCTCCAGCTTCGAGAAATCCAGCACGTCGTTGATGATGGTCAGCAGATTGTTGGCCGACCGTTCAATGGTGTTCAGGTGGTCGCGCTGGGTGGTGGTCAGATCAGTTTTCAGCGTCAGACGGGTAAAGCCGATCACGCCGTTGAGCGGCGTTCGCAACTCGTGCGACATATTCGCCAGGAATTCGGATTTAATACGCGCCGCTTCCTGCGCGCGCTTTTTCGCCAGATCCAGCTCCACGTTCTGGATCTCCATCTGTTCCAGCGTTTCACGCAGGTCAGACGTGGCCTGATCGACGTTATGCTGCATCTCTTCGTGGTAGGCAGCGAGCGACATTGCCATCGAGTTAATGCCGTTTTTTAGCATATCCAGTTCGCCGAGCATAAAGCCTTCCACACGGCTGTCTAGTTGCCCACGGCGGATACGGTCAACGGTATTCACCATGTTGCGAATCGGGCCGGTGACGTCGCGCATCAACCGCCAGCCGAAGATCAGCGCAATGCCAATGCAGAACAGCATCATCACACTGGAGATGAAAATCTCTTTGTACTGCTGCAGGCGCACCGATTTGAGATCCAGCTCCAGCGCCACATAGCCGAGCATATTCATCGGCGGCTTAGCTTCTGAACCGGGGGATTCATCCGGCGAATAACTTTCCGAAACGATCGGTGTTCGCAGGATCATAATATCGCCGTGCCGTGAGACGCTAAGGCTACGGGGCAGCGGCGCGCCTTTCGGGAGCCTGAGTTCGCTGGGATCGAGTTGGTAGTTTGAGGTGACAAACAGCCGGTTCTGCTCATCGTAGACCGAAATAGCGCGGATAATGTCCGAATGGCGGCGATGCAGAACGCTGATGAGCTGACCAATCGATTCGCGGTTTTGCAGATTCATGCCGTATTCGCTGGAGACCGCGAGCGGCTCAATAATACTGGCTCCGGCGTCTTCCAGCTGACGCTGTAGATCGTTATAGCGGTGCACGACAAAGAAAATACTGAGCAGCAGGCCAATCAGTACGGTCGGCGCCAGGATCAGAATCATCATGCGAGCACGCAGGCTGTAGTTGGTCATGGAGTTCCGTTATGGGAGAATGAGAGTCAATATGTTCGTGTGAGACAAATCTCTACAATGGCGCAATTCTACTCTGCAAAACGACGCGTGACGACGCGTGAGATCATAACCGTGACAGTCAACGACCTTGATCCCTTTGGTCAGGGCGTCGCCCGACATCACGGAAAAGCGCTGTTTGTGAACGGTTTACTGCCGCAGGAGAGCGCGGATATCACGCTCACCGAGGATAAGAAACAGTATGCCCGCGGTCAGGTTAAACGTCGACTCAATGATAGCCCGGAACGTGAAACCCCGCGCTGCCCCTACTTTGGCGTCTGCGGCGGCTGTCAGCAGCAGCATGCCTCCGTCGCCCTGCAGCAGCGCAGCAAACGCGCGGCGCTACAGCGGATGATGAAGCATGAGGTGGACGACGTGATCGCCGACACACCCTGGGGTTATCGCCGTCGTGCGCGCCTGAGCTTGAATTATCAACCGAAGACCCAACAATTACAGATGGGTTTTCGCAAGGCGAACGCCAGTGATATCGTGGATATCCGGCAATGCCCTGTTCTGGCGCCCCGTCTTGAGGCATTGCTCCCGGCGTTGCACGATTGCCTGAGCAGCCTGAAATCTGCGCGCCAGTTGGGGCACGTCGAGCTGGTGCTGGCCGACAACAGCCCGCTGATGGTGCTGCGTCATACCGCAGTGCTACCGGCGACAGATAAAGAAAAACTGGAATGCTTTTCGCATACGCATAATGTTGCGCTTTATCTGGCGCCGCAAAGCGAGATACTCGAGCACGTCAGCGGCGACGCGCCCTGGTACACCTCAAACGGTCTACGCTTAACGTTCAGCCCGCGCGATTTTATTCAGGTGAACGATGGCGTAAACCAGAAAATGGTGGCGACGGCGCTGAGCTGGCTGGACGCTCAGCCGGACGATCGCGTGCTTGACCTGTTCTGCGGAATGGGCAATTTTACGTTGCCCCTGGCGCAGTGTGCCGCTGAGGTCGTCGGTGTGGAAGGCGTTCCCGCGCTGGTGGAAAAAGGGCGTGAAAACGCCGCATTTAATCATTTACACAATGTGACCTTCTTTCATGAAAATCTGGAGGAAGATGTCACTCGCCAGGCGTGGGCGAAGCATGGCTTCGATAAAGTGCTACTCGACCCGGCGCGCGCCGGGGCTCCAGGCGTGATGACGCACATTATCAAACTTGCGCCGACGCGCGTGGTCTATGTTTCATGTAATCCTGCGACGCTGGCGCGGGATAGCGACGCACTGTTGCAGGCCGGCTATCAAATCCAGCGCCTGGCAATGCTCGATATGTTCCCGCACACCGGGCACCTGGAATCCATGGTGCTGTTTGTGCGCGAATAACTGACAGACAGTTTACGGCTTGTCGAGTTCGACAGGCCGGGTCCCAAAAGGAGAGGACAATGGTTGCGGTAAGAAGTGCGCATTTAAATAAAGCTGGGGAATTTGATCCACAGAAGTGGATTGCAAGTCTGGGTATTACCAGCCAGCAGTCATGTGAGCGCTTAGCCGAGACATGGACATATTGTCGTGAACACACCGATGGGCATACGGATGCGGATCTGCTGCTGTGGCGCGGCGTTGAGATGGCGGAAATCCTCTCCACGCTAAGTATGGATATCGATACCCTGCGTGCGGCGCTGCTCTTCCCACTGGTCGACAGCGGCGTAGTCAGCGAAGAAGTGTTGACCGAGAGTGTCGGTAAATCGGTGGTCGATCTGATCCACGGCGTCCGCGATATGGCCGCGATTCGCCAGTTAAAAGCTACCCACACCGATGCAGTTTCTTCGGAGCAGGTCGACAACGTACGCCGGATGCTGCTGGCAATGGTCGATGATTTCCGCTGCGTGGTGATTAAGATCGCCGAGCGTATCGCGCATCTGCGGGAAGTGAAGGACGCGCCAGAAGACGAACGCGTGCTGGCGGCGAAAGAATGTACCAATATATATGCGCCGCTGGCGAACCGCCTCGGCATCGGTCAGTTAAAATGGGAGCTGGAAGATTACTGCTTCCGCTATCTCCACCCGGCGGAATACAAACGCATTGCCAAACTGCTGCACGAACGCCGTATCGACCGGGAACACTACATTGACGATTTCGTCGGCCAGCTGCGCTCTTCGATCAAAGAAGAAGGAGTGAAAGCCGAGGTCTACGGGCGGCCGAAGCACATCTACAGTATCTGGCGCAAAATGCAGAAAAAGCACCTCGCGTTCGACGAGCTGTTTGACGTGCGCGCGGTGCGTATCGTCGCGGAACGTCTGCAGGACTGCTACGCGGCCCTGGGGATAGTGCATACTCACTTCCGCCACCTGCCTGATGAATTCGACGATTACGTCGCCAACCCGAAGCCGAACGGCTATCAGTCTATCCATACCGTGGTGCTTGGCCCTGGCGGTAAAACCGTCGAAATTCAGATCCGTACCAAACAGATGCACGAAGACGCCGAACTGGGCGTGGCGGCGCACTGGAAGTACAAAGAGGGCGCAGCGGCGGGCGCGCGGACGGGCCATGAGGATCGCATTGCGTGGCTGCGTAAGCTGATTGCCTGGCAGGAAGAGATGGCCGACTCTGGCGAACTGCTGGACGAAGTCCGTAGCCAGGTCTTTGACGATCGGGTTTACGTCTTTACGCCAAAAGGCGACGTGGTGGATCTCCCGGCAGGCTCCACGCCGCTGGATTTCGCCTACCACATCCACAGCGATGTGGGCCATCGCTGTATCGGCGCGAAAATTGGCGGGGGGNNTCGTGCCGTTCACCTATCAGTTGCAGATGGGCGATCAGATCGAAATCATCACCCAGAAACAGCCGAACCCGAGTCGCGACTGGCTGAACCCGAATCTGGGCTACGTCACCACCAGCCGCGGGCGTTCGAAAATTCATGCCTGGTTCCGCAAGCAGGACCGCGACAAAAACATTCTCGCCGGTCGTCAGATTCTTGACGAAGAGCTGGAGCGCCTCGGCATCAGTCTGAAAGAAGCGGAAAAGCATCTGCTGCCGCGCTACAACTTCAACGAGGTGGATGAGCTGCTGGCGGCCATCGGCGGCGGCGATATTCGTCTTAACCAGATGGTCAATTTCCTGCAGTCGCAGTTCAACAAACCGAGCGCGGCGGAGCAGGATGCCGCGGCGCTGAAGCAGTTGCAGCAGAAAACCTACACGCCACCGACCCGCAGTAAAGACAACGGCCGCGTGGTGGTCGAGGGCGTCGGCAATCTGATGCATCATATTGCCCGCTGCTGCCAGCCGATCCCCGGCGATGAGATTGTCGGCTTTATCACTCAGGGACGTGGCATTTCCGTACACCGTGCGGACTGCGATCAGTTAGTGGAATTGCAATCCCATGCGCCGGAGCGCATCGTCGACGCGGTGTGGGGCGAGAGCTACTCTGCCGGGTATTCGCTGGTGGTGCGGGTCGTGGCGAACGACCGCAGCGGCCTGTTGCGCGACATCACCACCATTCTCGCCAATGAGAAGGTCAACGTGCTGGGCGTTGCCAGCCGCAGCGATACCAAACAGCAACTGGCGACCATCGACATGACCATCGAAATCTACAACCTGCAGGTGCTGGGCCGCGTGCTCGGTAAGCTGAATCAGGTGTCAGACGTTATCGACGCCCGTCGTTTGCACGGCGGCTGATAATCAGAAAAAGGAAACTCTGGTAAATTATTACCAGAGTCTCCCTTTTATTTTTCGTTGCAGAATAAGAATATTTGAAATTTCTTTCGCGAAGTGTATAACAAACCAATATATACATTTGGCGGGTCTTTTTATTATCGCTAAATGAAATGCATGTTGCGTAATTATTATTCCTGTGAATAGGTGGTTCGTGATGTGGGACGTTAAGAAAGAAAATTTTGAGCAGGCGAAAAAAGAGTATTTACGTGCATCGATGGAATTGTGGGGAAGTGATCCGTTTTTATTTGAGCGAATAAATATAATGATGAAGGTAAGAGAGGTTATTCGTTCTATTGAAGAAGATGTTGAGCGCAACTGTTTCTCATGGACTGGCGGAGTTAGCGTTCTGAAATATAAGGCTCAAGTCTTGCGTTATCAAAAAGCAATGGTTGTTAATAACAAAGTGTATACCAGATATCTTGCTGAGAGTACATACAAGCATAAAAAGAAAAAAGAACTTCAGACATTATTTACAAAAATTGTCGGTTTTCTTTGNTGGTGGCTTATGAAGAGGCGTCAGGCCCGTTAAGAGAGGCATATCAATATTCTTTTAATAAAATGGGATTAGCCCCCTATGCGGATGCAGCCTATGGGGTAGCCGATCTCATTTTTTCCGGGTACGGACTCGCCAGGCATATACCCACACCCAGAGAAAAATCATGGAGTCTCTTTGGCATCAAATTACATCAAACCGATTACGTTCGCGGTATACAGGAAATGAGTAAGCCAGCGTTATTACTTGAAGTAGTAAGTGATGTCACAACGGTTATGTCCGTATTGCCTGTTATTCAGACCGACGAATAAGGTCGCCATATGATTGAACCCCTCTTGTTTCCACTAAATACCTTGTTTCCAGTTTTGTGCTTTTTTGGGATCTCTCTTTTAATTCTTTTGAGTTTATATCAGATTCGTCGCTGTGTTGTTATTCTTAATAACAATGTTTTCAGCTTTTTATTCATTTTATTGATTGTTATGTTGTCGGTAATGCAAATCACTGTGGTTTTTTATGATGTGACGGGTTACCATTGGTATGGTATAGAATTTATAAGATCTATGGGGTTAGCTCGCTATATTTCCGTACAATATGGAGTGCTTATATTCGTCGTTCTGCAAAGTTCATTAGTCTGGCGCTTATGAGTCCGAGGGTTAGCAGACTCTTCCCCATGTAGTTATACATTGTCAGGAGATATTGCAAATGACCTCCCAGGGTAAAAATATAGACCGCCTGCTCGGCATTATGCAGCGCCTGCGCGACCCGGAAAGCGGTTGTCCGTGGGACAGAGAGCAGACGTTTACCACCATTGCGCCGTACACGCTGGAAGAAACTTACGAAGTGCTGGATGCGATTAACCGGGAAGATTTTGACGATCTGCGCGGTGAACTGGGTGACCTGCTGTTTCAGGTGGTGTTTTACGCGCAGATGGCCCAGGAAGAAGGGCGCTTTGATTTCAATGACATTTGTGCTGCTATCAGCGACAAGCTGGAGCGCCGCCACCCGCATATTTTCGGTGACGCCACTGCGGGTAACAGCACGGAAGTGCTGGCGCGTTGGGAGCAGATCAAAAGCGAGGAGCGTGCCGAAAAAGCTCAGCATTCCGCGCTCGACGACATTCCCCACAGCCTGCCTGCGCTGATGCGCGCGCATAAAATTCAGCGCCGCTGTTCAGCCGTCGGTTTTGACTGGACCACGCTTGGCCCGGTGCTGGAAAAAGTGCATGAAGAAATTGACGAAGTGATGCACGAAGCGCAGCAGGCCGTCATTGATGAAGCAAAACTGGAAGAAGAAGTGGGCGATCTGCTGTTTGCGACCGTGAATCTTTCCCGCCATCTTGGCGTGAAAGCCGAAGCGGCGCTGCAGAAAGCGAACCTGAAATTCGAGCGTCGTTTCCGCGAAGTGGAAAGGATTGTTGCTGAGCGCGGCCTGGAAATGACCGGGGTTGATCTTGAAACCATGGAAGCCGTCTGGCAGCAGGTAAAACGACAGGAATCTGATCTCTAACGAGTTTTCGCTATCAAGCACAATTTGTGTGATTTTTAAAATGACAAGCGCTTGATTTGCGTCAAAAACATTTCGCCAAAAGCGGCTATTTTCTCCCTCCCCATGTCATGTGAAGCTGAGGAAAAGGAGGGAGAATGAAAGTTTGTGGCGCCTGCCATGTTCGGGTATACTACTTTCCCGTCCTGGTTATTCCATCGTTTCACCCTAACTTCTCAGGTTCAGCATGACAACGAACTATATTTTTGTGACCGGCGGGGTCGTTTCCTCTCTGGGTAAAGGCATTGCCGCAGCCTCCCTCGCAGCCATTCTCGAAGCCCGTGGCCTCAACGTGACCATCATGAAACTCGATCCGTACATCAACGTCGATCCGGGTACCATGAGCCCAATCCAGCACGGGGAAGTGTTCGTTACTGAAGACGGCGCTGAAACCGATCTGGACCTGGGTCACTACGAGCGTTTCATCCGTACTAAAATGACGCGCCGCAACAACTTTACCACGGGTCGTATCTACTCAGACGTTCTGCGCAAAGAGCGCCGTGGCGACTATCTGGGCGCGACCGTTCAGGTCATTCCGCACATCACTAATGCCATTAAAGAGCGCATCCTGGCCGGTGGCGAAGGCCACGACGTGGTGCTGGTGGAGATCGGCGGTACGGTCGGCGACATCGAATCATTGCCGTTCCTTGAAGCGATTCGGCAGATGGCGGTTGAAGTGGGCCGCGAGCACACGCTGTATATGCATCTGACGCTGGTGCCGTACATGGCCGCTGCGGGTGAAGTCAAAACCAAACCGACGCAACACTCTGTAAAAGAGCTGCTCTCCATCGGTATTCAGCCTGATATTCTGATTTGCCGTTCTGACCGCGCCGTTCCTGCTAACGAACGCGCCAAGATTGCTTTGTTCTGCAACGTTCCTGAAAAAGCCGTTATTTCTCTGAAAGACGTCGATTCTATTTATAAAATCCCGGGCCTGTTGAAATCACAGGGTCTGGACGATTATATTTGTAAACGATTCAGCTTGAGCTGCCCGGAAGCAAACCTGGCCGAATGGGAACAGGTTATCTATGAAGAAGCTAATCCGGCAGGCGAAGTCACTATCGGTATGGTCGGCAAATACATTGAACTGCCGGACGCCTATAAATCGGTGATTGAAGCGCTGAAACACGGTGGCCTGAAGAACCGTCTGACCGTCAATATTAAGCTTATCGATTCGCAGGATGTAGAAACCCGTGGTGTCGATATCCTGAAAGGTCTGGATGCGATTCTCATCCCGGGTGGCTTTGGCTACCGCGGTGTCGAAGGCAAAGTGGCTACCGCACGCTATGCGCGTGAAAACAACATTCCGTATCTGGGCATTTGCCTGGGTATGCAGGTTGCGCTGATGGAGTTTGCGCGCAACGTAGCAGGTATGGAAAACGCCAACTCAACGGAATTTGTGCCAGACTGTAAGTACCCGGTTGTGGCGCTCATTACCGAGTGGCGTGACGAAGACGGTAACGTTGAAGTACGTACTGAGAAAAGCGATCTCGGCGGCACGATGCGCCTTGGCGCGCAGGCTTGCCAACTGGTTGATGACAGCCTGGTTCGCAAGCTGTACGGTACGCCGGTTATTACCGAACGCCATCGTCATCGTTACGAAGTTAACAATATGCTGCTGAAACAAATCGAAGCTGCGGGCCTGCGCGTTGCGGGCCGTTCCGGGGATGATCAGTTGGTCGAGATCATCGAAGTGCCGAACCACCCGTGGTTCGTGGCTTGTCAGTTCCACCCGGAGTTTACTTCCACGCCGCGTGACGGGCACCCGCTATTTGCCGGCTTTGTGAAAGCCGCTGGCGAGTACCAGAAGCGTCAGGAGAAGTAAGAAAAGTTAGAACAGCAGTGCACCCTACGGGGTGCATTGTTTGTCTGGAGTTTTAGTTTAACTTGTACTGAGGAAAACCTAATGTCCAAAATCGTTAAAGTCATCGGTCGTGAAATCATCGACTCCCGTGGTAACCCGACTGTTGAAGCCGAAGTACACCTGGAAGGTGGTTTCGTCGGTATGGCAGCAGCGCCGTCAGGGGCTTCTACCGGTTCCCGCGAAGCGCTGGAACTGCGCGATGGCGACAAATCCCGCTTCCTGGGTAAAGGCGTAACCAAAGCGGTTGCTGCGGTTAACGGCCCGATCGCTCAGGCAGTTCTGGGCAAAGATGCTAAAGACCAGGCTGGTATCGACAAGATCATGATCGACCTGGACGGTACTGAAAACAAATCTAACTTCGGTGCGAACGCCATCCTGGCGGTCTCTCTGGCTAACGCCAAAGCTGCTGCGGCTTCTAAAGGCCAGCCGCTGTATGAGCACATCGCTGAACTGAACGGCACCGCGGGCAAATACTCCATGCCGGTTCCGATGATGAACATCATCAACGGTGGCGAGCACGCAGACAACAACGTTGATATCCAGGAATTCATGATTCAGCCGGTTGGCGCGAAAACCCTGAAAGAAGCCGTACGTATGGGTTCTGAAGTGTTCCATCACCTGGCAAAAGTACTGAAATCCAAAGGCATGAACACCGCAGTGGGTGACGAAGGCGGCTACGCGCCGAACCTGGGTTCCAACGCCGAAGCGCTGGCTGTTATCGCTGAAGCGGTTAAAGCAGCAGGCTATGAACTGGGCAAAGACATCACTCTGGCGATGGACTGCGCAGCGTCTGAATTCTACAAAGACGGCAAATACGTTCTGGCTGGCGAAGGCAACAAAGCGTTCACCTCTGAAGAATTCACTCACTTCCTGGAAGAACTGACCAAACAGTACCCGATCGTCTCCATCGAAGATGGTCTGGACGAGTCTGACTGGGACGGTTTTGCTTACCAGACCAAAGTGCTGGGCAACAAAATCCAGCTGGTTGGTGATGACCTGTTCGTAACCAACACCAAGATCCTGAAAGAAGGTATCGAAAAAGGTATCGCTAACTCCATCCTGATTAAATTCAACCAGATCGGTTCTCTGACCGAAACGCTGGCGGCTATCAAGATGGCGAAAGATGCTGGCTACACTGCCGTTATCTCTCACCGTTCTGGCGAAACTGAAGATGCAACCATCGCTGACCTGGCGGTAGGTACTGCAGCAGGCCAGATCAAAACCGGTTCCATGAGCCGTTCTGATCGCGTTGCTAAATACAACCAGCTGATTCGTATCGAAGAAGCGCTGGGCGAAAAAGCACCGTACAACGGTCGTAAAGAGATCAAAGGCCAGGCATAATCCTGCTCTTCGTTCTGATAAAAAACCCGCTTCGGCGGGTTTTTTTGTGTCCGGAATCAACATAAATAGACGTTACGAACTTTTAATTCTCCTCACTTTTTTGCTTTCGTAATATTGTATTTTTGTAATCATTGTTTTTTTTTGGATATGTCGTGGTTCAAGGCAATAAGTATTCATTATATAAATGGAAAGGAAATGAAATATTATGGACAGTTATAGTCTAATGAATTTGAATTCCGAAAAGGAAAAAATAAGAAGTCTTATCTTTGATATTGGATTCCAGTATATTAACGATCCCATTATTTGTTCAGCATTCATGTACGAAGAGAATATAGTCGCAGATGCGTATATCGAAAGTTATATCAGGGGGGGAATAACGTTTGGTCAGGCGTTAGACGCTCTACATGAGCAGTTCCATTTATTAAGAGCTCAACATACCAGTTTGCAAATGGGAGGCATCAAGCTTTTCGTTATTGCTGAGAGAGAAAGAGAGCGGCACTCGGGCACAACTATTGCTCTCAAAAATATCGGGTTTATTAGCGGTAGCCTACAGTTTATCGGTGGGATGGGCACCTGCTTTTCCAGCCTTAAGGCGGCATGTCAGAAGTACGGAGTGCCTTTGATGGTCAATGGTGCAGAAAACACATGGGAGAATGGTTACTACCTTCTTTATCATGAAGATCCCCGGTTTATACCGGTACGTCAGGCTTACCGCAGCATTGCAAAATTCCTTGGTGGTGAGGATAAATGGGGCGACATTGCTTTTTCGTCTGTCGATATTGGCCTCTCACTTGGATCTATGAGCAGTCTCATCCCTCGTCCTGATGCATGGAGGTTATTTCATAGCATTCGGGACGATTTTTTCCGAAGCTGGCGAAGTATGGGCGCAGCGGGTCTTGGTGCTGAGGCTGTGGGAAATGCTTCCAGCGGTTTTTCAATTTATCGTCTCCTTAATAGCAATGAGACTTCATGGTCAGAACTGAAAGAGTAACATTCACTATGGATGATCGAAGGTTAATAGACAGGCTTATAGCGTTAGAGATGACAGAAAAAGAAGCTCGGGCTCTTGTGCAAATTGCCAGAGAGCAACGCTGGAGTATACAGAAAACTTATTTTCTTACCGAGGGACGTATTCTCAAGTTGGATATGATTATGGCTATTATATTGGGGAGTTTTATCGGTTTTCTGGCGGTACATGAAGTGCAATCTGCATTGACTGCCATTTTTATTTTTGGCTTGCTAATGATTATGATGGAAATCGTCTGCCGCTTTCATAAAGATTATCTCAAGAAAATAACTACCTTCCTGAGGCTCAAAGGAATGTAAGGCTCAGAAAGGCAGGGCTGCTAAAAATTTATAACAACAATGGCAGTGTCGCACTCGCTGTCTGCTGGTTCGTCTCGGCGTACAGTGGGTCGCGCGCGACCAGCATCGTGGTCAGCAGCTCTATCAGCAGCATCACGCCGACTTTTGCATTGAGCGCCCCGGCGCTGAGCGGGCCTTCAGGTTTCGCCGCCACCAGCAGGATATCGCTGAGGGAAGCCAGCGGGCTGCTTGGGGTATTGCTGAGCGTCAGCACGCTCACACCGCGTTTGCGCGCCTGTTTGACGACGTGGAGCAGGTCACGAGTAGAACCGGAGCTGGAAATCGCCACCACCAGATCCTCCTGCGACAGCGTAGCGGCGTTCATCGCCGCGCGGTGCATGTCGCTGAACAGTTGCGCCGGTTTCCCGAGCCGCAACAGCTTATAGTGCAGATATTCCCCCAGGATCGCGCTGGCCGCGACACCGTAAATTTGCACCGATCGTGCCTGATGCAGCGCTTCCACTGCCGAAGTGAGTAACGTGCGGTCCAGTAGTTTTGCCGTGTCCTGTAGCGCCTGCACCGATTCATTCACAATATGGTCAATCTCATCTGCCACCGGCTGAATCGGAGACGTATTTTGCGTGTCCAGCGCCAGCGCCATTTTAAATTCATTGTAACCTTTGCAGCCCAGCGCACGGCATAGCCGCGTCACGCTGGCTTCGCTGGTACCACTCTCTCTCGCCAGTTCGGTGATGGTCATATAAAGCACATTAGCAGGATCGCGCAGAACAAACTCCCCCAGTTTTTGCTGCGTGGGGCTGTACCCGGAGACATTCTGCCGCAGCCGGAGCAGCAGGTTTTGTTTTTCTGACATGCAGGATCCTTTATGAGTGATAGCAATCGCGAAAGCAGGAGACAGAATACCAGCCATTTTGAAAAAGTATGATCGGTATCTTCCTTTTTGGTGATAATTTTCATCTTATGACTTATTTATGATAAATATTTTCAAATAAAGCGGATGGGTGAAACCGAAAAAGAGGAAGGCGACGCAGATGCAAACAATATTGAACGAACTGAAAGGTAAGCTGGTGGTGTCGTGCCAGGCGCTGGAAGATGAACCGCTGCATAGCGCGTTTATCATGTCGCGAATGGCTGTCGCGGCGGCGCAGGGCGGCGCGTCCGGGATCCGCGCCAACAGCGTGGTGGATATCGAGGCAATAAAACAGCAGGTCGCGTTGCCGGTGATTGGCATCATCAAGCGCGATTACCCGGACAGCGAGGTGTATATCACGCCCACGCTGCGTGAAGTGGATGAGCTAATGCATGTCGCGCCGGAGATTATCGCCCTTGATGCAACAGACAGAATGCGCCCAGGCGGGCTGACGCTGAGTGAGCTGGTTGAACAAATCCGCGCCCGTTATCCCTCAGTCGTGCTGATGGCGGATGTCTCTGGCGTCGCCGAAGCGAAAACCGCGCAGGCGCTCGGTTTTGACTGTGTGGGCACAACACTCTTCGGCTACACGCCCGCAACGGCGGGGCACCGACTGCCGGAAGAGGATTGCCGTCTGCTGNNCTATTCACGCGCAAAGCACCGATGGCGCATGATCCTCCGGGCGGGATCTGCGATACTTATCGTTTACCCCTTTGACTGAGATGACTATGCAGTACCCGATTAATGAGATGTTCCAGACCCTGCAAGGCGAGGGTTATTTTACCGGCGTTCCCGCTATTTTTATTCGCTTACAGGGATGCCCGGTCGGGTGTGCGTGGTGTGACACCAAACATACCTGGGATAAGCTCGCCGATCGGGAAGTGTCGCTGTTCAGCATCCTGGCGAAAACCAAAGAGAGCGATAAATGGGGGGCGGCGAGCGCTGAGGATTTACTGGCGATCATCGGTCGACAGGGCTGGACGGCGCGCCATGTCGTCATTACCGGCGGGGAACCGNTTTAGCTGCCAGATCGAAACCAGCGGCACGCATGAAGTGCGCTGTTCGCACGCCACCTGGGTGACGGTATCGCCGAAAGTGAATATGCGCGGCGGTTATGGTGTGCTGACGCAGGCGCTGCAGCGGGCAGATGAGATCAAACACCCGGTGGGCCGCGTGCGCGACATCGAAGCGCTGGACGAACTGCTGGAAACGCTGACCGACGATAAGCAGCGAGTGATAGCGCTGCAGCCGATCAGCCAGAAAGACGACGCGACGCGTCTGTGCATTGAAACCTGCATTGCGCGAAACTGGCGCCTGTCGATGCAGACACACAAGTATTTGAATATTGCCTGATACAGTGATAATGCCGGGCGAAAATACTGCCCGGCAGCACGCTTTACTCGCCGCGATAGACGCAGCCCGCTGTACAGGTTTCTTTTACCATCACGGCGCTCAGCAGCGGGACAACAGGCTTAATCTGATCCCAAATCCATTTTGCCAGCACTTCACTGGTCGGGTTTTCCAGGCCAGGGATCTCGTTCAGATAGTAGTGGTCGAGACGATCGTAAGTCGGTTTAAACGCCGCTTTCAGATCGGCAAAATCCATAATCCAGCCGGTATGCGGATCGACGTCACCGGTTATCTCCAGACGAACCATGAAGGAGTGACCGTGAAGGCGCCCGCACTTATGACCTTCCGGCACGTGCGGCAGGTGGTGAGCGGCTTCGAAGGTGAAATCTTTAAACAACGTGGTGGACATGGTGAACTCTCAAATAAGACGAAAAAACCGGAAAATCATACCGGAATGTACCTTTTTTCTCATTAACTAAAACAGCCATTCCCCGTGACGCGTTAATGACAATGCGGATGAGATATTTTTTGCTATAAGATTCAAATGGTTAATTAATCGATTTTCCTGTTAACAGGTATGAGTAAAACAGGTTAGTCGATTTGGTTATTTATTATTTCCATCCCTTCTTTAATTGTTATTATCCTCGCCGTTAACCTTACCTTCAGTTTGGGTTTTTCCGCAAAATGACAGCTTTAATACTGGAACATAACAACGCATGACGACACAGGCCCCACCTTCCAGCCTGCTTCCGCTGAATCCGGAACAGCTGGCCCGCCTGCAGGCGGCAACCACCGATTTTTCTCCGACCCAGTTGGCCTGGGTTTCTGGCTATTTCTGGGGAATGCTGAATCAGCAACCTGGCGCCGTTGCGACCACACCCGTTGCGGCAGAAACACCGGCCATCACGTTGATTTCCGCTTCGCAGACCGGCAACGCGCGCCGTGTGGCCGAGCAACTTCGTGATGACCTGCTGGCGGAAAAACTGAACGTTAACCTGGTGAACGCCGGGGATTATAAATTCAAGCAAATCGCCGCTGAAAAACTGCTCGTGGTGGTGACCTCAACGCAGGGAGAGGGCGAGCCGCCGGAAGAGGCCGTCGCGCTGCATAAGTTCCTGTTCTCGAAAAAAGCACCGAAGCTGAACGACACCGCCTTTGCGGTCTTTGGCCTCGGCGATACGTCTTATGAATTTTTCTGCCAGTCAGGTAAAGATTTCGACAGCAAACTGGCGGAACTCGGCGGCGAGCGTCTGCTCGACCGCGTGGATTCTGATGTGGAATACCAGACCGCCGCCGCCCAGTGGCGCGCGCGGGTGGTGGACGTGCTGAAAGCCCGTGCGCCTGCTGTTCCTGCGGCGCAGACTGCCGTTACAGCCAGTGGCGTATTCAATGAAGTCCACACCAGCCCGTACACCAAAGAAGCGCCGCTGACCGCGACGCTGTCGGTCAATCAGAAAATCACCAGCCGCGATTCGGAAAAAGATGTCCGCCATATCGAAATTGATCTCGGCGACTCTGGCCTGCGCTACCAGCCTGGCGACGCGCTGGGTGTCTGGTACCAAAACGATCCGGCGCTGGTCAAAGAGCTGGTCGAACTGCTGTGGCTGAAAGGCGATGAGCCGGTGATGGTTGACGGTAAAACGCTGCCGCTGGCCGACGCCCTGCAGTGGCATTTTGAGCTGACGGTCAACACCGGCAACATCGTCGAAAACTACGCGACGCTGACCCGCAGCGAAACCCTGTTGCCGCTGGTGGGTGATAAAGCCCAGCTCCAGCATTACGCCGCCACCACGCCGATTGTTGATATGGTGCGTTTCTCCCCTGCACAGCTGGATGCCGACGCGCTGATCGGCCTGTTGCGTCCGCTGACGCCGCGCCTTTACTCCATTGCCTCTGCGCAAGCGGAAGTGGACAGCGAAGTACATATTACTGTCGGTGTTGTGCGTTACGACGTCGAAGGTCGCGCCCGCAGCGGCGGCGCTTCCAGCTTCCTTGCCGATCGCGTGGAAGAAGAAGGCGAGGTGCGTGTGTTCATTGAGCATAACGATAACTTCCGTCTGCCGACGAACCCGCAGACGCCGGTGATCATGATTGGCCCCGGCACCGGCATCGCGCCGTTCCGCGCCTTTATGCAGCAGCGTGCCGCCGATGGCGCGGAAGGCAAAAACTGGTTGTTCTTTGGCAACCCGCACTTTGTTGATGATTTCCTCTATCAGGTGGAATGGCAGCGCTACGTCAAAGAAGGCGTACTGAGCCGTATCGATCTTGCCTGGTCGAGAGACCAGAAAGAAAAAATCTACGTACAAGACAAACTGCGCGAACAGGGCGCAGAGCTGTGGCGCTGGATCAACGACGGTGCCCACATTTACGTCTGTGGCGACGCCAATCGCATGGCGAAAGATGTCGAACAGGCTTTACTGGACGTGATTGCCGACTTTGGCGCGATGGATGCCGAAGCGGCGGATGAATATTTAAGTGAGCTGCGCGTAGAGCGCCGTTATCAGCGAGATGTCTACTAATGAGCGAAAAACACCCGGGCCCTTTAGTGGTCGAAGGCAAACTGGCCGACGCCGAGCGCATGAAAGCCGAGAGCAACTATCTGCGTGGGACGATTGCGGAAGATTTAAATGACGGTCTGACTGGCGGGTTTAACGGCGACAACTTTTTGCTGATCCGCTTTCACGGCATGTACCAGCAGGACGATCGCGATATTCGTGCTGAACGCGCCGAGCAAAAACTGGAGCCGCGCATTGCGATGATGCTGCGCTGCCGTCTGCCGGGCGGGGTAATCACCACCAAACAGTGGAAGGCGATCGACAAGTTTGCCGGCGAGAATACGATTTATGGCAGCATCCGCCTGACCAACCGTCAGACGTTTCAGTATCACGGCCTGCTGAAGAAAAACATCAAGCCGGCCCATCAGATGCTGCACGAAGTGGGGCTGGACGCGCTGGCGACCGCCAACGACATGAACCGTAACGTGCTCTGCACCTCTAACCCGGTTGAGTCGCAGTTGCATGCACAAGCGTATGAGTGGGCGAAGAAAATCTCTGAGCACCTGCTGCCGCGCACCCGTGCCTATGCAGAGATCTGGCTTGATCAGGAAAAAGTCGCGACCACCGACGAGGAGCCGATCCTCGGCAAAACCTATTTGCCGCGTAAATTCAAAACCACGGTGGTGATCCCGCCGCAGAATGATATCGACCTGCACGCCAACGACATGAACTTCGTGGCAATTGCCGAAAACGGCAAACTGGTGGGCTTTAACCTGCTGGTGGGGGGCGGTCTGTCCATTGAGCACGGTAACAAGAAAACCTACGCCCGCACCGCGAGCGAGTTTGGCTATCTGCCGCTGGAGCATACGCTGGCGGTGGTGGAAGCTGTGGTCACCACTCAGCGCGACTGGGGTAACCGTACCGACCGTAAAAACGCGAAAACCAAATATACCCTGGAACGCGTTGGCGTAGAGACCTTCAAAGCGGAAGTGGAGCGTCGCGCGGGGATCAAATTTGAACCGATCCGTCCGTATGAATTTACCGGACGCGGTGATCGCATCGGCTGGGTTAAAGGCATCGATGACAAATGGCATCTGACGCTGTTTATCGAAAACGGCCGTATTCTGGATTACCCGGGGCGTCCGCTGAAAACCGGTCTGCTGGAGATCGCGAAGATCCATAAAGGCGATTTCCGCCTGACCGCCAACCAGAACCTGATCGTGGCGGGCGTGCCGGAAAGTCAGAAAGCGAAAATTGAAAAGCTGGCGCGTGAGCATGGGCTGATGGCGGCGGTCACACCGCAGCGCGAAAATTCAATGGCCTGCGTGTCGTTCCCGACCTGTCCGCTGGCAATGGCCGAAGCTGAACGCTTCCTGCCGTCGTTTGTGGATAAGGTAGAAGCGATCATGGGCAAGCACGGCGTCGGCGAGGATCATATCGTCCTGCGCGTGACCGGCTGCCCGAATGGCTGCGGCCGCGCGATGCTGGCGGAGATTGGGCTGGTGGGTAAAGCGCCGGGTCGCTACAACCTGCATCTTGGTGGTAACCGTGAGGGAACGCGTATTCCCCGCATGTACCGGGAAAACATCACCGAGTCAGAAATTCTCGACAACATCGACGAACTGGTAGGGCGCTGGGCGAAGGAGCGCGAAGCAGAGGAAGGCTTCGGTGACTTCACGGTGCGTGCGGGCATCATTCGCCCGGTGCTCGACCCCGCCCGGGATTTCTGGGAATAACGAGAGGTAACTATGGCGATTCTCGATCTAAACGCGCTGAATGAATTACCGAAAGTCGAGCGCGTACTGGCGCTGGCGGAAACTAACGGGCAACTGGAAAAACTGAGCGCGGAAGAGCGCGTCGCTTGGGCGCTGGAAAATCTGCCTGGCGACTATGTTCTCTCCTCAAGCTTTGGTATTCAGGCGGCGGTCAGCTTGCATCTGGTGAATCAGATCCGCCCGGATATCCCGGTGATCCTGACCGATACCGGTTATCTGTTCCCGGAAACCTATCAGTTCATTGATGAGCTGACGGACAAGCTCAGCCTGAATCTGAAGGTTTACCGCGCCGAAACCAGCCCGGCCTGGCAGGAAGCGCGCTACGGCAAACTGTGGGAGCAGGGCGTTGAAGGGATTGAGAAGTACAACGACATTAACAAAGTCGAGCCGATGAACCGGGCGCTGCGCGAACTGAACGCGCAAACCTGGTTTGCCGGTCTGCGCCGCGAACAGTCCGGCAGCCGGGCGACGTTGCCGGTGCTTGCCATTCAGCGCGGCGTGTTCAAAGTATTGCCAATTATCGACTGGGATAACCGCACGGTGTACCAGTACCTGCAAAAGCACGGCCTGAAATACCATCCATTGTGGGATCAGGGCTATTTGTCAGTAGGCGATACTCACACCACTCGTAAATGGGAACCGGGCATGGCGGAAGAAGAGACGCGCTTCTTTGGCCTGAAGCGCGAGTGCGGGCTACACGAAGGGTAATGGTTTATCCCACTCCCGGCCAGGAGTGGGATGACTTACGCTTTCGCCAGCTCTTTCATCAGCGGCAGCAGCACCCGCATTACGTCGCGGCTGCGGTGTTCAATGCGTCCCGGCAGTGCCTTATCAATGTACTGCTGATTATCCAGACGCACATCATGCCAGCTCACGCCGTTCGGGAAGGTGCGGGATTTCGCCCGTTGCTGGTAACCATCTTTCTTGCCTAACGTCCAGTTGGTCGCCTCGACGGAGAGTACCGGAATCCCGGCGTTATCAAACACTTCTGCGTCGTTGCAGCAACCCGTTCCTTTTGGATAGTCCGGATTCAGGCCGGGGTTCATCGTGGCGCTAATGCCGTGGCGGCGGGCGATCGCCAGCGCCCGATCACGGGTTAATTTGCGCACCGAGGCAGGGGTTTGTTTGCCGCTGTTGAAATAGAGTTTGTCGCCGACCACGAGGTTATCAAGGTTTATCACCAGCAGCGTATTTTTCCGCTCTTCGGCGCTCATCCGTTTGAGCAGGTTTTCAGCGCCGAGCCTGCCTTCCTCTTCACCGCTGGTGGCGATAAAACGAATGCCGTACTGCGTGGTGGTATTTTTCAGCCTTTCTGCCAGTTCCAGCATCACGCCAAGACCCAGCGCGTTATCATCGATGCCCTGCAGCGTCAGGCCGCCGAGGTTATTTTCGCTGTCTGCGTCGCTGTGTGGCGCGTAGGTGTCCAGGTGCGCCATCACGATAATCTGCTGTCGGGATTTGCCGTCATGTGCGGCGATCACCGTACTGCCGGTCACGTTATGCCAGTTCCGGCGGTTATCTTTGGCGGTATAGATATAGCGGCTGTTAAAGGTGCGGATGTCGCTCTGGTAGCCCATCTGCGCGAACTGCTGGCGCAGATAATCCGCTGACAGCATTTCGGCGGGAGTTCCTGTCATACGCCCCGGGAAATAGGTCGCGATATGGCGTGCCTGTGAGTTCGCGATATCACCAGTGGGCAACGCGGCACCGAGCGCCGGAAGGGAAAAACATGCACCGAGCGTCAGCGGAATCAAACGGCGGCGCAACGCGGAAAACATAACGTGTCCTTACACATGCAAAAAAACGACGCACTAGTATGAAACTGTGACCCGCGTTACACAATTTCATTTGCGCTTAAATCCCCGAAAAGGCTCGTGTTAAGCACTTTTTGATATTTGCTTTTCCGTTGGGTTATTCCTTTGAGGAACTAGTCATTCCATTTCGTAATTTCATTTGATCTAAGCCGCACCCTATAGTCCCTCTCTATACGCAAAGTACGTAAAGACAGGCTTAAGGAACGGTAATGGATCAAAAACGACTCACTCATTTGCGGCAACTGGAGGCGGAAAGCATCCATATTATCCGTGAAGTCGCCGCCGAATTTTCGAATCCGGTGATGCTCTATTCCATCGGTAAAGACTCCAGCGTCATGCTGCACCTGGCGCGTAAGGCGTTTTATCCGGGGACGCTGCCGTTCCCGCTGCTGCATGTCGATACCGGCTGGAAATTCCGCGAAATGTATGAGTTCCGTGACCGGACCGCTAAAGCGTACGGCTGTGAGCTGCTGGTACACCGCAACCCGGAAGGGGTGGCGATGGGTATCAACCCGTTTGTCCACGGCAGCGCCAAACACACCGATATTATGAAAACTGAAGGGCTGAAGCAGGCACTGAACAAATACGGCTTTGATGCTGCGTTCGGCGGCGCGCGTCGCGATGAAGAGAAATCGCGCGCGAAAGAGCGCATTTACTCCTTCCGTGACCGCTTCCACCGCTGGGACCCGAAAAATCAGCGTCCGGAGCTGTGGCACAACTACAACGGCCAGATCAACAAAGGCGAAAGCATCCGCGTGTTCCCGCTCTCCAACTGGACCGAGCTGGATATCTGGCAATACATCTATCTGGAAAATATCGACATTGTTCCGTTGTATCTGGCGGCGGAGCGCCCGGTGCTCGAGCGTGACGGCATGCTGATGATGATCGACGACAACCGTATCGATCTGCAGCCTGGCGAAGTTATCAAAAAACGCATGGTGCGTTTCCGCACGCTGGGCTGCTGGCCGCTGACCGGCGCGGTGGAATCTGAGGCACAGACGCTGCCGGAAATCATCGAAGAGATGCTGGTGTCAACGACCAGTGAACGGCAGGGGCGCGTTATCGATCGCGATCAGGCAGGCTCGATGGAGCTGAAGAAACGCCAGGGTTATTTCTAAGGAGCCGCCATGAATACCACCATTGCACAACAAATTGCTGATGAAGGCGGCGTTGAAGCTTACCTGCATTCCCAGCAGCACAAGAGCCTGCTGCGTTTTCTGACCTGCGGCAGCGTTGACGACGGTAAAAGCACGCTGATTGGTCGTCTGCTGCACGATACCCGACAGATTTATGAAGATCAGCTCTCGTCGCTGCACAATGACAGCAAACGCCACGGCACTCAGGGCGAGAAACTGGATCTGGCGCTGCTGGTGGATGGCCTGCAGGCGGAGCGCGAACAGGGCATTACCATTGACGTGGCGTACCGTTATTTCTCTACCGAAAAACGCAAATTTATCATCGCCGATACCCCGGGCCATGAGCAGTACACCCGTAATATGGCGACCGGCGCGTCCACCTGCGATCTGGCGATCCTGCTGATAGACGCGCGAAAAGGCGTGCTCGACCAGACCCGTCGCCACAGCTTTATCTCCACGCTGCTGGGCATTAAACACCTGGTGGTGGCGGTGAATAAAATGGATTTGGTGGATTTCAGCGAAGAACGCTTCAATGAGATCCGTGAAGCTTATCTGACCTTCGCCGGGGAACTGCCGGGGAATCTGGATATCCGCTTTGTGCCGCTGTCGGCGCTGGAAGGCGATAACGTCGCCAGCCAGAGTGCCAGCATGCCGTGGTACAGCGGCCCGACGCTGCTGGAAGTGCTGGAAACGGTGGAGATCCAGCGCGTGGTGGAAAACCAGCCGATGCGTTTCCCGGTGCAGTATGTGAACCGTCCGAACCTCGATTTTCGCGGTTATGCCGGGACGCTGGCGTCCGGCGCCGTGAGCGTCGGGCAGCGGGTCAAAGTGCTGCCGTCTGGCGTGGAATCGACGGTTGCGCGCATCGTGACCTTTGACGGCGATCTGCCGCAGGCGCAGGCGGGCGAAGCGATTACCCTGGTGCTGAAAGATGAAATCGACATCAGCCGTGGCGATCTGCTGGTGGAAGCGAGCGCATCGCTGCCTGCTGTACAGCACGCCAGTGTGGACGTGGTGTGGATGGCCGAACAGGCGCTGCTGCCGGGCCAGAGCTACGACATCAAAATTGCCGGCAAGAAAACCCGGGCGCGCGTCGACGCGATTCAGTATCAGGTTGATATCAACAACCTGACCCACAACGAAGTGGAATCGCTTCCGTTGAACGGCATCGGGCTGGTGGATCTGACTTTCGACGAGCCGCTGGTGCTCGACAAATATCAGGATAACCCGGTGACCGGTGGGCTGATTTTTATCGACCGACTGTCGAACGTTACCGTGGGCGCAGGGATGGTTAATCAGCCACACACCGAAGCCACGGCGCAGACGTCGGAATTCAGCGCCTTTGAGCTGGAGCTGAACGCGCTGGTGCGTAAACATTTCCCGCACTGGGGCGCGCGCGATCTGCTGGGAGGCCGCTAATGGCGCAGCATGACGATAACGTCGTCTGGCATCCACATCCGGTGACCNNGCAGCGCGAACAACGTCACGGTCACCGTGGCGTTGTGCTGTGGTTTACCGGACTGTCAGGCTCCGGCAAATCCACGGTGGCCGGGGCGCTGGAAGAGGCACTGCATGAATTAGGCGTCAGCACCTATCTGCTGGATGGTGACAACGTACGTCACGGCTTATGCCGCGATTTAGGCTTCAGCGATACCGACCGCAAAGAGAACATTCGTCGCGTTGGTGAAGTGGCGAAACTGATGGTGGATGCCGGGCTGGTGGTATTGACGGCGTTTATCTCTCCGCATCGTGCCGAACGGCAGATGGCGCGCGATCTGATCGGCGACGGGCGCTTCTATGAAGTGCATGTCGACACGCCGCTGGCGATTTGCGAAGCCCGGGATCCGAAAGGACTGTATAAAAAGGCCCGTGCCGGTGAACTGCGCAATTTCACCGGTATTGATTCAGCGTACGAATCTCCCGAAGCGCCTGAGATTCACCTTAAGGGCGAACAATTGGTAACAAATTTGGTTAACCAATTATTAGATCTCCTCAGGCGGGACGATATCATCAGATCCTAAGACAGCGCCGGAAGTAGGCATCTTCCGGCCAGTCAGGTTACAGGATTTGATATGCGCGATACCCAGAACATGAGCCTCACTTCCACCAAATCGCTTGCTGATAGTGAGGAAACCACATGGTCGTTACAAGGCGCCGTGGTGGGTTTCATCGCATGGCTGCTGGCGCTGGGTATCCCGTTTCTGATCTACGGCAGCAATACGCTGTTTTTTCTGCTCTACACCTGGCCCTTCTTTCTGGCGCTACTGCCTGTCGCCGTTTTAATCGGTGTGGCGCTGCACTCACTGCTCGACAGCAAACTGCTCTATAGTCTTCCTGTTACCGTGCTCACGGTGATGGCGCTTTTCGGCCTGCTCTTCCTGTGGTTGATGGGGTGATCCGCGGCGTAGCGGCAACGAGACGTACGTATTTGCGGGGAAAATGTGGTACATTTCCCGCGATGACGCGGCATCGTCCGCGCCGGGGTGGAGTACCCGGTCAAGTTATGGGATGATGATGCCGTTTTTCAGGGGGCAGGATGGGTAAACTAACGCTGCTATTGCTGGCTTTGCTGGTCTGGCTACAGTATTCGTTGTGGTTCGGCAAGAACGGTATTCATGACTACAGCCGGGTCAGCGAAGATGTCGCGGCACAGCAGGCAACAAACGCCAAACTCAAAGCGCGAAACGATCAGCTTTTCGCCGAAATTGACGATCTCAATGGCGGTCAGGAAGCGATCGAGGAACGCGCACGCAACGAACTTAGCATGACCCGCCCGGGCGAAACGTTCTATCGTCTGGTTCCGGATGCGTCAAAACGCAATCAGGCTTCAGGGCAGAATAATCGATAGACACTCCCAGGATTACAACATGGCAGCAACTACTCCGGGCGTTTGCGCCGTGGTCCCGGCAGCCGGATTTGGCCGCCGCATGCAAACGGAATGCCCAAAACAATATCTCTCAATCGGTAACAAAACGATTCTCGAACACGCGGTGGACGCGCTGCTGGCGAATGCCCGCGTCCGGCGTGTGATCATTGCCGTCAGCGCGGGTGATGACCGTTTCGCGGCATTACCACTGGCCTCACACCCCCAGATTACCGTGGTCGAAGGCGGTGCTGAACGCGCCGATTCCGTCCTTGCCGGGCTGAAAGCCGCTACGGACACCGAATGGGTGCTGGTGCACGATGCGGCGCGTCCCTGTCTGCATCAGGACGATCTCGAACGCCTGCTGAATCTCAGCAACACCAGTCGCGTGGGCGGCATTCTGGCCGCGCCGGTGCGCGACACCATGAAGCGCGCCGAGCCTGGTGCTACCGCCATTGCCCATACCGTCGACAGAAACGATCTCTGGCACGCGCTGACTCCGCAGTTTTTCCCCCGCGAATTGTTGATGGATTGCCTGACCCGCGCGCTTAACGACGGTGCGACCATTACCGATGAAGCGTCCGCGCTGGAATATTGTGGCTTCCACCCTGAGCTGGTGGCGGGGCGCGCTGATAATATTAAAGTCACGCGGCCGGAAGACCTGGCGCTGGCTGAATTTTACCTTACCCGATCTGACAACCAGGAGAAGGCGTAATGCGAATTGGACACGGTTTTGACGTGCATGCCTTTGGCGGCGAAGGCCCCATTATCATCGGCGGCGTACGTATCCCTTACGAAAAGGGGCTGCTGGCCCATTCTGATGGCGATGTCGCGCTGCATGCACTGACCGACGCGCTGCTGGGTGCTGCGGCCCTGGGTGATATCGGCAAGCTTTTCCCGGATACCGACCCGGCGTTTAAAGGCGCTGACAGCCGTGCGTTGCTGCGCGAAGCCTGGCGCCGCATTCAGGCCAAAGGTTATACGCTCGGCAACGTCGATGTCACCATCATCGCCCAGGCGCCAAAAATGCTGCCGCACATTCCGCAAATGCGGGTGTTTATTGCCGAAGATCTCGGCTGTCATATGGATGACGTCAATGTGAAGGCGACCACCACGGAAAAACTGGGTTTCACCGGCCGTGGCGAAGGGATTGCCTGTGAAGCGGTAGCGTTGCTGCACAAGGCGAAACCATGANTCGCGTTCGATGATCTGACTTATCTGCACGGTCAACCCCAGGGGCAGGGCGTGCTGAAAGCCAGTCCGGAAGATTTTCTGGTGGTGGAAGATTTGGGGTTTGAGCCGGACGGCGAAGGCGAGCATATCCTCGTGCGGATCCTCAAAAACGGCTGCAATACCCGTTTCGTCGCCGACGCGCTGGCGAAATTCCTTAAAATTCATGCCCGCGAAGTGAGCTTTGCCGGGCAAAAGGATAAGCACGCCGTCACCGAACAATGGCTCTGTGCGCGCGTTCCCGGCAAAGAGATGCCGGATCTCAGCAAGTTTTTGCTGGAAGGCTGTAAAGTGCTGGAATATGCCCGCCATAAGCGCAAGCTGCGACCGGGCGCGCTGAAAGGAAATTATTTCACGCTTATTCTGCGTGAGGTTTCGCACCGTGATGACGTTGAAGCCCGTTTGCAGGCTATTGCAGCGCGCGGCGTACCGAACTATTTTGGCGCGCAGCGCTTTGGTATCGGCGGCAGCAACCTGCACGGCTCGCTGCGCTGGGCAGAAAATGGCGGACCGGTACGCGATCGCAACAAACGCAGTTTTTGGCTCTCTGCGGCGCGGAGTGCCTTGTTTAATCAGATTGTCAGCGATAAATTAAAAAAACCGGACTTTAATCAAGTTGTTGACGGCGATGCGCTACAATTAGCGGGGCGTGGCAGCTGGTTTGTGGCGACTGAAGACGAGCTCGCCGAATTGCAGGCGCGTGTCGATAACCGGGAACTGATGATCACCGCCGCCTTGCCCGGCAGCGGCGACTGGGGAACCCAACGCGCGGCACTGGCCTTCGAAGAAAATACGCTGGCGCAGGAAACCCTGTTGCAGTCGCTACTGGTGCGGGAAAACGTCGAGGCGGCGCGTCGCGCGGTGCTCCTTTATCCGCAACAGCTGAACTGGAACTGGTGGGATGATGTAACCGTTGAGCTACGTTTCTGGCTGCCTGCGGGCAGTTTCGCCACCAGTGTGGTGAGGGAACTGATCAAGACAACAGGTGATTATGCGAATATTGCTGAGTAACGATGACGGGATCCATGCTCCAGGCATTCAGACGCTGGCGAAAGCCCTGCGGGAATTCGCCGTGGTGCAGGTGGTCGCTCCCGATCGTAACCGCAGCGGGGCGTCAAATTCCCTGACGCTGGAATCCTCACTTCGTACGTTTACGTTTGAGAACGGCGATATTGCCGTGCAAATGGGCACGCCGACGGACTGCGTCTACCTTGGCGTTAACGCGCTGATGCGTCCGCAACCGGACGTGGTGGTGTCGGGCATTAACGCCGGGCCAAATCTCGGCGACGACGTTATCTAT
This sequence comes from Trabulsiella odontotermitis, assembly GCF_001188485.1. Classification (GTDB taxonomy): domain Bacteria; phylum Pseudomonadota; class Gammaproteobacteria; order Enterobacterales; family Enterobacteriaceae; genus Trabulsiella; species Trabulsiella odontotermitis_A. The sequence goes on from NZ_JNGH01000125.1 coordinate 110,743, forward strand.
TCCGGCACCGTCGCGGCGGCAATGGAAGGGCGTCATCTCGGTTATCCGGCGCTTGCGGTTTCACTGGATGGCCATCAGCATTATGACACCGCCGCCGCGGTAACCTGCTCGATCCTGCGCGCGCTGGCGCGTGAGCCGCTGCGCACCGGGCGCATTCTTAATATCAACGTCCCGGATCTCCCGCTCGAACAAATAAAGGGGATCCGCGTGACGCGCTGCGGCAGCCGCCACCCGGCGGACAAAGTTATTCCGCAGCAGGATCCGCGCGGCAATACGCTGTACTGGATTGGCCCGCCGGGGGAAAAATACGATGCGGGGCCAGACACCGATTTCGCCGCAGTGGACGAAGGCTATGTATCGGTCACGCCGCTGCATGTCGATTTAACGGCACATAACGCGCATGAGGTGGTGTCCGGCTGGTTAGATCGCGTGGGAGTCGATGCGCAATGGTAAGCAAACGCGTACAAAGCCTTCTTGATCAACTACGTACTCAGGGTATTCAGGATGAGCACGTGCTTGAAGCGATAGCTCAGGTACCGCGTGAAAAATTCATTGATGAGGCGTTTGAACACAAAGCGTGGGAAAACGTCGCATTGCCAATAGGTCAGGGGCAAACCATTTCGCAGCCGTATATGGTCGCGCGAATGACGGAGCTGCTTGAACTCACAGAAGCGTCGCGGGTGCTGGAGATCGGCACCGGATCCGGCTATCAGACGGCAATTCTGGCACATTTAGTTCATCATGTTTGTTCGGTGGAACGTATAAAAGGCCTGCAATGGCAGGCGCGCCGTCGTCTCAAGCAACTGGATTTACACAATGTTTCTACCCGCCACGGCGATGGCTGGCAGGGGTGGCAGGCGCGTGCGCCGTTTGATGCCATCATTGTCACGGCCGCACCGCCAGAAATTCCGGCCGCGCTGATGTCGCAGCTGGATGAAGGCGGGATCCTCGTTTTGCCCGTGGGCGACGAACACCAGTGGTTAAAACGGGTTCGTCGGCGGGGAAGCGAATTTATTATCGATACCGTGGAAGCCGTCCGCTTTGTGCCGTTGGTCAAAGGGGAACTGGCGTAATAACAGGAGTTTTCCTGGTTCATTCGGCGCGTGTTCGGGCGTAGGGTAGGCACGTTTCCAGTGCCTGAGCCAGCGCGTTGCGCGGTAATCAAATCACTGGCAGTTAACACATTCCTGGGGGATAAATGAGCGCGGGAAGCCCAAAATTTACCTTAAGCCGTATTGCGGCGCTATCGCTGGTATCCGTCTGGCTTGCAGGCTGCACGAGTTCTGATAACGCACCAGCCCCAGTGAGCTCGGTGGGCGCAAGCAGCGCTTCCGGCACTAATTCCGGCATGTTGATCACTCCACCGCCGAAGATGGGAAGTTCAACGCCGCAGCCGTCACAGCCGCAAATTCAGTCGGTACAACCCGTACAGACACAGCCGGTGCAGACGCAGCCGATGTCACAGCCGGTACAGACTACCGCGGATGGCCACATCGTTTACAACCGTAAATACGGCGATATTCCTAAAGGCAGCTATGCGGGTGGCAGCACCTACACCGTCAAGCGCGGTGATACGCTGTTTTACATCGCCTGGATAACCGGCAACGATTTCCGCGATCTTGCACAACGTAACAACATTTCTGCACCTTACGGTTTGAACGTAGGGCAAACGTTACAGATCGGAAACGCAGCTGGACAGCCCATCACGGGTAACAATCCTGTTGCGCAAGCAAGTGTACAGGCCAGTAGCGGTTCTCAGGGCTTAACCTCAAAACCTGCACAAAATTCCGGCGCGGTGGTTGCTTCTAAACCGACAATTACGTATTCTGAGGATTCAGGTGAACAAAGTGCTAACAAAATGTTGCCTAACAATAAGCCTGCGACCCCGGTCACAGCGCCTGTTACGGCACCAGTTGCAAGCACTACCGAACCAACTGCAAGCAGTATGTCTACCAGTTCGCCGATTTCTTCATGGCGCTGGCCGACTGACGGCAACATTATCGAGAAATTCTCAGACAACGGGAATAAAGGTATCGATATCGCAGGCAGTAAAGGACAGGCTATCACCGCGACCGCAGATGGGCGCGTTGTCTATGCCGGTAACGCACTGCGCGGTTACGGTAATCTTATCATCATCAAACATAACGATGATTACCTGAGCGCCTACGCCCATAACGACACAATGCTGGTCCGGGAACAACAAGAAGTTAAGGCGGGGCAGAAAATCGCTACCATGGGTAGCACCGGAACCAGTTCAACACGCTTGCATTTTGAAATTCGTTACAAGGGGAAATCCGTAAACCCGCTGCAGTATTTGCCGCAGCGATAATTCGACGGAATATGGCTTTGCTTGCATGTTCCGTCAAGGGATCACGGGTAGGAGCCACCTTATGAGTCAGAATACGCTGAAAGTTCATGATTTAAATGAAGACGCGGAATTTGATGAGAACGGAATGGAGGTTTTCGACGAGAAAACCTTAAATGAAGAGGAACCCAGTGATAACGACCTGGCTGAGGAAGAGCTGTTATCGCAGGGTGCCACACAGCGTGTACTGGACGCGACTCAGCTTTACCTTGGAGAGATTGGATACTCTCCACTGTTAACAGCCGAAGAAGAAGTCTATTTTGCACGTCGTGCACTGCGCGGAGATGTCGCTTCCCGCCGTCGGATGATTGAAAGTAACCTGCGTCTGGTGGTGAAGATTGCCCGTCGTTACAGCAATCGTGGTCTGGCTTTGCTGGATCTGATTGAAGAGGGGAATCTGGGGCTGATTCGTGCTGTGGAGAAGTTTGACCCGGAGCGCGGGTTCCGCTTCTCGACCTACGCAACCTGGTGGATCCGCCAGACGATTGAACGGGCTATCATGAATCAAACCCGTACCATTCGTTTACCGATTCACATCGTTAAAGAGCTGAACGTTTATCTGCGTACCGCGCGTGAGTTGTCCCATAAGCTGGATCACGAACCGAGTGCGGAAGAGATTGCCGAGCAGCTAGATAAACCGGTTGATGACGTCAGTCGTATGCTGCGTCTCAACGAGCGCATCACCTCGGTCGACACCCCGCTGGGTGGTGATTCCGAAAAAGCGCTGCTGGATATCCTGGCCGATGAAAAAGAGAACGGTCCGGAAGACACCACGCAGGACGATGACATGAAACAAAGCATCGTCAAATGGCTGTTCGAACTGAACGCCAAACAGCGTGAGGTACTGGCGCGTCGCTTCGGTCTGCTGGGGTATGAAGCCGCAACGCTTGAAGATGTGGGTCGTGAAATTGGTCTGACGCGTGAGCGCGTTCGCCAGATTCAGGTCGAAGGTTTGCGTCGCCTGCGTGAAATCCTGCAGGGGCAAGGGCTGAACATCGAAGCGCTGTTCCGCGAGTAAGCGAGTTTTCATCAAAAAAGGCCGGTCATTGCGACTGGCCTTTTTCTTTGGTGTTGCGGTAACAGCGGTTACAGCAGATTCTTCAGGCGGTAAATCCACTCCAGCGCCTGACGCGGCGTCAGCGTATCCGGGTCGAGATTCTCCAGCGCTTCAACCGCCGGTGAGGTCTCTTCCGGTACGGACAGCAGCGACATCTGCGTGCCGTCAACCTGTGTGGCGGCGGCGTTTGGCGTGATACTTTCCAGTTCGCGCAGCTTCTGACGGGCACGTTTAATCACCTCTTTCGGCACCCCAGCCAGCGCGGCAACGGCCAGACCGTAGCTCTTGCTGGCTGCGCCGTCCTGCACGCTGTGCATGAAGGCGATAGTGTCGCCATGCTCCAGCGCGTCGAGGTGGACATTCGCCACACCCTCCATTTTTTCCGGTAGCTGCGTCAGTTCGAAATAGTGGGTTGCGAACAGCGTTAACGCTTTGATGCGATTCGCCAGGTTTTCCGCGCAGGCCCAGGCCAGCGATAATCCGTCGTAGGTTGACGTGCCGCGACCGATTTCGTCCATCAATACCAGACTGTACTCGGTGGCGTTATGCAGAATGTTGGCGGTCTCGGTCATTTCCACCATAAAGGTGGAGCGGCCGCTGGCCAGATCGTCGGCGGCGCCAACGCGGGTGAAAATGCGATCGATGGGGCCGATTTCCACTTTTTGCGCCGGGACGTAGCTGCCGATATAAGCCAGCAGAGCAATCAGTGCTGTCTGGCGCATATAGGTACTTTTACCGCCCATGTTCGGGCCGGTGATGATCAGCATTCGCCGTTGCGGCGACAGGTTCAGCGGGTTAGCGATAAACGGTTCGTTCAGCACCTGTTCGACCACAGGATGACGCCCCTCTTCAATGCGAATGCCAGGTTTGTCGCTGAACACCGGGCAACTGTAATTGAGCGTGTAAGCGCGTTCGGCCAGATTGACCAGCACGTCCAGTTCCGCCAGCGCAGAGGCACTCAGTTGCAAATCGGCGAGGTGCGGCAACAGCAGATCGAACAGCTCGTCATACAGCTGTTTTTCCAGCGCCAGCGCTTTGCCTTTCGAGGTGAGTACTTTGTCTTCGTACTCTTTCAGCTCCGGGATGATGTAGCGTTCGGCGTTTTTCAGCGTCTGGCGACGCACGTAGTGGATCGGCGCGAGGTGGCTCTGCCCGCGGCTGATCTGAATGTAATAGCCGTGAACGGCGTTATAACCCACCTTCAGCGTATCAAGACCCAGACGCTCGCGTTCACGGATTTCCAGCTTGTCGAGGTAATCTGTCGCGCCGTCGGCCAGCGCGCGCCATTCGTCCAGCTCGGCGTTATAGCCAGGCGCAATCACGCCGCCGTCGCGGACCAGCACCGGCGGCGACTCAATGACGGCGCGCTCCAGCAGTTCGCGCAGTTCAGTAAACTCGCCCATCTGCTCACGCAGACGCTGCACCGGCGCGCTGTCCACCTCGGCCAGTTGGGCGCGCAGTTCCGGCAACTGCTGGAAGGCATAGCGCATACGGGCGAGGTCGCGGGGGCGAGCTGTACGCAGCGCCAGGCGCGCCAGAATACGTTCCAGATCACCGACCTGCCGCAGCACCGGTTGCAGTTCACTGCAGCGATCCTGAAGGGCAGCGATGGTTTGCTGGCGCTCTTCCAGAATTCGGGTATCGCGCACCGGCATGTGCAGCCAGCGTTTCAGCATGCGGCTGCCCATCGGCGTCACGGTGCGATCCAGCACCGACGCCAGCGTGTTTTCCGTGCCGCCCGCCAGGTTCTGGGTGATTTCGAGGTTACGGCGAGTTGCCGCATCCATAATGATGCTGTCCTGCTGACGTTCCATGGTGATGGAGCGAATGTGCGGCAGGGCGGTGCGCTGCGTATCTTTTACATACTGCAACAGGCAACCCGCGGCACAGAGTCCGCGTGGCGCATTTTCGACGCCAAACCCAACCAGGTCACGGGTGCCAAACTGCATGTTCAACTGCTGGCGTGCGGTGTCGATTTCGAACTCCCACAGCGGGCGGCGACGCAGACCACGGCGGCCTTCAATCAGCGCCATCTCGGCGAAATCTTCCGCATACAGCAGTTCGGCAGGATTGGTGCGTTGCAGTTCGGCGGCCATGGTTTCGCGGTCCGCCGGTTCGCTGAGGCGAAAACGGCCAGAGCTGATGTCGAGCGTGGCGTAGCCGTAGCCTTTGCTGTCCTGCCACAACGCCGCCAGCAGGTTGTCCTGGCGCTCCTGCAGCAGAGCTTCATCGCTGATGGTGCCTGGCGTCACGATGCGAACGACTTTACGTTCGACCGGGCCCTTGGTGGTGGCGGGATCGCCAATTTGTTCGCAAATCGCCACCGATTCGCCGAGGTTCACTAGCTTCGCCAGATAGTTTTCCACAGCGTGATGCGGAACGCCCGCCATCGGTATCGGCTCCCCCCCCCCNGCGACGCGCGTTTCGCATCGTCATAAAACAACTCGTAAAAGTCGCCCATGCGGTAGAACAGCAGGATCTCGGGATGCTGAGCCTTAAGCTTCAGGTACTGCTGCATCATCGGGGTGTGAGCGTCGAAATTGTCGATAGTGGTCATGGAATCCGGATGTCCATTTTCATTGAAAATCAAAAAGATTTATTCAGTTCACATACGCTTAATTGCCATATTGTCGCATGAAAAAATGGTGAGGCGCAGCAAAAAGTCTCCCCTCATAAACATCGGCTAACGATTCTCTTTTGGCGGTAGCGAGCGGATGACCAGCATGCCGGATTCCACCGTCACGCTGACGGTTGTGCCGGTGGAAAAACCGGCCTCTTCCAGCCATTTACCGCTCAGTACCAGGCTTGGACTGCACGACAACCGCGTGGCACGCCCGGTATCGAGATTGATATGGCGCTTGCGCACATAACTGACGGTTAACTGGCGCAGGGAAGTCAAAGTGGGAGTGGCAGGTGCAACGTTAATATTATGCATAATCTCTCCGGCGGTTTTCAGAATTATTGCCGGGGCATCATATAACGTCGAATAAAATAAGGAATATTATGGGGGAATAATTGCGAGGCGCTTTCCAGAATTTCACCCTCTGATAAAAATAACAGCGGGTGAATCAGGAATTAAACATTTTCAGTAATACGTCGCGCGGTTTCATAATGGGCTTGCCAGTAACTGTCTGAAAGTTCTGACACTGTGACGCCCTGGCTTTTTGACGCATGGATAAATTTATCCTGGCCAATGTAAACGCCCACGTGACGATCATCCGGCGAAGTTTTAAAGAACACCAGATCGCCCGGTTGGAGATCGCGCTGCGTGATACGGTAGCCGCCTTTGATCTGCTCGCCGGTGGTGCGCGGTAGCTCCATCTGCAGCGAGCCGCGGAAAATTTTTTGCATCAGGGCAGAGCAATCAATCCCGCTGCGCGACTGACCGCCCCAGCGATATTGCGTGCCTTTCCATTTGGCATATTGAGACAAGATTTTGCTTTTAATATTGCCCTTTGGCGAAGGCAGCGTATTCATCGATGGATGGTATTTCTCCAGAGATGAAAATTCAGAGGGCATATTAAAAGCGCAAGCATTTCCTGCCAGCATGGATGTTGCAATAACAACCATTGCAGGGATCAATTTTTTAAAATACATAACAAACCATCAATATATAAAAGGGAGAGGGGATTCCTTACACGATATTCCTCGGGTGCGGTCGGAAAGTGGGTAAATAATAAGTTCTGGTTATTCTTTGTTCAAGAAAAAGGCAGTCTAACTTTAGACTCTCAGAATCTTTCTTGGCTGGTGCACAAATCCTTAAAGGGGTATTATTGATGCAACTTATGTTTGCGGAGGTCACAACAGTGGGTAAACGTCTCGATCGTGAAAAGCTGACGATTCGCAGAATGATTGCGCTCTATGCGCGGCGTTGCCCTGATGCCTCTGCGGAATTCAGACATTATGAGGCGCTGAACGATTATGCGGATAAGCGTCTTGATAAGTGCGTATTTGGTGAAGAGAAGCCAGCCTGCAAGCGGTGCCCGGTGCATTGCTATCAACCGGCGAAACGGGAAGAGATGAAGCAGATTATGCGCTGGGCGGGGCCGCGCATGCTGTGGCGTCATCCGATTCTGACCCTCCGCCATCTGATTGACGATCGCCGTCCGGTGCCAGAATTGCCAGAAAAATATCGCCCGAAAAAGTAACAGTCGAACGTGGCGTATCTCGTTAACAACTACACGAGCGCGTCTTTATCGATACCCAGCCGCTTCATTCGCGACAGCAGGGTCGTGCGTTTCAGCCCCAGCTTTTGCGCCGCACCTCGCGGTCCGGCCACTACGCCGTTTGACTCCTTTAGCACGCGGATAATCAACTGATATTCATCTTCGCCGTCCTGCGCCTGTTCCGTGGCGACTGGCTGTGATGCTGGCCTTTCTGTCGTCAGTTCCGGCAGCGATAACTGCAGCACGTTACCGCGCGTCAACAGCACGGCGCGCTCGATCACGTTCTCCAGCTCACGCACGTTGCCCGGCCATTCCATGCGGCTCAGCGCGCGCAGCGTTTCCGCCGGAATGCTGTCGATATTGCGGCCCATGCGGCGGGAAATTTTGGTGGTGAACGCTTTGACCAGCAGAGGAATATCATCCGGGCGATCGCGCAGCGGTGGCAGGTAGATCGGGAACACGTTCAGACGATAGTAAAGATCACTGCGAAATTCCCGGTCGATCACCATTTGTCTCAGGTCACGGTTGGTGGCGGCAATCAGCCTGACATCGGTCTGAATGAGCTTGTTACTGCCGAGGCGCTCAAACTCCTGCTCCTGCAGTACCCGCAGCAATTTGGGCTGTAGCTCGAGCGGCATGTCGCCCACTTCATCCAGAAACAGAGAGCTTTTATCCGCCAGTTCAAATCGCCCGATGCGCTGCGCGCTGGCACCGGTAAAGGCACCGCGCTCGTGACCGAACAGATCGCTTTCCAGCAGACCGGCAGGCATCGCGGCGCAGTTCATTTTCACCATCCGGCGGCCGCTGCGGCTGCTGAGCGTATGGATCGCGCGCGCAATCAACTCNNGGTTTCGCCGAGGATCAGCACGGTGCTGTCGCTTTGCGCCACCATTTCGACCTGTTTCAGCACGTTGCTCATGGCGTCACTGCGGCCGACGATTTCGCCGAACTCGCTTTCGACGTTATTCAGTTGCTCGGTCAGCGCCAGGTTTTCATCCACCAGCCGTTCTTTCAGACGATGAATCTCCTGATAAGCAAGTGCGTTATCCACCGCGATAGAGACGCGTTCGGCAATCTGGCGCAGCAGCTTGAGGTTAGCGGCGGTAAATACTTTTTCGTCGCACTGCGCCAGCTTCAGCACGCCCAGCATGGTGTCGCCAGACATCAATGGCAGCAGGCACAGCGTCTGGATTTTGTTATCCCAGATCTCAAACAGCATCCGCTCGTAGGGCGCCAGCGGATCGCGTTCATGCAGGTTAAGCAGCAACATCTCTTTGCTTTTAAATACCCGCTCGGTCAGCGCGCCGGCTTCGTCAGTTTCACTCTGATCGTGGACGGGGTGGTGCGCGTCCAGGTAATGAGTGGAGTAGATGTTGAGCTTGCCTTTGCGGTCGCTGCGCAGTACCACGCTGATGGCATCGATGCGAAAATAGTGATGGATCTCTTTCGCCACTTCGCTCACCAGCTCGTCGATGTCGAGGCGTGACAGCACCGCGTTGGTAATCGCCACCAGAATGCGAAAGTTATCACGCTCGTGGCACAGCATATCGTAATCTACGTTATTGGTGACCCGATTCTGGATTTGCTCAGTGACGACCGCGACGATCTGCGTAAACGTATGCAGGCGCTGGTATTCCTGCTCCGTCCACGGCTTATCATCGTTGCGAATGAATTCGCAGGCGCCAAAAATGCGACCTTCTGCCGCCAGCGGTAGCAGACAGTAACGACCGAACGGCGGATAAAAGGGTGCCGCCGCCAGCTGAGGCCAGGTTTCGCTGAATTCCTGCCATGTGCAACGTAATGCATCCGGTCGCGACAGCAAACGGCGCATCGGCCCGTTCGCCAGCAACGTTTCATCTTCACTGGTGACAGGATCCCCCGCTGCTGGTGCAGCGTAGAAACTGGCCCGGTGATGGCCGGCCTGCCACAGCACGATCGCCGCCCGATCCGCCAGTGCAGACTGCTTTGCCAGCCGCAACAGCGCATCGCTGAGCGTGGCGAGATCCGGCTGCTGTAATAACGTGCGGGTGATGTCGAACAGCCCCTGCTGCCCGAGATCGCCCATCGGGGTATATGACATTGCACTCATCCAAAAATGACGCGGAAAACCGACCTGGCTTTTGAATTAACGCATTAACAGATTCTGGGTAACGGCTCCGCATGCGGTAAATCCAGCGTACGCTTCACGCCATACAGACCTGTCAGGCGCACGCCGCGGCGTTCCACCACTTCTCCAATCATCGCGGCATTCTGGCCGAGCGGGTGCGCACGCAACTGTGTCAGCACGCGATCGGCAGCGGCGCGGGNCGATCACCAGTTTGCCTTCGTTGGCAAAGTTCAGGGCATCCAGTCCGAGCAGTTCGCAGACGCCGCGCACCGCGGCATTGACCGGCAACTGTTGTTCGTTGAGCTCAATACCGCAGCCACTCGAGGCGGCAAATTCATGGGCGACCGCGTTCACGCCGCCACGGGTGGCGTCGCGCAGGGCTTTCACGCCGGTAATGCCGCGTAGCGACTGGATAAGCGGTGTCAGCACCGCGCAGTCGCTGACCAGCTCGCCGTCGAGCCCCAGCTGTTCGCGCAGGTTAAGAATGGTCGCACCGTGATCGCCGAGGGTTCCGCTGACCAGCAGCACGTCACCTGGCGTCAGCGTCTGCGCGCCCCAGTGAATATCCGCCGGAATCGCGCCCAGCCCGGCGGTATTAATAAAGAGTTTGTCCGCCGCGCCGCGCTGCACCACTTTGGTGTCGCCGGTAACGATGGCGATGTCGGCGGCTTTTGCCGTCTGCGCCATGCTATTGACCACCGCTTCCAGCGTTGCCATCTCCAGCCCTTCTTCGAGAATAAAGCCGCAGGAGAGGAAACGGGGTATCGCGCCGCTGACGGCGACATCGTTGGCGGTCCCGCAAACGGCCAGTTTGCCGATGTTGCCGCCGGGGAAAAACAGCGGATCGATAACATAGCTGTCGGTGGAAAATGCCAGCCGGTCGCCCTGAGCGGTGAACTGTGCCAGCTCCAGCCGCGCCTGATCTTCCTGCTCCGCCAGCCACGGATTGTTAAACGCCTGCATAAACAGATCGTTGATCAACTGCTGCATCGCCTGGCCGCCGCTGCCGTGCGCTATCTGGACGCTTTTCATGCTTCACATTCCTGACTTCGATATTGATACCATGCGGCGCACGCGCCTTCGGAAGAGACCATCAGCGCGCCAAATGCGCTCTGTGGGTTACAGGTGTTGCCAAACAGCGGGCATTGATGGGGTTTGCACCGGCCGGTCAGCACGTCGCCGCAGCGGGCGCGCGGATCGTCATACACTTGTTGCGGCGCTGGCTGGAAATGGGCTTCGGCGTCAAAGCGCTGGTAATTGTCGGTCAGCCGTACGCCTGAGTCGTTGATCAGCCCCAGACCGCGCCATTCGCTGTCGCCTTTGACGGTAAACACCTCGGCGATGGCGGCCTGCGCCAGTGGGTTGCCGCTGTCCGGTACCACGCGTTTGTACTGGTTTTCGACCTGGCTTTTCGCGGCAATTTTCTGCTCGACCAGCATGCAGACGCCCTGCAGCAGATCCATCGGCTCAAACCCGGCGACCACCAGCGGACGGTGATACTGGCTGGCGATAAATCCGTAGGCGTCGGTGCCAATCACCATGCTGACGTGACCCGGCGCGAGGAACGCGTCGATACCGTTATCCGGCTGCTCCAGCAGGCTGCGCAGGGTGGGAATTAAGGTGATGTGCTGGCAGAAAAAGAAGAAGTTATCGACATTCTGCTCACGCGCCTGTTTCAGGGTAATGGCGGTGGTGGGCATGGTGGTTTCAAAACCCAGGCCGAAGAACACCACTTTGCGCTGCGGGTTCTGCTGCGCCAGTTTCAGCGCATCCATCGGCGAATAGACGATGCGGATATCCGCGCCGCGCGCTTTTGCCTGCATCAGCGAGCCGTTTTTGCCCGGCACGCGCATCGCGTCGCCAAAGGTGCAGAAAATCACCTCAGGATGGCTGGCGATTTCGGTACAGGTATCGATACGCCCCATCGGCAGCACGCACACCGGGCAGCCCGGGCCGTGGATGAATTCGATGTTCTCCGGCAGCAACTGGTCGAGACCGAATTTAAAGATGGCGTGCGTATGCCCGCCACACACCTCCATAATGCGCAGCGGTCGCGCGGCGGTGTAATCGAGACGTTCGGCGCGCGCGCAGAGGTGAGCAATCAGTTTCATCACCTGTTCGGGCGCTCGGTATTCATCCACAAAGCGCATTATCTCTCCTCACCGTACAGCAGGGCACCGACATCCGGCTCCACATCGTACATGTTCTGTAGCGCCGCCAGCGTGTCGCGGGCTTCCGTTTCGTTAATCACGCTCATGGCAAACCCGACGTGTACCAGCACCCACTGGCCGAGGCGCGACGCGCCGGTGTCATCCACGTGACCGACCAGGGTGAGATCAACATCGCGGCGGATGCCATTGACGTCAACTTTTGCCATGCTGCCGTCAATGGCGCAGATCTGGCCGGGAATGCCTATGCACATCGCTGTGCCTCCAGCCAGTTAAGCCAGTTTTCCATTCCTTCGCCGTGGGTGGCGGAGATCAGGATGATGTCAATATTCGGGTTCACTTCCCGCGCGTAGGCCATGCATTTTTCAACGTCGAAGTTCAGGTAGGGCAGTAAATCAACTTTGTTGAGCAGCATCAGCGAGGCGGCGGCGAACATATGTGGGTATTTCAGCGGCTTGTCTTCGCCTTCGGTGACCGACAGCACCGCNTTTCAATAAACAGAATGCCGTTATCGTCGAGCGGCAGACGCGGCGCGGCATCGGCAATCATTTGCGCATCCAGATGGCAGCCTTTACCGGTATTTACCTGAATGGCGGGGGTACCGGTGGCGCGAATGCGTGCGGCGTCGTTGACCGTTTGCTGATCGCCTTCGATGACCGCGCAGGGCACGCGGCCGTTCAGCCGTTGCAGGGTTTCAGTCAGCAGGGTGGTTTTACCGGAGCCGGGGCTGGAAACCAGATTCAGCACCAGCTGTTGGTGCGCGGCAAAGCGCGCGCGGTTGCGGGCTGCGAGCTGGTTGTTTTTATCCAGTACGTCGATTTCCACTTCCAGCATCCGCCGCTGGCTCATGCCCGGCGCATGGGTGCCCGCTTCGCCATGACCGTAATGCAGGTCGCCCTGCTCGGTCTGCGTGGGGGTGAAATCCTGCGTTTTGATCCCGGTAATGCTTAGCGCGGGGCGCGCAGCAGGGGCGAACGGGGCGCCACGAAACGCCGAATGAGGATTGTGTTCGTCACCTTCAATATAGAGGTTGCCTTCACCGCAACCACACGTGGTACACATAGCTTACTCCTGATCAATTTCAATTCGCTGGATCTGCATCCCGTCGTCCGCCACGATGTGCAGCGCGTCGCTCTGGCACAGTGGACAACGGCGGACGTGTTGTGACAGCAGATGAACGTATTGCTGACAGCGCTCGCACCAGCACTCGGCCTGCTGCTCTTCAAGGTGCAGTTTACAGCCTTCCGCAAGCGTGCCGCGACATACCAGATCAAAACAAAAGCGAAGTGCGCTGCTTTCGACGCAAGAAAATGCCCCAATTTTTAACCAGATCCCGGTTACGCGTTTCGCACCGTTCGCCGTAGCCTGCTGTTCCACAATTTCCAGCGCCCGCTGGCACAGCGTTAGTTCGTGCATAGCCCCTCCGTCATCCGCAATTCGCCGTGGAAATGCAAAATGCAGACCAGCTTGTATCGTATTGATTTTTAAACCGAACCATAAAAATGCAGCGCAGAAATGACATTTATGACGATCCGTCGCCACTACTGACGGTGATCGGGGATCGGCTGAAAACAGCGATCGTCAGAAACGTCGTCACACTGTCGATGACACGCCTTACTGGCGAGCGTTTTTAATTATCTTATTGATTTTAATGTAAATATATAAATGGCATGGGATTTGCTAAACAAGCGAGATCATTTTCTTCAGCTTCAGAGGAATACACATGAACCGCTTTGTGATTGCGGATCCTCAGTGGTGCATCGGATGCAATACCTGCCTCGCAGCCTGCACGGATGTCCATAAAGCGCAGGGGTTACAGCAGCACCCCAGGCTTGTGATGACGCGAACCGACAACAGCACAGCGCCGATGCTGTGCCGTCATTGCGAAGACGCGCCCTGCAAACAGGTGTGTCCGGTGAACGCCATCGCCTTTGAGGAGGGCGGCGTTCTGCTTAACGAAAGCCTGTGCATCGGCTGCAAGCTGTGCGGCCTGGTCTGCCCCTTCGGCGCCATTGTTCCGGCAGGCAGTACGCCGGTTGATGTGCCTCCGCAATATGAACATGCCGCACCCGCCGGGCTGCTCGGTGATGTCCCGGCAAGCCCGGAGGGGATGAACCCCTTTCTGAGCTGGAACGCGGGTATCCGCAGCGTCGCGGTGAAATGCGACCTGTGCCACTTCCTGCCTGAAGGCCCGGCCTGCATTCGTTCCTGCCCAACGCACGCGCTGCACCTTATCGAACCTGTGTCGATGGACGCGCAGATGCAGCAGCGCAGGGCGCTCACGGCGCTGTCGATGCCGGATGCGCTGCCAGGCATGGCTAACCTCACAGGGGAGCAAAACTGATGGATTCACTGCAATTACTGATGTGGTCTGTGGTGCTGTACGTCGCCGGTGGGGTGATTTCGCTGCTGCTGCAGAATAACGAGCGCGGTGCTATCCGTATCGCCGGGCTGTGCGCCATCGCCGGGGGCATCCTCGGGCTTTGCAGCGCGCTGCCGGTGCTGCTCGGGGGAGACGTGTTGACCTGGAGCGCCACGGGGCCGTTTTCGTTTGCCCCCTTTAGCCTGCGTATGGACAGCCTTGCCGCCTTTATGGTGACGGTCATTTCACTGCTGGTGACGCTCTGTGCGCTCTACTCGCTCTCCTATATGGAGGAGTATCTGGGCAAAGGCGCGGCGTCGATGGGCTTCTTTATGAACCTGTTCATTGCCTCAATGGTTGGCCTGATGGTGATGGACAACGGCTTCTGGTTCATCATTCTGTTCGAAATGATGTCGCTGGCGTCGTGGTTCCTGGTGATCGCCGACCAGAGCGAAGAATCCATCAAGGCCGGTCTGCTCTACTTCTTTATCGCCCACGCCGGTTCAGTGCTGATCATGGTGGCCTTCTTCCTGATGTGGCGCGAGAGCGGCAGTCTGGAGTTTGCATCGTTTCGTCACCTCAGCCTGAGTCCGTCAATGGCGTCCGTGGTCTTTGTCCTCGCCTTCCTCGGCTTCGGCGCGAAAGCCGGTATGCTGCCATTGCACAGTTGGCTACCACGTGCGCACCCGGCAGCGCCGTCGCACGCTTCTGCGCTGATGTCCGGAGTGATGGTGAAAGTGGGGATCTTCGGCATCATCAAAGTGGGGGTCGATCTGCTGGGCGCGAGCCAGAGCTGGTGGGGTATCCTGGTGCTGGNNGTCTCTTCCGTGCTGGGCGTGCTGTACGCGCTGGCGGAGCACGATATCAAACGTCTGCTGGCGTGGCACACGGTCGAGAACATCGGCATCATCCTGATGGGCGTCGGCGTGGGGATGGTCGGCATCGCCAGCCATCATCCGCTGCTGGCAGTCATCGGCCTGCTCGGCGCGCTGTTCCACCTGCTGAACCATGCGTTGTTCAAAGGGCTTCTGTTCCTGGGGGCCGGGGCGGTCATCTTCCGCGTCCACACGCGTGATATGGAAAAAATGGGCGGCCTGGCGAAGCTGATGCCGCTCACCGGCGCGGCGTTTCTCATTGGCTG
>NZ_JNGH01000126.1 GCF_001188485.1 Trabulsiella odontotermitis
CCGTCTTCCGGCAGCGTCTCTTCCGCCAGCGCGGGGGTGAATTTTTCCGCGTCTCCGGCGGCAAAGGTTTGCGCCGTTTTCAGCAGTTCTTCTTTCTCCACATCCAGTGGACCGGCGAAGTCAATCCGCGGTTTTAACGGTTCGCTCATCGCAATTTATCTCCGATTAAAAACTCCAGCGCGGCATCAAGGCGAATATGCGGCAGCGGCTTTTTGGCGTCCCTCGCCTGGATCGCCGCCAGCCCGAGGCAGTCCATGCTGATCCCTTCAAATGCCGCGTTTTGCCAGGCGTCCTGAATCAGTTGCTGTAACAGCGAAACCATGTTGGCATGCTGATCGACCGTGACGTGATCGGCTTTGGTCGCCGCAAACAGCAGCTTATCGATCACCGGTGAAAACAGGCGGCGGAACAGCGTGCGCTGCCCGTAATGGAAGCTTTGCATTAGTTGCGTCAGCGCCAGCCGCATATCGTTGAANAGCACAATCTGGCGGTCAAAGCGCAGAAAATAGTCGCGGTAAAAGCCCTTCACCACGTTATTGCAGTAGTAGTTAAACCGCTCGCGCAGCATCCCGGCGTTGGTCTGTTTACCCGCCTGCGCCAGTTTCGCCTCACCGACGACATCCACGTCCGGCCAGGGGAAAAACTGCAGCGCGGGGGCACCCGCCATGTCACCCGGCAGCACAAACCGCCCCGGCTGAATAAAATGCATTCCCTGCTGTTTGCAGGTATGCAGGTATTCCGTCCACGCGTCGGCAATCGCGGCGAGGCGATTTTCATCAGCAGGCGCCAGCGGATCCAGCCCTTCACAAAGTTGCCGCCAGTGCGCGGACCATTCGCCACGTTGCCCCTGCAACAGACCGACCATCTGCCGCGACCAGCTCAGATAATCCTGCGCCAGCATCGGTAAATCGAGCAGCCATTCGCCCGGGTAATCCACAATTTCCAGGTACAGCGTGGAGGTGTCTTTGAAGTGGCGCATCAGCGAATCATTGGATCGATAACGCAGCGCGAGACGGATTTCACTCACGCCGCGCGTTGGCGTCGGCCAGGTCGGCGGCGTGCCGTACAGTTGTGCGATGCCCTCATCGTAGGTGAATCGCGGAATGCCGAAATCCCGCTGCGGCACGCGCTTCACGCCGAGCAACCGCTCCTCTCGAACGGCGCTGAGCAGCGGCAACCGTGCGCCGCTGTGTATATTCATCAACTGGTTCACCATCGCGGTGATAAACGCCGTTTTCCCGCTACGGCTCAGCCCGGTCACTGCAAGGCGCAGATGGCGATCCACGCTGCGGTTAACCAGGGCATTAAGTTCATTTTTCAGTCGTTTCATCGCCTTCCTTCATTGCCTTGAAACCACAATAAATAGCTTCAGAATACAGTAGATTTGGGCAGCGCGTTGATATTCAATTCATAAACATTGTCTTTGCTGATTTTTCTCAAGTAAGATACCTCTCCCGCCGACATGATGGAGCTCGCCAGGGTATGTCACCCACGATTTATGATATTGCGCGTGTTGCTGGTGTTTCGAAATCAACCGTGTCCAGAGTTCTCAATAAACAAACCAATATCTCCCCGGAAGCCCGAGAGAAAGTCGAGAAAGCTATTGAGGCGTTAAATTATCAGCCGAATAAATTAGCCCGCGCGCTGACCTCGTCGGGTTTTGATGCCATTATGGTGATATCTACACGCCCGGCAAAAACCACGGCGGGAAATCCCTTTTTCTCCGAGGTGCTGCACACCATTACGGCAAAAGCGGAAGCGGAAGGTTTTGATGTTATATTGCAAACGTCCAAAAGCAGTGAAGACGACCTGATAAAATGCGAAAACAAAATTAAGCAAAAAATGATTAAAGGTATCATCATGCTGAGTTCGCCCGCTGATGAATCCTTTTTTTCGCGGCTCGATCAGTGGGCTATTCCGGTAGTGGTGATTGGTAAGGTAGAAGGTGATTATCGTCACATCTATTCTGTCGATACCGATAATTTCAATGACAGCATCACGCTAACCGATACCTTTATTCAGCAGGGCTATCGCAATATTGCCTGTTTGCATGCACCCCTCGATTTTCACGTCTCGATTGATCGTCTTGCCGGCTATAAAGCCAGCCTGAAAAAGCACGCTATTACGCTAAATCCGGACTGGATCATTGATGGCGGATATACACACGAAAGCGGGCTTGCCGCGGCGCGTGAATTGTTATCTTCGGCCAAAAAACCCGATGCCGTTTTTGCGACTGACAGCATGAAAATACTCAGCCTGTACCGGGCGGCGCAAGAATTACAACTGGCTATTCCGCAGCAACTGGCTGTCGCCGGATATAGCGACCCGATGTTGTCGCTCATATTAAACCCACCGCCCGGAGGATTTGATATTCCGACCCGCGCCCTTGGCGAAGAGAGTTGTCAGTTGCTGTTCAGCCGCATTGCCGGAAAACCGGTTCCGCCACGGGTGATTGTCGGGACGTCTCTTTCGTTGACCTCGTCACCTGCCTGACGCCAGGGGCCAGACGGCCCCTGTGGTGATTCCTGTCAGAACGCGTAATTTATACCAACGCCGATGTAATGAAATTTATCCGTTTTCCCTTCATCATGATCTTCCCATTCATGGGCATATTCAAGCGTAGTGGAAAAGCCGTTATCGAAATCGTAGGCATATAGCAAGCCAAGACGATTAAAATGATGCCCTTCACGCTCGGGATCATCCTGCCAGTCCCAGTTTGACCAGCGATCCAGACCCAGGCGGGTATAAGGGGTAATGGTCGTTTGCCCAAGCGAAATCGGTAAATAGGCGCGGATCTCCTGGGTTGAAAATTCACCGTTATTACTGCCATTGTCCGTGTTAAAACCGCGCTCCAGGTAGTAATTCACCTTAACAGAAACCGTTTCATTCAGGCGCCAGCTGACGCCGGATTCTGTTTCGACGCGGCTGTCAGCATAACCGGTTTTATCCAGATCATGACCAAACTGATACAGTGCCAGCCAACCGCTAAAGCGCCAGTCATCACTCAGTTTGATATCCCAGTCTGGCTGCAGTTTATAACGCTGCATATTCGCGCTACCGGTGTTTTTGCCGCTCTCATCTTCAAAATGATAGCTGTAATTTCTAAAGCCGCCGGTCAGCCCAAAAGTAAAATCATCACTACCCGTAAACTGATACCGTATTTCCAGCTCAGGACGATCAAAATAAGTGCCCCGCGACCTGTCGCTGTAATTCACCGGGCCTTCCTGATACATGGCAACGGAAATTCTCCAGGCATCTTTGCTGGCATTAAAATAAACAGACGGTTCAAACAATCCATCCTGGTCTTCCCCTTGTCCTTCAACGTTTTCACTTTCAATCATCGCGCCAACGTTAAAATCCCAGGGATGGTCTTGCTCTGCGGCATGGACGAACGTAACCCCTGCGCACAATAAAAGCGCAGCACTTCGTTGTAGAGTACTCATTAGTTATTCCTTTATTAATATAACAACCCAAAGCCGGGAAAGATTATTCCCGGCGACACAACATTTTTATTGAATAGTGTTTTCGCTGCTCGCATCAAAGAAATGGCTTTTATCCATGTCAAAGGTGATGCCAATATTATCCCCGGCGGCATAATCGTTTGTGGCCCCTGCGCGGACGACCAGTTCATGACCACCGATGGTGGCGTACAGCATGAATTCCGCGCCAGTCAGTTCCGCCACGCTGATGCGTACCGAAATATCCGGAACCACTGAGGGTGAGCTGATAATATCTTCCGGCCGAATGCCAAAAATCACCGCTTTGCGTTGATAACCCTGTGCATTCAGGACACTGAGTTTATTCTGCGGAATTTTCAGGCGTAGCGTTTCCGTGACAAAACAGTCGCCATCGATCGCGCCACGCAAAAAATTCATTGCAGGCGAACCAATAAATCCCGCAACAAACATATTCGCTGGCTGGTTATAGACCTGTTTTGGCGCACCGACCTGCTGAATGATGCCGTCCTTCATGATCACTATCCGCGTCGCCATGGTCATCGCTTCCGTCTGATCGTGGGTGACATAGATCATCGTGGTGTTGAGCTTCTGATGCAGCTTGCTGATTTCCGCCCGCATCTGAACGCGAAGCTTCGCGTCGAGGTTAGACAGCGGTTCATCCATCAAAAAGACGCCCGCTTCCCGCACAATTGCCCTGCCGAGCGCCACGCGCTGGCGCTGGCCGCCAGACAACGCGCCGGGTTTACGCTTCAGATAGTCACGCAAGCCCAGGATTTGTGCCGCCCAGTTCACCCGCTCTTCAATCACAGCAGGGGCAATTTTTTGCATCTTCAGGCCAAACGCCATGTTGTCATAGACGGTCATATGCGGGTACAGCGCGTAATTCTGAAATACCATCGCAATATCACGTGACTTCGCCGGGACATCGTTCATCCGCACGCCATCAATGATCAACTCCCCCGCGCTGATCGCTTCCAGACCGGCAATCATGCGCAGCGTGGTCGATTTTCCGCAGCCGGACGGCCCGACAAAGACAATAAATTCTTTGTCGGCGATATCGAGGCTGAAATCCTTAACCACATGCACCTGATTATCATAAATTTTTTGAATATGTTTCAAAGAGAGTTGAGCCATTGTGGTTTCCTTATTGGTTCGATCCCGGGCCACGAGTCCTGGCCCAGAGCCCGGATAAACAGTGCCAGGTTAATTCGGTTGTCGTCGCGAGGTGCAAATCCGCATTGTGTAACGCGTGACCGATGCCTACCGACAGCATTCCTGCGGCGTTAATGGCATCCACACCGGCTTGCGCATCCTCAATGCCAATCGCCGCTTCCGGCCTGACCCCCAGCCCCTGGCAGGCCGCAAGAAAAATAGCGGGATCGGGTTTTGATCGGGCGACACGCGCCGCATCGGCGCAAAAATCAAAGGCCGGGACGATGCCAAGCGCCTGCATAATACGGGGCGCATTCAGTGATACTGACGCGAGGCCAATTTTCACTTTTGCCAGCCGGAGTTCCGCCAGCAGGTCGCGGACGCCCGGCAACAGCGCGTCCTCGTTCAGCGACGCCAGCGACTGCACATAGCGCGCATTTTTCCGTTGCGCCAGTGCACGGCATTCGTCGACATTAAACGCCTGTTCTTTCCCGCCATGGCGCAGGATCCGCTGTAGCGACTCCATCCTGCTGATGCCCTTCAGTCCGTCATTAAATGCGTCGTCGATGGTAATGCCCACCTCAGCGGCGGTGGCGCGCCAGGCGTCAAAGTGGAGGTGCGCCGTATCGGTGATCACGCCATCTAAATCGAAAATGACCGCTTTCACTGTCATGGTTTTCCCTCCGTCGCTGTGGTAGCGGTCCCAGAATCAGGTAAAGAAAAGTCCTTACGCCACCAGGTTTGCTGCCCCGTCGCCATCACCGACAATCCCCACAGTTGTAGCGCCACAGACGAGGTGGTGTTGATGGTGACCGCATCATGTTCAATGACGAGCGTTAATTGCGCATCACGCCAGCGCAGCGGAAAGCTCAACCGTTGCCATTGCACAGGAAGCGCCGGGGAAAGCTGCAATTCACCGTCGATGATGTCCAGCCCGGCAAAGCCCTGGATAACGCCGGACCATATCGCCCCGGTGGCAGCGGCATGGATGCCGTCATCGCTGCTGTGCGGATCGTCGCCTAAGTCAATGCTCGCGCCGCTGCGCCAGAAATCGTAAGCGCGGGTGGTGTCGCCACAGCGCGCAGCGACAATGCCATGAATCACTTTGCTGAGTGAGGAATCGTGAATCGTGCGTGGCTCATAAAACGCGAGATTCGCCTGACATTGCTGGCGGGTAAAATGCGCAGGCAGGAGATAAGTGAGCATCACCACATCGGCCTGCTTGAGGATCTGCATGGCATTGACCTCGGCGCGTGAGTAATCCAGCAGCACCGTTTGTTTACCCGCGTGGGCTTTATAGCGGCTGAGATCGATAACCGGTTTGCTGAGAAAGGTATCATCCTGAGGAATAACGCCCTGCGCATCCGCCGGTGGTAACCATAAGCGCTGTAAAAAGTCGCTGGCGGCGCGGGGGAAGGACGCATCCTGACGATTAAACTTTTNGACGATTAAACTTTTGCATAAACGTCAGCGCATGAGCGACGTTATGCCAGGCCATATAGTTGGTATAGGCGTTGTTATTGACATGCTCGGTGTATTCGTCCGGCCCGATCACGTCATGAATTTCCAGACGGCCCTCCACCTCGGTGGCGCGCCCTGTCCAGAACATCGCCGTTTCGATGAGCAGCGTCAGTCCCTCTTTGCGCATGAAGTCGTCATCGTGAGTCGCCTGCCAGTAGGCGACGACCGCCCAGGCAATGTCGGCGACGATGTGATGTTCTGCCAGCGCAGAGGCGACTTTTTGCCGCAAGCCAGTACGAATATTGATTGCCGCGAACTCAGGCGTCTCTTCGTCGCCACTGGCGGCGCTCTCCCACGGAAACAGCGCCCCCGGCCAGCCATTGCGGCGAGCCTTCTCGCGGGCGCCTGGCAGATTCAGCCAACGGTAACGCAGCAGACTGCGGGCGACCTGCGGGCGGGTAAACAGGTGAAACGGCAGCAGGAAAATTTCGGTATCCCAGAAAACATGCCCTTTGTACCCCTCGCCTGTTAGCCCCTTCGCGGCAATACTGCAACGCTCATCATGCTCTGGCGTCATTGCATGGAGATGCCAGACCGCATAATCCAGCGCCACTTGATCCTGCGGATCGTCGGCACTCACCGCGACGCGACTCGTGTCCCACCGTTTTTGCCACGCCCGGGTGGTCTCTTCGAGGAGTTTCTCGTAACCCAGAACGGCACACGTTTGTAGCGCGTTCATTGCGTTTTTTGCGAACGTCGCCGGTGAGATCGCCTTTTCATGGCGATGCACCACCCGGACGATTTTTTCCAGCGTGACGGTTTGCCCTTGCGCGACGGTCAGCGCATGGTGACAGGACAGGCGACGGTTTTTCGCCGTAAAACAGCGCTCGCCAGGCAGCGAAAACTGACAGGAGGCGGAAATCACCACTTCCGTCGACTGATCCTGGGTTTCATAGATCCCCTGCAAACTCTGTTCGCCATAGACCCGTACGGACACTTCATCCAGATGTTGCCTGCCGCTGTTGGTTTGCGTCGCATCGATGCCTGTCGTCAGGCTGATCTGCGCCGGGGCATCCAGCGGCGTCACCGAAAACTGTTGCGCCAGTACAGGCAACTGATCGAGCGAGACAAAGCGGCGGCTTTCAATGCAAAAACGCGCCCCCGAGGCAGAACGCCAGATGACGTGACGACACAGCTCACCACTGGCAAAACGGAGCTCGCGCTGCCAGCTCAGTATTTCCCCGGCCAGCAGCGTAAAATTCTCGCCATCGAGCTGTAATCCCACCGCCATCACGTCCGGCAGATTGACCAGTTCGTTAGTGTCGTGGCGTCCGGCGCGATGATAGACCCCGGCAAGGTACATCCCCCGCGTCTGGCCGGTATAGTCTTCTTCATGGGCGGCGCGGACGCCCAAATAGCCATTGCCGCAGGCCATCACTGACGCGTATTTATTCAGGCTGTGTGGGCAAAATGCCGGATCGGTTAAGGTAGTGAGCGTCAGCATAATTCAACACACTCCCCCGTTTCCGCGGCGTTATACAGCGCGGCGATCAGCTGCTGGATCACCACCCCCTGTTCTGCATCGGCAATCATTACCGGCTCGCCCAATACGTGCTGAACAAAGGCCTCCATGCTGCGCAGATGACGCTGATCGTCGGTCTCATCACGCTGCGCCAGGGTGTGTAACTCACCGTCGACATCAGCAAAAATGTGTGCCGGAAACAGCATCGCGCCCGCCTTCTCACCACAAAACGATACGTTCAACACCGACTGTTCACGAATGTTAAGCGCGAAAGACGTTTCCAGCCGCAGAATGCCGCCATTGCAGAATTCGAGTGTGCCAAACAGCGCATCCTCAACAGTAAAGGTTGCCGGGTCCCATTCACCGAACTGGCCGCGATTTTTGCGGTTCCCCAGTTTCTGAAAGCTGTGAGCCGTAACCCGTTTCACCGCCGGGAAACCCAGCACGTACATCGCTGCATCCAGCATATGAATACCGATATCAATAAGCGGCCCGCCGCCCTGCAACGCTTTATTGGTAAAGACGCCCCATCCCGGTACGCCGCAACGGCGCAGCGCTTGCGCCGTGGTGACATAAATTTCACCGAAAACGCCGTTCTGCACCGCGTCACGCAACAGTTGTGCATCGTGCGAAAAACGATGATGAAAATCGTACGCCAGCACTTTTCCGGCTTTTCGCGCCGCATTGCGCATCTGCTCTGCCTGCTGCGGCGTCATGGCTGGCGGCTTTTCACACATCACATGACACCCCGCCGCCAGCGNGAAACGGTTGGGCGAACAGACGCTGACGATATCGGGCGTGGCGTCATGTAGCATTTGCTGTACATCCTGGTATACCCCGGTGATACCGTAGCGTTCAGCAAAGGCCTGCGCCTGCGGCAATCGGTTGTCCATCACCGCCACCAGTTGCAGATCGGGACGCGTGGCGTAATACGCCGCATGGACGCAGTCCGCCACCTGCCCGGCACCGATAATGGCGACGCGCAGCGGCGTCGACAGAGAAGCATTCATCACACTCGCCATCCTTAGCATTCACGCAGGAAAGTGAGCGAGTCCTGATAGGCCTGAGCGGGATTGTCGGCCCGGACTCGGCACTCATACACCACATAGCCCTGATAATGATCGGCGCGCAGTTGATCAAAAAGCGCTGAAAAATCCAGGCTACCACTGCCCGGCTGATAACGGTGATTATCGGCGATATGAACATGGCCGAGTCGGTCACGGTGGGTGTGCAGCGCCTGTGCGATATCGTCTTCTTCGATGTTCATATGATAGAAATCGCCAATGATCTCGACGTGCTTCAACGCGTTCTCGTCGATATAGCGACGAGCATCGGCGAGGGTATTGATCATATGATCCTGATAGCGGTTGAGCGGCTCCAGATAGACCGTGGTCCCTGTCCGCGCCGCCACTTCATCCAGCCAACGCAATGAGGCGCTGACCGCTTTACGATCTCCTTCCAGGCTGCGCGGTGAGGTCATCGGCGGTAGACGGAAGGTGAACATCCCCCAGGCGGCTGGCACGATAATCCCCTTGCCGCCCACCTCGCTCAGCGCCTCCAGGATCCGCGCGATTTGCTGCAGACCATTGAGACGCCGTTCTTCGATAAAATCACCGATCCAGCCGTCGTAGCCACCACACGCAGTGATCACCGGCAAACCAGTGGCTTTAATCGCGGCTTTGACCTCGTCGAGATGGTCTACCAGCAATCTGCCGTCGATTTCAAAACCATCGAATCCCATGCCTTTGATGTAATGGAATTTTTCGCGAAGTGTCGTCGGGAAAAAGGGTTGATTCTGTGTTGCGATTTTCATTGATGCTCTCCGTAGCTTAAAACGTGACGCCCATTTTGATGCTCAGTTCGGGGTGCTGGTCGACATAATTCATGTAGCTTTCTGCGCTGTTCGGAAATGTCACTATCGGGTCGATGAGATCGTCGCAGTCGAGATAACCGTTCATCAGCAACTCCCAGCAGGTCTCTTCAATACGCTGCCGGCTCCAGCGCGGATAGTCCGGATTCGGTTCACTGCAGGCGCGCGAGAAAACGATCTTCGCATTGTTGAAATGCGCTTCCCGGCCGAGGTTAAAGCCTTCGGCAAACGGCTTAGCAAAGGCGACGTAGGAAATGGTGCCGCCATACGCCAGACCACGCAGCGCCGACTGCAGCGCATCGGCAAAACCGCTGGTTTCGATGATCACGTCCGCGCCCTGCTTGCCGGTGAGTGTCTTGATCTCAAGGCCAACGTCCGTGCCGTTCGGGTTCAGACAGACATCGGCGCCGTGGCGACGGGCAATATCACAGCGGTGTGCAATCGGATCAACACCGATGACCCACGACGCACCCGCTTTTTTCGCCAGCTGGACAGCAATCTGGCCGATAGCCCCCAACCCCACCACCACCACAAAATCGCCCACCCGCACGTTGGCATCACGCACACCGCTCATTGCGAACTGAGCCGGGTCATAGCAGACGGCGTTTTTCCACGATGCCCCTTGTGGCATTTTGCGCAGCTTATAGTTGTTGACCGCATTGACGATCACCGTCTCCTGCAACGGGCCGTAGCAACATACGCTGTCGCCCGGTTGATAGTCGGTCACGTCGATGCCGCACTCGATG
Organism: Trabulsiella odontotermitis; assembly: GCF_001188485.1. Taxonomy (GTDB): domain Bacteria; phylum Pseudomonadota; class Gammaproteobacteria; order Enterobacterales; family Enterobacteriaceae; genus Trabulsiella; species Trabulsiella odontotermitis_A. Next base: position 10,210 of record NZ_JNGH01000126.1, read on the forward strand.
ATGTCGCCAACCACCATATTGCCGAGCTGGAAGTTGCCGAATTCAATGCCGCGCGCGGCGTCCGGCGCACGCGGCGTAAACATCTGCCATTCGGCGTTAAATTCTTCGTCGATAAAGGGACTTGCCGCGCGAAAATCGACCACTTCTGTGCCGTGTTTCGGTGCGCCATAACGTACGCGGATTTTGACTTCATGCGCCGCTACCGGGCGGTCTTCATATTCCATTAACGCCGCCACACGTGGCGCGGTCGCAACTAACTTCTTCATTTGTGACTCCTTGTTAAACAGGCCGCCTCAGCCCTTAACGCCACCGGCGGTCAAACCACTTTTTATGAAACGTTCCGAAAGCGCATACATCACCACCACCGGCAGCGCCGTGACCAACGAGGCCGCCATCATGCGTCCCCAGATATAGTCCGGGGTGCTAAAGAGGGTATTTAGCCCAACCGGCAAGGTGAAATGACTGGCACTGGAAAGGAAAATTGAAGCAAAAAGATAGTCGTTCCATGCCACCATAAAGCAGTAGACAAAGACCGACACCAGCCCGGAGATCGCCAGCGGCACCGTGATGCGAAAAATAATCTGCAGCCGGTTCAGGCCATCCATCATCGCCGCCTCTTCAATTTCATCAGGGATGGTATCGAAGTAGCTGCGCAACATAAAAATGGCGGTCGGCAGCGTCTGGGTGATCATGGTGATAATCAGCGCCAGTTCGGTGTCGTAGATCCCCAGCGCCGTGATGATTTTGAACAACGGCACCACCAGCAAAATGCCGGAAAACATATAGACCGAGTAAAAACTGGCATTGATCGTCGCACGCCCTTTAAAGCGGAGTTTTGACAGCGCATACGCGCCCAGCGTCCCTAAAAATACCGCAACGACCGATGAGGTTAATGAGACGACCAGGCTACTGCTGAAATAATCCACGAAGGGAAAAATCAGCGGATTGAAAATATCGACGTAGTGCTCGAACGTCCATGCCTGGGGAAACAGCGTCGGGTGCAGTGAAATCGCCTCTTTCGCGCTTTTAAAGGAGGTCATCAGCATCACGAAAAACGGAAACAGCGTGACGATCAGAAACAACGCCAGTCCCAGATAAAAACCAATGCGATTGCGCACATGTTTATTTGTTGCCATTGAGATTTACCCTGTTTCTGGTCAGCAGAATGACGGCGAAAATAATCACAAACAACACGACGGAGATGGCCGCCGCTTTCCCCAGATCGTTAAACGCGAACGCCGTTTTGTAGAGATAGACGCCAATGATGTCGACCTTCGTCGTCAGCAGATACACATCGGCGAACATGTAGAACATCCAGATAGTGCGCAACGTCACCACCGTGGCGAGCACCGGTAAAATCGCCGGTAACGTAACGATGCGAAAACGCTGCCAGGCGTTTGCGCCGTCCATTTCTGCCGCTTCGTACAGCGATTTATCAATGGTCTGCAAAATCGCCAGAAACGAGATAAACGCATACGGAAAGTAACGCCAGATGGCGAACAGCACGACCAGCACAAAACTGCTGTCGGGGTTGTCAAACCACAGCGGCGCCTGATCATAGAAATGCAGCAGATCGACACCCAGATAATTCACAATCCCGTAGCCGCTGTTGAACATGTACTTCCAGGCAAACACCAGTGAAATCGACGGCGTGACGTAGGACAGAATCACCAGTGAACGCGCCGTTTTACGCAGGCGAAACTCGCGATTAAAAAAGACGGCCACTGCCAGTCCCAGGCCGGTACTCCCTGCCACCACCAGCGCCGTGTACCAGAATGTGGTCCACAGGGAATGCCAGAACGCGGCATCGCTGAGAATACGGAGATAGTTTTCTGCACCCACAAACGTGGCGTTGATACGCGGGTTGAGCGGTAACCGCAGAAAACTGATTTCGATATTGGATAACATGGGCCAGGCGACCAGGCCCCCCAGCAATAGCAGGCTGGGGGCCAGCAGCAGCATGGCGAAAGGCATGTCTGAACGACCAGAAAACCACCTTTTCATAATTCCTTCGCGGGGCGCTCCTGTCATTGCGAGATGAGGTCAGTCAGACGCTGCTGGCTGTCGCTGAGCGTCGTGGGCAGATCTTTCTTACCGACCGTCACGTTATGCACCATCAAACTGATAATGCCGGATCCGGTCACGTCGCCCATGCGGGTGAAGTTTTTGTCGCCAACCGCTCCAAAAACCTGCACGTTGGGAAATTGCGCGATCAATTCATAGGGAAGCTGCCCGAACGCTTTGATCACGGCGTTCTCCTTCCAGGCCGCCGTGTCTACCACCTGTTTGTTCACCGGCAGTGCCGCACCCGGTGACATCATCACCCAGTCCGCCGCGTTTTGTGCCTGCTCCATCCAGACGACAAACTTCTCTGCCGCTTTCGTTTCCTCGTCGGTCTGACCGTTGGTAATCGTTAACGACGTGATCATGCCGTAGACTGCCGCCGATTTTTCCGTCGGCACGACAAAACCCAGATGCGCGGGCTCCCCTTCTTTAAAGACCGCGGGCAGAATGTAGGTCGAGTAAATCGCCATCGGTGCCGTGCCATTCATAAAGGCGTCTTTGATTTCCATTACATCGTTGGAGCCTGGCATGGTGGTTTCAGCCAGGTCGCGGTAGAAGGTCAACGCCCGCGCCATTTCCGGGGTATCGAGCGCCACATGACCTTGCGCGTCAAATACATTCGCGCCGCCGGAAAGCGCAAACTGGGAGAAAGCCTGCTCGGTCATCACGCTCTCCGCAGTAGGCAGCGCAATCCCGTAGTGCTTTGTTGATGGATCACTCAGCGCCTGACTGGCTTGCAGCAACTGCTGCCAGTTATGCGGTTCTTCTATCCCCTTAGCCGCCAGCACGTCTTTGCGGTACCAGACGCCTGACAGCCAGGCACTCACCGGAACGCCCGTCCAGGCCGTGCCATCTTCGGTGCGCACCACCCGCAGGATCCCGTCGTAAAACGTATTTTCACCGACCGAGGCGATGGCGTTACTGATCGCTTTGCGGTCAAGAAGCTGTTCTTTATCCATGACTTTGGCGTAGTCGTGGCTGACTTCGATCACCTCCGGCAGCGCCCCGCTGCGTGCCAGGGTGATGACTTTAGTGTTGTAGGCATCCTCCTCCACCGGCACCTGTTTCACCTTAATTGTCGGGTTGTCCTTTTCGAAACGGTCGATCAATCGCGTAATAACCGCCTGCCGTTCCTGCTCCACTGAAGAATGCATAAATTCAATAGTCACGGAGGCTGCGTTTTCATCCTTGCACCCGGCCAATAGGGCGCACGAAACCAGTGCTGTAATCAGCACGCTTTTTGGCATTTTCATTTTCCACTTTCCTTTTTAGTTTTCAGTAATCCACATTGCCTGCCAGGGATTAAGGGTCAGTGCTCTCTCGTTTATGGGTGCGTGGGTAATTAACTCTTCGCCAGAGGCTATATCCAGAATGATATTCTGCGCATTCTGACTGAAATTAAATAAAGCAATCATTCGCGCCCCGGTATTATCGGTGCGCACTATTTTAAGAACGTAATCATTCGCCGTTTCAAAAGCGGTTTTGGCGTTGGGATGAAAAGTTTTGTGCTGGCGACGAAGCGTAATTAATTTCACCAGCGAGTAATATATTGCGTGACAAAGACTGTGAGGATTTTCGAGTTCGGCCTCAATTTCCGCTTTATCATATTTTTTGCGATTAATGGCGCGGTTATATCCCAGTCGCGCAACACCTTCATAATCGTTACGCGAGCCAAGCATGCTGTGAATATAAATAGCCGGAACACCAGGAAAGGTTAACAGCAAGGCATGCACCAAAATAAATTTCGCGATTCGTTGTTGATCGCTGCTGTTTCTTTCACACAGGGCATCGAGATAGGTGACGTTGATTTCATACGGGCTGCGCGTGCCGTCCGGATTATTTTTCCAGTTCACCAGCGCGCCTTCACTTTGCAGTTTATCGACAAGCGAAAGTATATCGGCTTCCGGCAAGATGCCCCGCAACGGGTTCAGACCAATGCCGTCATGTGACGCGAGGAAATTAAACCAGGTGGTGGCCGTTGACGGTAATGTTAGCCCCTGCGCCCAGCGGCATAAAGTCTGTACATTCTGGCTATGGATCGCATGCAGCACGAGCGGCGGTAACGAAAACTGATAAACCATCTGCGCCTCGTTGCGACCATTGCCAAAGTAAGAAATGTTGTCTTTATGCGGAACGTTGGTTTCAGTGATGATCACCGTGCCGGGTGCCACCATGTCAGAAATAGCGCGGAATAACTGGATAAGTTGATGCGTTTTGTCCAGATGCAGGCATGACGTTCCGGGGTCTTTCCACATAAAACCAACGGCATCAAGGCGGATATAGTCTGCCCCTTCTTTCAGGTAATGAAGCAGCACATCAACCATCGCGATAAGAACGTTCGGACTGGCGAAATTAAGATCCACCTGGTCGTTACTGAATGTCGTCCACAAATAGCGTACGGTACCCTCATGCAGAGTAAACGGCGTTAACAGAGGCAATGCGCGAGGACGGATAACGGCTGACAGGTCCGTAGCAGGATCCACGGCAATAAAATAATCGTCATACCCTGGTTTCTGCAGTAAATAATTGTTAAACCATTCACTTTTTGCTGACATGTGATTGCAGACAAAATCAAACATCAGGTTCGTCGATTTTTTTAATTCGGCAATATCGCTCCACTCACCCGCCTCGGGGTCGACGCGATGATAATCAATAACCGAAAAGCCATCATCCGACGACCAGGGATAAAATGGCAGAAGATGCGTATGACTAAAAACATCGGCGAACCATTGATTATAGAAACAGGTAAAAACAGGCAGCCCTTTACTGCCCTCTTCACAAAACTGAGTGGCATAGGTAATTAATACGACATCCTGTTCATCCCAGCCTGACTTGCGCGTATGAAAAATATCTGACTGCGCATCGTTAATGTGCTTATAAAGCACTTGCCAGTGTTCTGGTGTAAAAGATTCACCATATACATTATTGATTAATTCATTAATTATCGCGTTCACTTTACATTCCATGGTAGCGGTCCCACGGAATGGCAATCTACTCCCATGAAAATACTCTGTCAACGATATGGAGAGATGAAAAATGATAGTGTGCGACAGCTCAAATCATTATTGTGAGCTGTCGCAAATAATGGGGTGGTTTGTTACGAGGGCCAGTAATGAGAGGACAATCAACCGCTAAAATAGCGGTTGGAGAAACGACTCGCCATTTTTTTGAGCAACGGCTCCAGCGCGAACGCCAGCAGCAGCTTCACCGGGCGGCGGGCGACCGATTTCACCGCCCAACCGGCCAGGCCGCCGGGGCCGTAGCGCAGCGCGGTCAGCAGGACCAGTTTACCGGCGATTTTGATGCCGGGTTTCACTTTCTGCCGTGCCTGTTGCCATTTGTTATTCATGACTCGCCTCTTAAACATTAAAGCTGACGGAACCGACTACGTAACGTAAAGGTATCGGAGGTGACGTAGCGTTCCATTTCGCGCAGACGCTGTTCGCCTGCAGCCAGTTCTTCATCTACGGCGTTCAGCAGATCGCCGCTGGATGGTTGTTTTTCGCCGTGAAGCGCCTCGTCCGGCATCGGATCGAGCGCAAACGTCAGAATGATATAGGCGACGATAACAAAGAAGAACAGACCAAAAAGCATCGCCAGAATGGTGACCAGGCGGATCAGTTTGACCGGGACGTCGAGATGATAAGCAATCCCGGCGCACACGCCCTTCACCATGCCCTGCTGCGGAATGCGCCACAGCTTTTTATTCAGATCCAGTCCAGCCATTATTTTTCTCTCCAGTTCGGGTGCTCGGCGTCAAGAATCGCTTCCAGCGCCTGAATACGCTCGCGCATGCGTTTAGCCTCGTCCGTCAGTTGCAGCAACCGTTGCTGTTCGCTTTGCGCCAGGCCACCGTTTTTCGAGCGATTGCTGTAATGCAGCCACAACCACACGGGCAGGACAAACAACACAAACAGGGTCAACGGGATGGCAAGAAAAAGCGCGCTCATATGTACTCCTTACAGATGATGAGATGGCACCTGACCCGGTGCCATCCGGCAAAGTGTATTTTTGTTATTGGTCATTCTGTTTCATTTTGGCTTTCAGTTCAGCCAGTTGCACGCTGATTTCATCATCCGCTTTCAGTTCGGCAAACTGCTGGTCGAGCGTTTTCTGTTTGCCAAAGCTGTGGCTCTCGGCTTCCGCTTCCATATGATCGATACGGCGCTCAAAAGACTCGAAACGCGCCATCGCTTCATCCAGCTTGCCGCTGTCCAGTTGACGACGCACGTCGCGGGACGAGCTGGCCGCCTGGTGACGCAGCGACAATGCCTGCTGACGGGCGCGGGTTTCGCTGAGTTTGTTCTCAAGCTCGGCGATCTCTTTTTTCATGCGGGTCAGCGTTTCGTCAACCAGCGTGATTTCATGCTCCAGCGAGCCGATCAGATCGGTCAGCTTCTGTTTCTCAATCAACGCGGAACGCGCCAGATCCTCTTTCTCTTTACGCAACGCCAGCTCGGCTTTTTCCTGCCATTCGGTCTGCTGCGCGGTGGCCAGCTCAACACGGCGGGTCAGTTGTTTCTTTTCCGCCAGCGCACGGGCAGAGGTGGAACGCACTTCCACCAGCGTATCTTCCATTTCCTGAATCATCAGTCGCACCAGCTTCTGCGGATCTTCCGCTTTTTCAAGCAGCGAGTTGATGTTGGCGTTCACGATGTCGGCAAAACGAGAAAAAATACCCATAATTACAATCCTCACAGTTCTGTTATCGGGCATAGCCCTGCTGACTGGATAATACAATTCGCGTGCCAACTTTTTATCTTATTGATTTTCAATGAACTGGTTGATATTTACTCAGCAAGGATTTACAGTACCCTGGTGAATCACACCAACAAGTGGTTAATTTCATCATGGCTGAATACAAAGACAATCTGCTCGGCGAAGCGAACCGCTTTATTGAGGTGCTTGAACAGGTCTCCCGACTGGCGCCGCTCGATAAACCGGTGTTGATCATCGGCGAACGCGGCACCGGGAAAGAGCTTATCGCCAACCGCCTGCACTTTCTCTCCACCCGCTGGCAGGGGCCGCGGCGCTGAACGAAAACCTGCTCGACTCCGAACTGTTCGGCCATGAGGCCGGGGCCTTTACCGGCGCGCAAAAACGCCATCCGGGCCGTTTTGAACGGGCGGACGGCGGCACGCTGTTCCTCGATGAACTCGCCACCGCGCCGATGCTGGTGCAGGAAAAGCTGCTGCGGGTGATTGAATACGGCGAACTGGAGCGCGTCGGCGGCAGCCAGCCGCTGCNNATTCAGATGTGCCGCGAACTGAAACTCCCGCTGTTCCCCGGTTTTACGGAACACGCCCGCGAAACGCTGCTCAGCTATCGCTGGCCGGGCAACATCCGCGAACTGAAAAACGTGGTTGAGCGCTCCGTTTACCGCCACGGCAGCAGTGAAACGCCGCTGGATGAGATTATTATCGATCCGTTCCAGCGCAAAGTGGCGCCGCCGGAGCCGGTGGAAAACACGCTGACATTGCCGATTGATCTGCGCGAATTCCAGCAGCAACAGGAAAAAGCGCTGCTGGAGCAGAGTCTCCAGCAGGCGAAGTTTAACCAGAAAAAAGCCGCAGAACTGCTGGGCCTCACCTATCATCAGCTGCGGGCGCTACTGAAGAAACACCCGCTATAGCACTCAATTTTCCTTCACTTCCTGATAGCGGGTCAGCATCAGCACCAGGTTTTCTTTGGTTTCGCGGCTGTTAAAGCGGTAGGACTTGTCATAATTATCGCCGCCCAGATACCAGGAAATCTCTGTTTTACCCTCTGCGAGGGCTTTTTTGACCTCGTTGTCCACGTTAACGTAGCGATACTCCAGCGTTTTGCCGATGTATAACCCGCTTTTATTGCCTGCGGCCACGGCGGGTCGGTTATTCCAGGTGACGTTATTCTCGTGCCAGCTATTGCTGGCGACCGGCGAGAAATAGATCATGTCCTGACCACTTTCCACGCGTGTGCCATAGATGCGAACCTGATATTTGAATGACGCTTTTTGCGCCTCCGTCAGGCCCGCTGGCACAGGCGGGATGGGGAACTTCATCAGCGTCATCATCTGATCACCGTTGGTTTTGTTCTGACGGGTAAAAAGGTCCGGCGACTGACCAAAGTTACGATCCGGCTCGGCGCTGCTGACATAGGTATCTTCACTCGCCGTCCGGTAGCTCCACGGCACCATATGGTTGCAATCCATACCGTTGTTCATGCACAGATCGGTCATAAACCGCGCCCCTTCTTCGGTCCAGCCGTTGAGAAAATCAGCATGCACGGTATAGACACCGCCCCACTGTTCCGTACGCTGGTCGCCGTTCATCACCGGATCCATCGAGAACTGGATTTTCGCCGTATCCAGGCTTGTGATTTGCGGTAAGACCCACGCCAGATTCAGATTCACCCTCGGAATTTTGACCGGGAAATCAGCCGGGCAGACACCATTGCTGCTGTAAGCGGCATTCGGCTTGCCATGACCCGGCATCAGGTGAACGCCATCCCAGCAGTCAGGAAACTGAATGCCCACGTTGAACTGCACCGCATCGCCTTTGCTGCGCAGGCCGCATACTTCTCCGGCTTTGTTGCTGTAACCGTTTCCGTTGCCACACAGAAAGGTAATGCGGTTGCTCGGTGCGCTGCCGTGATGATCGCCAGCCAGCAGCGCCAGCCCTGCCGGGAAGGGTGTCAGCGGGTTAGTCGCATCTTTCGTCGACTGATAATAGGTTTTCTGATACGACGGTTTGACGATCTCACCGTCGGGCAGCCGCATCGTCGGGGCCCAGTAGGCTGAGCTGTCCGCTTTGTTGTTGCAGGTCGTTTCCGGCTGCGCCCGCAGTGTGTCGTAAGTGGAAAAGGCATCGGTGTGGGTATTGCCGAAAAAATCATGCAGCATCGCCTGATTCGGCTTTCCGGTCATCATTATCGAGTCATCGCCGAGCGTATGGTGATAACTGCAGGTGACATCCGACTGCCCGGCGCGGGCGTTAAAGGCCAGCAGGCTGGCAGATCCGAGGATCAGAAGGGTAAATAGCGTTGTACGTTTCATCGTGTTGTCTCAGGGTTAATATTCGCCACAGTAAACCCCTCAACAGGATAAAATGCCGAATCACATCACCTCATCAACTCTCATAAAACCTCACGCTGCTGGTGACTTTTACACCAGTTGTACGCAGACATTTGTACCTGGTAGCCTTAAGTGCGATACACTTTGCAGATCAGCCTAAATTGCAAAGAAATTATGCGACTCAATTTGTCATCCCTGCTGGCCGTGGCCGGATTGTTGTGCGGTCAGGTTTTTGCCGCCGCCGTGCCTCCCGCCCCGGTTCCCGGGCAAGCCGACATTCGTGACAGCGGTTTTGTCTACTGCGTCAGCGGCAGGTCAATACCTTCAACCCGCAAAAGGCGGGCAGCGGCCTGATCGTTGATACGCTGGCCGCCCAGCTTTATGACCGTCTGTTAGATGTTGACCCCTATACCTACCGGCTGGTGCCGGAGCTGGCGGAAAGCTGGGAAGTGCTCGACAACGGCGCGACCTACCGCTTCCGTCTGCGCGGTAACGTGCAGTTTCAGACTACCCGCTGGTTTACCCCATCGCGTGCGTTGAACGCCGACGATGTGGTGTTTACCTTTCAACGCATTTTTAATCGCAACCATCCGTGGCACTACGTCAACGGCGGTAACTTCCCCTACTTCGACAGTCTCCAGTTTGCCGACAGCGTCGACAGCGTGCGCAAGCTGGATAACCGCACCGTCGAGTTCCGCCTGAAGCGCCCTGACGCCTCGTTCCTGTGGCATCTGGCGACCCACTACGCCTCAGTGATGTCGGCGGAATACGCCGCGCTGCTCACCAGGGAAGATCGTCAGGAACAGCTTGATCGCCAGCCGGTAGGCACCGGACCGTTTCGCCTCGATGAGTACCGTTCCGGGCAATACATTCGCCTGCAGCGTCATGAAAAATTCTGGCGCGGGGAACCGCTGATGCCGCAGGTGGTCGTTGACCTCGGCGCTGGCGGCACCGGTCGTCTTTCGCGCCTGCTGACCGGTGAATGCGACGTGCTGGCGTGGCCTGCCGCCAGCCAGTTAACAATTCTGCGTGACGACCCCCGTCTGCGTCTGACCCTGCGTCCTGGCATGAACATCGCCTATCTGGCGTTTAACACCAACAAACCGCCACTGGATAACCCGGAAGTGCGCCACGCGCTGGCGCTGGCCATCAACAATCAGCGCCTGATGCAGTCGATTTATTACGGTACTGCCGAAACGGCGGCCTCTATTCTGCCGCGCGCGTCGTGGGCCTACGACAATGAAGCTAAAATTACCGAATATAATCCGGAAAAAGCGCGGGCGCGGCTGAAAGCGCTGGGGCTGGAAAACATGACGCTGCACCTGTGGGTGCCGACCAGTTCGCAGGCGTGGAACCCAAGCCCGCTCAAAACCGCCGAGCTGATCCAGGCAGACATGGCGCAGGTGGGCATTAACGTGGTGATTGTACCGGTCGAGGGGCGTTTTCAGGAGGCACGGCTGATGGACATGACCCACGATCTCACCCTCACCGGCTGGGCGACGGACAGTAACGATCCGGACAGCTTCTTCCGTCCGCTGCTGAGCTGCGCGGCCATCAGTTCGCAGACCAATTTCGCTCACTGGTGCAATAACAATTTTGACGACGTGCTGCGCAAGGCGCTGGCATCGCAACAGCTGGCGTCGCGTATTGACGCCTATGACGAAGCGCAGCAGATTCTGGCGAAAGAGCTGCCGGTGCTGCCGCTGGCGTCATCGCTGCGTCTGCAGGCGTACCGCTACGATATCAAAGGGCTGGTGCTGAGCCCGTTTGGTAACGCCTCGTTCGCCGGGGTCTCAAGGGAAAAAGAAAGCGAGGTGAAAAAGCCATGATTATCTTTACCCTGCGTCGTGTGCTGTTGCTGCTGGTGACGCTCTTTTTCCTGACCTTTATCGGCTTCAGCCTGAGCTATTTCACACCGCATGCGCCACTCCAGGGCGCATCGTTCTGGAATGCGTGGCTGTTCTGGTTTACCGGGGTGCTGCACTGGGATTTTGGCGTGTCGAGCATCAACGGACAGTTGATCTCCGAACAGCTGAAAGAGGTGTTTCCGGCCACCATGGAGCTGTGCATTCTGGCGTTCGGTTTTGCCCTGATGGTGGGGATCCCCGTCGGTATGCTGGCCGGCATTATGCGCAACAAATGGCAGGACAAATTTATCAGCGCCGTGGCGCTGCTCGGGTTTTCCATTCCGGTGTTCTGGCTGGCGCTGCTGCTCACCCTCTTCTTTTCCTTAACGCTCGGCTGGTTCCCGGTCTCCGGACGCTTTGACCTGCTGTATGAAGTGAAAAACGTCACCGGGTTTGCGCTGATCGACGCCTGGCTTTCCGATTCGCCATGGCGCGATGAGATGATCGTCAGTGCTCTGCGCCATATGGTATTGCCGGTGCTGACGCTGGCGGTCGCGCCAACCACGGAAGTGATCCGCCTGATGCGCATCAGCACCATAGAAGTGTACGACTCGAACTACGTCAAAGCCGCCGCCACGCGCGGGATTTCGCGCCTGACCATTCTGCGCCGCCACGTCCTGCACAACGCGTTGCCGCCAGTGATCCCGCGTCTCGGCCTGCAGTTTTCCACCATGCTGACGCTGGCGATGATCACCGAAATGGTGTTCAGCTGGCCGGGGCTGGGCCGCTGGCTGATCAACGCGATTCGCCAGCAGGATTACGCCGCGATCTCCGCCGGGGTGATGGTGATTGGTTCGCTGGTGATTATCGTTAACGTGATCTCCGATATTCTGGGTGCGATGGCTAACCCGCTGAAACATAAGGAATGGTATGCCCTACGATAGCGTCTATTTAGAAAAGCGCCCGCCTGGCGCGTTGCGCACCGTGTGGCGGAAATTCTATGGCGATACCAGCGCAATGATCGGCCTGTACGGCTGCGCGGCGCTGGCGGTACTTTGCGTGTTTGGCGGCTGGTTTGCGCCCTACGGCATCGATCAACAATTCCTCGGCTATCAGCTGATGCCGCCATCATGGTCACGCTATGGCGAGGTGTCGTTCTTCCTCGGCACCGACGATTTGGGCCGCGATGTGTTAAGCCGTCTGCTGAGCGGCGCCGCGCCCACCGTGGGCGGCGCATTTGTGGTGACGCTCGCCGCCACGCTGTTCGGCCTGATATTAGGTGTCGTTGCCGGTGCCACGCATGGCCTGCGCTCGGCGGTGATGAACCATATTCTCGATACGCTGCTGTCGATTCCGTCTTTATTGCTGGCGATTATCGTGGTGGCGTTTGCCGGGCCGCATCTGATCCACGCGATGTTTGCCGTCTGGCTGGCGCTGCTGCCGCGCATGGTGCGCTCGGTTTACAGTATGGTGCACGATGAGCTGGAAAAAGAGTATGTGGTGGCGGCGCGTCTCGATGGTGCATCAACGCTGAATATTCTGTGGTTTGCGGTACTGCCGAATATCGCCTCCGGGCTGGTGACGGAAATCACCCGCGCGCTGTCGATGGCCATTCTCGATATCGCCGCGCTCGGCTTTCTTGATTTGGGCGCGCAACTGCCCTCCCCGGAATGGGGTGCGATGCTCGGCGATGCGCTGGAGTTAATCTACGTTGCGCCGTGGACCGTCATGCTGCCTGGCGGTGCCATCATGCTGAGCGTGTTGCTGATTAACCTGCTGGGCGAAGGGATCCGCCGCGCCATTATTGCGGGGGTGGAATAATGCCGTTACTTGATATCCGCAACCTGACCATTGAATTTAAAACCGGCGACGACTGGGTGAAAGCCGTCGACCGCGTCAGCATGACGCTGGCCGAGGGCGAGATCCGCGGGCTGGTGGGTGAATCCGGCTCCGGGAAAAGCCTGATCGCGAAAGCGATTTGCGGTGTGACCAAAGACAACTGGCGGGTGACGGCGGACCGTATGCGTTTTGACGATATCGATCTGTTGCGCCTTTCCGCCCGCGAGCGCCGCAAGCTGGTCGGCCACAACGTGTCGATGATTTTCCAGGAGCCGCAAAGCTGCCTGGATCCATCAGCAAAAATTGGCCGTCAGCTGATGCAGAACATTCCCGCCTGGACCTTTAAAGGCCGCTGGTGGCAGCGCATTGGCTGGCGCAAACGCCGCGCCATTGAACTGCTGCACCGCGTGGGGATTAAAGATCATAAAGACGCAATGCGCAGTTTTCCCTATGAACTGACCGATGGCGAATGTCAGAAAGTGATGATCGCCATTGCGCTGGCGAATCAGCCACGGTTGCTGATTGCCGATGAACCGACCAACGCGATGGAGCCGACTACCCAGGCGCAGATTTTCCGCCTGCTGACGCGCCTCAATCAGAACAACAACACCACGATTTTGCTGATCAGTCATGATCTGCAAATGCTCAGCCAGTGGGCGGATAAAGTGAACGTGCTGTACTGTGGGCAAACGGTGGAGACCGCGCCGAGCGAGGAGCTGATCACCACGCCGCATCATCCGTATACCCAGGCACTGATCCGCGCGATCCCCGATTTTGGCAGCGCGATGCCGCACAAGAGCCGACTGAACACCCTGCCGGGGGCCATCCCGCTACTGGAGCAGTTGCCGATGGGCTGTCGTCTGGGGCCGCGCTGCCCGTACGCCCAGCGCAAATGCATCGAGACGCCACGACTGACGGGGGCGAAAAACCATCTGTATGCCTGTCATTTCCCGCTGAACATGGAGAGAGAGTGAGATGGTCGAAACCCTGCTTGAAGTTCGCAATCTGAGTAAGACCTTTCGCTATCGCACCGGCTGGTTCCATCGGCAGAACGTCGACGCCGTGAAGCCGCTCAGCTTTACCCTGCGCGAAAAACAGACGCTGGCGATCATCGGTGAAAACGGTTCGGGCAAATCAACGCTGGCAAAAATGCTGGCGGGAATGGTGGAGCCCACCACTGGCGAGTTGCTGATTGACGATCACCCACTGCATTTCGGCGATTATTCGTTTCGCAGCCAGCGGATCCGCATGATTTTTCAGGATCCGTCAACGTCGCTGAACCCGCGCCAGCGCATCTCGCAAATTCTTGATTTTCCGCTGCGCCTGAACACCGAACTGGACGCGGACGCGCGGCAAAAACACATTTACGAAACGCTGCAGATGGTTGGCCTGTTGCCTGATCACGCGAGTTACTATCCGCATATGCTGGCGCCCGGGCAGAAACAGCGTCTGGGGCTGGCGCGGGCGCTGATCCTGCGCCCGAAAGTGATCATCTGTGACGAAGCGCTGGCCTCGCTCGATATGTCGATGCGATCGCAACTGGTGAACCTGATGCTGGAATTACAGGATAAGCAAGGTATCTCTTATATCTATGTGACCCAGCATCTGGGCATGATGAAACACATCAGCGATCAGGTGATGGTGATGCATCAGGGTGAAGTGGTGGAGCGCGGCAGCACCGCCGACGTGCTGGCTTCTCCGCTGCATGAGCTGACAAAGCGGTTAATTGCCGGGCATTTTGGCGAAGCGTTAACCGCCGATGCCTGGCGTAAGGATCGCTAACATTCAGTGGTCGGATTAACTCCGGTGATTCTTCATGTTAGAATCGCCGCGTTTTAACGACGGTCTGCCGGATTCCTGTGCGGATCGCCATAACAATGACGATAAGGATTACAAGCTATGGGTTTTCTTTCCGGTAAGCGCATTCTGGTCACTGGCGTGGCCAGTAAATTGTCCATCGCCTACGGTATCGCACAGGCGATGCACCGTGAAGGGGCTGAGCTGGCTTTCACCTATCAGAACGACAAACTGAAAGGCCGCGTTGAAGAATTCGCCGCTCAACTGGGTTCCAGCATTGTTCTGGAATGTGATGTTGCTAAAGATGAGAGCATCGACGCGCTGTTCACTGATCTGGCGAAAGTGTGGCCGAAATTCGATGGTTTCGTGCACTCTATTGGTTTTGCACCGGGCGATCAGCTGGATGGCGACTACGTTAACGCCGTGACTCGCGACGGATTCAAAATCGCCCACGACATCAGCGCCTACAGCTTCGTTGCGCTGGCGAAAGCCTGCCGTGAAATGCTGAACCCGGATTCCGCGCTGCTTACGCTCTCCTACCTTGGTGCAGAGCGTGCGATCCCGAACTACAACGTGATGGGTCTGGCAAAAGCCTCTCTGGAAGCGAACGTCCGTTACATGGCGAACGCGATGGGTCCGGAAGGCGTTCGCGTCAACGCGATCTCCGCAGGTCCGATCCGTACGCTGGCGGCGTCCGGTATTAAAGATTTCCGTAAAATGCTGGCGCACTGCGAAGCGGTGACCCCGATTCGTCGTACCGTGACCATTGAAGACGTGGGCAACACGGCGGCCTTCCTGTGCTCCAACCTGTCAGCCGGTATCTCCGGTGAAGTCGTTCACGTTGACGGTGGTTTCAACATCGCTGCCATGAACGAACTGGAAATTAAATAATTTCCTTCCCCTCTTCACGCCCGTGAAGAGGGGGAAATCCCGTCCCTTCTGCGTTATATCTTTCTGCTATTTGTTATCACTCAACAATATTTTCTCCCTTTCACGCCTTACGCCAGGATATTTATTCATAAACGGTCCGGTGTGCCACGTGTTGTCTCCGGATCGCCACTTTCAGATCAAGGAACACCCATGGAGCAACGCCGCGTTTACGGCAAAAGCCACTGGTATCATGAAACCCAGTCACGAGCCTCACGAGGCGACGCTCTGCCACTGGTCCCGGAAGCCGCTCACGTAGACGATCGTTTTTTGCTGGACCTCTCCCTGCCTGATGTTCTCCTGAATGCCTGCGACTGCTGGCTGCAACCCGCCCGAGCGTTAAGTGACCGGCTTTTTCCTGATGTGGTGCAGGTGAGCCGCCTGCAGACGTTCAGCGCCTATGACCGGCTCAGCACCGCGTTAACGGCGGCGCAGGTGTATGGTGTGCAGCGTTTATGCAATCACTACGCCGCGCGTCTGGCCCCGCTGCCCGGCCCGGATTCGTCACGTGAGAGCAACCGCCGACTGGCGCAAATCACCCAGTATGCGCGTCAGCTTGCCAGCTCGCCGTCAGTGATTGGCAGCGCATCGCGTGGGCAGCTTGATGAAGTCGGGTTGACCACCCCGGATATCATTTTGATTAACCAGATTATCGGCTTCGTCGGTTTTCAGGCGCGCGCGCTGGCGGCGTTTCAGGCGTCGCTCGGCCATCCTGTGCGCTGGATCCCCGGTATGCCGATGCAGGAAGATGCGCCGGCGGAACGTTTTGCCAGTGCAGCCGCCGTCTGGTCTTCCGATCTTCC
>NZ_JNGH01000013.1 GCF_001188485.1 Trabulsiella odontotermitis
GTGGGCGCCGGTGCGCGCCCAGACCGTCTGTTTGCATGGCGATGGTGCGCAGGCGCTGGCGTTTGCCCGCCGTCTGCGCGCGGCGTTTGCGGAATATAACATCACTGTCAGCGCCGGATTCAGGGCATAAAAAAACCGGGGCGCGATTGTCCCCGGTTCAGTCAGACCGCTACGTGCTTAGCGTTTCTTCAGGTTAGATTCAAATTCACGTTTGTCGTAGCCGGTATACAGCTGACGCGGTCGTGCAATTTTCATCCCTTCGGTGTGCATTTCGTTCCAGTGCGCAATCCAGCCAACGGTACGCGCCATGGCGAAGATCACGGTGAACATGGAAGACGGAATGCCCATCGCTTTCAGAATAATGCCAGAGTAGAAATCGACGTTCGGGTAGAGTTTCTTCTCAATGAAGTACGGGTCGTTCAGCGCGATGTGTTCCAGCTCCATCGCCACTTCCAGCAGATCGTCTTTGGTGCCCAGCTCTTTCAGTACCTGGTGGCAGGTGTCGCGCATTACGGTGGCGCGCGGATCGTAGTTCTTGTACACGCGGTGACCGAAGCCCATCAGGCGGAAAGAGTCGTTCTTATCTTTCGCTCGACGGACGAATTCCGGAATGTGCTCAACAGAGCTGATTTCTTCCAGCATTTTCAGGGCTGCTTCGTTGGCGCCGCCGTGTGCCGGTCCCCACAGGGAGGCAATACCTGCCGCGATACAGGCAAACGGGTTCGCGCCCGAGGAGCCTGCTGTACGTACCGTGGAGGTCGAGGCGTTCTGTTCGTGATCGGCGTGCAGGATGAGGATCCTGTCCATCGCACGTTCCAGCACCGGGTTCACTTCATACGTTTCGCACGGCGTGGAGAACATCATATTCAGGAAGTTACCCGCGTAGGAGAGATCGTTGCGCGGATAAACAAACGGCTGGCCGATAGAATATTTGTAACACATCGCTGCCATGGTTGGCATTTTGGAGAGCAGGCGGAACGCGGCAATTTCACGATGACGCGGATTATTAACATCCAGTGAATCGTGATAGAACGCCGCCAGCGCACCGGTAATCCCGCACATCACCGCCATCGGATGCGAATCGCGACGGAACGCATGGAACAGACGGGTGATCTGCTCGTGGATCATGGTATGACGGGTGACGGTGGTTTTGAATTCGTCGTATTGCGCCTGCGTCGGTTTTTCGCCGTTCAGCAGGATGTAACACACTTCCAGATAGTTAGACTCAGTGGCTAACTGATCGATGGGAAAACCGCGATGCAGCAGGATACCTTCATCACCATCAATAAAAGTGATTTTGGATTCGCAGGATGCGGTAGAGGTGAAGCCAGGGTCAAAAGTAAACAGTCCTTTTGAACCTAACTTGCGGATATCAATAACATCTTCACCGAGCGTGCCCTTTAGCACATCCAGTTCGAGAGCAGTATCACCGTTGAGGGTGAGCGTTGCCTTAGTATCAGCCATTACGGTCTCCTTAGCGCCTTATTGCTTAAGACTGCCGGATGCCGGATTCGCATTCTGACTGTTCATTACCGTTACCGAAATTGTTATTTGGCTCGCCGCTCTGTTTCAGAGGAGAAACCAGGGTACAGAGCAAAGGGCGCTGGGTGGTAGACGGTCAATTTACAGCGAAACAACAGCAAATCAGGGTCTTAGCAGTCCGTGTCATTCAAACCTGTATATCACTAATAACTGTCCTGATCACTTCGGTCAATACCGACACACTGTTACATAACTTATATTCAGGTGAAAGCATGACCTCATAACTTTTACGCATTATATGACTTTTCTGGTGATGGTTGTAACAATAATGTTTAATATTTGTCAAATCAGCTGATTAAAATTTAAAAAAATGTTGTTATCGTGATATCGATCACTGTTCCGCATAAAACCCGACAAACTATATGTAGGTTAATTGTAATGATTTTGTGAACGGCCTATACTGCCGCCAGGTCTCCGGAACACCCTGCTAATCCCGAGCCACCCAGCGTTGTTTTGTGTCGTATTTGCTTCTGAAAGGGAGTTTTAACATGACGCTTAGTTATAGTAAGGACGCTGCTTGACCCGCACGCAGACCGGAGGAAGGAATAATAAGAACAGCATGTGGGCGTTATTCATGGTAAGAAATGTGAAAAAACAAAGACCTGTCAACCTGGATCTCACAACGATTCGGTTTCCTGTAACGGCGATAGCGTCCATTCTCCATCGCGTCTCCGGTGTGATCACGTTCGTGGCCGTCGGTATTCTGCTGTGGTTGCTGGGCACCAGCCTCTCCTCTCCTGAAGGTTTCCTCGTCGCCAGCTCCATCATGAGCAGCATCTTCGTTAAGTTCATTATGTGGGGCATCCTCACTGCACTGGCGTACCACACCGTGGTCGGTATTCGCCATCTGCTGATGGACTTTGGCTACCTGGACGAAACCCTCGAAGCAGGGAAACGCTCCGCCAACATCTCTTTTGTTATTACTGTCGTGCTTTCACTTCTCGCAGGAGTCCTCGTATGGTAAGCAACGCCTCAGCATTAGGACGCAACGGCGTACATGACTTCATTCTGGTTCGTGCTACCGCTATCGTTCTGACCCTCTACATCATCTACATGGTTGGCTTTTTCGCCACGAGCGGCACGCTGACCTGGGAAGTCTGGTCGGGTTTCTTCTCCTCCGGGTTCACCAAAGTCTTTACCCTGCTGGCCCTGTTTTCCATCTTGATTCATGCCTGGATTGGCATGTGGCAGGTATTGACCGACTACGTTAAGCCCCTGGCCGTGCGCCTGATTCTGCAACTGCTCATCGTGGTTGCGCTGGTGGTTTACGTGATTTATGGATTTGTTGTGGTGTGGGGTGTGTAATGAAACTGCCAGTCAGAGAATTTGATGCTGTTGTCATCGGCGCAGGTGGCGCAGGTATGCGCGCGGCGCTGCAAATTTCCCAGAGCGGCCAGACCTGTGCGCTGCTCTCTAAAGTCTTCCCGACCCGTTCCCATACCGTTTCCGCGCAGGGTGGCATCACTGTGGCGCTCGGTAATACCCATGAAGATAACTGGGAATGGCACATGTATGACACCGTGAAGGGGTCAGACTATATCGGCGATCAGGACGCTATCGAATATATGTGTAAGACCGGCCCGGAAGCGATTCTGGAGCTGGACCACATGGGTCTGCCGTTCTCCCGTCTGGAAAATGGCACCATTTATCAACGTCCGTTTGGCGGCCAGTCGAAAAACTTCGGTGGCGAGCAGGCGGCACGTACCGCAGCAGCCGCTGACCGTACCGGTCACGCCCTGCTGCACACGCTGTATCAGCAGAACCTGAAAAATCACACCACGATTTTCTCCGAGTGGTATGCGCTGGATCTGGTGAAAAACGCAGATGGCGCGGTGGTGGGTTGTACCGCACTGTGCATCGAAACCGGTGAAGTAGTGTACTTCAAAGCCCGCGCGACCGTGCTGGCGACCGGCGGTGCAGGCCGTATCTATCAGTCCACCACCAACGCGCACATCAATACCGGTGACGGCGTGGGGATGGCTATTCGCGCTGGTGTGCCGGTGCAGGATATGGAAATGTGGCAGTTCCACCCGACCGGCATCGCCGGTGCCGGCGTTCTCGTGACCGAGGGCTGCCGTGGTGAGGGGGGTTACCTGCTGAACAAACACGGCGAGCGCTTCATGGAGCGGTATGCGCCGAACGCGAAAGACCTGGCGGGTCGTGACGTGGTGGCGCGTTCCATCATGATCGAAATCCGTGAAGGTCGCGGCTGCGACGGCCCGTGGGGTCCGCACGCGAAGCTGAAACTCGACCATCTGGGTAAAGAAGTTCTGGAATCCCGTCTGCCGGGCATTCTGGAGCTGTCCCGTACCTTCGCTCACGTTGACCCGGTGAAAGAGCCGATCCCGGTTATCCCGACCTGCCACTACATGATGGGCGGTATTCCGACCAAAGTGACCGGCCAGGCGCTGACCGTGAACGAGCAGGGCGAAGACGTGGTGATCCCGGGCCTGTTCGCGGTCGGTGAAATCGCCTGCGTATCCGTACACGGCGCTAACCGTCTGGGCGGCAACTCGCTGCTTGACCTGGTGGTGTTCGGTCGTGCGGTGGGTCTGCATCTGCAGGAGTCGATTGCCGAGCAGGGTACACTGCGTGACGCCACCGACGATGAAATTGACGCTTCCCTTGAGCGCCTCAACCGCTGGAACGGTAACCGTAACGGCGAAGATCCGGTGGAAATCCGTAAAGCGCTGCAGGAATGTATGCAGCACAACTTCTCCGTGTTCCGCGAAGGCGACGCGATGGCCAAAGGGCTTGAGCAGTTGAAGGCTATCCGCGAGCGTCTGAAAAATGCCCGTCTGGATGACACGTCCAGCGAGTTCAACACCCAGCGCGTTGAATGTCTGGAGCTGGATAACCTGATGGAAACCGCGTTCGCGACGGCGATGTCGGCAAACTTCCGTACCGAAAGCCGTGGCGCACACAGTCGCTTCGACTTCCCGGATCGTGATGACGAAAACTGGCTGTGCCATTCCCTGTATCTGCCAGAGTCGGAAACCATGACGCGTCGTAACGTCAATATGGAACCGAAACTGCGTCCGGCGTTCCCGCCGAAGATTCGTACTTACTAATGCGGAGACAGGATAATGAAACTCGAATTCTCAGTTTATCGTTATAACCCGGATGTCGACGACGCTCCGCGCATGCAGGATTACACCCTCGAGGCGGAAGAAGGTCGCGACATGATGCTGCTGGATGCGTTAATCCAGCTGAAAGAAAAAGATCCGACACTGTCGTTTCGTCGTTCCTGCCGTGAAGGGGTCTGTGGCTCCGACGGCCTGAACATGAACGGCAAAAATGGCCTTGCGTGCATCACGCCGATTTCGGCGCTGAACCAGCCGGGCAAGAAAATTGTCATCCGTCCTCTGCCAGGGCTGCCGGTGGTGCGCGATTTGGTGGTAGACATGGGGCAATTCTATGCACAATATGAGAAGATTAAGCCTTACTTGTTGAATAATGGGAAGAATCCACCGGCTCGCGAGCATTTACAGTCGCCAGAGCAGCGTGAAAAACTCGATGGTCTGTACGAGTGTATTCTTTGTGCCTGTTGTTCAACGTCTTGCCCGTCGTTCTGGTGGAACCCGGACAAGTTCATCGGCCCGGCGGGTCTGCTGGCGGCGTATCGTTTCCTGATCGACAGCCGCGATACCGAAACCGACAGCCGACTGGAAGGGCTGAGCGATGCTTTCAGCGTATTCCGCTGCCATAGCATTATGAACTGCGTCAGTGTATGTCCTAAGGGGCTGAACCCGACGCGCGCCATCGGCCATATTAAGTCGATGCTGCTGCAGCGCAGTGCGTAAGTAAAAACGCCGGATGGCGCTGCGCTTATCCGGCCTACTGTTACGTAGGCCCGGTAAGCGTAGCGCCACCGGGCAAGTTGCAGAAACCTTTAAAAACTGCCCTGAAGTCTAGACAGTTTCTAAAGGTTCCTTCGCGGGCCAAATGAAAAGAGCTCGCAGGTGAACCCCGGCACGTACACCCAGATGTGCGTGGTAGTTTCTACGGCGAAATAAGCATTAAATGCTTAAGGGATCACGATGCAGAACGGCGCAATGAAAGCCTGGCTGGACTCTTCTTACCTCTCTGGTGCGAACCAGAGCTGGATAGAACAGCTCTATGAAGACTTCTTAACCGATCCTGACTCTGTTGACGCTAACTGGCGTTCTATGTTCCAGCAACTGCCTGGTACCGGAGTCAAACCCGATCAATTTCATTCCAAAACACGTGATTATTTCCGTCGTCTGGCGAAGGATGCCTCACGTTACACTTCCTCGATTTCAGACCCCGACACCAATGTGAAGCAGGTAAAAGTCCTGCAGCTCATCAACGCCTATCGCTTCCGTGGCCACCAGCATGCGAATCTCGATCCGCTGGGGCTGTGGAAACAGGATCGCGTCGCGGATCTCGATCCGTCGTACCACGATCTGACTGAGGCCGATTTCCAGGAAAGCTTTAACGTAGGTTCTTTTGCCATCGGCAAAGATACGATGCAGCTTGGCGACCTGATTGAGGCGCTGAAGCAAACCTACTGCGGCTCCATCGGCGCGGAATATATGCATATTACTTCCACGGAAGAAAAACGCTGGATCCAGCAGCGCATTGAATCCGTGGTGGGCCATGCGACGTTCTCGGCGGACGAGAAAAAACGTTTCCTGAATGAATTAACCGCTGCCGAAGGGCTGGAGCGCTATCTGGGCGCGAAGTTCCCGGGCGCGAAACGTTTCTCCCTCGAAGGGGGCGACGCGCTTATCCCGATGCTCAAAGAGCTCATCCGCCACGCTGGCAACAGCGGCACCCGCGAAGTGGTGCTGGGCATGGCGCACCGCGGTCGTCTGAACGTGCTGATCAACGTGCTGGGTAAAAAACCGCAGGATCTGTTCGACGAATTCGCCGGTAAGCATAAAGAACACCTCGGCACCGGTGACGTGAAGTACCACATGGGCTTCTCGTCTGACATCGAAACCGAAGGCGGCCTGGTTCACCTGGCGCTGGCGTTTAACCCGTCGCACCTCGAGATTGTCAGCCCGGTAGTTATCGGTTCCGTCCGTGCGCGTCTCGACCGTCTCGACAATCCGAGCAGCAACATGGTGCTGCCTATCACCATTCACGGTGACGCGGCCGTGACTGGTCAGGGCGTGGTTCAGGAAACCCTGAACATGTCTAAAGCGCGTGGTTACGAAGTGGGCGGTACCGTCCGTATCGTGATCAACAACCAGGTGGGCTTCACCACGTCTAACCCGCTGGATGCGCGTTCCACGCCGTACTGCACCGACATCGGTAAAATGGTGCAGGCGCCGATTTTCCACGTGAACGCGGACGATCCGGAAGCGGTGGCTTTCGTGACCCGTCTGGCACTGGATTTCCGTAATACCTTCAAACGCGATGTGTTCATCGACCTGGTGTGCTACCGCCGTCACGGCCATAACGAAGCCGACGAGCCGAGCGCAACCCAGCCGCTGATGTACCAGAAAATCAAAAAACACCCGACGCCGCGTAAGCTTTACGCTGACAAACTCGAGCAGGATAAGGTGACGACGCTGGAAGATGCGACCGAGCTGGTCAATCTCTACCGCGACGCGCTGGATGCGGGTGAATGCGTGGTGAAAGAGTGGCGTCCGATGAACATGCATTCGTTCACCTGGTCACCGTACCTCAACCACGAGTGGGATGAGAGCTACCCGAACAAGGTGGAAATGAAGCGCGTGCAGGAGCTGGCTAAACGCATCAGCACGGTACCGGAAGCCATCGAAATGCAGTCCCGCGTGGCGAAAATCTACAGTGACCGTCAGGCCATGGCAGCCGGTGAGAAACTGTTCGACTGGGGCGGCGCGGAAAACCTGGCGTACGCTACACTGGTTGACGAAGGCATTTCCGTGCGTCTGTCTGGTGAGGACTCTGGCCGCGGCACCTTCTTCCACCGTCATGCGGTGATCCACAACCAGTCCAACGGCTCAACCTACACGCCTCTGCAGCACGTGCATAACGGCCAGGGCGAGTTCAAAGTCTGGGACTCCGTGCTCTCTGAAGAGGCGGTACTGGCGTTTGAATACGGTTATGCGACCGCAGAACCGCGCACCCTGACCATCTGGGAAGCGCAGTTCGGCGACTTCGCCAACGGCGCACAGGTGGTTATCGACCAGTTCATCAGCTCCGGCGAGCAGAAATGGGGCCGTATGTGCGGTCTGGTGATGCTGCTGCCGCACGGCTACGAAGGGCAGGGTCCGGAACACTCGTCGGCGCGTCTGGAGCGTTATCTGCAGCTTTGCGCTGAGCAGAACATGCAGGTGTGCGTTCCGTCCACCCCGGCGCAGGTTTACCACATGCTGCGTCGTCAGGCGCTGCGCGGTATGCGCCGTCCGCTGGTGGTGATGTCACCGAAATCGCTGCTGCGTCACCCGCTGGCGGTCTCTTCGCTGGATGAGCTGGCAAACGGCACGTTCCTGCCGGCGATTGGCGAAATCGACGAGCTGGATCCGAAAGCCGTGAAGCGCGTTGTGATGTGCTCTGGTAAGGTTTATTACGACCTGCTGGAACAGCGCCGCAAAAGCGATCAGAAAGATGTCGCCATCGTGCGTATCGAACAGCTCTATCCGTTCCCGCATCAGGCGATGCAGGAAGCGCTGAAACCATATACTCACGTTCATGATTTTGTCTGGTGCCAGGAAGAGCCGCTCAACCAGGGCGCATGGTATTGCAGTCAGCATCATTTCCGTGAAGTGATTCCATTTGGGTCCGCCCTGCGTTATGCAGGTCGCCCGGCCTCCGCCTCACCGGCGGTAGGGTATCTGTCCGTTCACCAGAAACAACAGCAAGATCTGGTTAATGACGCGCTGAACGTCGATTAATTAAAGGATAAATAATGAGTAGCGTAGATATTCTTGTTCCCGACCTGCCTGAATCCGTTGCAGACGCGACCGTCGCGACCTGGCATAAAAAACCAGGCGACGCGGTAACCCGTGATGAAGTGCTGGTAGAAATCGAAACTGACAAAGTGGTACTGGAAGTACCGGCGTCGACGGACGGCATTCTGGATGCAGTGCTGGAAGACGAAGGCACCACCGTGACTTCTCGTCAGATCCTCGGCCGCCTGCGCGAAGGTAACAGCTCTGGTAAAGAGTCTGGTGCCAAATCCGAGGCGAAAGAGTCTACTCCGGCACAGCGCCAGCAGGCGTCTCTGGAAGAGCAAAACAACGATGCGCTGAGCCCGGCGATTCGTCGTCTGCTGGCTGAGCACAGCCTGGACGCCAGCGCCATTAAAGGCACCGGTGTTGGCGGTCGTCTGACCCGTGAAGATGTGGAAAAACATCTGGCGAAAGCACCGGCGAAAACCGAAAGCAAAGCGCCAGCCGCCGCTGCAGCGCCTGCTGCTGCTCAGCCTGCGCTGGGTTCCCGCAGCGAAAAACGCGTGCCGATGACCCGCCTGCGTAAGCGCGTGGCCGAGCGTCTGCTGGAAGCGAAGAACTCCA
This sequence comes from Trabulsiella odontotermitis, assembly GCF_001188485.1. GTDB lineage: Bacteria > Pseudomonadota > Gammaproteobacteria > Enterobacterales > Enterobacteriaceae > Trabulsiella > Trabulsiella odontotermitis_A. The sequence goes on from NZ_JNGH01000013.1 coordinate 9,012, forward strand.
CCGCCATGCTGACCACGTTCAACGAAGTCAACATGAAGCCGATTATGGATTTGCGTAAGCAGTACGGTGAAGCGTTTGAAAAACGTCACGGCATCCGTCTGGGCTTTATGTCCTTCTACGTGAAAGCGGTGGTTGAAGCCCTGAAACGCTTCCCGGAAGTGAATGCGTCCATCGATGGCGATGATGTGGTTTACCACAACTACTTTGACGTCAGCATGGCGGTTTCCACGCCGCGCGGCCTGGTGACCCCGGTGCTGCGTGATGTTGATCTGCTGGGCATGGCTGACATCGAGAAAAACATCAAAGAGCTGGCGGTGAAAGGCCGTGACGGCAAACTGACTGTTGACGATCTGACCGGCGGTAACTTCACCATCACCAACGGCGGCGTCTTTGGCTCCCTGATGTCTACGCCGATCATCAACCCGCCGCAGANNGGTTAACGGCAAGGTAGAAATTCTGCCAATGATGTACCTGGCGCTCTCCTACGACCACCGTCTGATCGATGGCCGCGAGTCTGTGAGCTTCCTGGTCGCGATTAAAGAGCTGCTGGAAGATCCGACTCGTCTGCTGCTGGACGTGTAGTTTTAGATGGTTTTGCCCGGCGGCACTTCGCTTGCCGGGCCTACAAACGCATCACCTGCCTTGTAGGCCGGGTAAGCGTAGCGCCACCCGGCGCGAACCTGATACCGATCTGCAAGCTTAATGATAACCATTACTAAGAATGGATAGAACGCATGAACTTACATGAATATCAGGCAAAACAACTGTTTGCCCGCTATGGTTTACCTGCGCCAGTGGGCTACGCCTGTACCACGCCGCGTGAAGCTGAAGAAGCTGCCTCTAAAATCGGTGCGGGTCCGTGGGTCGTGAAATGTCAGGTTCACGCAGGTGGCCGCGGTAAAGCGGGCGGCGTGAAAGTCGTTAAGAGCAAAGAAGAAATTCGCGCTTTTGCTGAGCACTGGCTGGGCAAACGCCTCGTGACGTATCAAACAGACGCTAACGGCCAGCCGGTCAACCAGATCCTCGTGGAAGCGGCGACCGATATCGATAAAGAGCTGTACCTGGGCGCGGTTGTTGACCGTAGCTCCCGCCGTGTGGTCTTCATGGCTTCCACCGAAGGCGGCGTGGAAATCGAAAAAGTTGCGGAAGAAACCCCGCACCTGATCCATAAAGTCGCGCTGGATCCGCTGGCCGGCCCGATGCCGTACCAGGGTCGCGAACTGGCGTTCAAACTGGGTCTGGAAGGTAAACAGGTTCAGCAGTTCACAAAAATCTTCATGGGCCTGGCGACTATTTTCCTTGAGCGCGACCTGGCGCTGATCGAAATCAACCCGCTGGTGATCACTAAGCAGGGCGACCTGATTTGCCTCGATGGCAAGCTGGGCGCTGACGGCAACGCGCTGTTCCGCCAGGCTGAACTGCGCGAAATGCGCGACCAGTCTCAGGAAGATCCGCGTGAAGCGCAGGCGGCACAGTGGGAACTGAACTACGTGGCGCTGGATGGCAACATCGGCTGCATGGTTAACGGTGCGGGCCTGGCAATGGGCACCATGGACATCGTTAAGCTGCACGGTGGTGAACCGGCAAACTTCCTGGACGTGGGCGGCGGCGCGACGAAAGAGCGCGTGACCGAAGCGTTCAAAATCATCCTCTCCGATGACAATGTTAAAGCGGTACTGGTTAACATCTTCGGCGGCATCGTGCGTTGCGACCTGATCGCTGACGGCATCATGGGTGCGGTAGAAGAAGTGGGCGTTAACGTTCCGGTGGTTGTCCGTCTGGAAGGTAACAACGCTGAACTGGGCGCGAAGAAACTGGCTGACAGCGGCCTGAATATTATTGCAGCGAAAAGTCTGACGGATGCCGCTCAGCAGGTAGTTGCCGCAGTGGAGGGGAAATAATGTCCATTTTAATCGATAAAAACACCAAGGTTATCTGCCAGGGTTTCACCGGTAGCCAGGGGACGTTCCACTCTGAACAGGCGATTGCTTATGGTACGCAGATGGTTGGCGGCGTGACGCCAGGCAAAGGCGGCACCACGCATCTGGGCCTGCCGGTGTTCAACACCGTACGTGAAGCCGTAGAAGCCACTGGCGCGACCGCGTCGGTTATCTACGTTCCGGCACCGTTCTGCAAAGATTCCATTCTGGAAGCGATCGACGCAGGCATCAAACTGATTATCACCATCACCGAAGGTATTCCGACGCTGGATATGCTGACCGTGAAAGTGAAGCTGGATGAAGCTGGCGTGCGCATGATCGGCCCGAACTGCCCAGGCGTTATCACCCCGGGCGCGTGCAAAATCGGCATCATGCCGGGTCACATTCACCAGCCGGGTAAAGTGGGCATCGTCTCCCGTTCCGGTACGCTGACGTATGAAGCGGTTAAGCAGACCACCGATTATGGCTTCGGCCAGTCCACCTGTGTGGGCATCGGCGGCGACCCGATTCCGGGCTCCAACTTCATCGATATCCTGAAGATGTTCCAGGAAGATCCGCAGACTGAAGCGATCGTGATGATCGGTGAAATCGGCGGCAGCGCGGAAGAAGAAGCGGCCGCTTACATTAAAGATCACGTGACCAAACCGGTGGTGGGTTACATCGCGGGTGTGACCGCGCCGAAAGGCAAGCGTATGGGCCACGCAGGCGCCATCATCGCTGGCGGCAAAGGTACGGCAGATGAGAAATTCGCAGCTCTTGAAGCGGCGGGCGTGAAAACCGTTCGCAGCCTGGCCGACATCGGCGAAGCGCTGAAAGCCATCATTAAGTAATAATCCTCTCAGCTCCCCGGAAGGGGAGCTTTATATACCCTAAATGTCCGATTTCGACATGGTTGGCCGCTGAGAAGCGGCCTTTTTTACATCACAATACTGACACCCGCGAATAGCGTGAATTTGGGTACGCCATCCCCCTGATGCTCGACCGTCCACTGCGGCTCAATAAACGCGCTTACCACGTTTCCGCCCATCTTCCAGGCGCGCCCACCGCCCAGCCCGACGGGGATGTAGTAATCGTCATTTTCCCGGTTAAACGACCAAATCCCTGAGGTGCGCAGATACCAGCCCTGCGGCAGTTTATAGATCACAATGGGCTGAAACGTCGCGGTTTCCACGTCGCGACGGGCATCGTCCCCGGCGAAGCTTTTTTGCCACTGCACCAGCGTGCCCGCCATCCATTGTGGCGTGGATTTCATGACGATGGCGGATAACCCGGCCTGCCATTTCCCGCTGCCGAGTTCGTCTTCCGACGCGGTGCTGGCGGGGGTCAGCGGGGCNGCCAACGCCGATTCTGACACCGTCCTGTTTAAGCAGAAAAATATCGAACAGATTGATATCGCCGAGCCCGGTGCTGTAACCCTGCGGTTGTGGGCGAGTGGCCAGCGGTACGGTCATGCGTAAAATCTGCGGTACCGGCACCCAGTCGTTGGCGGCAACCGGCACGGTGGCGCGAAACAGGGTGTCGTGGGTATGTCGGTCGCTGCCATACAGTTCCGGCGTGTAATAATCCTGAACGGCGACCGAGGTGGATAAATGTAGCGGGTTGGTGGCTTTCTCGATGGCATCGGGTTCGTCGGCCTGACTTATTGCAGGCAGCAGCATGAGCAGGCCGATGACCCCTGGTAACGTGCGCATTGTCGTCTCCTGATGTGAAATAGTCGTCCGTTGTTTTAATAACGCCCTATTAATAAGAGATAATCGTAGCGAAAAAAAGAACGTTATTTACGCGGGGCATCCATTACGTGAATAGAATGATTTATTAATTCCCTGAATGATGATTATCATCATAAGTATTAAGATGTTAGCGTTAATAATTGATGGTGTAATATTATTAAAACCATGGGCTAATATAAATTATTTTACAAAAAAGAACAGGGCGACATATTTCCGACGACATAACGATGAATGCTAATTAGTTTAATTAAAGTGTAAATTCAGAAATTCGAAAATATCACACAACATACCGGAGTATTATTCTCCCGGGAATTAACATTAGTCCTGACCATACGAATATAATATTAATATCGAGACACATTATTATGAGGCGCGATGTGAAAATAAAAGCGATTTTCCTTTTTTTGCTTACGGCGTTATGGAGCGCGCAAAGCGGGGCATATTTGACGGAAAGATATGCCTCCGGTCCCACAAACTGCGTGAGGAGCACATCTGCATCCCCTATTGCCGCTTATACGGAAACCAACTTCCCCTATACCCTGGATACTTCGCTATTGCGAACGCTCGGTAACGGTCAGTATCTGATGCTAGTAAATCCGGTTGCTGAACGCTATTTTAACGGTTTCGGAGGGGCGTCGTCATTTGTCAAAACGTGCAGCAATCTCGGAGAACCACAATCTCAGATCACGGTGCGTTATGAGCCGGAAGAGGGCAGCCAGTTGATAACTATTAAAGAAAACTCGGTTGTTAACTTACTCAATTTAGGCAGTACTGGGATTGATGAAGACAGCAACGGATTGCTGGCGCCGAGTTCGATACCGGGACTTTTTTTTATGCTGACGGAACGGATGAATATGATGTATCCCCCCGTTAGAGTGGTGCATAAAGACGATTTGAAAGAAGCTGCAATTTGGGGAGGGCCGATGCTGCCTGTTGTGAATAATCAGTTTCGCGGGTTCCCGAAAGGTACCGTCGTAGCTTCAACACCAATTTATAAAATCCTTGTGACCGATGAGAATGAGCAGGGCGCGACTCATGGTACCGAATTTATACAATATAAATGGTATTCATCCGCAATGGATATTCAACTCACTGCTTCTTGTATGTATACGCTGTCAGATAATGGTGTGGTGGATTTTGGTTCTGTCGCGGCGGGCGACGTGACCGGCAGTACGGTCGATCGTAATAGCGCCCGGCAGGTAAAACAGATGACGCTCAATATGGACGATTGCTACGGCGTCGATAAGGTCAAAACGACGGTCACAGCCACCAACAACACGCCGGTGCTGGAAAACGGTCTGGTGCTGGGTAACAATGTGGGCACCGGTCCGCAACATGTCGGCGTCGCGATACGCGTTAACCCGCAGTACAGAAACAAAGATGGATCTAATGATAACGCCGGTAAAGATCTCTACTTCAATTCAAGCAATCCTCTGACCTGGACCTTCGGCAATACCTACACCACCAACGCAATGAGCAAAAATATTACGCTTGATGTTTACCTGCTGCCGTCCGGCGGCGCGGTGACCCCCGGCGATTACCACGGTACCGCCACCATCATGATGGATTTTGTCTGAAAACCACGCTGTCCTTACCATAGCCACGCAACGCGTGGCTTACTTTTTATGATCATCACGCCGGGGTATTCATTAGAATGCTAAGAAAGGTAAAAACAAGGTCATCGTATATACGACAAAGGCACGGTAGCAAAATAATGTGAACCCGCTAACATTAATAATGTCCTGACCAGGGCAGGGCAGGGCAGGGAGAACCCTCGTTAAATAAAAATCCTTTCTTGAATATATTCTTTGCCACTCCGTAACGACAAATTTCTTATTTGCTACATATTATTAACAATAAATATACGCAGTTTACCACCCCTAAACACCATTAACAGAATCCGTCTGAATTGATATAAATCAATGTTTAAAGATTGGAAAATTCCTGGGAAAGGGGTAAATTGTCGCAGATCAATCTGGTGGAAACATGGCGCTCAAGCTATAAATTGATCAATGTCGAAAAACGTAAATTTTTTACTGTAAAAACCTGTTTATTGTAAGGGTTTTGCGGCGTAATATAATTGCGTATCAATTTGGTTTTTTTATTAACGCGTTTGTAACCTTTAATGATTGTCGTTTCCTCTTGCAGGAACACAGCAACAACGTTGGAAACAATTTAATTGTATTGGGGCATGTGTGTGAACCGCTCAGATGGGTTCATTCTCGGAGTCTTCATGCGATGAGCAAGGAGTCATGATGTTAGATATAGTCGAACTGTCGCGCTTACAGTTTGCCTTGACTGCGATGTACCACTTCCTGTTTGTGCCGCTGACGCTTGGTATGGCGTTCCTGCTGGCCATCATGGAAACCGTGTACGTCCTTTCCGGCAAACAGATTTATAAAGATATGACTAAGTTCTGGGGCAAGTTGTTTGGTATCAACTTCGCTCTGGGTGTTGCCACCGGTTTGACCATGGAGTTTCAGTTCGGGACGAACTGGTCTTATTATTCTCACTACGTGGGAGACATCTTCGGTGCGCCGCTGGCCATTGAAGGTCTGATGGCTTTCTTCCTCGAATCCACCTTTGTAGGTCTGTTCTTCTTTGGTTGGGACCGTCTGGGCAAAGTCCAGCATATGGCGGTAACCTGGTTGGTTGCGCTGGGTTCTAACCTTTCTGCGTTGTGGATCCTCGTCGCGAACGGCTGGATGCAAAACCCGATCGCCTCGGATTTCAACTTCGAAACCATGCGTATGGAAATGGTGAGCTTCTCTGAGCTGGTGCTGAACCCGGTTGCTCAGGTGAAGTTTGTTCACACCGTCGCATCAGGTTATGTCACCGGGGCGATGTTCATCCTCGGTATCAGCGCCTGGTACATGCTGAAAGGTCGTGACTTCGCCTTCGCCAAACGTTCGTTTGCCATTGCAGCCAGCTTCGGTATGGCGGCAGTGTTGTCAGTTATCGTACTCGGCGACGAGTCCGGTTACGAAATGGGTGACGTACAAAAAACCAAACTCGCGGCGATTGAAGCCGAGTGGGAAACCCAACCTGCACCGGCAGCCTTTACGCTGTTCGGTATTCCCGATCAGGATGGTCAACAAAACCATTTCGCTATTCAAATCCCTTATGCGCTGGGGATCATCGCGACGCGTTCCGTGGATCAGCCTGTTGTCGGTCTGAAAGACCTGATGGTGCAGCATGAGAGCCGTATCCGTAACGGGATGACCGCCTACAAACTGCTGGAAGAGCTGCGCGCCGGTTCCACCGATCAGGCGGTCCGCGATCAGTTCAACAGCGTCAAGAAAGACCTGGGCTACGGCCTGCTGCTGAAGCGCTATACCGAGAATGTGGCGGATGCGACGGATGCACAAATCAAGCAGGCGACGAGAGATTCCATTCCTCGCGTTGCGCCGCTGTACTTCTCCTTCCGTATCATGGTGGCGTGTGGCTTCCTGATGCTGATCATCATCGCGGCGTCCTTCTGGGCCGTTATTCGTAACCGCATCGGTGATAAGAAATGGGTTCTTCGTGCGGCGTTCTACGGAATTCCGCTGCCGTGGATTGCCGTCGAAGCGGGCTGGTTTGTCGCTGAGTATGGTCGTCAACCGTGGGCTATCGGTGAAGTGCTGCCGACGGCAGTGGCGAACTCGTCGCTGACCGCAGGCGATATTATCTTCTCGATGGTACTGATCTGCGGCTTGTACACCCTGTTCCTGGTGGCTGAACTGTTCCTGATGTTTAAGTTCGCGCGCCTTGGCCCAAGCAGCCTGAAAACCGGTCGCTATCACTACGAGCAGTCCACCGTGGCTTCTCAGCCGGCACGCTAAGACAGGAGTCATCAAATGATCGATTATGAAGTATTGCGTTTTATCTGGTGGCTGCTGGTCGGTATTCTGCTGATCGGTTTTGCGGTCACGGACGGGTTCGACATGGGGGTGGGCATGCTCACCCGTTTCCTCGGTCGTAACGACACCGAGCGTCGAATCATGATCAACTCTATCGCACCGCACTGGGACGGTAACCAGGTGTGGCTGATCACCGCTGGTGGCGCGCTGTTTGCGGCCTGGCCGATGGTCTATGCCGCCGCGTTCTCCGGTTTCTATGTGGCGATGATTCTGGTCCTGGCGTCGTTGTTCTTCCGTCCTGTCGGTTTCGATTACCGTTCCAAGATTGAAGACGTTCGCTGGCGTGGCATGTGGGACTGGGGCATCTTCCTGGGGAGCTTTGTGCCGCCGCTGGTGATCGGCGTGGCGTTTGGCAACCTGCTGCAGGGCGTGCCGTTCAACGTTGACGAGTATCTGCGCCTTTACTACACCGGTAACTTCTTCCAGCTGCTGAACCCGTTCGGTCTGCTGGCAGGGATTGTCAGTGTGGCGATGATCCTGACGCAGGGCGCGACCTATCTGCAAATGCGTACCGTTGGCGAGCTGCATCTGCGTTCCAAAGCGACCGCGCAGGTTACGGCGCTGGTGACGCTGGTCTGCTTCGCACTGGCAGGTGTCTGGGTGGTTTACGGTATTGACGGCTACGTCGTTAAATCCGTGATTGACCATTCCGCGGCCTCTAACCCACTGACCAAAGAAGTGGCGCGTGAAGCGGGTGCATGGATGGTGAACTTCAACAGCGCACCTGTCCTGTGGCTGATTCCGGCACTGGGTGTGGTACTGCCGCTGCTGACCATTCTGACCGCGCGGATGGACAGAAGCGCCTGGGCGTTCCTGTTCTCGTCGCTGACCCTGGCCTGCATTATTCTGACAGCCGGTGTGGCGATGTTCCCGTTCGTGATGCCGTCCAGCACGATGATGAACGCCAGTCTGACCATGTGGGATGCGACCTCCAGCCAAATCACGCTGAACCTGATGACCTACGTTGCGATCATCTTCGTTCCGATTATCCTGGCGTACACCGCCTGGTGTTACTGGAAAATGTTTGGTCGCATTACCAAAGAACATATCGAAAGCAACACCCACTCTCTGTACTAAGTAAGGAGCAAATTATGTGGTACTTTGCATGGATTCTGGGGACGCTTCTGGCTTGTGCCTTTGGGGTGGTCACCGCGCTCGCACTGGAGCATGTTGAATCCGGACAAGACGATCATTAATGAAAAGTGTTATCGCGATGTTATACGCGGTAATGGATAAGGGCCCGTTAAGGGCCCTTTCCTTACTGATGGCACTGGTGCTGGCAGGCTGCATGTTCTGGGACCCGTCGCGCTTTGCGGCAAAGACCAGTTCGCTCACCATCTGGCACGGTCTGCTGCTGATGTGGGCGGTGTGTGCGGGGGTGATCCACGGCGTCGGTTTTCGTCCGAAAGCCCTTCACTGGCAGGGCATTTTCTGCCCGCTGATCGCCGACGTAGTATTGCTCGCCGGGCTGATTTTCTTCTTCGCCTGATTAAGAATCCTCCTTAATTTTTTATGGGCTTACTTTGGCCCATAAAAATTTACTCTCCGTTTACTTACACCCATTCCAAACCCTCTTGACCGCGCGTATAGTAGCGAAGTTTGAATGCTCTAAACTTTTTTGTATTACCGGGATGTAAAGTGAATACAACGCTATTTCGATGGCCGGTACGTGTCTACTATGAAGACACGGATGCCGGTGGCATGGTTTACCATGCCAGTTACGTCGCTTTTTATGAGCGAGCACGCACCGAGATGCTGCGCCACCATCACTTTAGCCAGCAGGTTCTGTTGGCAGAGCGCGTAGCTTTCGTGGTACGCAAAATGACGCTGGAGTATTTTGCGCCCGCGCGACTCGACGACATGCTCGAAGTCCAAACGGAAATAACATCGATGCGCGGAACCTCACTGGTTTTCACGCAGCGGATCGTCAACGCGGAGAATCAACTGCTGAATCAAGCAGAAGTCCTGATTGTCTGTGTTGATCCACTCTTAATGAAGCCTCGTGCGCTTCCCAAGTCTATTGTCGCGGAGTTTAAGCAGTGACTGACATGAACATCCTTGATTTGTTCCTGAAGGCTAGCCTTCTGGTTAAACTTATCATGTTGATTTTGATTGGTTTTTCAATCGCCTCCTGGGCCATCATTATCCAGCGTACCCGCATCCTCAATGCGGCAGGGCGCGAGGCCGAAGCGTTTGAAGACAAATTCTGGTCTGGTATTGAGCTTTCTCGCCTGTATCAGGAAAGTCAGGGGCGTCGCGATAATCTGACCGGCTCCGAACAAATTTTCTACAGCGGTTTCAAAGAGTTCGCCCGACTGCATCGCGCTAACAGCCATGCGCCAGAGGCGATTGTGGAAGGGGCGTCGCGTGCGATGCGTATCTCCATGAACCGCGAGCTGGAAACGCTGGAATCGCACATTCCGTTCCTCGGCACCGTGGGCTCCATCAGCCCGTACATCGGTCTGTTTGGTACCGTGTGGGGGATCATGCATGCCTTTATCGCGCTCGGCGCGGTGAAACAGGCGACGTTGCAAATGGTTGCGCCGGGTATCGCCGAAGCGCTGATTGCGACCGCTATCGGTCTGTTTGCGGCTATCCCTGCGGTCATGGCGTATAACCGCCTGAATCAGCGCGTCAACAAACTGGAACTGAACTACGACAACTTTATGGAAGAGTTCACCGCGATTCTGCATCGTCAGGCGTTTACCAGCAGCGAGAGCAACAAGGGGTAAACCATGGCCAGAGCACGTGGACGCGGGCGTCGCGAACTGAAGTCCGAGATTAATATTGTTCCGCTACTGGATGTGTTGTTGGTGCTGTTGCTTATCTTTATGGCGACTGCGCCAATCATTACGCAGAGCGTGGAAGTGGATCTGCCTGATGCGACGGATTCGCAAACGGTCAGCACGAATGACGATCCCCCGGTTATCGTTGAAGTTTCCGGTGTGGGTCAGTACAGCGTGAACGTTGGCCAGGAAAAGATGCCGCAATTGCCGCCGGAGCAGGTTGTTGCTGAAGCGCAGCGTCGTCTGGAGGCGAATCCGAAAACGGTCTTCTTAATCGGTGGCGCTAAAGATGTGCCATATGATGAAATTATTAAAGCGCTGAACCTGTTACACAGCGCCGGTGTGAAGTCGGTCGGTTTAATGACCCAGCCGATTTAACCCGGTGAAACAGGAACAAAGTTTTTGGGAACCGAGAGTGTCGAAGGCAACCGAACAAAACGACAAGCTTAAACGCGCGATCATCATTTCAGTAGTGCTGCATATCATTTTGATCGCACTGCTGATCTGGAGTTCGTTCGATGAGCATATAGATGCGTCTGCTGGCGGCGGCGGTGGTTCAGCCATTGACGCCGTGATGGTCGATCCCGGTGCGGTCGTCCAGAACTACGACAGACAGCAGCAGCAACAGGCCAGTGCCAGACGTGCTCAGGAGCAGCGTGAAAAACAGGCGCAGCAGCAGGCGGAAGAACTCCGTGAGAAGCAGGCCGCTGAGCAGGAACGTCTGAAGCAACTGGAAAAAGAACGTTTAGACGCGCAGGAAGCGGCGAAGAGCGCGCAGGAGAAGCAGAAGCAGGCTGAAGAAGCCGCCGCGAAAGCGGCTGCGGATGCCAAAGCAAAAGCGGAAG
>NZ_JNGH01000014.1 GCF_001188485.1 Trabulsiella odontotermitis
AGATTGACCCACAGCGGCGTCATCACAGTGGCGGCAAGCGTTGACACGGCAGCGATGGATACTGCCAGCGCCAGGTTGGCGTTCGCGATATACACCATCACCGTGGATGACAGTCCGCTCGGACAGGCACCAATCAGCAGGATCCCCACGGCAACTTCCGGCGGGAAGTGGAAGATAAGGGTGATGGTTAACCCGAGCAGCGGCATGATGACGAAGTGGCAGAAGGTGCCGATAAACACCGCCCACGGCATTTTGGCGACGTCGATAAAGTCCTGAATCGTCAGTTTGGTGCCCATGCTGAACATGGTGGCCTGAATGACCAGGAAGACGATCCATTTATGGGTGATGTTAAACCCGCCCCAGACGATCAGATCGGTGGACCAGGTCATCGCGGCGACGAAACCGGCAATGATCCACAAGGTAAACTGATAGCTGCGCAGTGACGGCCAGTAGCCCGCTCCGGCGGCGAACCCGGCGGTAAACATCACCAGACCTGGTTGCCAGAGCGCAGGGGACTGCATCAGGGCGCCAATCGCCGCCAGGGCAATCCCCGCGATGCTGACGCCTAAACCACTTTTTTGAATTACGGATTGAATAGTCATGGCGAAAATTCCTTTCAGCGTCACGCGCGCTGCCGTGGCGGAATAGATAACATCTGACGCGCAATATCTGGCGTCGCGACGGTTTTATCCATGCTGCGGATAATTGTGGCGAGTTTCTTAACCTGCTGATAATTCTGTGTCGCCTTTTCTTTAGCGCTTAAATAATAGCTGTCTTCAAAACCAATTCTGACTTCGCAGGCACCCATACCCACCGCCGCGGCAATAATGTCGAAATTCTGCCGTCCGTAATGGGTAATTCCCCACAATGCATCGCGCGGGATCATACTGCGCAGGGCAATTAACGCGTCGATGGTGGCCGGGGAACTTCCGCGATGGCCCAGTACGATATTAAACAGCATCGGCGTTTTAAACGGGATTTTCTCTTGCAGGGCGAGAATGTTATTAATCATCCCAATTTCAAAGACTTCGAATTCAGGAATAATAGTGCGCTTCACAATTTCGCGGGAGCAATATTCCACGTCCGGCGTGGGATTAAAATAGACGTTATCGCCGAGGTTCACCGAGCCAACGTTGAGCGAGGCCATTTCTACACCCGCGCAGGCCAGCGGCGCGCAGCGCTCCTGAATCGACATGGGCGACACGCCGCCGGTCGAGGCCTGAATAATCAGGTCTGACTGCGCCATCACCGGCGCGATAGTGGCCTCAAAATCCTGGGTGTTCGGCGTCAGGCGTCCCTGTTTATCACGGACATGCAAATGCACAATCGCGGCACCATGTTCGACGCTGGCTAAAATTTCATTCGCCACTTCTTCAGGTATAACGGTGGGGCAATCCGCGGCGACAGGCGCCAGCGAAATAATGACGTTATCCGACATGTAATCCTCCGGTACAGAGATAGTAATATTTATAATGTTGTTGTGATCCAGTTCGCAGGGGAATGTAATGGCGTATATTCACAGCCAATCCACCCCTGGTAATTCAGTTCTCGTATATAATTTAACAACCATGCATCATTGAGTTCGCCGGTGCCGGGTTCATTACGACCCGGTACAGAGGCAATCTGAAAATGGCGAATCAACGGCCAGTAATGCGCAATATTTCGGGCAATATCACCGTGCGTTTTCTGGCAATGGTAAATATCAAACTGCAAACCGATATTTTCTCTGCCGACTTGAGTGATTATTTTTTCGGCCAGCGGGAAATTATCAATAAAATAATTCGGCATATCTTGCGGATTTAACGGCTCAATCAGCACGGTAATACCTGCAGTTGCCATAAAATCGCAGGCGTACTGCAACCGGGTAATCAGCAACGCCAGCTGCTGATCGGCAGACAGCGCCGCCGAGCGGTGGC
>NZ_JNGH01000015.1 GCF_001188485.1 Trabulsiella odontotermitis
GGACGCGATGGGCCCACCTGCGCCGATTCCGGCACCGGCGACCGGTCTGGCACAGCCGCCGACCGCGCAGCCACAGCCTGCGCAACCGCTCCCGACGGGAGGGCAGTAGTGGCAAATTACCGTAGCCAGGGACGCTGGGTTATCTGGCTCTCGTTTTTTATCGCACTGTTGCTGCAAATTATGCCCTGGCCGGATGAGATCAGTCTCTTCCGGCCAAACTGGGTGCTGTTGATTCTGCTCTATTGGATTCTGGCGTTACCGCATCGCGTAAATGTCGGCACCGGTTTTGTTGTCGGTGCCATACTGGATCTCATTAGCGGCTCTACACTGGGCGTTCGCGCGCTGTCTTTAAGTATTGTTGCTTATCTCGTTGCACTGAAATACCAGCTCTTCCGCAACCTGGCGCTCTGGCAGCAGGCGCTGGTGGTGATATTGCTGTCGCTGGCGGTGGATATCATTGTTTTCTGGGCTGAGTTTTTAGTGATCGACGTCTCTTTCCGACCGGAAGTGTTCTGGAGTAGTGTAGTTAACGGAGTGCTCTGGCCGTGGATTTTCCTGCTGATGCGGAAAATCCGCCAGCAATACGCAGTGCAATAAGGTTCTTATGACAGCTCTTTATCTTGCATCTGGCTCCCCGCGTCGTCAGGAGTTACTCACCCAACTCGGCATTACTTTTGAAAAAGTCGTTCCCGGGATTGAAGAACAGCGTCGCCCACAGGAAAGCGCACAGCAGTATGTGTCGCGCCTGGCGCGTGAAAAAGCGCAGGCGGGCATCGCGCTGACGGCGGCAGATTTGCCGGTACTGGGGGCGGATACTATTGTTATTCTCAATGGTGAAGTGCTTGAAAAACCTCGCGATGGCGAACACGCCGCCGCGATGCTGCGTATGCTCTCCGGTAAGACACATCAGGTGATGACGGCGGTGGCGCTGGCGGACCGTCAGCACATGCTGGATTGTCTGGTGGTGACGGACGTGACGTTCAGAGTGCTTTCAGAGCGGGACATCGCTGACTACGTGGCCAGCGGTGAACCTTTAGATAAAGCAGGTGCATACGGTATTCAGGGGCTGGGTGGCTGTTTTGTCAGGAAGATAAATGGCAGCTATCACGCCGTGGTCGGCTTACCGCTGGTGGAAACGTATGAGTTGCTGAGTAATTTTAACTCACTACGTGAGAAAAGGGATCATCATGACGGCTGAATTATTAGTGAACGTAACCCCATCGGAAACGCGCGTGGCGTACATTGATGGCGGTATTTTGCAGGAAATCCATATTGAGCGCGAAGCACGGCGCGGGATCGTAGGCAATATCTACAAAGGTCGGGTCAGTCGTGTCCTGCCTGGTATGCAGGCGGCTTTTGTAGATATTGGTCTGGACAAGGCGGCGTTTCTGCACGCCTCGGATATCATGCCGCACACGGAATGCGTGGCGGGGGAAGAGCAAAAGCAATTCACCGTCCGCGATATCTCCGAGCTGGTGCGTCAGGGGCAGGATCTCATGGTGCAGGTGGTGAAAGATCCGCTGGGCACCAAAGGCGCGCGTCTGACCACCGACATCACCTTACCGTCACGTTACCTGGTGTTTATGCCCGGTGCCGCGCATGTCGGCGTATCGCAACGCATTGAAAGTGAAGCGGAACGTGAGCGCCTGAAAAAAATCGTCACTGACTACTGCGACGAGCAGGGCGGATTCATCATTCGTACGGCGGCGGAAGGGATTTCGGAAGAGGATCTCTCCTCGGACGCGGCCTACCTCAAGCGCGTATGGACGAAAGTGATGGAGCGCAGAAAGCGCCAGCAGACGCGCCATCAGTTGTACGGTGAACTGGCGCTGGCGCAGCGCGTGCTGCGTGATTTCGCCGATGCGCATCTTGACCGCATTCGGGTGGATTCCCGCCTGACGTTTGAAGCGCTGCTGGAATTTACCGCCGAATATATCCCGGAAATGACCAGCAAGCTGGAACACTACAGCGGCCGTCAGCCGATTTTCGATCTCTTTGACGTCGAAAATGAAATTCAGCGCGCGCTGGAGCGCAAAGTCGAGCTGAAATCCGGCGGCTATCTGATCATCGACCAGACCGAAGCGATGACCACCATCGACATCAATACCGGCGCGTTTGTTGGTCACCGTAATCTCGACGACACCATTTTCAACACCAACATCGAAGCGACCCAGGCGATCGCGCGCCAGCTGCGTCTGCGCAATCTTGGCGGCATTATCATCATCGACTTTATCGACATGAGTAATGACGATCACCGCCGCCGCGTGCTGCACTCGCTGGAACAGGCGTTAAGCAAAGATCGCGTGAAAACCAGCATCAACGGTTTCTCCCAGCTTGGCCTGGTGGAAATGACCCGAAAACGGACGCGAGAAAGTGTGGAACATGTGCTGTGTAATGAGTGTCCTACCTGTCATGGCCGGGGAACGGTAAAAACGGTCGAGACCGTGTGCTACGAAATTATGCGCGAGATTGTGCGCGTGCATCACGCCTATGAGTCCGATCGTTTCCTGGTCTATGCGTCGCCCGCAGTGGCTGAAGCCCTGAAAGGGGAAGAGTCGCATGCGCTGGCGGAAGTGGAAATCTTCGTCGGTAAGCAGGTCAAAGTGCAGATTGAACCGCTCTATAATCAGGAGCAGTTTGATGTGGTCATGATGTAATACGAACACTGCTTTACACGAATCATTTGAAGAGGCGGGTGAATGGATGAGGTGTAAGGCGCTGACAAGGAGAGAGGCGTGAGGCGTTTGCCGGGGATTTTACTGCTCACCGTGGCAGCTCTGATTGTCATTGTCGCGCTGCTGGTGAGTGGCCTGCGTCTCGTCTTGCCACAGCTGAACACATGGCGCCCGCAATTGCTGGAAAAAATCAGCGCCTCGACCGGCGTTCCTGTTGACGCGTCCGCCGTCACCGCCAGTTGGGAGAATTTTGGCCCGACGCTCGATGTTCGTGATATCAACGCCAGCCTGAACGACGGCGGCGAACTCTCGGTAAAACGCGTCACGCTGGCGCTGGATGTGTGGCAAAGCCTGCTGCACATGCGCTGGCAGTTCCGCGATCTCACCTTCTGGCAGCTACGCGTTCACACCAACACGCCGCTGCAAAGCAACGACGGCAGCGACAGCATTCAGACCGATCGCATCAGCGATCTCTTCCTGCGTCAGTTTGACCACTTTACCCTGCGCGACAGCCAGTTGAGCTTCCTGACCTTATCCGGCCAGCGGGCGGAGCTGACGGTGCCGCAACTGACCTGGCTTAACGGCGACAACCGCCACCGTGCCGAGGGCGAGCTGAGCCTCTCCAGCCTGACGGGGCAGCACGGCGTGATGCAGGTCCGCATGGATCTGCGTGACGAAAACGGCATCCTGAACAAAGGTCGCGTCTGGCTTCAGGCCGATGACATCGACGTGAAACCTTGGCTTGGCCGCTGGATGCAGGACAACATCGCGCTGGAATCCGCACGGTTCAGTCTTGAAGGCTGGATGTCGCTAAACAAAGGCGAAGTCGAAAGCGGCGATCTGTGGCTGAAGCAGGGCGGCGCGAGCTGGCAGGGCGATCAGCAAACGCACCGCCTTGACGTCGACAACCTCACGGCACACCTGACCCGCGAGCGGGAAGGCTGGGCGATGCGCATTCCCGATACCCGGATTGCTATCGACGGCACCCGCTGGCCAACCGGTGCGCTGGCGATGGCCTGGATCCCGGCACAGGAAGTGGGCGGCGCGTCCGGCGTGCGCAGCGATGAACTGCGCCTTCGCGCCACCAATCTGGATCTCGGCAGTCTGAAAGGCCTGCTGCCGATCGCCGCAAAACTCTCCCCGGCGCTGGGCGAAATGTGGCAAACCACCCAGCCGACCGGCACGGTCGATACGCTGGCGGTTGATATTCCCTTACAGCAAACCGAAAAAACGCGTTTCCAGGCAGCGTGGAATAATCTCGCCTGGAAACAGTGGAAGCTGCTGCCGGGCGCAGAACATTTTTCCGGCAGGATTGACGGCAGCGTCGAGGACGGCGCGCTGACCGCCTCGATGCAGCAGGCGGTCATGCCGTACGAAACGGTTTTCCGCGCGCCGCTGGAGATCGAAAAAGGGATAGCGAATCTCCGTTGGGTGAGGAATGAAAAGGGCTTTATGCTCGATGGCCGTGACATCGATGTACAGGCGAAAGCGGTTCGCGCGCATGGCGGTTTCCGCTATCTCCAGCCGGAAGGCGATGCGCCGTGGTTAGGTATTCTCGCCGGGATCAGCACCGACGATGGCGGCCAGGCGTGGCGCTATTTTCCGGAAAACCTGATGGGCAAAGCGTTGGTGGACTACCTCAGCGGTGCTATCAAAGGCGGCCAGGCCGATGACGCGACGCTGGTCTACAGCGGCAACCCGCATCTGTTCCCCTACAAGCATAACGAAGGCCAGTTCCAGGTCTGGGTGCCGTTGCATAACGCGACCTTCGCTTTCCAGCCTGACTGGCCTGCGCTGACGAATCTGAATATTGACCTCAACTTCCTCAACGACGGCCTGTGGATGAAGGCCGATGACGTGAAGCTGGGCGGCGTGACGGCCAATAACCTCAACGCGGCCATCCCGGACTACTCGAAAGAGAAATTATTAATTGATGCTGATATTCATGGTCCGGGGAAAGCGGTCGGTCCGTACTTTAAAGAGACGCCGCTGAAAGACACGCTCGCTGCTACGCTTGACGAACTGCAACTGGATGGCGATGTTAACGCCCGCCTGAATCTCGACATCCCGCTCGACGGTGAAATGACCACCGCCAAAGGCAACGTGCAGTTGCAAAATAACAGCCTGTTCATCAAGCCGCTGAACAGCACGCTGAAAAACCTCAGCGGGCGATTCAGCTTTGTGAACGNCGTTAACGTCAATCTGGATGCCAACTGGCAGCCAACCCGCACCGGTTTATTGCCGAAGGCGATCGACGAGGCGTTGAGCGGCAGCGTGCCCTGGGAAGGGAAAGTCGGCATCGAAATTCCTTACAAGGGCGGCTCGAAGTATACCGTCGATATCACCGGTGACCTGAAAAATGTAAGCAGTCACTTACCGCCGCCGGTGGACAAGCAGGCAGGCAAAGCGATGCCGGTGAAAATCAACGTCGAAGGTGGGATGGACAGTTTTAACCTGACCGGAAAGCTGGGCGGCGCGGAATACTTCAACAGCCGCTGGCTTCTCGACAACA
>NZ_JNGH01000016.1 GCF_001188485.1 Trabulsiella odontotermitis
GTCTGTGTTTCGGTAACGACTTTGTTTTGCTGACGTTGGGACATTTTGCGGCCGTAGAACATCAGGATAATCAGGCTGATGATAAAGGTGCCGGCGAGTTCGAAGGAGCCTGCGCCCATCAGTGCGATGAAGCAGAAGCCACAACCGAGGATGGAGCACACCAGGCTTGCGAGGTTACGGAGGTTAATCCCTTCGAAGCGAATCAGGTCAACGCAAGAATAGAAGTAAGGCAGCATGGTCAGCAGAACCGCAATACCGGTCAGCTCACCGAACAGGTCAGACGCTTTACCCCCACTGGAGTTCATAACAGTGATGAGGATCATCAGCGC
>NZ_JNGH01000017.1 GCF_001188485.1 Trabulsiella odontotermitis
GTTACCCTGATCCACCCGATCGCGATGGACGACGGTCTGCGTTTCGCAATCCGTGAAGGCGGCCGTACCGTTGGCGCAGGCGTTGTAGCTAAAGTTCTCAGCTAATCGCTGATAACATTTGACGTAATGCGCAATAAAAGGGCATCATTTGATGCCCTTTTTGTACGCTTTCGAACCAGAACCTGGCTCATCAGTGATTTTATTTGTCATAATCATTGCTGAGACAGGCTCTGAAGGGGGCGTTTGACCCGAAACGCAGCAGAGCATTTCGGTTTGGTTGCCTCGCATTACGCGGGGCGAAAATGTTTGTCGAATTCTTGTGACAGGTTGGTTTATGAGTGCGAATACCGAAGCTCAAGGAAGCGGGCGCGGCCTGGAAGCGATAAAATGGCTGGTTGTTGCTGTCCTGCTGATTGTAGCTATCGTTGGCAATTACCTTTATCGTGACATGATGCTGCCGCTACGTGCGCTGGCAGTGGTTATTCTGATTGCTGCAGCGGGTGGTGTCGCGCTGTTGACGACGAAAGGTAAGGCGACTGTCGCCTTTGCTCGTGAAGCGAGAACCGAAGTCCGTAAGGTGATTTGGCCGACTCGCCAGGAAACATTGCACACCACGCTGATTGTGGCCGCAGTTACTGCTGTAATGTCACTGATCCTGTGGGGACTGGATGGTATTCTGGTTCGCCTGGTATCCTTTATCACTGGCCTGAGGTTCTGAGATGTCTGAAGCTCCTAAAAAGCGCTGGTACGTCGTTCAGGCGTTTTCCGGTTTTGAAGGCCGCGTAGCAACGTCGCTGCGCGAGCATATCAAATTACACAATATGGAAGAGTTGTTTGGTGAAGTCATGGTGCCGACCGAAGAAGTGGTCGAAATCCGTGGTGGCCAGCGTCGCAAAAGCGAGCGCAAATTCTTCCCGGGTTACGTGCTGGTTCAGATGGTCATGAACGATGCAAGCTGGCACCTGGTGCGCAGCGTTCCGCGCGTAATGGGCTTCATCGGTGGTACCTCTGATCGTCCGGCGCCTATCAGCGATAAAGAAGTTGATGCGATTATGAACCGCCTGCAGCAGGTAGGTGATAAGCCGCGTCCGAAAACGCTGTTTGAGCCAGGTGAAATGGTTCGCGTTAATGACGGTCCGTTTGCTGACTTCAACGGCGTGGTGGAAGAAGTGGACTACGAGAAGTCCCGTCTGAAAGTTTCTGTTTCTATCTTTGGTCGTGCGACCCCGGTAGAACTGGACTTCAGCCAGGTTGAAAAAGCATAAATAAGCAGCGATCAAACGTTGCACAAGGCGCGAGATTGGAATACAATTTCGCGCCTTTTGTATTTATGGGCTTCAGGCACATAAATCACGTATTTATCACGGGGAGCCTCATCGAGGCGCTATACCCACTAGAGGAAACTTAAATGGCTAAGAAAGTACAAGCCTATGTCAAGCTGCAGGTTGCAGCTGGTATGGCTAACCCGAGTCCGCCAGTAGGCCCGGCTCTGGGTCAGCAGGGCGTAAACATCATGGAATTCTGTAAAGCATTCAACGCGAAAACGGATTCCATCGAAAAAGGTCTGCCGATTCCGGTAGTTATCACTGTTTACGCTGACCGTTCCTTCACGTTCATTACCAAGACTCCGCCGGCTGCCGTTCTGCTGAAGAAAGCGGCAGGCATCAAGTCTGGTTCTGGCAAGCCGAACAAAGAGAAAGTGGGTAAACTGACTCGCGCTCAGCTGCAGGAAATCGCGCAGACTAAAGCTGCCGACATGACCGGTGCCGACATTGAAGCGATGACTCGCTCAATCGAAGGTACTGCGCGTTCCATGGGCCTGGTAGTGGAGGATTAAGAAATGGCTAAACTGACCAAGCGTATGCGCGTGATCCGTGAGAAAGTTGATGCGACCAAACAGTATGACATCAACGAAGCCATCACTCTGCTGAAAGAGCTGGCCACCGCTAAATTTACCGAAAGCGTTGACGTTGCAATCAACCTCGGTATCGATGCTCGTAAATCTGACCAGAACGTACGTGGTGCAACTGTACTGCCGCACGGTACTGGCCGTTCCGTTCGCGTAGCTGTATTTACCCAGGGCCCGAACGCTGAAGCTGCTAAAGCAGCTGGCGCTGAGCTGGTAGGTATGGAAGATCTGGCTGACCAGATCAAGAAAGGCGAAATGAACTTCGACGTTGTTATTGCCTCCCCGGATGCAATGCGCGTTGTTGGCCAGCTGGGCCAGGTACTGGGTCCGCGTGGCCTGATGCCGAACCCGAAAGTCGGTACTGTAACTCCGAACGTTGCTGAAGCGGTTAAAAACGCGAAAGCAGGTCAGGTTCGTTACCGTAACGACAAAAACGGCATCATCCACACCACCATCGGTAAAGTGGATTTTGACACTGACAAACTGAAAGAAAACCTGGAAGCTCTGCTGGTTGCGCTGAAAAAAGCAAAACCGACTCAGGCGAAAGGCGTGTACATCAAGAAAGTTAGCATCTCCACCACCATGGGTGCTGGTGTTGCCGTTGATCAGGCTGGTCTGACCACTACTGCTGCAAACTAATGCCTTTACGTGGGCGGTGGATTTGTCTACAATCTTACCCCCACGATTCTGTTGAAATATACAGACTCTATGCGAGTCATTTGAATTGCGGCAAGGCGGCAAACGAGTGAATCGCCAGGAGCATAGCTAACTATGTGACTGGTGTGAGCGAGAGCAGCCAACGCAGCAGTAGTTCGAAGGACGATGTCATAGAAAGAATTGTTCGTTGGAGCCTGGCCTATCCAGGCCTCCGTCGAAGACCGCAGGTGTTTCGCAAGAGACTTAATCCCCTGCGTAGACGGTGACAGAACGCTAAGATTATTTTTTATACTTTTGGCTTGTTTCTGCTCACCGTGTTTAGACGCTCTTTTGTTTGGAAAGAGTGAAGTGAGTTCCAGAGATTGTCTCTGGCAAACATCCAGGAGCAAAGCTAATGGCTTTAAATCTTCAAGACAAACAAGCGATTGTTGCTGAAGTCAGCGAAGTAGCCAAAGGCGCGCTGTCTGCAGTAGTTGCGGATTCCCGTGGCGTCACTGTAGACAAAATGACTGAACTGCGTAAAGCAGGTCGTGAAGCTGGCGTATACATGCGTGTTGTTCGTAACACCCTGCTGCGCCGCGTTGTTGAAGGTACTCAGTTTGAGTGCCTGAAAGACACGTTTGTTGGTCCGACCCTGATTGCATACTCTATGGAACACCCGGGCGCTGCTGCTCGTCTGTTCAAAGAGTTCGCGAAAGCGAATGCAAAATTTGAGGTCAAAGCTGCAGCCTTTGAAGGTGAGTTGATCCCGGCATCGCAAATCGATCGCCTGGCGACCCTGCCGACCTACGAAGAAGCAATTGCACGCCTGATGGCAACCATGAAAGAAGCCGCTGCTGGCAAACTGGTTCGCACTCTGGCTGCTGTTCGCGATGCGAAAGAAGCTGCGTAATCGCAGTTACGTTTTTAACGCATTCGCTTACGTATAAACTTATTCTGATATTCAGGAACAATTTAAATGTCTATCACTAAAGATCAAATCATTGAAGCAGTTGCCGCTATGTCCGTAATGGACGTTGTAGAACTGATCTCTGCAATGGAAGAAAAATTCGGTGTTTCTGCTGCTGCCGCTGTAGCGGTTGCTGGCGCTGGCGCTGCAACTGAAGCTGCTGAAGAGAAAACTGAATTCGACGTAATTCTGAAAGCTGCTGGTGCTAACAAAGTTGCTGTAATCAAAGCAGTACGTGGCGCTACTGGCCTGGGTCTGAAAGAAGCTAAAGACCTGGTAGAATCTGCTCCGGCCGCTCTGAAAGAAGGTGTGAGCAAAGATGACGCAGAAGCTCTGAAAAAATCTCTGGAAGAAGCTGGCGCTGAAGTTGAAGTTAAATAAGCCAACCCTTCCGGTTGCAGCCTGAGAAATCAGGCTGATGGCTGGTGACTTTTTGGTCACCAGCCTTTTTGCGCTGTAAGGCGCCAGTAGCATTTCACACTGTTTGACTACTGGTTGTCCTGACAATGCTTGTTTCTATCGACGACTTAATATACTGCGACAGGGTGCTCGCTCTGTGTAAATCGCAATGAAATGATTTAAGCGTGATAGCAACAAGCATTGCGGAAAGTGTTCCATTTTCCGGTCAACAAAATGGTGTTGCACAAACTGCCCCATGATGGGCAGATGGGTCGACTTGTCAGCGAGCTGAGGAACCCTATGGTTTACTCCTATACCGAGAAAAAACGTATTCGTAAGGATTTTGGTAAACGTCCACAAGTTCTGGATGTGCCATATCTCCTTTCTATCCAGCTTGACTCGTTCCAGAAGTTTATCGAGCAAGATCCTGAAGGGCAGTACGGTCTGGAAGCTGCATTCCGCTCCGTGTTCCCGATTCAGAGCTACAGCGGTAATTCAGAGCTGCAATACGTCAGCTACCGCCTTGGCGAACCGGTGTTTGACGTTCAGGAATGTCAGATCCGCGGCGTGACCTATTCCGCCCCACTGCGCGTTAAACTGCGTCTGGTGATCTACGAGCGCGAAGCGCCGGAAGGCACCGTTAAAGACATCAAAGAACAAGAAGTCTACATGGGTGAAATTCCACTCATGACGGACAACGGTACCTTTGTCATCAACGGCACCGAGCGTGTTATCGTTTCTCAGCTGCACCGTAGCCCTGGCGTCTTCTTTGATAGCGACAAAGGTAAGACCCACTCTTCCGGTAAAGTGCTGTATAACGCGCGTATCATCCCTTACCGTGGTTCCTGGCTGGACTTCGAATTCGATCCGAAAGACAACCTGTTTGTCCGTATCGACCGTCGTCGTAAATTGCCTGCGACCATCATTCTGCGTGCGCTGCAATATACCACTGAGCAGATCCTTGACCTGTTCTTTGAGAAAGTCATCTTCGAAATCCGCGACAACAAGCTGCAGATGGAACTGGTGCCGGAACGCCTGCGTGGTGAAACCGCCTCCTTTGACATCGAATCTGACGGCAAAGTGTACGTGGAAAAAGGCCGCCGTATTACTGCGCGCCACATCCGTCAGCTGGAAAAAGACGATATCAAACATATCGAAGTTCCGGTTGAGTACATCGCGGGCAAAGTGTCTGCGAAAGACTACGTTGACGAGTCTACTGGCGAGCTGATCTGCTCTGCGAACATGGAGCTGAGCCTGGATCTGTTGGCTAAACTGAGTCAGGCAGGTCACAAGCGTATCGAAACGCTGTTCACCAACGATCTGGACCACGGTCCGTACATGTCCGAAACCGTACGTATCGACCCGACCAACGATCGTCTGAGCGCGCTGGTAGAAATCTACCGCATGATGCGCCCGGGTGAGCCGCCGACTCGCGAAGCGGCTGAAAGCCTGTTTGAGAACCTGTTCTTCTCCGAAGACCGCTACGATCTGTCTGCGGTAGGTCGCATGAAGTTCAACCGTTCTCTGCTGCGTGACGACATCGAAGGTTCCGGCATACTGAGCAAAGAAGACATTATTGATGTCATGAAAAAGCTCATCGATATCCGTAACGGCAAAGGCGAAGTGGACGATATCGACCACCTCGGCAACCGTCGTATCCGTTCCGTGGGCGAAATGGCGGAAAACCAGTTCCGTGTTGGCCTGGTGCGTGTAGAGCGTGCGGTGAAAGAGCGCCTGTCTCTGGGCGATCTCGACACCCTGATGCCGCAGGATATGATCAACGCCAAGCCGATTTCCGCCGCCGTGAAAGAGTTCTTTGGTTCCAGCCAGTTGTCTCAGTTTATGGACCAGAACAACCCGCTGTCTGAGATCACGCACAAGCGTCGTATCTCTGCACTCGGCCCAGGCGGTTTGACCCGTGAGCGCGCAGGCTTCGAAGTTCGAGACGTACACCCGACCCACTACGGTCGCGTATGTCCTATCGAAACGCCTGAAGGTCCGAACATCGGTCTGATCAACTCCTTGTCCGTTTATGCACAGACTAACGAATACGGCTTCCTTGAGACTCCGTACCGTAAAGTGACTGACGGCGTGGTGACTGACGAAATTCATTACCTGTCCGCAATTGAGGAAGGTAACTACGTTATCGCTCAGGCGAACACCAACCTGACGGAAGAAGGTCGTTTTGTAGACGATCTGGTAACCTGCCGCAGCAAAGGCGAATCAAGCCTGTTCAGCGCAGACCAGGTTGACTACATGGACGTTTCCACCCAGCAGGTGGTTTCCGTCGGTGCGTCCCTGATCCCGTTCCTGGAACACGATGACGCCAACCGTGCATTGATGGGTGCGAACATGCAACGTCAGGCGGTTCCGACGCTGCGCTCTGATAAGCCGCTGGTTGGTACCGGTATGGAACGTGCTGTTGCCGTTGACTCCGGTGTTACCGCAGTGGCCAAGCGTGGCGGTCTGGTTCAGTACGTGGATGCGTCCCGTATCGTTATCAAAGTTAACGAAGACGAGATGTACCCGGGCGAAGCAGGTATCGACATCTATAACCTGACCAAATACACCCGTTCTAACCAGAACACCTGTATCAACCAGATGCCGTGTGTCTCTCTGGGTGAGCCGGTTGAGCGCGGCGACGTGCTGGCTGACGGTCCGTCCACCGACCTTGGTGAACTGGCGCTCGGTCAGAACATGCGTGTGGCGTTCATGCCGTGGAACGGTTACAACTTCGAAGACTCCATCCTCGTCTCCGAGCGTGTGGTTCAGGAAGATCGTTTCACCACTATTCACATCCAGGAACTGGCGTGTGTGTCCCGTGACACCAAGCTGGGGCCAGAAGAGATCACCGCTGACATCCCGAACGTGGGTGAAGCTGCGCTCTCCAAACTGGATGAATCCGGTATCGTTTATATCGGTGCAGAAGTCACCGGCGGCGACATTCTGGTGGGCAAGGTAACGCCGAAAGGTGAAACCCAACTGACCCCGGAAGAGAAACTGCTGCGCGCGATCTTCGGTGAGAAAGCGTCTGACGTTAAAGACTCTTCTCTGCGCGTACCGAACGGCGTATCGGGTACCGTTATCGACGTTCAGGTCTTTACCCGCGATGGCGTAGAAAAAGACAAACGTGCGCTGGAAATCGAAGAAATGCAGCTCAAACAGGCGAAGAAAGACCTGTCTGAAGAACTGCAGATCCTCGAAGCTGGCCTGTTTGGTCGTATCTACGCGGTGCTGGTCTCCGGTGGTGTTGAAGCTGAGAAGCTCGACAAGCTGCCGCGTGATCGCTGGCTGGAACTGGGCCTGACCGACGAAGATAAACAAAATCAGCTGGAACAGCTGGCTGAGCAGTACGACGAACTGAAGCACGAGTTCGAGAAAAAACTCGAAGCGAAACGCCGCAAAATCACACAGGGCGACGATCTGGCACCGGGCGTGCTGAAGATTGTTAAGGTGTATCTGGCCGTTAAACGTCAGATCCAGCCGGGTGATAAGATGGCGGGTCGTCACGGTAACAAGGGTGTTATTTCCAAGATCAACCCGATCGAGGATATGCCTTACGATGAAAACGGCACGCCGGTAGACATCGTACTGAACCCGCTGGGCGTACCGTCTCGTATGAACATCGGTCAGATCCTCGAAACCCACCTGGGTATGGCTGCAAAAGGCATCGGTGACAAGATCAACGCCATGCTGAAACAGCAGCAGGAAGTCGCGAAACTGCGCGAATTCATCCAGCGTGCGTACGATCTGGGCGCTGACGTTCGTCAGAAAGTCGACCTGAGCACCTTCAGCGATGAAGAAGTGCTGCGTCTGGCAGAAAACCTGAAGAAAGGGATGCCGATCGCAACGCCGGTCTTCGACGGTGCGAAAGAGTCTGAAATCAAGGAACTGTTACAGCTGGGTGGCCTGCCGACTTCCGGTCAGATCACGCTGTTCGATGGTCGTACCGGTGAGCAATTCGAGCGCCAGGTTACCGTTGGCTACATGTACATGCTGAAACTGAACCACCTGGTTGATGACAAGATGCACGCGCGTTCTACCGGTTCTTACAGCCTGGTTACTCAGCAGCCGCTGGGTGGTAAGGCGCAGTTCGGTGGTCAGCGCTTCGGGGAGATGGAAGTGTGGGCGCTGGAAGCTTATGGCGCCGCCTACACCCTGCAGGAAATGCTCACCGTTAAGTCTGATGACGTGAACGGTCGTACCAAGATGTATAAAAACATCGTGGACGGAAACCATCAGATGGAACCGGGCATGCCAGAATCCTTCAACGTACTGTTGAAAGAGATTCGTTCGCTGGGTATCAACATCGAACTGGAAGACGAGTAATTCTCGCTCAAACAGGTCACTGTTGCCGGGGTAAAACCCGGCCGCAGAGTGTGCTAACTCCGACGGGAGCAAATCCGTGAAAGACTTATTAAAGTTTCTGAAAGCGCAAACTAAAACCGAAGAGTTTGATGCGATCAAAATTGCTCTGGCTTCGCCAGACATGATCCGTTCATGGTCTTTCGGTGAAGTTAAAAAGCCGGAAACCATTAACTACCGTACGTTCAAACCTGAGCGTGACGGTCTGTTCTGTGCTCGTATTTTCGGGCCAGTTAAAGACTATGAGTGCCTGTGCGGTAAGTACAAGCGCCTGAAACACCGTGGCGTGATCTGTGAGAAGTGCGGCGTTGAAGTGACCCAGACCAAAGTGCGTCGTGAGCGCATGGGCCACATCGAGCTGGCGTCTCCGACTGCCCACATCTGGTTCCTGAAATCACTGCCGTCCCGTATCGGTCTGCTGCTCGATATGCCACTGCGTGATATCGAACGCGTGCTGTACTTCGAATCTTATGTGGTTATCGAAGGCGGTATGACCAATCTGGAACGCAACCAGATCCTGACTGAAGAGCAGTATCTGGACGCGCTGGAAGAGTTCGGTGACGAATTCGACGCGAAGATGGGTGCGGAAGCTATCCAGGCCCTGCTGAAGAGCATGGATCTGGAGCAAGAGTGCGAGCAGCTGCGTGAAGAGCTGAACGAAACCAACTCTGAAACCAAGCGTAAAAAGCTGACCAAACGCATCAAGCTGCTGGAAGCGTTCGTACAATCCGGCAACAAGCCGGAATGGATGATTCTGACCGTTCTGCCGGTTCTGCCGCCAGATCTGCGTCCGCTGGTTCCGCTGGATGGTGGTCGTTTCGCGACGTCTGACCTGAACGATCTGTATCGTCGCGCCATTAACCGTAACAACCGTCTGAAACGTCTGCTGGATCTGGCTGCGCCGGATATCATCGTACGTAACGAAAAACGTATGCTGCAGGAAGCGGTAGATGCCCTGCTGGATAACGGTCGTCGCGGTCGTGCGATCACCGGTTCCAACAAGCGTCCGCTGAAATCTCTGGCTGACATGATCAAAGGTAAGCAGGGTCGTTTCCGTCAGAACCTGCTCGGTAAGCGTGTTGACTACTCCGGCCGTTCTGTCATCACCGTAGGTCCATACCTGCGTCTGCATCAGTGCGGTCTGCCGAAGAAAATGGCACTGGAACTGTTCAAACCGTTCATCTACGGCAAGCTGGAACTGCGTGGCCTCGCCACCACCATCAAAGCCGCGAAGAAGATGGTTGAGCGTGAAGAAGCGGTTGTATGGGATATCCTGGATGAAGTTATCCGCGAGCACCCGGTACTGCTGAACCGTGCGCCAACCCTTCACCGTCTGGGTATCCAGGCGTTTGAACCGGTTCTGATCGAAGGTAAAGCTATCCAGCTGCACCCGCTGGTTTGTGCGGCATACAACGCCGACTTCGATGGTGACCAGATGGCTGTTCACGTACCGCTGACGCTGGAAGCCCAGCTCGAAGCGCGTGCGCTGATGATGTCTACCAACAACATCCTGTCCCCGGCGAACGGCGAACCTATCATCGTTCCGTCTCAGGACGTTGTACTGGGTCTGTACTACATGACCCGTGACTGTGTTAACGCCAAAGGCGAAGGCATGGTGCTGACTGGCCCGAAAGAAGCTGAGCGTATTTATCGCGCTGGCCTGGCCTCTCTGCATGCGCGCGTTAAAGTGCGTATCACTGAATATGAAAAAGATGCTAACGGTGAATTCGTTGCGAAAACCAGCCTGAAAGACACGACGATTGGTCGTTCTATTCTGTGGATGATCGTACCGAAAGGGCTGCCTTTCTCCATCGTCAACCAGGCGCTGGGCAAGAAAGCGATCTCCAAAATGCTGAACACCTGTTACCGCATTCTGGGCCTGAAACCGACCGTTATTTTTGCTGACCAGACGATGTACACCGGCTTTGCCTATGCAGCGCGTTCAGGTGCATCCGTGGGTATTGATGACATGGTCATCCCGGCGAAAAAACACGAAATCATCAGCGAAGCGGAAGCCGAAGTTGCTGAGATTCAGGAACAGTTCCAGTCTGGTCTGGTAACTGCGGGCGAACGCTACAACAAAGTTATCGATATCTGGGCTGCGGCGAACGATCGTGTATCCAAAGCGATGATGGATAACCTGCAAACTGAAACGGTAATTAACCGTGAAGGTAAAGAAGAGCAACAGGTTTCCTTCAACAGCATCTACATGATGGCCGACTCCGGTGCGCGTGGTTCAGCGGCACAGATTCGTCAGCTGGCAGGTATGCGTGGTCTGATGGCGAAGCCGGATGGCTCCATCATCGAAACGCCAATCACCGCGAACTTCCGTGAAGGTCTGAACGTACTCCAGTACTTCATCTCCACCCACGGTGCTCGTAAAGGTCTGGCGGATACCGCACTGAAAACGGCGAACTCCGGTTATCTGACGCGTCGTCTGGTTGACGTTGCGCAGGATCTGGTCGTCACTGAAGACGATTGTGGCACGCTGGAAGGCATCACCATGACCCCGGTTATCGAGGGTGGTGATGTTAAAGAGCCGCTGCGCGATCGCGTTCTGGGTCGTGTGACGGCGGAAGACGTACTGAAGCCGGGTACGGCGGACATTCTGGTTCCGCGTAACACGCTGCTCAATGAACAGTGGTGTGATCAGCTGGAAGCGAACTCCGTTGACTCCGTCAAAGTGCGTTCCGTTGTATCCTGTGACACCGACTTTGGTGTTTGTGCGCACTGCTACGGTCGTGACCTGGCGCGTGGCCACATCATCAACAAAGGTGAGGCAATCGGCGTTATCGCGGCACAGTCCATCGGTGAGCCGGGTACACAGCTGACGATGCGTACGTTCCACATCGGTGGTGCGGCTTCTCGTGCGGCTGCTGAATCCAGCATCCAGGTGAAAAACAAAGGTAGCATCAAGCTCAGCAATGCGAAGTCGGTTGTTAACTCCGCAGGCAAGCTGGTTGTCACCTCTCGTAACACCGAGCTGAAGCTGATCGACGAATTCGGTCGTACCAAAGAGAGCTATAAAGTGCCTTACGGTGCTGTGATGGCGAAAGGTGATGGTGAGCAGGTTGCTGGCGGTGAAACCGTTGCAAACTGGGATCCGCACACCATGCCGGTTATCACTGAAGTGGCCGGTTTCATCCGCTTCACCGATATGATCGACGGCCAGACGATTACCCGTCAGACCGACGAACTGACCGGTCTCTCTTCGCTGGTGGTTCTGGATTCCGCAGAACGTACCACGGGTGGTAAAGACCTGCGTCCGGCACTGAAAATTGTTGATGCTCAGGGCAATGACGTTCTGATCCCAGGCACCGATATGCCTGCTCAGTACTTCCTGCCGGGTAAAGCGATTGTTCAGCTGGAAGATGGCGTTCAGATCAGTTCGGGTGACACCCTGGCGCGTATTCCGCAGGAATCCGGCGGTACCAAGGATATTACCGGTGGTCTGCCGCGCGTTGCGGATCTGTTCGAAGCCCGTCGTCCGAAAGAGCCGGCGATTCTGGCAGAAATCAGCGGTATCATTTCCTTCGGTAAAGAAACCAAAGGCAAGCGCCGTCTGGTGATCACGCCAGTGGATGGTAGCGATCCGTACGAAGAGATGATCCCGAAATGGCGTCAGCTCAACGTGTTTGAAGGTGAACGTGTAGAACGTGGTGACGTAGTTTCCGACGGTCCGGAAGCGCCGCACGACATCCTGCGTCTGCGTGGCGTTCACGCAGTAACCCGTTACATCGTCAACGAAGTGCAGGACGTTTACCGTCTGCAGGGCGTTAAGATCAACGATAAACACATTGAAGTTATCGTTCGTCAGATGCTGCGTAAAGCTACCATCGTGAACGCGGGCAGCTCCGAGTTCCTCGAAGGTGAGCAGGTTGAATACTCTCGCGTTAAGATCGCCAACCGCGATCTGGAAGCGAACGGCAAAATCGGTGCGACCTATGCACGCGATCTGCTGGGTATCACCAAAGCGTCCCTGGCAACCGAGTCCTTCATCTCTGCGGCGTCGTTCCAGGAAACGACTCGCGTACTGACCGAAGCTGCCGTTGCGGGTAAACGTGACGAACTGCGCGGTCTGAAAGAGAACGTTATCGTGGGTCGTCTGATCCCGGCCGGTACCGGTTATGCGTACCACCAGGATCGCATGCGCCGTCGTGCTGCGGGTGAACTCCCGGCTGCACCGCAGGTAACTGCTGAAGACGCGTCTGCCAGCCTGGCAGAACTGCTGAACGCAGGCTTGGGCGGTTCTGATAACGAGTAATCGTTGCTGACCTGAAATAAAAACCCGCTTCGGCGGGTTTTTTTATATGTGGCTGAGTATTGTTGTTATTAATGCGCGGGTGGCAGACGGCGGTAAAGTTCAATCATGTCGCCAGCCAGATCCTGAATTACCATCGCGTTCATGAGATGATCCTGCGAGTGAACGGTAATCAGGTTAACCGGTAATTTTCCGGTCCCTTCGTCCAGCCCAATCAGCTTCGTCTGGATGGTATGGGCGTGCTTAACAAATTCACGCGACTCTTCCATCGCTTTCTCCGCATCGGCAAACTCGCCCCTGCGGGCCATTTGCAAGGCGGTGAGGGCAGAACTGCGGGCCGCGCCTGCGTTCACCAGTAACTCCATGATCGTGGATTCTAAATCTTCCATGGTTACTCCATCAGTTTCAGCGCTTTATCCAGCACGGCATCGCCTTTCATCATGCCGTAATCCATCATATCGATAACCGCGACTTTCTTGCCCAGCGGCTCGGCCTGCGCCTGGAGTTTTGCCAGCTCGTATTTCACCTGTGGCCCCAGTAACACGATATCTGCTGTATCAATGTTGTCTTTAAACTCAGCAACTGGCACGGCCTTGATGGTAACCGCCACGCCTTTTTTCTGTGCTGCTTCTTTCATACGTTGAACCAGCATGCTGGTGGACATCCCGGCGGCACAGCATAAAACGATATTCTTCATAAACTCCCCCTCGTGGCTCTCGATAGATATTCTTTATCCCGTGCGGAAAAGGAGAACAACCGCTTTACGGTGATTGTGTGTAAAGCATCACAAAAAAATGAAACCGGTTACAGTCTTGTTTTCTGGCAAAAAACAGGCCATCGCTCTGCGTATTTTGGTCATGCATATATTTAACCAGGCTGTTGAGGGCAGGGCGGACAGAGGAAGAAGGTGTCCGCCCTGGTCAACGTCCACTGCTGACGAGGGGCAGAGTAGCGAACCGGGAAAGTGTGCTCAATTTCCCGGTTCTGAGTTTGCGAAGTGTTATCAGGACTTTATCTTCATGCGACACATTGTTGCGAAATTATTGCGAGGCGCGTCCCAACCAGCTGTCCCAGTCTTTCCATATGGGCTGTAATCCCTGGGCAATTAACGCACTGGCAACCTCCTCAGGACGGCGACCATCGTGCGGCGCAAACTGTTCCAGTTCTGGATGGTCGTCAGCGTAGCCGCCTGGCTGGGTTTTGGAAAACGCGCTGACGTTGTTGATGGCCAGTGGGATCACGCGGTCGCGGAACCAGGGCGATTCACGGGTCGACAGCGACAGTTCAACCTCCGGCGCCAGCAGGCGAAACGCACAAATCACCTGCACCAGTTGACGCTCGTCCATGATGGACGCCGGTTCAATGCCGCCTGCACAGGGCCGTAGACGAGGAAACGAGATCGAATAGCGGCTCTTCCAGTAATGTTGTTGCAGCCACAGCAAATGCTCTGCCACCATGTAGCAATCCACCCGCCAGCTGTCTGACAACCCAATGAGCGCGCCAAGCCCAATCTTGTCGATACCCGCTTTTCCCAGCCGATCCGGCGTTTCCAGCCGCCAGACGAAATCCTGTTTGTTGCCCTTGAGGTGATGCTGCGCATACATCGCCTCGTGGTAGGTTTCCTGGTAGACCATCACGCCGTCCAGCCCGAGCGTTTTCAGCTCGGCATAGTCCGCCTGCGACATCGGCTGCACTTCCATTTGCAATGAGGCAAAGCGGCGGCGGATCGCAGGCAGGTGCTGGCGGAAATAGTCCATGCCCACTTTTTTCTGATGCTCGCCGGTGACCAGCAACAAATGCTCAAAACCCATCTCGCGGATCGCGGTGCACTCGCGCTCAATTTCCTGCGCATCCAGTGTCTTACGCTTAATACGGTTGCTCATCGAAAAACCACAATAGGTACAATCGTTAGCGCAAAGATTGGAGAGATACAGCGGCACGTAGAAGCTGACGGTATTGCCGAAGCGCTGGCGCGTGAGCCGCTGCGCGCGCTGTGCCAGCGGCTCCAGATACGCGCTGGCGGCAGGCGACAACAGCGCCATCATGTCATCGCGCGTCAGCTGGCGTGCAATGATTGCCCGTTCAACGTCAGCGGGCGTTTTGCTGTTGATACGCAGCCGAATATCGTCCCAGTCGAGCTGACGCCAGCGTTCGGTGAAGGTGCTCATGACAGCGCCTCCAGAAAACCGGTCAGCGGGCTGGTGGCCTGCGCCTGAACGCTGCGGGTGCCGGGAACGGCGTCATGCGCCAGCAGCCCCGCCTGGCGATGGCCGTGTTGACCAGCACGGCGTCAGCGCCCATTTCCAGCGCCTGCGCGGCGTGACTGGGTACGCCGATCCCGGCATCCACCACTACCGGCACGGTAGCCTGTTCGATGATGATCTCCAGCATCGCGCGGGTTTCCAGCCCCTGGTTGGAGCCAATCGGCGCCCCCAGCGGCATCACTGCCGCACAGCCAACCTCTTCCAGACGCTTACACAGCACCGGATCGGCCCCGCAGTAAGGCAATACCACAAACCCCTGCCGGACCAGTTTTTCCGCCGCTTTCAGGGTTTCAATCGGATCCGGCAGCAGCCAGCGGGCGTCCGGGTGAATTTCGAGTTTCAGCCAGTGGGTGCCGAGCGCTTCACGGGCCAGTTGGGCGGCGAAAAAAGCCTCGTCTGCCGTTTTTGCGCCGGATGTGTTGGGTAACAGCGTGACGCCAGCCTCGAGCAGCGGTGCCAGAATAGCATCGTTATGCTCATGCACGTTGACGCGCTTCATCGCCAGCGTCACCAGTTGGCTGCCCGAAGCGCGAATGGCATCCACCATCAACTGCGGCGAGGCGAATTTGCCGGTGCCGGTAAAGAGATGTGATTCGAACGTTTTGTCTGCAATACGTAACATATCAACCCCCTGCAATAACCTGAAAAAGCAGGATATTGTCGCCGTCCTGCAGATGATGAGCCGCCCACTGTTCGCGCGGGAGTACCTGTTGATTCAGCGCCAGCGCGATGCCGGGTTTGTGCTGCCCCAGTTGCTCGAGCAGATCCGCCACGGTGGAATCGTCGGCGCACTGTACCGGCTCGTCGTTAAACTGGATCTGCATGTCGCCCTCCGCATACCGGGCAGCACTGAGATCGGCGAAGCGCCAGCGTTCGCCAGCCGCTGGTGCGGGCGTCGCACA
>NZ_JNGH01000002.1 GCF_001188485.1 Trabulsiella odontotermitis
GTGAGACAGGTGCTGCATGGCTGTCGTCAGCTCGTGTTGTGAAATGTTGGGTTAAGTCCCGCAACGAGCGCAACCCTTATCCTTTGTTGCCAGCGGTCCGGCCGGGAACTCAAAGGAGACTGCCAGTGATAAACTGGAGGAAGGTGGGGATGACGTCAAGTCATCATGGCCCTTACGACCAGGGCTACACACGTGCTACAATGGCATATACAAAGAGAAGCGACCTCGCGAGAGCAAGCGGACCTCATAAAGTATGTCGTAGTCCGGATCGGAGTCTGCAACTCGACTCCGTGAAGTCGGAATCGCTAGTAATCGTGGATCAGAATGCCACGGTGAATACGTTCCCGGGCCTTGTACACACCGCCCGTCACACCATGGGAGTGGGTTGCAAAAGAAGTAGGTAGCTTAACCTTCGGGAGGGCGCTTACCACTTTGTGATTCATGACTGGGGTGAAGTCGTAACAAGGTAACCGTAGGGGAACCTGCGGTTGGATCACCTCCTTACCTTTAAAGAACCTGCCTTCGAAGTGCTCACACAGATTGTCTGATGAAA
>NZ_JNGH01000018.1 GCF_001188485.1 Trabulsiella odontotermitis
CAGCGGTGGACCGAGCAGACGGCCGCAGCTTAACCCGGAGCTGATCGACGCCAGCGCCGCCATGCGGTTTTCCGTACCGGCGCGCTGCATCGCCCATGTCTGAGCTGCGGGCACCATCCCGGAAACCGTCAGGCCATACAACGTGCGCGAGACAATCAGCCCCGCCATACCGGCGTACACGCCCACACCGCCGCTCGCCATGCCCCACACCACCAGCGCCAGCACCGCAAAGCTGCCGAGATACCCGAGGAGCGCGGCCAGCACCACAAACTTGCAGCCGCGAATTCCGCGCACAGCGCCAGCGGCCACGTTGATTTCAAAGCTGTTTCCTGCGTTACGGCGTCACGAATAGTGCTCATAGAAATGTGAAAATAGTGTCAATAAATGTGAGGAAATGATGGAGTTAATGCAAATAAATATTACAAAAATGGTTGTCAGTGTAAATAGAATGAATATCATAACGAGAATTATTATCAGTTCATGGAGTGAGTTCTGTTATGCGTTCCCTGACCCGCCATGCCGGTACAGACGTTGCGGCCCAGTGTTTTCTCAATGCGCTATTGCGCGAAACCGATGACTGGCACTATTCCCCGGCCTCCGCGCCCGGCGACACCGCCTTCATCCACCTGCCGCTGAACGACCACGAGGCGATTCGCCTGCCGCTACGCTATTTCTCACCCACCCAACATCATCAATACCTTTTCCCGGCCACCGTCGTCCGCAGCGACAGCGATCGTGGCGAGACTATTGATTTCAACCAACTTGTCGATCGGGTGCTGGCAAAACCGGCCGTCAGGCGCGATCTCAGCGATGACACCCTCAGCCGTTTTGCCGGACGCGTTCGTGAGAGTCACGCCCACACCTGGCAGGCTATCGATCTGCGCCATACCTGGGGCGAACTGCGGGCAAAACCGCTGAATTTCGCCGAAGCGGAACAGGCGTTGCTGGTCGGCCACGCGTTCCACCCGGCACCAAAATCCCACGAACCGTTTAGCGAACAGGAAGCCCGTCGCTATCTGCCGGACTTCGCCTCCCGCTTCCCGCTGCGTTGGTTTGCGGTGGAAAGCACGTTTGTGGCAGGCGACAGTCTCAGCCACACGCTGCGTGACCGCCTGCTGCGCTTTGCCGCCGGGAGCGCACCTGAACTGCTGCACCATTTCACCGACAGCTGCTGGCTGGTGCCAATGCATCCATGGCAGGCGGCACATCTGTTGGGCCAGGCCTGGTGTCAGACGCTGGTGGCGCAGGGCGCACTGCGCGATCTGGGAGAAGCTGGCGCCCACTGGCTGCCGACCAGCTCTTCGCGTTCGCTGTACAGCGAAAGCAACCGCGACATGATCAAATTCTCGCTCAGCGTACGCCTCACCAATTCGGTGCGCACGCTGTCAATTAAAGAAGTGAAACGCGGCATGCGTCTCGCGCGGCTGGCGCAAACCCCTCGCTGGCAGGCGTTGCAGGCGCGCTACCCGACCATGCGTGTGATGCAGGAAGACGGCTGGGTTGGC
>NZ_JNGH01000019.1 GCF_001188485.1 Trabulsiella odontotermitis
GCTGGTCATAAAGTTCTGATACCAGCCACCGCCCGCGGCAAAGGTCCAGTTGTCCGGCGTCCAGCTCAGCGCGGTCCCCAGAATGTTCTGGTCATAGGATTTGCTGTCGTTGTTTTCCGGGTTACGCATGCCGGCGCGGGTGTAGTTCCACGCGGTACCCCAGGTCAGATCGTTGGTGATGTGATAATTCGCACCCAGTGAGCCGCCACCTTTACGCTTATAGCGCAGACCGTTACCTGGCAGGTATTCGGAATCTTCAAACAGGTAAGAGGCGTAGAGATCGACATCTCCCTCCGTTTTCTTATATTTCAACATGCTGCGGGAGCGGTATGAGCCATCATAGTCGCCGTTGATGCCGTTGCCGGGCGCCTGACCAATCATGTCGTAATCCCAGATATCTGTTTTCACACCTACCACATCATAGTACACGCTGTTTTGCTTCCCGTAAGTCAGCGTACCCCAGGTGTTGCTCTTCAAACCGGTGTAGAGCATACGACGCTGAGTATCGT
>NZ_JNGH01000020.1 GCF_001188485.1 Trabulsiella odontotermitis
ATGCCTGGCAGTGTCCTACTCTCACATGGGGAAGCCCCACACTACCATCGGCGCTACGGCGTTTCACTTCTGAGTTCGGCATGGGGTCAGGTGGGACCACCGCGCTAAAGCCGCCAGGCAAATTCTGTTCATCTGTATCAGGCTGAAAATCTTCTCTCATCCGCCAAAACATCTTCGGCGTTGTAAGGTTAAGCCTCACGGTTCATTAG
>NZ_JNGH01000021.1 GCF_001188485.1 Trabulsiella odontotermitis
CGGAGATCGCGCACATTCTGCCGGCTCACGTTCCCCCACGCGCTGTATTTCCCTGACCAGCACAGTTCTCCATGCTCATCCGGCATAATCCCGTGGCGTACCGTTCACATCCGTGTGGAACCAGTGGAGCGTTTCTTCAGCAGTGTCTTTATTTCGTGTCAGCCGCGCCAGTGGTGTCCAGGATGCTTCCGGGTAATACTATTGAACCTCAGCTAATCCCGGATGGTCACTTGTCCGGAGCAAAAAAGGATCGTACTGAAAGAGTTTGCTGGAGAACAATAGCTTTCTCTCAATTTTAACAAGAATCATTTATTGTTTGACTGGTATCCTGAAATCAAAAATGGCGATAGTATTTTCCCGCCTACCAATCAACTTAAAAATCCAGGTAACCACCTATCGCCTTTGAAGGTGATGTATCATCGTCGACTACAAGTTTGTCAATAAAATCTTTGAAATCATACGCAACCAATGTCAATCCAGATACTTTTCCATCGTCATCAAAAGCAGGATTAGTCTCGTGATCCCAAAACCAAATTGTTTCTTTCTTTTTACCTTTAATACAAATACATATTTGATTTCCTCCTGAAGAAAGAGCTATCGGAATTAATTCCATATTGAAATCATTTTTATAAGTATTTATTACTTCGAAGAGAGTATAACCATCATTGGTATTACTCAATCCGTACAAATACTCAATTGCATCATATCCTTTCTTATCCGCCCACGGTGAAGGTTCAAGACTTTTGAGCAAAACCATAACACTAAATTTTACTGTACTACCAAAGTACAATAAAAAATCACGATAGACAGTTGGTAATTTACCAGTTAACTTTTCAACCTTATCTAAAAGACGTTTTTTTTCATATGTACTAACTGACGTAACCTTCCCTCCCAAAGATTCAATTTTGCTTAACATGTTCCACCTCCACGAGAATTTCTCATATCTGATGCGGAACCAATATGTGGGACATTCCCATGCAGATCTGAGGGTACTAAAATTATCTCCGTTGAACTGAGATGATGTGGAGTTATCTTACTTTGCGATAACAAATCTCTTGCCATAGTTGGAGTTATTCCTTTTTGTTCAGCAATATATTTATATACTTCGGTAAAATCATGTCTGCTACCATCTAAAACGCCTTCTGAGAATATGATGGAACCCTTTGACCAAGGTGAAAAATCTGGTCTACCATTTGAAAATGATACGGGTTTACCACCAGTAATAGCATTCACAAGTTTGTTATCGGAATACCAGTTACTTGCGCCAGGTACACCATCCCAATAGCCACCTGTCCTTGGAAGGCGAGTTCCTTCTAATCCCAGCGGATCAATCCACCCAAGCGGATTCGGCGCATACTGGTATAAGTTAATGCCCCCCGCCAGCCCTATCGGGTCCTGGGTTGTGAACCGCCCACATTCCGGATCATAATATCGGTACGTATTATAATGCAGCCCGGTTTCCCTGTCACAGTATTGTCCCGGGTAACGCAGCGGCTGATGCACTTCCCGGTATGCACTTTCCCGGAGATCGCGCACATTCTGCCGGCTCACGTTCCCCCACGCACTGTACTTCCCTGACCAGCACAGTTCCCCGTGCTCATCTGTCATATCCAGTGGCGTTCCGTTCACATCCGTGTGGAACCAGTGAAGCGTTTCCTCAGCTGTGTCTTTATGTCGTGTCAGCCGCGCCAGTGGTGTCCAGGCTGAGTCAGGGTCGTAGAAATAAGTCAGGGTCTGGCTGATATGGCATTCCTGGGTCAAACGCATTCCTGTCCAGACAAAACGCGTCTCCTGCTCGTCCTGCCACGCGCCTCCCTGACGATACCGCACCCGTTTACCCTGACGCCGGCCCAGCGCATCGTACTCATACCGGCTTTCGTATTCCCCTTTCGGGCCATGCCCCCAGGAACGCAGTAACCGGTTTTCGTCATCATAGGCAAAATACTGGCTCAGATTGCCCCGGTTGCGCCGGATAGTGTTACCCCACGCATCATATTCGTAGGTGTATTCCCCCTGACGGGCGACGCGGTTACTCACGGTGGCACCCTCAAACTGGGGCTCCACGGTTTCAAACGGCGTTTTCACCGGGTTCAGCCGGTTATCCGCATTGTCATAGTGGAAATATTCCGCCAGCGCCAGCGGGTCACTCTCCCGGTATGAGGTCAGTCGTCCTTCCGCGTCGTAACCGTAATACTGATTACCACGGATAAAATCGGAGGTGGCGGTCAGTTCCCCGCTCGGCTAATCAGAGGAATCAATAGACAAATGAGGAACCAAGAAGATCGAAAATCCTTCCGGCTAACACATCATAAAAATAAGCTGAAGTAGCTAAATAAACTCTATTCTTATAATCTAGCAATACTAAAGTTCCATCCACTCACAACATACAGGGCGAATTTTAGTCTCAAAAAAATATTTTGAAGCTTCATTCATTACCGTGACTGGAACAATATTTTCTCTCGCTAATGTAACAGTCCCGCCCTCCATATTTTCATAAAAAAACTCAACCCCATCCATTTTTTTTTCGTTACAGGAAACGAAAGATTCACCCTCTTCCCCCATAAAATATAAAACACATAAATTATCTTTCACAAAAATATTTAGTTGCGGAAACCCGCTTTCATTAAAAGAGAAAGCAAAGTTGTTAGAATTAAACGCAGGCCTCTTAGCCAAAAAAGAAAGCAATTCTTCATTTGAGTCAATGATTACTTCACCATTAAAATCACTGCTATACATTTTAACACCCTCTTGTACTTACTGGCTTTTTAGGCTCTTTCCCATTTCCAGTAAATGTTCTGTCAGTTCCAATTGCTCCACGCTTTTTAGGAACAGCTCCTTTGGGTGGAACAACCGTCAGTTTTGCATTTTCAGGTAATAATGTTTCTGTCATATTTACACAAAAGCCGCAAGTACCATCTGGGTTGTTATGGAATACTATCCCTTCATCAATTCCATTAACTCCCATAAACAAAGCTGATTGCCCTTCCACATG
The DNA here is from genome assembly GCF_001188485.1 of Trabulsiella odontotermitis. Classification (GTDB taxonomy): domain Bacteria; phylum Pseudomonadota; class Gammaproteobacteria; order Enterobacterales; family Enterobacteriaceae; genus Trabulsiella; species Trabulsiella odontotermitis_A. Next base: position 2,993 of record NZ_JNGH01000021.1, read on the forward strand.
TGTTGCGCTAGCGTAATTAGGATAAGCTGTAGTACCCCCCGAAGTAAATACTTGCGACTGAACCCCCCCGGTGCCATCAACATAGTAAAAAATGCCACTTGTTTGTCCAGTATATGGAGGCAATTGAGGACGAGGTATTTGATTAGTACCAAGTGTATAGCTATCTGCCAACCCCAGTGGATCAATCCACCCAAGCGGATTCGGCGCATACTGGTAAAGGTTTAATCCCCCCGCCAGCCCTATCGGGTCCTGGGTCGTGAACCGCCCGCATTCCGGATCATAATACCGGTAAG
>NZ_JNGH01000022.1 GCF_001188485.1 Trabulsiella odontotermitis
GAACTGTGCTGGTCAGGGAAATACAGCGCGTGGGGGAACGTGAGCCGGCAGAATGTGCGCGATCTCCGGGAAAGTGCATACCGGGAAGTGCATCAGCCGCTGCGTTACCCGGGACAATACTGTGACAGGGAAACCGGGCTGCACTACAATACTTACCGGTATTATGATCCGGAATGCGGGCGGTTCACGACCCAGGACCCGATAGGGCTGGCGGGGGGA
>NZ_JNGH01000023.1 GCF_001188485.1 Trabulsiella odontotermitis
GGGGCTTCCCCATGTGAGAGTAGGACACTGCCAGGCATCCATTTAGCAGTACCCCGTGTAAAAGCGGGTGCAGTAGACAGTTTCGGTGGAGCGGTAGTTCAGTCGGTTAGAATACCTGCCTGTCACGCAGGGGGTCGCGGGTTCGAGTCCCGTCCGTTCCGCCACCCTAATTAGGGGCGTAGTTCAATTGGTAGAGCACCGGTCTCCAAAACCGGGTGTTGGGAGTTCGAGTCTCTCCGCCCCTGCCATAAAAAATAATCCTTTGCTTCGGCAAAGGATTTTTTTTGTCTGCAATTTATCGAACGCTTCAAGAGGGCGCCTGCCCCCTGCGTTAATCCAGCACGCTGGTTTTCAGAATGTCGCGGATTTGCGTCTGTTTATCACTGTTCTGCAGCCAGATGGCATACAACGGGCGGGAAAGCGTTGCGCTGTCCGCCACCGCGTGTAAATTCCCTCTCTCTTTAGCCCAACTCATGGGTAACCAGGTGCAGCCATTAAGCGGAGAAAGCTGCTGTCGCGCCAGTTCTGCAGAGCTGGTTGTCAGACTGGGCACATCATCGCTGGCCAACAAACCCACTTCATGTTGCTGAAAATCCGGCCCCCATTCCAGGCGCAAATAGTTGAGATCTGCCTTCATTTGCGCAGGTTCTGCGGCATAAAGCGCAAGGGTGAAATGGCCCAGCAACTGGCTGCTAAATTCATCCATTTTCGGTGATTCCGTCGTGATCAGCAGATCAAGTTGTCGTTCATGCAATTGCTTAACCAGAGACTGGCGTTGGGCAATTCGTGCTTCAAACTGAAGATTACTGGACGCCTGATAGAGCCTGCCCAGCCAGTCGTTCAGCAAACATTCCCAAAGTGACGCGCTGGCACCAATGGAGAATTCGTTATGTCGTGAAGTATGCGCAACCTCTTTGCGCGCGGCCTGCCAGGTATTCATCAATGTTTCAGCGTAAGGCAGCAATTTTTCGCCCGCGGCCGTCAGTCGTATGTTATTGCGATGCCGGGTAAAAAGGTTCACGCCGAGCTGATTTTCCAGCTGACGAATGCGAAAGCTGACGGCTGATTGTGTCAAATAGAGCGCTTCAGCAGCGCGTCCAAAATGACGAGTTCTGCTGACTTCGAGGAAAGTTTTCAGCAATTCCGTATCCACAACCTTCTCCGCAAAATTATTTGTCGTTATGATTTAAATCTTTTGTTTTACACTCTGTCAAGCGTAACTAATACTCCGCGCCATAAATAGCTCGGCCAAAGAATTAGGAGCGTGTAGGATGGCGGAAAGCTTTACGACGACAAATCGTTTTTTCGACAATAAAAATTATCCGCGTGGTTTCTCCCGTCACGGTGATTTCACCATCAAAGAGGCACAACTGCTTGAACGTTATGGTTATGCTCTCAATGAACTGGAGCTGGGTAAGCGCGAACCTGTAACCGAAGACGAGAAACAATTTGTTGCGGTGTGCCGCGGTGAACGTGAGCCAACGACAGAAGCAGAGCGTGTATGGTTCAAGTATATGGCGCGGATCAAACGTCCGAAGCGTTTCCATACGTTGTCCGGTGGTAAACCGCAGATGGAAGGCTCTGACGATTACACAGAAAGCGATGATTAAATAAAAAAAGGGCTCCGGCCCTTTTTTTATGCCAGCAGTTTCTGCAAATGAATCAGTAAGCGATCGATCGCCCGGTAACTCAATGCCTCCTGCAAATGCTGCCGGGTAATGCGTTCAGCCTGCTCAAGATCGGCAATCGTTCGTGCCACTTTCAACAGGCGCTGCCATGCGCGTATCGATAGTCCGAGCTGTGTGAGTGTTTGTTCCAGCCAGAGGGCATCGTCGTCATTCAGCTGGCAGTGTTCCCGTATTTCTCCTCCTTCAAGCCGTGCGTTGAGCTTTTGCTGCCGCAAGTACTGGCATGCCTGAGCCTGTATCACCCGTTCGCGAATCGTTGCGGTACTTTCGCCGTTGTCCGTTGCCTGGCTCAGCAAACCCGGAGGCGGTAGGGGGATCTCCAGTGAGAGATCGAAACGATCGAGAAAGGGGCCGGACAAACGACTCAGATAGCGCATTGTCTGTTCCGGCGTCGCACGGTTATGGTTTCCCTGATAGTGCCCCGTCGGGCTGGGATTCATGGCAGCAATGAGCTGAAAACGTGCCGGATAGGTTATTTTCGCGCGGGTTCGCGAGATGTGGATCTGGCCGGATTCAATCGGTTCCCGCAGAGCATCCAGCACGCGCCGCTCAAATTCAGGGAGCTCATCGAGAAACAGGATCCCGTTGTGCGCCAGTGAAATCTCGCCAGGCATGGGGATGGAGCCGCCGCCTACCATGGCGGTCAATGATGCACTATGATGCGGAGAACGGAAGGGCCGCTGACGCCACTGCGCCTTAACACTGGTCGCATTTACCAGACTGATGATTGCCGCGCTTTCGAGTGCCTCGTCATTGCTCAGCGGGGGAAGCAAGCCATTAAGTCGACTGGCCAGCATCGTTTTGCCGGTGCCAGGCGGACCGACAAACAGCAAATTGTGGCCGCCTGCGGCGGTGATTTCGAGCGCACGTTTTCCCTGGCTTTGACCGATAACATCGCGGAGATCGTCATGCGGTGATGCCGCGGCCTCTGCGCTGGTTTGCGGCGCCAGATTGAGCACATGTTTCCCTTCCAGGAATGCGCAGACTTCCTGTAGATGACTGGCGATAAAACAACACGTACCGCCTATCAGCCCCACCTCGGCGGCGTTATCTTCCGCCACAATAATGCTCCGCCCGGCCCGAATCGCTTCCATTGCGCCTGAAATAGCGCCTGGAATTCCCCGTAGCGCGCCGGTAAGGGCCAGTTCACCTACAAACTCATACTGACCCAGCTTTACCCCGTTAAGCTGCTCAGAGGCCACCAGAAGCGCGATAGCGATAGGTAAATCGTATCGTCCGCCCTCCTTTGGCAGATCGGCGGGTGCAAGGTTGATAGTGATCTTCTTCGCCGGAAACTCATAACCACTGTTTATGATTGCACTGCGCACCCGATCCCGGGCCTCTTTCACGGTGGTTTCCGGAAGGCCAACCAGCGTCAAGCCGGGTAAACCATTGCTGATATGCACCTCGACGGTAATAAGCGGTGCGGTAACGCCAAGTGCTGCGCGGGTATAGACAACTGATAACGACATAGCGCCTCCTGAGGGCGACACTATATCGGCTACGAAGCAGGGTTTTATCGGTGACTTATGGGAAATACGCGGCGCTTTCCTGCATTTTTACCGATTTTCATCCCCTTGCAGAAATGGCGGAACCTGCGTCGCAACGTTCAAAACGTCGTCTGACGAAGCCCCACCTGCAGCACACGCCGCTTAAAAATAACTGAAATTTTTAAAAGTGCGATTTTTCTTATAAAAAACAATTGCTTTGGCTAAAAATGTTAGCAGGCTCACAAAGCACGTCATAAAAAAATCTTGTGTTCACGCCGCTGCCTGTGTTACCTCTTTAGGTATTCCTTCGAACAAGAAGCCAAAAGTAAACAAAATGACAGCCCTTCTACGAGTGATTAGCCTGGTCGTGATTAGCGTGGTGGTGATTATTATCCCACCGTGCGGGGCTGCACTTGGACGAGGAAAGGCATAGAAATCAAGCCTTAACGAACTAAGACCCCCGCACCGAAAGGTCCGGGGGTTTTTTTATGACCTAAATACTGAAGCGAGGAACAGACAATGACCAACAGCATAAAATTCTGTTTCTCACAATTTACGGCGGGGAAGTAACTATGAACGGGGCTCAGTGGGTGGTACATGCATTGCGCGCACAGGGAGTTGACACTGTATTCGGCTATCCGGGGGGCGCAATTATGCCGGTTTACGATGCATTGTATGACGGCGGTGTGGAACATCTACTGTGCCGACATGAGCAGGGCGCGGCGATGGCGGCCATCGGCTATGCCCGCGCGACGGGTAAAACGGGTGTGTGTATCGCCACGTCTGGCCCCGGCGCGACCAACCTGATCACCGGCCTGGCGGATGCGCTGCTCGATTCTGTTCCTGTGGTTGCCATCACCGGGCAGGTGGCGTCGCCGTTTATCGGTACCGATGCTTTTCAGGAAGTGGACGTTCTCGGTTTGTCGCTGGCCTGTACCAAACACAGTTTTCTGGTGCAGTCCCTCGAAGAGCTGCCGCGTGTCATGGCAGACGCGTTTGAGGTGGCAAACTCAGGCCGTCCTGGCCCGGTACTGGTGGATATTCCTAAAGATATTCAGCTCGCGCAGGCGGCTCTGGAGCCGCATTTCTCGACTGTAGAAACCCCGGACGCTTTCCCTCACGCCGAAGTCGAACAGGCGCGTCAGATGCTGGCGCAGGCGCAAAAACCGATGCTGTACATTGGCGGTGGTGTCGGCATGGCGCAGGCGGTTCCGGCGCTGCGCGAGTTTATCGCCGTCACGCAAATGCCCGCGGTATGCACCCTGAAAGGGCTGGGAGCGGTGGAAGCAGATTACCCGTACTATCTCGGCATGCTCGGGATGCATGGCACCAAAGCGGCGAACCTGGCGGTGCAGGAATGTGACCTGTTGATCGCCGTTGGTGCGCGTTTTGACGACCGCGTGACCGGCAAACTGAATACCTTCGCGCCGCACGCCAGCGTGATCCACATGGATATCGATCCGGCGGAAATGAATAAACTGCGTCAGGTGCATGTCGCGTTGCAGGGCGATCTGAACGCCATGCTGCCGGCCCTGACTCAGCCGTTGGCTATCGCGGCCTGGCAACAACAGGTGGCGGAATTACGCGCAGAACACGCCTGGCGCTACGATCACCCGGGTGAAGCCATTTACGCTCCCTTGCTGCTGAAACAGCTGTCCGATCGCAAGCCAGCAGACTGCGTGGTGACTACTGACGTGGGACAGCATCAGATGTGGTCGGCACAGCATATGACTTATACCCGCCCGGAAAATTTCATTACCTCCAGCGGGCTGGGCACGATGGGCTTTGGCTTACCGGCTGCCGTGGGTGCTCAGGTGGCGCGCCCGAACGATACAGTGATCTGTATCTCCGGTGACGGCTCGTTCATGATGAATGTTCAGGAGCTGGGCACCGTAAAACGAAAGCAGCTGCCGCTGAAGATTGTTTTACTGGATAACCAGCGATTAGGCATGGTTCGCCAGTGGCAGCAGTTGTTTTTTCAGGAACGTTATAGCGAAACCACCCTTACCGATAATCCCGATTTCCTCACGCTGGCCAGCGCCTTCGGCATTCCAGGCCAGCACATCACCCGTAAAGACCAGGTTGAAGCGGCACTCGACACCATGCTGTCAAGCGAGGGGCCTTACCTGCTTCATGTCTCAATCGATGAGCTTGAGAACGTCTGGCCATTGGTGCCGCCAGGTGCCAGTAACTCGCAAATGCTGGAGAAATTATCATGATGCAACATCAGCTCGCCGTTCAGGCTCGCTTCAACCCGGAAACGTTAGAGCGTGTTTTACGCGTGGTACGCCATCGCGGTTTTCAGATTTGTTCTATGAATATGGAGACCGCAACTGATGCGCAGAATATTAATATCGAATTGACCGTTGCCAGCCCTCGTCCAGTCGAATTACTGTTTAGTCAGTTGAGCAAACTGGTCGACGTCGCCTGTGTCGAGATCCAGCAACGAACAACATCATCACAACAAATCCGCGCCTGAGCGCAAAAGGAAGAAATAATGACGACGAAAAAAGCTGATTACATCTGGTCCAATGGCGAGATGATTCGTTGGGAAGATGCCAAAGTGCACGTAATGTCCCACGCACTGCATTACGGTACCTCCGTTTTTGAAGGTATCCGCTGCTACGATTCCCATAAAGGGCCAGTGGTGTTCCGCCATCGTGAACACATGCAGCGTCTTCGTGACTCAGCCAAAATTTATCGTTTCCCGGTGACTCAGAGCGTCGATGAATTGATGGAAGCCTGCCGCGCGGTGATCCGCAAAAATAACCTGACCAGCGCCTATATTCGTCCGCTGGTGTTCGTGGGCGATGTTGGCATGGGGGTGAACCCACCTCCGGGATACACCACCGATGTGATTATCGCCGCTTTCCCATGGGGCGCCTACCTCGGCGCAGAAGCGTTGGAGCAGGGCATTGATGCGATGGTTTCGTCATGGAACCGCGCCGCGCCGAACACCATTCCGACCGCAGCGAAAGCGGGCGGCAACTATCTTTCCTCACTGCTGGTTGGTAGCGAAGCGCGCCGCCATGGTTATCAGGAAGGTATCGCCCTGGACGTTAATGGCTACATCTCCGAAGGTGCGGGCGAAAACCTGTTTGAAGTGAAAGACGGCGTACTGTTCACTCCGCCGTTTACCTCTTCTGCGCTGCCGGGCATCACCCGCGACGCGATCATCAAGCTGGCGAAAGAACTGGGTATTGAAGTGCGCGAGCAGGTGCTGTCTCGCGAGTCGCTGTATCTGGCTGACGAAGTATTCATGTCCGGCACCGCGGCGGAAATCACGCCGGTGCGCAGTGTCGACGGTATCCAGGTGGGTGAAGGCCGCTGTGGTCCGGTCACCAAACGTATTCAGAAAGCGTTCTTTGGCCTCTTTACCGGCGAAACCGAAGATAAATGGGGCTGGCTGGATCCAGTAAATCAATAATTAATATTATATTTTCCCAAAGTACTTCGCGTTGCAGAAAGGTGACAACGCACCTGCGGCGTGAAGTATGAAAGGAAAAGACACCGGGAGTAAACGAAGCATGCCTAAGTACCGTTCCGCCACCACCACCCACGGCCGCAACATGGCGGGGGGCCCCGCGCGNGCCGATTTCGGCAAACCGATCATTGCCGTTGTGAACTCGTTTACCCAGTTCGTGCCGGGGCACGTTCACCTGCGCGATCTCGGAAAGCTGGTTGCCGAGCAAATTGAAGCCTCCGGCGGCGTGGCGAAAGAGTTCAATACGATCGCTGTGGATGACGGCATCGCGATGGGTCACGGGGGCATGCTTTATTCACTGCCATCGCGCGAGCTCATCGCCGATTCTGTTGAATATATGGTCAATGCTCACTGCGCCGATGCGATGGTCTGCATTTCCAACTGCGATAAAATCACACCGGGGATGCTGATGGCCTCCCTGCGCCTCAATATTCCGGTGATTTTCGTCTCCGGCGGCCCGATGGAAGCCGGAAAAACCAAGCTCTCCGATAAGATCATCAAGCTGGATCTGGTCGATGCGATGATTCAGGGGGCGGACCCGAAAGTCTCCGACGCGCAGAGCGATCAGGTTGAGCGTTCTGCCTGTCCGACCTGCGGCTCCTGCTCCGGTATGTTCACCGCTAACTCGATGAACTGTCTCACCGAAGCGCTGGGCCTGTCGCAGCCGGGCAACGGCTCGCTGCTGGCGACCCACGCTGACCGCAAACAGCTGTTCCTCAATGCCGGTTCACGCATTGTTGAGCTGACCAAGCGCTACTACGAGCAGGATGACGCCAGCGCGCTGCCGCGCAATATCGCCAGCAAAGCGGCGTTTGAGAACGCCATGACGCTGGACATCGCGATGGGCGGCTCCACGAATACCGTACTGCACCTGCTGGCGGCGGCGCAGGAAGCCGAAATTGATTTCACCATGAGTGATATCGACAAGCTGTCGCGCAAAGTGCCGCAACTGTGCAAAGTGGCGCCGAGCACGCAGAAATACCATATGGAAGACGTACACCGCGCTGGCGGGGTGCTTGGCATTCTCGGTGAGCTGGATCGCGCGGGTCTGCTGAACCGCGACGTGAAAAACGTGCTTGGCCTGACGTTGCCGGAGTCGCTGGCGCAATATGACGTGATGCAGACGGACGACGCGGCGGTGAAGGCGATGTATCGCGCAGGCCCGGCGGGCATTCGCACCACGCAGGCGTTTTCTCAGGATTGCCGTTGGGATTCGCTTGATGACGACCGCGCCGAAGGCTGTATCCGTTCCCTTGAGCACGCCTACAGCAAAGATGGCGGGCTGGCGGTGCTGTACGGCAACATCGCTGAAAACGGCTGCATTGTAAAAACCGCAGGCGTTGATGACAGCATCCTGAAATTTACTGGCCCGGCTAAAGTATACGAAAGCCAGGAAGAGGCGGTTGACGCGATCCTCGGCGGCAAAGTGGTGGAGGGCGACGTGGTCGTCATCCGCTACGAAGGGCCGAAAGGCGGCCCGGGCATGCAGGAAATGCTCTACCCGACCACCTTCCTGAAATCGATGGGGCTTGGCAAAGCCTGTGCGCTGATCACCGACGGTCGTTTCTCTGGCGGCACGTCGGGCCTGTCCATCGGTCACGTTTCACCGGAAGCCGCCAGCGGTGGCAGCATCGCGTTGATTGAAGATGGCGACCTGATTGCTATTGATATCCCGAACCGTGGAATTCAACTTCAGGTCAGCGATCGGGAGATGGCGGCGCGCCGTGAAGCGCAGGAAGCACGTGGTGATAAAGCCTGGACGCCGCGCGATCGTCAGCGTGAAGTGTCTTTCGCCCTGCGGGCTTATGCGAGCCTGGCCACCAGTGCGGATAAAGGCGCCGTGCGCGATAAATCCAAACTTGGAGGCTAATGATGGCCGAATCCTTGTCCGCTGCCCCTGAGGGGGCAGAATATCTGAGGGCCGTGCTGCGCGCGCCGGTGTATGAAGCCGCGCAGGTCACACCGCTGCAGAAGATGGAAAAACTGTCGTCGCGCCTCGAAAACGTCATTCTGGTGAAGCGCGAAGACAGGCAGCCGGTGCACAGCTTTAAGCTGCGTGGCGCGTACGCCATGATGGCAGGGCTGACTGAAGAGCAGAAAGCGCGCGGTGTGATCACCGCGTCTGCGGGCAACCACGCGCAGGGTGTTGCGTTCTCTTCCGCACGCCTCGGCGTGAAGGCGCTGATCGTCATGCCGGTTGCCACGGCCGATATCAAAGTCGACGCGGTGCGCGGTTTCGGCGGCGAAGTGCTGCTGCACGGCGCCAATTTTGACGAAGCAAAGGCGAAAGCTATTGAGCTGTCGCAACAGCAGGGCTTTACGTGGGTACCGCCGTTCGATCACCCGATGGTGATTGCCGGACAGGGCACGCTGGCGCTGGAATTGCTGCAGCAGGACGCGCATATCGATCGCGTTTTCGTCCCGGTCGGCGGTGGCGGGCTGGCGGCAGGCGTGGCGGTGTTGATCAAACAGCTGATGCCACAGATCAAAGTGATCGCCGTTGAAGCGGAAGATTCCGCTTGCCTGAAAGCCGCGCTGGATGCTGGCCATCCTGTCGATCTGCCGCGTGTCGGGCTGTTTGCCGAGGGCGTGGCGGTGAAACGCATTGGCGACGAAACCTTCCGCCTGTGCCAGGCGTACCTCGACGACATCATCACCGTCGACAGCGACGCCATCTGTGCGGCGATGAAAGACCTGTTCGAAGACGTGCGTGCAGTAGCTGAGCCCTCGGGCGCGCTGGCGCTGGCGGGCATGAAGAAGTACATCGCGCAGCACAACATTCGTGGCGAACGGTTGGCGCATATCCTGTCCGGTGCGAACGTGAATTTCCACGGCCTGCGCTATGTCTCTGAACGCTGCGAGCTGGGCGAACAGCGCGAAGCGCTGTTGGCGGTGACCATTCCGGAAGAGAAGGGCAGTTTCCTCAAATTCTGTCAGTTGCTCGGCGGGCGTTCGGTCACGGAATTCAACTACCGTTTCGCTGATGCCAAAGATGCCTGTATTTTTGTCGGCGTGCGGTTACGCCGCGGTCTGGAAGAGCGCAAAGAGATCCTCGACCTGCTGCATAAGGGCGGTTACAGCGTGGTGGACCTTTCCGACGATGAGATGGCGAAACTGCACGTGCGCTACATGGTGGGCGGTCGTCCGTCGAAACCGTTGCAGGAGCGTCTGTACAGCTTTGAATTTCCGGAATCACCTGGCGCGTTGCTGAAATTTCTCTATACGCTCGGTACCCACTGGAACATTTCGCTGTTCCACTACCGCAGCCACGGCACCGATTACGGCCGCGTGCTGGCGGCGTTTGAACTGGGTGAACACGAGCCGGATTTCGAAACGCGACTTAACGAGCTGGGCTACGACTGTCACGATGAAACGAACAACCCGGCGTTCCGCTTTTTCCTCGCGGGTTAGTGGCCCGGCAGCAGTTTCCAGAACGCATCAATAAGCGGCTCATGCAGCCGCTTTTTTTGTGCGCAAACACCGAGCTCGAACGGTGTCTTTTCGTCGCTGCGTTCCAGAATCATTACGCGATTGCGCACTGGCTCCGGGCTGTTTTCCAGCACCACTTCCGGCAGCAGCGCCACGCCGCAGCCGAGCGCGACCATCGACACCATCGCTTCGTGACCGCCAACGGTAGCGTAAATTGACGGGTTGCTGATCTTTTGACGGCGGAACCACAGCTCGATGCGGCGGCGTACCGGCCCCTGATCGGCCATGATGAACGGCACTGTCGACCAGTCCGGGTTTTCCTGCGAGACCTGATTACGCACCGGGCAGGGCAGCGCCGGAGCAATCAGCACCACCGCCAGATTTTCCAGCATCGAAAACGCCACCGCGCCGGGCAGGGTTTCCGGTTTCCCGGCAATCGCCAGATCGGCTTCGCCAGTGACCACTTTTTCCATCGCGTCTGCGGCATCGCCGGTGGTGAGCTTGATTTCAACGGAGGGATGCTCGGCACGAAACCTGTCGAGGATCGGCGGCAAATGGCTGTAGGCGGCGGTCACGGAGCAGAAAATATGCAATTCCCCGGAGAGCGACGGCCCTTTCTGATCGATGGTGTGGCGCAGTTGCTGATACTGCAACAGCATCTGTTGGGCGAATATCCGTAACTCGTCACCCGCTTCGGTCAGCGTGACCGTGCGGTTGTCGCGCACAAACAGCGGCTGGCCGAGATCCTCTTCCAGACGCTGGATCTGCCGGGACAGCGTGGACGGGCTGACGTGCATCGCCCGTGCGCTACGGCCAAAATGGCGGCTATCCGCCAGATGCAGAAAGGTTTTCAGATCGCGTAAATCCACGAGCGAGACTCCACCGGTTGGTATTGCAGAAATTGCAATATGACGTTGTGAATATATCAATTTCCGCAATACTTTTCCTGTCATATAGTAAGTTCATTCTCGCAAAAGCGAACCGAACAATAAGCACGACACACATCACGGGGTGATAAACATGGCTAACTACTTCAATACACTGAATCTGCGTCAGCAGCTGGCGCAACTGGGCAAATGCCGCTTTATGGCGCGCGACGAATTTGCCGATGGCGCGAGCTACCTTCAGGGTAAAAAAGTGGTCATCGTCGGCTGTGGCGCTCAGGGTCTGAACCAGGGCCTGAACATGCGTGACTCCGGCCTGGATATCGCCTACGCACTGCGTAAAGAAGCGATTGCTGAAAAGCGCGCATCATGGCGTAAAGCGACCGAAAACGGCTTCAAAGTGGGTACCTATGAAGAGCTGATCCCGCAGGCCGATCTGGTGGTTAACCTGACGCCGGACAAGCAGCACTCTGACGTGGTGCGTTCCGTACAGCCCCTGATGAAAGACGGCGCGGCGCTGGGCTATTCCCACGGTTTCAACATCGTGGAAGTGGGCGAGCAGATCCGTAAAGACATCACCGTGGTGATGGTGGCGCCGAAATGTCCGGGTACCGAAGTGCGTGAAGAGTATAAGCGTGGCTTCGGCGTGCCGACCCTGATCGCAGTCCATCCGGAAAACGATCCGAAAGGCGAAGGCATGGCGATTGCCAAAGCCTGGGCCGCGGCGACCGGCGGTCACCGTGCTGGCGTGCTGGAATCGTCTTTCGTTGCGGAAGTGAAATCTGACCTGATGGGTGAGCAGACGATTCTGTGCGGTATGTTGCAGGCCGGTTCTCTGCTGTGTTTCGACAAGCTGGTGGCGGACGGTACCGACCCGGCTTATGCCGAAAAACTGATCCAGTTCGGTTGGGAAACCATCACCGAAGCGCTGAAGCAGGGCGGCATCACCCTGATGATGGACCGACTGTCCAACCCGGCGAAACTGCGTGCTTACGCGCTGTCAGAACAGCTGAAAGAGATCATGGCACCGTTGTTCCAGAAACACATGGACGACATCATCTCCGGCGAGTTCTCTTCTGGCATGATGGCGGACTGGGCGAACGACGACAAAAAACTGCTGACCTGGCGTGAGGAGACCGGCAAAACCGCGTTCGAAACCGCGCCGCAGTTTGAAGGTAAAATCAGCGAGCAGGAGTATTTCGATAAAGGCGTGCTGATGATCGCGATGGTCAAAGCGGGCGTTGAGCTGGCGTTTGAAACCATGGTTGATGCGGGCATCATCGAAGAATCCGCTTACTATGAATCCCTGCATGAGCTGCCGCTGATCGCCAATACCATCGCGCGTAAGCGTCTGTATGAAATGAACGTGGTGATTTCCGATACCGCCGAGTACGGTAACTACCTGTTCTCTTACGCCTGCGTTCCGCTGCTGAAAGAATTCATGACTACCCTGCAGCCGGGCGATCTGGGCAAAGCGATTGCTGAAGGCGCGGTTGATAATGCTCAGTTGCGCGATGCCAACGACGCGATTCGCGGTCATGCGATCGAGAAAGTGGGTCAGAAGCTGCGCGGTTATATGACGGATATGAAGCGTATTGCGGTAGCAGGATAAAGTCTATGATGTAGGCCCGGTAAGCGTGAGCGCCACCGGGCTTTTTTATCAGTTGCGGTACAGCACTTTAATGATGTGGTAACCGAACTGCGTATGCAGCGGGCCAGTAGGCTCCAGCACCGGGCAGGAGAACACGACTTTGTCGAATGCCGGCACCATCTGGCCCTGACGGAATTCGCCTAAATCACCGCCTCGTTTGCCTGACGGGCAGATAGAGTGTTTCTTCGCCAGCTTGCCGAAGTCGGCGCCGTTTTTAATCTGCTCCAGGAGATCCAGAGCCAGTTTCTCTTCTTTTACAAGAATGTGCAGTGCTGCTGCCGTTTTTGCCATTATTCCGTTCTCACTTCTCAAAGGTTGCCCGCCACTTTATCACTCCTGAGGGCGTCAGACATATACTCTTCGATAGCGCAGGACAGATGTCCCGCCCGGTTTAATGAAGCGGGAGATGAGCAACAGTTTTGTCCGTTGAATCCATCCTTGCCCGGGACGCCCGTCCTGTCCTTCCGGCAAGGGAGCGAGATAACATGAACACAATGAAAAAAACAGAATTTTCGGGTGACTGGCTTTCCGGGCTGACCCAGGTTGTTCGCGATCCCGTGCTGTATGAATTACTCAAAAACTGCCCACTGGAAATCATGCAATGCTGGCGTTTTGAGGAGATTCCGCGCGGCGCGTTGATTTGCCGGCAGGGTGACATTTGCCAGCAATTTTCGCTGATCGTCACCGGCGAGGTGGATGTCTTTTTTGAAGCTGAAGATGGCCGTCGCTACCGGCAGGCACACTACAGCAAAGGCGACATGCTGGGTGAGCTGGAGATTTTTGAGTCACGCCATTACATCTGCTCCGTGGCGGCGGTCAGCCCTGTACAACTGCTGACGCTGTCGCAGGAACATTTTTCCCGCTGGCTGGCATTAGATAACCATTTTAATCAGCGGATGCTGCGGTTTTTCAGTCAGCAGTATTACCAGCTGTCGAAAAAGGCCAGCAGCGATAACCTTTATTCGCTGCATCAGCGCGTCTGTCAGGCGCTATGGCAACGGTATCAACATCAGGGAACACCCACGATTCTGCTCGATAAGCAGAATCTCAGTCAGGAATTTGCGGCGACGACACGCAGTATTAACCGCATTTTGCACGATCTGAAAACGCTGCAGATCATCGACACCGATGGCGAGCGGATTGTGCTGTTAGCCCCCGACAAACTCAGACAGGAGGCTGGCATCTGAATGTGAAGTCAGATGAACGATAAGGAGACGGGGGCATGTCGCTTCAACCACATATTCGACTCAGTGAGAGCAGTACCGGCGCGCAGTACGCGCTGTTGCCGGGCGATCCGCAGCGGGTGGATCGCATCGCGCAGTTTCTTGATAACCCTGAACCGTTGGGGCAGAACCGCGAGTTTCGGGCGCTGCGCGGCTGGTATCGGGGCATCGAAATTCTGGTCGTGTCGACGGGCATCGGCGGGCCATCCACCGCCATCGCCATTGAAGAGCTTCGCCAGATCGGCATCAAAACGCTGATTCGCATCGGCAGTTGCGGCGCGTTGCAGGATTTCCTCACGCTCGGCGATGTGGTCATCGCGCAGGGCGCGGTCGCCGACGAAGGCACCAGTAAAACCTACGCTCCCGCCAGCTATCCCGCCTGTGCGGATCCGCAGCTTACCGCGCAGCTGATTCGTCAGTCTCAACTGCTGCAAATCCCGGCCTTCAGCGGACTGGTACGCAGCCACGACAGTTTCTATACCGATCGCGAAGCGGCGCTGGATGCCGAATGGTCAGCGCGCGGCATTCTGGGCGCGGATATGGAAAGCGCGGCGCTGATGGTGGTCGGATCATTGCGCGGCTTACGTACGGCGTCGCTGTTGAACGTGGTCGTCGCGCATAACGGGTCTCTCGATAGCAGTATCAATGATTTTGTTCAGCAGGATGCGCTGTGTCTGCAGGGTGAAGCACGTCAGATTTCCCTGGCGCTACACGCCATCTATTCCGATAGCCAGCAAGGAGAGCAATGATGGACTTTTTCAGTATTAACAACGTGATGGTCAACATTCCTCTGGGTGAAGGCGGTTATGCCCTGTCATGGATTGAAGCCATCGGCACCGTATTTGGTTTACTGTGCATCTGGTACGCCAGCCGCGAAAACATTATCAACTACCTGTTCGGTCTGATTAACGTCACGCTGTTCGCGGCGATCTTTTTCCAGATCCAGCTGTACGCCAGCCTGCTGCTGCAGGTGTTCTTCTTTGCCGCCAACATCTATGGCTGGTATGCCTGGAGCCGTCAGAACGAGGCCAATGAGGCGGAACTGAAGGTGCGCTGGATCTCCCGTCAGCAGACGTTCATGCTGAGCGGTGTGTGCGTAGCCGCGATTTTGCTGATGACGTTGTTTATCGACCCGGTGTTCGCCATGCTGACCCGCATTATGCTGGCGCTGTTGCAGGTCGTGGGCGTTTCAGTGGCGATGCCCGATCTGCAGCCGGATGCCTTCCCGTTCTGGGATTCCACCATGCTGGTGCTGTCGATTGCCGCGATGGTGCTGATGACCCGCAAATACGTCGAGAACTGGCTACTTTGGGTGCTTATCGACGTGATTAGCGTGGTGATCTACGCGGTGCAGGGCGTTTACGCCATGTCGCTCGAGTATGTTCTGCTGACCGCGATTGCGGTGATGGGGTCCTACAGCTGGATTATCAGCGCTAAACGCAACGGCTCCACGCCAATGGCGGCCCCCGCTTCCTGATTGCTGTATTTTCAGGCTGCCTGAAAGGGCAGCCTGCTGCTCCATCGGCCCCGGTTTCTGCTACAATCCCTTCCCCGTTCGAAGATTGAGCAATACTCCCATGCGTTTAAACCCCGGACAGCAACAAGCCGTCGAATTTGTTACTGGACCCTGCCTGGTGCTGGCGGGCGCTGGTTCAGGCAAAACCCGCGTGATCACCAACAAGATCGCGCATCTGATCCGTGGCTGTGGTTATCAGGCGCGGCATATCGCCGCGGTGACCTTTACCAATAAAGCGGCGCGCGAAATGAAAGAGCGTGTGGCGCAGACGCTGGGGCGCAAAGAGGCGCGTGGGCTGATGATCTCAACGTTTCACACGCTGGGGCTGGAGATTATCAAACGCGAATTTGCCGCGCTGGGGATGAAATCGAACTTCTCGCTGTTTGACGATACCGATCAGGTGGCGTTGCTGAAAGAGTTGACTGAAGGGCTAATTGAAGATGATAAAACCCTGCTGCAACAGCTGATCTCAACGATCTCCAACTGGAAAAACGATCTGCTGACCCCCGCGCAGGCTGCGGCGCAAGCGAAAGGCGAACGGGACCGCATTTTCGCGCACTGCTATGGCCTGTACGACGCGCATATGAAAGCCTGCAATGTGCTGGATTTCGACGATCTGATCCTGCTGCCGACGCTGCTGTTGCAGCGTAACGAAGAGGTTCGCGAGCGGTGGCAGAACAGGATCCGTTATCTGCTGGTGGACGAATATCAGGACACCAACACCAGTCAGTATGAGCTGGTAAAACTGCTGGTGGGCGCCCGCGCCCGCTTCACCGTGGTGGGCGACGACGACCAGTCGATTTATTCCTGGCGCGGCGCGCGTCCGCAAAACCTGGTGCTGCTCAGTCAGGATTTCCCGGCGTTGCAGGTGATCAAGCTCGAACAGAACTACCGCTCATCAGGGCGCATTCTGAAAGCGGCGAACATTCTGATTGCCAATAACCCGCACGTATTCGAAAAGCGTCTGTTTTCGGAGCTGGGCTATGGCCCGGAGCTGAAAGTGCTGAGCGCAAATCATGAAGAGCACGAGGCGGAGCGCGTGACCGGGGAGCTGATCGCCCATCACTTTGTCAACAAAACGCAGTACAAGGATTACGCTATTCTCTACCGCGGCAATCATCAGTCGCGCGTATTTGAAAAAATGCTGATGCAGAACCGCATCCCGTACAAAATTTCCGGCGGCACGTCATTTTTCTCCCGCCCGGAAATCAAAGATTTGCTCGCCTATCTGCGCGTGCTGACCAACCCGGACGACGACAGCGCATTTCTGCGCATTGTGAATACGCCAAAGCGCGAGATTGGCCCGGCAACGCTGCAAAAGCTGGGGGAATGGGCATCCAGCCGCAACAAAAGCCTGTTTACCGCCAGCTTCGACATGGGACTGACGCAGACGCTGTCAGGGCGTGGTTATGAAGCGTTAACCCGCTTCACCCACTGGCTGGGCGAGATCCAGCGTCTGTCGGAAAGCGAACCGGTTGCCGCCGTGCGCGACCTGATCCACGGCGTTGATTATGAGTCCTGGCTGTTCGAAACCTCACCGAGTCCGAAAGCCGCCGAAATGCGCATGAAAAACGTCAATCAGCTGTTCAGCTGGATGACGGAAATGCTCGAAGGCTCCGAGCTGGAAGAGCCGATGACGCTGACCCAGGTGGTCACCCGCTTTACGCTGCGCGATATGATGGAACGCGGCGAGAGCGAAGAAGATATGGATCAGGTCCAGTTGATGACGCTGCACGCCTCAAAAGGTCTGGAGTTCCCGTATGTGTTTATGGTGGGAATGGAAGAGGGCTTTCTGCCGCACCAGAGCAGCATCGATGAAGACAATATTGATGAAGAGCGTCGGCTGGCCTATGTGGGCATTACCCGCGCGCAGAAAGAGCTAATTTTTACGCTGTGCAAAGAGCGCCGTCAGTATGGTGAACTGGTGCGCCCCGAACCGAGCCGTTTTTTACTGGAACTGCCGCAGGATGACGTTATCTGGGAGCAGGAGCGTAAAGTGATTACGGCAGAAGAGCGGATGCATAAAGGTCAGGCGAACGTGGCCAATATCAGAGCGATGCTGGCGAAAGCAAAAGAGAAGTAAAGGTTATTTCACTTCAAGCGGCCAGTGGACGTAGCTCTGCCACTGGCACTCCTGCACAACCATTTCCGCGCCGAGCGGATGATCCGCCTGCCAGTGTTCTGGCAGCGTGAGCGTCAGTTGCTCGCCGTGGGCATGTAGCGTAATTTCCGGCAGCAGATCGTCACGGCGTCGGCTGGCAAACAGAATGGCCAGCCGCAGCAGACGGCACAAGTGCTCCGCCACGCGCGGGGGAACCGCGTTTTGTTGATGCAGGGACGGCAGATCCACCGGGTTAGTCTGATTCAGTACCAGCGTCGCCAGCAGTTTTTTCTGCGCGGGGGTGAAACCCGGCAAATCCAGATTGCGCACCAGATACGCGGCGTGCTGCGGCGACTGTTTGAAATCCACGCTGAGGCCGATCTCATGTAACTGACAGGCGCTCAGCAACAGCTCGCGGCTAATTGGCTCAAGATCCCAGTGCGCTTCCACGTCGCTGGCAAACCGTGCGGCCAGTTTCGCCACGCGCTGTGCCTGTTCGGTATCCACCAGAAAACGGCGCTGAATCGTGCGCAATGTGCGGCTGCGAATATCCTGATCCACCGCCAGATGCAGCATGCCGTACACCAGACCTTCACGCAGCGCGCCACCCGCCAGGGTCATGCACTGAATATCCAGTTCGGTAAAAATGGCGATGAGAATCGCCAGGCCGCTGGGGAAAACCAGCGCACGCTCCAGCGTCAGCCCTTCGATTTCAAGTTCTTCCAGACGTCCGCACTGAATGGCGCGCTGCTTCAGCTGTTGTAGTTTCGGCAGCGTGATGCGCTCATCCATACCCTGCGCCATCATGATTTCCTGCAGCGCCTGTACCGTACCTGACGCGCCAACGCAGACTTTCCAGCCGTGGTAGCGCAGGTTATCGGCGACCGGGCGCAGCACATCACGCGCTGCGCGTTCGGCATCATCAAAGTGTTCTTGTGCCAGATTACGGTCGGTGAAATAGCGTTCAAGCCAGGTGACGCAGCCCATCGACAGGCTGAATAGCGAGGTCGCCTGCGCGCCCGTACCCGTGACTAACTCTGTGCTGGCACCACCGATATCCACGACCAGACGACGATCGTCGCCGCCGGTGGTGTGCGCCACGCCCTGATAGATCAAACGCGCTTCTTCTTCACCACTGATCACCTGGATCGGGCAACCGAGGATCGCTTGCGCTTTGGCGATGAAATCGCTGGCGTTAATGGCCAGGCGGAGGGTGGCGGTAGCAACAACACGGATTTGGGTGGGTGGGATGTCCTGCAGGCGTTCAGAAAAGAGCCGCAAACACTGCCAGCCACGTTCCATGGCCTCCGCAGAGAGACGGTTATCACTGTTCAGACCCGCCGCAAGGCGAACTTTACGTTTGATGCGGGTCAGGGTCTGAATGCTGCCCTCCACCTCGCGCACGACCAGCATATGAAAACTATTAGAACCGAGATCAATAGCCGCATAAAGCGAGTGCGAGGTAGAGCTGAGCATATTTTTTAACCTGAACGACGACGGTTACGCGGTGCGCCCGAACGGCGCGGTCCATTACCCTGACGCGTACGGGTCAGGCGCAGCGGCTTTGGTAAGTCCGTCATCAGCGCGTCCGAGTTGTATTTACTGACCGGGATCGAGTGACCGATATAGGTTTCAATCGCCGGCAGATTCAGCGCGTACTCTTCACAGGCCAGACTGATGGAGTGACCGCTTGCGCCCGCGCGACCAGTACGGCCGATACGGTGAACGTAGTCTTCGCAGTCATCTGGTAAATCGTAATTGAACACGTGCGTTACGGCTGGAATATGCAGACCGCGCGCGGCAACGTCGGTGGCAACCAGAATATCGAGATCGCCA
This sequence comes from Trabulsiella odontotermitis, assembly GCF_001188485.1. Classification (GTDB taxonomy): domain Bacteria; phylum Pseudomonadota; class Gammaproteobacteria; order Enterobacterales; family Enterobacteriaceae; genus Trabulsiella; species Trabulsiella odontotermitis_A. The sequence continues at coordinate 19,303 of NZ_JNGH01000023.1, forward strand.
CGGGTAAATTCATCAAGAATGCGCAGGCGTTTTTTCTGCGCCACGTCGCCGGTCAGCAGACCCACGCGATGGCCGTCTGCCGCCAGATGGCCCCAGATATCTTCGCAACGGTGTTTGGTGTTGGCGAAAATAATGGTGCGATCCGGCCACTCTTCTTCCAGCAGCGTTTGCAGCAAACGCATTTTTTCGTCGTTGGAAGGATAGAACAGCTCTTCTTTAATACGGTGCCCGGTTTTTTGTTCCGGTTCGACTTCGACGTACTCAGCGTTGTTCATTTGTTCAAACGCCAGTTCGCGTACGCGGTAAGACAGGGTTGCGGAAAACAGCATATTCAGACGCTGATTCGCAGGCGGCATACGGCGGAACAGCCAGCGAATATCTTTGATAAAGCCCAGATCGTACATGCGATCGGCTTCATCCAGCACAACGACCTGAATCGCGCCAAGATTGACGTGGTTCTGCTTGGTGTAATCAATGAGACGGCCGGTGGTGCCAATCAGGATATCGACACCGCTTTCCAGCACTTTCAGCTGTTTGTCGTAGCCGTCGCCACCGTAAGCCAGCCCCAGCTTCAGGCCCGTTGCGTTCGCCAGCGGCTCTGCATCGGCATGAATCTGCACCGCCAGCTCGCGCGTCGGTGCCATGATCAGCGCACGCGGTTGGTTAACCTGGCGGTTTTCTGGCACGGGGTGAGAGAGAAGATAATGAAACGTTGACGTAAGAAACGCCATCGTTTTGCCGGTACCGGTTTGCGCCTGCCCGGCAACGTCACGACCCGCCAGCGTCAGCGGCAGTGCGAGCGCCTGAATGGGCGTACAATTATGAAACCCTTTAGTTTCAAGGGCTTCAATCACCATTGGGTGCAGGGCGAAGTCGGAAAACTTCTGTTCTGTTAAATGTGTTTTGCTCATAGTGTGGTAGAATATCAGCTTACTATTGCATTAAGAAAGCGTATCCGGTGAAATAACGTCAACCTTTTAGTTGGCTAAAGCAACATCAACGGGTCGTTGATTGTTGATAATGCTACACCAACGCACCAGGCTTATTCCTGCGGAGTTAAATATGAGCGATAAAATTATTCACCTGACTGACGACAGTTTTGACACGGACGTACTCAAGGCTGAGGGGCTGACCCTCGTCGATTTCTGGGCAGAGTGGTGTGGTCCGTGCAAAATGATCGCCCCGATTCTGGATGAGATCGCTACTGAGTATGAAGGCAAGCTGACCGTGGCTAAACTGAACATTGATCAGAACCCGGCAACGGCGCCGAAATACGGTATCCGCGGCATCCCGACGCTGCTGCTGTTTAAAGGTGGCGACGTCATCGCGACCAAAGTGGGCGCCCTGTCCAAAGGTCAGCTGAAAGAGTTCCTGGACGCCAACCAGGCGTAACCCCTTTCGGTTCAGGCGTCCGGTATTCCTAATTAATGTGGAACGCTGGACGCCTGCCTTCAGTCGTGCTAAGTTAGTTTTGACTTCGTTTTAAACATACCTTTTGTTTGAATCTTGTTTTACCCGACGCTTCCCGTAGTCAATACGCGTGAGGCGGACAGATTCCGGGCTTGTCACTCATTCCGTCATGTCGTTTCAGTTCTGCGTTTTTTTCCTGTAACCAGGCAGCGTACAGACGTGAGTTGATGGCCGTAAACAGGCATGGATGACCCTGCCATACCATTCACAACATTAAGTTCGAGATTTACCCCGAGTTTAAGAACCCACACCATTATGAATCTTACCGAATTAAAGAATACGCCGGTTTCTGAGCTGATTACTCTCGGCGAAAATATGGGGCTGGAAAACCTGGCTCGTATGCGCAAGCAGGACATTATTTTTGCCATCCTGAAGCAGCACGCGAAGAGTGGCGAAGATATTTTTGGCGACGGTGTGCTGGAGATACTTCAGGATGGATTTGGATTCCTCCGCTCCGCAGACAGCTCCTACCTCGCCGGCCCTGATGACATCTACGTATCTCCCAGCCAAATCCGCCGTTTCAACCTCCGCACTGGTGACACCATCTCCGGTAAGATTCGTCCTCCGAAAGAGGGTGAGCGTTACTTTGCGCTGTTGAAAGTTAACGAAGTAAACTACGACAAGCCGGAAAACGCGCGTAATAAGATTCTGTTCGAAAACTTAACTCCGCTGCACGCGAATTCCCGCCTGCGTATGGAGCGTGGTAACGGCTCAACTGAAGATTTAACGGCTCGCGTTCTGGATCTGGCATCGCCGATCGGTCGCGGCCAGCGTGGTCTGATCGTCGCACCGCCGAAAGCCGGTAAAACCATGCTGCTGCAGAACATTGCGCAGAGCATTGCGTACAACCATCCTGACTGTGTGCTGATGGTGCTGCTGATTGACGAACGTCCGGAAGAAGTGACCGAAATGCAGCGCCTGGTGAAAGGCGAAGTGGTGGCGTCCACGTTTGACGAACCGGCTTCCCGTCACGTTCAGGTTGCGGAAATGGTTATCGAGAAAGCGAAACGTCTGGTTGAACATAAGAAAGACGTTATCATTCTGCTCGACTCCATCACCCGTCTGGCGCGCGCCTACAACACCGTCGTACCGGCGTCCGGTAAAGTGCTGACCGGTGGTGTGGATGCCAACGCCCTGCACCGTCCGAAGCGTTTCTTCGGTGCGGCACGTAACGTGGAAGAGGGCGGCAGCCTGACCATCATCGCTACGGCGCTTATCGATACCGGCTCCAAAATGGACGAAGTTATCTACGAAGAGTTTAAAGGCACCGGTAACATGGAACTGCACCTCTCTCGTAAGATCGCTGAAAAACGCGTCTTCCCGGCCATTGACTACAACCGTTCTGGTACGCGTAAAGAAGAGCTGCTCACCACTTCGGAAGAGCTGCAGAAAATGTGGATCCTGCGTAAGATCATTCACCCGATGGGCGAAATCGACGCGATGGAATTCCTCATTAATAAGCTGGCGATGACCAAAACCAACGACGATTTCTTCGACATGATGAAACGCTCGTAATTCGCGCTGAACGAAAAACGCCACGCCTCGCGTGGCGTTTTTGTTTTTAAGGGACATACTTCAGTGGAAACTAACACAAATATGCGGATGAGAACCATTTGTCCTGATCAGTGATATAAGGCCAATTTTTTTGTATAAAAAACAGTCTGATTCGTTGAATCTCATCCGACTTCCTCTTCTGATGAGGGGCCATCATAGGTATACTTTCGCCATTACTATTTGCTGAGAGCATTTATTGTGAATTTGCTGACTGCAGGTGCTGATCTGATCAGTATTTTTTTATTCACAACCCTGTTCCTTTTTTTTGCACGCAAGGTAGCTAAAAAGGTCGGTTTAGTGGATAAACCAAACTTCCGAAAGCGTCACCAGGGGCTTATTCCGTTGGTGGGGGGAATTTCGGTTTATGCTGGTCTGTGTTTTACGTTTGGGATCGTTAACTACTACATTCCCCATGCCGCACTCTATCTGATGTGCGCGGGTGCGCTGGTGCTGGTTGGCGCACTGGACGATCGCTTTGACATCAGCGTCAAAATTCGTGCAACGGTGCAGGCCGCTGTCGGCGTCGTGATGATGGTCTTTGGCAAGCTCTACCTGAGCAGCCTGGGCTATATCTTCGGCTCCTGGGAGCTGGTGCTCGGGCCATTCGGTTTCTTCCTCACCCTGTTCGCGGTCTGGGCTGCTATCAACGCCTTCAACATGGTCGATGGGATTGACGGTCTGCTGGGCGGGTTATCCTGCGTGTCGTTTGCTGCCATGGGGATGATTCTCTGGTTCGACGGACAACAAAGCCTGGCGATGTGGTGCTTTGCGATGATCGCCGCCATTCTGCCTTACATCATGTTGAACCTCGGTATTCTTGGTCGTCGCTATAAAGTCTTTATGGGCGATGCGGGTAGTACGCTGATTGGTTTCACGGTCATCTGGATCCTGATGGAGACCACCCAGGGTAAAACCCATCCGATAAGCCCTGTCACCGCACTGTGGATTATTGCTATCCCATTGATGGACATGGTGGCTATTATGTACCGCCGTCTGCGTAAAGGGATGAGTCCATTCTCACCTGATCGCCAGCATATTCATCATTTGATCATGCGTGCCGGTTTTACTTCCCGTCAGGCTTTTGTACTGATTACGCTTTCAGCAGCGCTGCTGGCATCAATTGGTGTAATTGCAGAATATACTCATATCGTTCCTGAATGGGTCATGTTGGTATTATTCTTGCTAGCCTTTTTCCTGTACGGTTACTGCATTAAGCGTGCCTGGAAAGTGGCGCGTTTCATTAAACGTCTGAAGCGCAGGATGCGCAGGAACAGTGATAACAATCCTAATTTAACCAAGTAAAGCTGGGGAAGTGATGACTCAACCATTACCAGGAGCACAGTCAGTCGGCGCGGAGAATGAACTGGATGTTCGCGGTCTGTTTCGTACGCTATGGATGGGGAAGTTCTGGATTGTAGGGATTGCGCTACTCTTTGCGGTGATTGCGCTGGGTTATACCTTCTTTGCCCGCCAGGAGTGGAGCGCGACGGCCATTACCGATCGCCCCACCGTGAACATGTTGGGCGGCTATTACTCTCAGCAGCAGTTTTTACGCAATCTGGACGTCAAAGCCGATATGGCCTCAGCCGATCAGCCGTCGGTGATGGATGACGCCTACAAAGAGTTCATCATGCAGCTCGCCTCATGGGACACCCGCCGTGAGTTCTGGTATCAGACCGACTACTACAAGCAGCGGATGGTGGGGAATTCCCGCGCGGACGCGGCACTGCTTGATGACCTTATCGATGATATCCAGTTTATGCCTGGCGACGCGCTGCGCAGTATCAGCGACAGCGTTAAACTGACGGCGGAAACCGCGGCGGATGCCAACAACCTGCTGCGCCAGTACGTGGCTTTTGCCAGTCAGCGTGCGGCGGGCCATCTGAACGAAGAACTGAAAGGCGCATGGGCCGCCAGAACCATTCAGATGAAGGCGCAGGTGAAACGTCAGGAAGAGGTGGCGCAGTCCATTTTCGACCGTAAAACGCACAGTGTTGAAGAAGCGCTGAAAGTGGCGCAGCAGAACAACATTTCCCGCAGCGAGACCGATGTCCCTGCCGAGCAATTACCCGACTCTGAGCTATTTTTACTGGGGCGCCCGATGCTACAGGCGCGTCTGGAAAATCTTCGCGCAGTAGGACCGGATTTTGACCTTGATTATGACCAGAACCGTGCCATGCTGACGACGCTGAACGTCGGGCCGACGCTGGACCCGCGTTTTCAGACCTATCGGTATTTAAGAACACCAGAAGAGCCCGTGAAACGTGATAGCCCGCGTCGCGCTTTCCTGATGGTGATGTGGGGAATTGTAGGTGCACTTATCGGTGCAGGCGTGGCATTGACGCGACGTCGTATTCAGTGAATACACCTTGTGTGATGAGGATCGGTCGGTCCTCATCATCTTATCGAAGAGAATCGACGTGAAAGTACTTACTGTGTTTGGCACCCGGCCGGAGGCGATCAAGATGGCGCCTCTGGTCCATGCGTTGGCCAGGGATCCTCACTTCGAGGCAAAAGTGTGCGTAACCGCACAGCACCGTGAAATGCTTGATCAGGTGTTGTCCCTCTTTTCCATCGTACCGGATTACGATCTCAATATTATGAGCCCAGGACAGGGGCTTACCGACATCACCTGCCGTATCCTGCAAGGGTTACGGCCGGTACTTGAAGCATTCAAACCCGACGTAGTGCTGGTGCATGGCGACACCACCACCACGGTCGCTGCCAGCCTGGCCGCGTTTTATCAGCGCATCCCCGTCGGCCATGTTGAAGCCGGTTTACGTACCGGCGATCTCTACTCCCCCTGGCCGGAAGAGGCCAACCGCACGCTGACCGGTCACCTGGCGGTCTGGCACTTCGCGCCAACGGAAAATTCCCGGCAGAATCTGCTGCGTGAAAACCTGCAGGACAAGCGGATTTTCGTCACCGGCAATACAGTGATTGACGCCCTGTTCTGGGTGCGCGACCGCGTATTGACGGACGAATCGCTGCACGCCGGGCTGTCGGAACAATACCCTTTCCTCGACGCCAGCAAAAAACTGATTCTGGTCACCGGCCACCGCAGAGAGAGCTTTGGTCGTGGTTTCGAGCAGATTTGCCACGCGCTGGCGGAGATCGCCGCGCAGAATCCGGATGTGCAAATCGTCTATCCGGTGCATCTCAACCCGAACGTCAGCGAGCCGGTGAACCGTATTCTCGGTCACATCGATAACGTTATGCTTATCGAGCCGCAGGATTATCTGCCCTTTGTCTGGCTGATGAATCGCGCGTGGTTGATCCTGACCGATTCCGGCGGCATTCAGGAAGAGGCGCCGTCGCTCGGAAAACCGGTGCTGGTGATGCGTGAAATGACAGAACGCCCCGAGGCGGTGGAAGCCGGAACGGTACGCCTGGTCGGCACCGATCGTCAGCGCATTGTGGAAGAGGTCACGCGCTTGCTGCGTGATGAAGACGAGTACGAGGCGATGAGTCGCGCCCACAACCCGTACGGGGACGGGCAAGCCTGCAGCCGCATTTTGACAGCACTTAAAAATAATCAGGTAACGCTATGAGTTTTTCTACCATTTCTGTGATTGGTCTTGGCTACATCGGTCTACCGACGGCGGCAGCGTTTGCCTCCCGCCAAAAAAAAGTGGTGGGGGTTGATATCAATCAGCATGCGGTAGACACCATCAACCGTGGGGAAATTCATATTGTCGAGCCTGAACTGGGCGACGTGGTGAAAGCCGCCGTCGCGCAGCAGTTTTTACGGGCGACCACCACGCCGGAAACCGCCGATGCGTACCTGATTGCCGTGCCGACGCCGTTCAAAGGCGAGCATGAGCCGGACATGGTGTATGTCGAAGCGGCGGCGAAATCAATCGCGCCGGTGCTGAAGAAAGGCGCGCTGGTGATCCTCGAATCCACCTCGCCGGTGGGCGCAACTGAGCAGATGGCGCAATGGCTGGCGGACGCTCGCCCGGATTTAACCTTCCCGCAGCAGGCGGGAGAACAGGCCGACGTTAACATCGCCTACTGCCCGGAGCGCGTGCTGCCAGGTCAGGTGATGGTCGAACTGATTAAAAACGATCGCGTGATTGGCGGTATGACGCCGGTTTGCTCCGCGCGCGCCAGCGAGCTGTACAACATTTTCCTTGAAGGGGAGTGTGTGGTCACTAACGCCCGCACCGCCGAAATGTGCAAGCTGACGGAAAACAGCTTCCGCGACGTCAACATCGCGTTTGCGAACGAACTGTCGCTGATTTGCGCCGATCAAGGCATTAACGTCTGGGAACTGATTCGTCTGGCGAATCGCCACCCGCGCGTCAATATTTTGCAGCCGGGGCCAGGCGTTGGTGGCCACTGTATCGCGGTCGATCCGTGGTTTATCGTTGCGCAGAACCCGGAGCAGTCGCGTCTTATCCGTACTGCCCGTGAAGTGAACGATCACAAACCTCACTGGGTCATTAATCAGGTGAAAGCGGCGGTAGCCGATTGCCTCNTTCGGACTGGCCTTTAAGCCCAACATTGACGATCTTCGCGAAAGCCCGGCGATGGAAATCACCCAGTTGATTGCCCAGTGGCACAGTGGTGAAACGCTGGCGGTGGAACCAAACATTCATCAGTTACCGAAAAAACTGGCAGGGCTTTGCCGTCTCGCCACGCTGGATGAGGCGCTGAATGACGCCGATGTACTGGTGATGCTGGTGGATCACAACCCGTTTAAAGCGCGGAGCGCAGAGAGTATTCAGCAGCAGTACATTGTTGATACCAAAGGAGTATGGCGTTGAAAAAGATTCTGGTTACCGGTGGTGCCGGGTTTATTGGTTCGGCCGTTGTTCGCCATATCATCAATGAAACGTCAGACAGCGTGGTGGTGGTGGATAAGCTCACCTATGCCGGAAACCTGGCCTCGCTGGCACCGGTGGCGGCAGATCCGCGCTTTGCCTTCGAACAGGTGGATATCTGCGACCGTGGCGAACTGGATCGCGTGTTTGCGACGCATCAGCCGGATCTGGTGATGCACCTGGCCGCTGAAAGCCATGTCGATCGCTCCATTGACGGCCCGGCGGCGTTTATTGAAACCAACGTCGTGGGTACCTATACGCTGCTGGAAGCCGCCCGCCAGTACTGGAATGCGTTACCGGAGACGAAGAAATCCGCGTTTCGCTTTCATCACATCTCCACCGATGAGGTGTATGGCGATCTGCATGGCAGCGATGATTTCTTTACCGAAACCACACCGTACGCGCCGAGCAGCCCTTATTCCGCCTCGAAAGCGGGCAGCGATCATCTGGTTCGCGCATGGCTGCGCACCTATGGACTGCCGACGCTGGTGACCAACTGTTCGAATAACTACGGCCCTTACCACTTCCCGGAAAAACTGATCCCGCTGACTATTCTCAACGCGCTGGCGGGCAAACCGCTGCCGGTTTACGGCAACGGGCAGCAGGTGCGCGACTGGCTGTTTGTCGAAGACCATGCCAGAGCGCTTTATCTTGTTGTCACAACAGGTAAAATCGGGGAAACCTATAACATTGGCGGCCATAACGAACGCAAAAATCTGCAGGTAGTTGAAACGGTGTGTGATTTGCTGGAAGAACTCGCGCCGCAGAAACCACAGGGCATCGACCGCTATCGCTCGCTCATTACGTTTGTCACCGACCGTCCTGGACACGATCTGCGCTACGCCATTGATGCGGCGAAAATCGCCCGTGAGCTGGGCTGGACGCCGCGTGAAACCTTCGAAAGCGGCATGCGAAAAACCGTTCAGTGGTATCTCAGCAACGAAAGCTGGTGGCGGCAGGTACAGGATGGCAGTTATCAGGGCGAGCGTCTCGGACTCAAAGGCTAACGCCGGGAGAGGATATCGATGAAAGGCATAATTCTGGCGGGTGGTTCCGGTACGCGGCTGCATCCGATTACCCGCGGCGTGTCGAAGCAGTTGTTACCGATCTACGACAAGCCGATGATTTACTACCCGCTTTCAGTGTTAATGCTGGCCGGGATCCGCGAAATTCTGATCATTACCACGCCGGAAGATAAGCACTATTTTCAACGGCTGCTGGGCGACGGTTCGGAGTTCGGTATCGAACTGCATTATGCCGAACAGCCGAGCCCGGACGGACTGGCGCAGGCGTTCATCATCGGTGAAACCTTCCTCAACGGTGAACCGTCCTGTCTGGTGTTGGGAGACAACATCTTCTTCGGCATGGGTTTCAGCCCGAAACTGCGCAAAGTCGCGGCGCAGAAGGAAGGGGCGACGGTCTTTGGCTATCAGGTAATGGATCCTGAGCGTTTTGGCGTCGTGGAGTTTGACGACAACTTCAATGCCATTTCGCTGGAAGAAAAACCGAAGCAGCCGAAATCCAGGTGGGCGGTCACCGGCCTCTATTTCTATGACAGCAACGTCGTCGAGTATGCCAAACGCGTGAAGCCATCAGAACGTGGCGAACTGGAAATCACTTCTATTAACCAGATGTATCTGGACGAGGGCAAGCTGACGGTTGAACTCCTTGGCCGTGGTTTTGCCTGGCTCGATACCGGCACCCATGACAGCCTGATCGAAGCCAGCACCTTCGTGCAGACCGTCGAAAAACGTCAGGGCTTCAAAATCGCCTGTCTGGAAGAGATTGCCTGGCGCAACGGCTGGCTGGACGACGACGCGTTAAAACGCTCTGCCACGCAGCTGGCGAAAACCGGTTACGGTCAGTATCTGCTGGAGATCATCCGTGCTCGTCCGCGCCAGTATTGAACCCCTGATGTGGGAAAACCAGTTTTTCGGCGTGAAGAGCGCGATTCTGCGTTTCACGGAAGACGCCCCTGTGCTGAAGCCAGAGCGGCTGGTGGGCTGGTGGCGGGTACAGGCAAAAATTCCGGCGCAGCGCACCGATCTGCTGGATGCGTTACAGCAGCTTGATTTCCGGCTGGTGGAGGGCGAAGTGGATCTCGCTCTGCCCGTCGTCGAGGTGACCGACCCACAGGCACAGATTGCTGTTGATGCGGATATCCCCACACTTCGCGAGCAGGCGGCGCAGGCGTTTGCCCAAAGCCGTTTTCGCGCGCCCTGGTATGCGCCGGACGCCAGCGGGCGTTTCTACGCGCAGTGGATTGAAAATGCCGTGAAAGGCGTTTTTGATCACCAGTGCCTGGTGTTCCGTACGCCAGGCGGTGATATTCGCGCATTTGTGTCGCTGCGTCAGTTGAACGAGACCGACGCGCGTATCGGGCTGCTGGCTGGGCGCGGGGCGGCGGGTGGCGACCCAAATGGGCAACACCGCCGCGCTTAAACGTTACATTCAAAGCGGTGCCTGCACTGAGAGCACCGCTTACTGGCTATACAGGTGAGAAGATGATTCCATTTAACGCGCCTCCGGTGGTGGGAACCGAGATAGATTACATCCAGTCGGCGATGGGCAGCGGCAAGCTGTGCGGCGACGGCGGTTACACGCGTCGTTGCCAGCAGTGGATGGAGCAGCATTTTGGCAGCGCGAAAGTGCTGCTGACGCCATCCTGCACCGCATCGCTGGAAATGGCGGCGCTGCTGCTGGATCTCCAGCCGGGCGATGAAGTGATCATGCCGAGCTATACCTTCGTTTCCACCGCCAATGCCTTCGTGCTGCGCGGTGCCAGAATCATTTTCGTCGATATTCGTCCTGATACGATGNNAGGCGGGGCGACGCTGATTAACGAACGCGCGCTGATCGAACGTGCTGAAATCATTCGCGAAAAAGGCACGAACCGCAGTCAATTTTTCCGTGGTCAGGTCGATAAATATACCTGGCGGGACATCGGTTCGAGCTACCTGATGGCAGATCTGCAGGCCGCGTACCTGTGGGCTCAACTGGAAGCCGCCGAGCGCATTAACCAGCAGCGTCTGGCGCTGTGGCAAACTTATTACGATGCCTTGCTGCCGCTGGCGAAAGCCGGGCGCATCGAACTGCCCTCTGTTCCGGCGGACTGCAAGCAAAACGCGCATATGTTTTACATCAAGCTGCGCGACATTGACGACCGCAGCGCGCTGATTAGCTGGCTGAAGGAAGCGGAAATCCTGGCGGTGTTCCACTACATTCCGCTACATGCCAGCCCGGCGGGTAAGGCGTTTGGCGAATTCCACGGTGAAGATCGTTTTACCACCCGCGAAAGCGAACGTCTGCTGCGCCTGCCGCTGTTTTACAACCTGTCGTCAGTCAATCAGCGCACGGTGATTAACTCTTTACTGAGCTTTTTCGGCTGATATGTCGCTGGCTAAAGCGTCGGTATGGACGGCAGCGTCCACGCTGGTAAAAATCGGTGCCGGTCTGCTGGTGGTGAAACTGCTGGCGGTGTCGTTTGGCCCGGCGGGCGTCGGGCAGGCGGGGAACTTTCGCCAGCTGGTGACGGTGCTCGGCGTGCTGGCGGGTGCCGGGATTTTCAACGGCGTCACCAAATATGTCGCTCAATATCATGACGACCCCGACCAGTTGCAGAGAGTGGTCGGCACTTCGTCGGCGATGGTGCTGGGCTTTTCCTCGCTGCTGGCGGTGATTTTCGTGCTGGCCGCCGCGCCGATTAGCCAGGGGCTGTTTGGTCATACGCATTATCAGGGGCTGGTGCGCCTGGTAGCGCTGGTGCAGATGGGGATCGCCTGGGCGAACTTGCTGCTGGCGCTGATGAAAGGTTTTCGCGATGCTGCCGGTAATGCACTGTCGCTGATCACCGGCAGCATTATCGGCGTGCTGGCGTACTACGCCTGCTATTACTTCGGCGGCTATCAGGGCGCGCTGCTCGGGCTGGCGCTGGTGCCTGCGCTGGTGGTGATCCCGGCGGCCATCATGCTTTCCCGCCGTGGCGCGATCCCGCTGCGTTATCTCAAACCGCAGTGGGACACATGGCTGGCGAGCCAGCTCGGCAAATTTACGCTGATGGCACTCATCACGTCCGTAACGCTGCCGGTAGCGTATGTGATGATGCGAAACCTGCTGGCGGCGCATTACAGCTGGGATGACGTGGGGATCTGGCAGGGGGTCAGCAGCATTTCTGACGCATACCTGCAGTTCATCACCGCGTCATTCAGCGTTTACCTGTTACCCACGCTCTCACGGCTGACGGTCAAAACAGAGATCACCCGCGAGATCGTGAAGTCGCTGAAATTTGTGCTGCCCGTCGTGGCGGCCGCCAGCTTTACCGTCTGGTTGCTGCGTGATTTCGCCATCTGGCTGCTGTTTTCCGCGAAATTTACCGCGATGCGCGATCTCTTTGCCTGGCAGCTGGTGGGGGATGTGCTGAAAGTGGGCGCTTACGTTTATGGTTATCTGGTGATCGCCAAAGCGTCACTGCGGTTTTATATTCTGACCGAAATCAGCCAGTTTGCATTGCTGACGGCGTTTTCCCATTGGCTGATCCCGGCACATGGCGCATTAGGGGCGGCACAAGCCTATATGGCAACCTATATCGTTTATTTTGCGCTCTGTAGTGGCGTGTTTTTACTTTGGCACAGGCGAGCATGACAGCACTGATACATGTACTGGGATCGGATATCCCTCACCATAACCGAACCGTTCTGGCTTTCTTTAATGACGAGCTGGCGGCGGGGAGCGCGCATGCGCGTGAGTTTATGGTGGCAGGTTCCGGCGACGGACTTCGCGACGCGTTTCCCGCGCTGTCACTCACGTTTTACCCAGGCAAAAAAGCGCTGGCGCAGGCGGTGGTCGCCAGAGCAAAGCAGGATCGTACTCAGCGCTTCTTCTTTCACGGGCAATACAATACCAGCCTGTGGCTGGCGCTGCTGAACGGCGGCATCAGGCCGCAGCAATTTAACTGGNNCTGGCATATCTGGGGCGCTGACCTGTACGAGGTCTCCCGGGGCTGGAAATTCCGTCTGTTTTATCCGTTGCGCCGCATGGCGCAGGGGCGCGTCGGGCGCGTGTTCGCCACCCGGGGCGATCTTAACTATTTTGCACAGCTGCATCCGCGCGTGCCTGGCGAACTGCTCTATTTCCCGACGCGAATGGATCCATCGCTCAACCATCTGGCGAACGACACGCCGCGGGAAGGGAAACTGACGATTCTGGTCGGCAACTCCGGCGATCGCAGTAATGAGCACATCGCCGCGCTGAAGGCGGTGCATCAGCAGTTTGGTGATACGGTCAACGTGATTGTGCCAATGGGCTATCCCGCCAATAACGAGCGCTATATTGAGGACGTTCGCACTGCCGGGCTGGCGCTGTTCAGCCGCGAAAATCTGCAGATCCTCAGCGAGAAAATGGAATTCGAGGATTACCTGGCGTTGCTGCGTCGCTGCGATGCGGGCTATTTCATCTTTGCCCGCCAGCAGGGGATCGGCACGCTGTGTCTGTTGATTCAGGCGGGGGTGCCCTGCGTACTGAACCGTGAAAACCCCTTCTGGCAGGACATGGCCGAGCAGCACATTCCGGTGCTGTTCACCACCGATCCGCTCAATGAAGCGGTACTGCGCGAAGCACAGCGGCAGCTGTTGTCCGTCGATAAAAGCCAGATCGCTTTTTTCCGGCCGAAATACCTTGAGCCATGGCATCAGGCGCTGCGTAGTGCCGCAGGAGAGACCGTATGAGCCTGATGCAATTTACCGGCTTGTTCGTGGTCTGGCTGCTGTCGTCGCTGTTTATCGCCACGCTGACGTACTTCGAGTTTCGTCGCGTGCGCTTTAACTTCAACGTCTTTTTCTCGTTGCTGTTTTTGCTGACCTTTTTCTTCGGCTTCCCGCTGACCTGTACGCTGGTGTTCCGGTTTGATGTCGGCGTCGCGCCGCCGGACATTCTGCTGCAGACGCTACTGGCCGCCGTCTGCTTTTACGCGGTCTATTACGTCACTTATAAAACGCGCCTGCGTGCCGCCACCGCCTCACGCGCGCCCCGCAGCCCGCTGTTCACCATTAACCGGGTGGAAGCGCATCTCACCTGGATAATGCTGATGGGGATTGCGCTGTTGAGTGTCGGTACGTTCTTCATGCACAACGGTTTTCTGCTGTTTAAGCTGCACTCTTACAGCCAGATCTTCTCCAGCGAAGTCTCCGGCGTGGCGTTGAAGCGCTTTTTCTACTTCTTCATTCCGGCGATGCTGGTGGTCTATTTTCTGCGTCCGGGCTGGAAAGCGTGGTGCTTATTCCTCATCAGCACCGTCGCGTTTGGCCTGCTGACGTACGCCATCGTCGGCGGAACGCGGGCGAATATCATCATCGCCTTCGCCATTTTCCTGTTTATCGGCATTATTCGCGGCTGGATTTCGCTATGGATGCTGGCGGCGGCAGGCGTGCTGGGAATTGTCGGCATGTTCTGGCTGGCGCTGAAACGCTATGGCCTGGACGTCAGCGGTGATGAAGCGTTTTATACGTTCCTGTACCTGACCCGCGATACCTTCTCGCCATGGGAAAACCTCGCGCTGTTGCTGCAGAATTACGACAAAATTGATTTCCAGGGGCTCGCGCCGATTGTGCGTGATTTCTACGTCTTTATTCCGAGCTGGCTGTGGCCGGATCGCCCGGGCATGGTGCTCAACACCGCCAACTACTTTACCTGGGAAGTACTGAACAACCACTCGGGACTGGCGATTTCACCGACGCTCATCGGCTCGCTGGTGGTGATGGGCGGCGTCTGGTTTATTCCGCTGGGCGCGGTGGCCGTCGGGCTTATCATCAAATGGTTTGACTGGCTGTACGCACTGGGAAATCAGGAAACCAANGCTGTCCTGCACAGCTTCTGCTTTGGCGCGATTTTCAACATGATTGTGCTGGCGCGAGAGGGGCTGGACTCCTTCGCCTCGCGCGTCGTTTTCTTCCTTGTGGTTTTCGGTCTTTGTCTGCTGATTGCTAAACTGTTGTACTGGCTCCTGGAAAACGCAGGGTTGATTCACAAACGGATACGCCCCCTGTCGCAACCTCAGGTCTGATAAGGAACCTCATGACTGATTCAACCTCCGCGCCGCTGTATACCTTGCGTGGTTTACAACTTATCGGCTGGGGGGANGCGGAATTTAAATACGCGGATGGTATCAGCGTGGTGCGGTCGGTGCGCAAAAAATACCCGCAGGCGGACGTTTCCCGCGTGGCGGGTGCCGACCTGTGGGAAGCGCTGATGGAACGCGCCGGCGCTGAAGGGACGCCGGTATTTTTAGTGGGCGGCAAGCCGGACGTGCTGGCGCAGACGGAAGAAAAACTTCGCCAGCAGTGGAACGTCAACATTGTGGGCAGTCAGGATGGCTATTTTCCGCCAGAGCAGCGTCAGGCGCTTTTTGAGCGCATTCATGACAGCGGCGCGGAAATCATCACCGTGGCGATGGGCTCGCCGAAACAGGAAATTTTCATGCGCGACTGCCGACAGGTGCACCCGACTGCCCTGTACATGGGCGTTGGCGGCACTTACGACGTATTTACCGGGCACGTTAAACGCGCGCCGAAGGTCTGGCAGAACCTGGGGCTGGAGTGGCTTTACCGTCTGCTCTCGCAACCGAGCCGTATCAAGCGGCAACTGAAACTCCTCCGTTACCTCCGCTGGCATTACACCGGTCAGCTCTGATCCTTGCTCGTTACTGGAAGCTTTGAACGATTATTGTGCAATGCTTCCAGATTCTTAAGACTTTGTTTGCCATTTGTCGGAAATTGTTAAACCATTCGCTGCCTGAATGGCAGTTTGCTGTGCTTTTTGACTGCCATTCACCATCCGATAAAACACGTTACCTATAAAAATAACCGGCTATGACCGGAACAATGCAAACACAAGAGGATTCTATGGCTGAAAATAAACCGGAGCTCCAGCGCGGTCTGGAAGCCCGTCATATTGAATTAATCGCCCTTGGGGGCACTATCGGCGTCGGTCTGTTTATGGGGGCCGCGAGCACCCTGAAATGGGCCGGGCCGTCTGTTCTGCTGGCCTACATTGTCGCCGGTCTGTTCGTCTTCTTTATCATGCGCTCAATGGGCGAAATGCTGTTCCTTGAGCCGGTAGCGGGTTCCTTCGCAGTGTACGCGCACCGCTACATGAGTCCGTTTTTCGGCTACTTAACCGCCTGGTCCTACTGGTTTATGTGGATGGCGGTGGGGATCTCCGAAATCACCGCCATCGGCGTCTACGTCCAGTTCTGGTTCCCGGAGCTACCCCAGTGGATACCGGCGATTATTGCGGTGGCGTTGGTGGCGCTGGCGAACCTTGCCGCGGTCAGATTGTACGGTGAGCTGGAGTTCTGGTTTGCGATGATCAAAGTCACCACCATCATTGTGATGATCGTGGTCGGGCTGGGCGTCATCTTTTTCGGCTTCGGTAATGGGGGGCATTCGGTAGGTTTCGGCAACCTCACGGAACATGGCGGCTTCTTTGCCGGGGGCTGGAAAGGGTTCCTGACGGCGCTCTGTATTGTGGTGGCGTCGTATCAGGGCGTTGAGCTGATCGGTATTACCGCCGGTGAAGCGAAAAACCCGCAGGTCACGCTGCGCAGCGCGGTCAGCAAGGTGCTGTGGCGTATCCTGATTTTCTACGTGGGCGCGATTTTCGTGATCGTCACTATTTTCCCATGGAACGAGATCGGCACCAACGGCAGCCCGTTCGTGCTTACCTTCGCCAAAATCGGCATTACCGCGGCGGCAGGGATCATCAACTTTGTGGTGCTGACGGCGGCGCTGTCCGGCTGTAACAGCGGTATGTACAGCTGCGGGCGTATGCTCTACGCGCTGGCGAAAAACCGCCAGTTGCCTGCTGGCGTGGCGAAACTGTCCCGCAGCGGCGTGCCAGTGGCGGGGGGGNTTACGCTCTCCATTATCATTCTGCTGCTCGGCTCCTGTCTGAACTACATCATTCCTAACCCGCAGCGCGTGTTTGTCTACGTTTACAGCGCCAGCGTATTGCCAGGCATGGTGCCGTGGTTTGTCATCCTGATCAGCCAGCTGCGTTTCCGTCATGCGCATAAAGAAGCGATTGCCAGCCACCCCTTCCGTTCTGTGTTATTTCCCTGGGCAAACTACCTGACGATGGCATTCCTGGTTTGCGTGTTAATCGGCATGGGATTCAACGATGACACGCGTATGTCGCTGTTTGTCGGCATTATCTTCCTCGCCGCAGTAACGTTGATTTACAAGGTGTTCGGCCTGAATCGTCACGGTTCTGCGGACAAGGTGAGGGAATAAGCGGCAAAATGCGCAAAGCATAACCAAACGCGCATTTTCTTAAAAAAAGCACTAGACAGGCGCGCCTTAAGTCCGTACTATCCACCCCCGCAACGGCGCTAAGCGCCCGTAGCTCAGCTGGATAGAGCGCTGCCCTCCGGAGGCAGAGGTCTCAGGTTCGAATCCTGTCGGGCGCGCCATTTTACCCGGCGCTGGAGCTGCGGTGGTCTGTGAAGTTAAGCAGGGCCGCGTGAAAGAATACAGTGGTGGCTATAGCTCAGTTGGTAGAGCCCTGGATTGTGATTCCAGTTGTCGTGGGTTCGAATCCCATTAGCCACCCCATTATTTGAAGTTGTGAACGCGAAGGTGGCGGAATTGGTAGACGCGCTAGCTTCAGGTGTTAGTGTCCTTACGGACGTGGGGGTTCAAGTCCCCCCCCTCGCACCACGACTTAACAGATTGAACTAAAAATTCAAAAAGCAGTACATCGGCGAGTAGCGCAGCTTGGTAGCGCAACTGGTTTGGGACCAGTGGGTCGGAGGTTCGAATCCTCTCTCGCCGACCAATTTTGAACCCCGCTTCGGCGGGGTTTTTTGTTTTCTGTACTATTTCAAGACGTTAGCCCGCTGTCTCCGCACCGCGACAACCTGTTCTGACATTGTTGCCAGCAGGTGACATATAACTCTCTGATTTTACCGCCGCTTTTCCATATCGCTTGTTTATGTCTCCACCCGGCGACATCTCATCAATTCTTAAAGATTGCGAGGCCGCGCAGAATGGGGATGCAACTCTGGCACGCGTTGTGCAATAATATGCGTGTAGATGCTCATTCCATCTCTTATGCTCGCCTTAGTGCCTCATAAACTCAGGAATGATGCAGAGCCATTTACGGTGCTTATCGTCCACAGACAGATGTCGCTTCGGCCTCATCAAACACCATGGACATAACGTTGAGTGAAGCACCTATTTATGTTGTCAAACAGACCTGTTTTAACGCCTGTACTGTAAAGTACAGGCGTTTTTTTATGCCGCGGGGTTATTGAGGGGGGTTATTGTTCTGTAGGGTCAGCATCAGGCCGTCGCGGCGCATGGTGGCCGCTTCTTCAGGCTGATGGAGACGATCAAGCGTGTCGGCAAGCCAGGCGTAATCAAAGGCATCCGGGCGCTGTTTCAGCGCTGCGCGGAAGGCAAAGCTCGCTTCCTGCCATTCACCGTGTTTCATCAGCGACTGGCCCAGCGTACTCCACAACAGCGGGCGATCACCCACGGATTTGATCTGTTGACGCAGTACTTTTTCCAGCTGTTCCGGGTTGTTGGTTTTCAGACGCGGGATCAGCAGCACCAGGCGATCGTCGTACTGGCGTTTTAAGCCGTCAATGATGATCTGCTGTGCGGTGTCATGATCGTCACATTCAATGAGATGCTCCGCCATCGCCGCCTGCAGCGCGACCTGATGACGCGTTTTGCGGCTCTGATTCTTCCACCATTCACGCAGGCCGTCGCTGCCCTGATCGGCACGCGCCTGATCCATCAGCCCAATCCATGCCTGCTGCTCCAGCGCGGCGCGATGTTCTTCATCTCCGACGTTGGCTTTCGCCATTGACGGAATGATGTCGAGCAGCGAACTCCATGCGCCAGTGCGAATAAACGCCTGCTCTGCAAGACGTAGCACTTCCGGGTGACGCGGCGTCACTTCCAGCAGCCTGTCCACGCCGTGGCGTGCCGCATGGTTTTCGTTACGCGCCAGTTGCAGACGCACGCGGGCGATTTCCACCGGGATCATATCGTTACCAGCAAGCTCCGAAGCGCGTTCCAGATGCTGATTCGCACGCAGCTCATCACCGCGTTGCTGTGCCGCTTCTGCCGCCAGCAGATAATTCACCACCGGTTGTTCAGCGTGATCGGCATTTTTCGCCATCAGCTTTTCAACCTGCTGGTAATCGCCTTCTGCCAGTTTCAGCAGCGCCTGTTCGGTCTGTTTACGTGCACGACGGCGTTTGCGGCCAACAAACCAGCCACGCGTGTGTGCGCCAGTGCGGAAAATGCGGCGCAGCAGCCATTCGATAGCGAACAGCACGACCATCAGCAGAATAAAAATGATCACCAGACCGGTGACGCTGGTTTCAATATTGTAAGTGTCCGTCTGGATGAGCACGTAACCCTGATGACCGGCGACCATCGGGCCGAGCACAATACCCGCGATCAGCAACGCAAAGAGTAATAGCACTTTCAGCATGATTATTCTCCTTGCGGTGCCGCGGCGGGGGTGTCAGCTTGCGGCGCAACGTCTGCATTGGCTGGTGCCGCTGGCTGAGCAAGCAGATTGCGCACCCGCGTCTGCATCAGTTTTTCCAGAATCGCCTGGCTTTGCAGCGTGTCAGGGACATCCATGGAAATACTCTGCTGGCTGAGCTTATCGATTTCTTCAAGGAAGCCTTTGGTCGTTGCGTCTTCGGTATCGTAATAGGCACGCACCCAGGTGGAGACATTATCCAGCGCCTGCTTGTAGGTTTCGTCCTGATGGCGCGGTACCGCCTGTGCGGCGACTAACAGGCGGGAGCGAATGTTTTCACGCAGATAGACATCCTGATTCGGCGCCAGCAGCGGGACGGCAGTTTCATCACGGCGACGAACGGTAATGAAATTGTCCATAAAGTTCTGCCAGCTTTTTTGCAGGTTCACCCGCCATTCGCTGAGTGAGGTGGAGAGTTCACCGCTGTCGTCGTCATCCATCGGCGAGCCGTCGTCGTTGTTATCAGCCAGACGCAGATTGTCGACCTGATTCGCTAACAGGTTAACTTTCAGAATAATGCCGTCGTAATCCACCTGTGTGACGCCGGACAGACTGGCGATATCGTCAGTAATGGCGCGACGCGCGGTGATCAGGCTCGGATCGTTCATGTCAGCGAGGCTGGCGTCCGCGCTTTTCAGCAGTGCCGCCGCCGTGGTCACGTCCTGATCGCTCCACAGTTTGCGACCGGCCAGTTTGACCAGATAATCGGCCTGCGCCAGCAGCCAGGTTTTCGCATCGCTGCCGGAAATGGTGGCCACTTTTTGCTGCACGTCATCAAGCTGTTTGGTCAGGGCTTCCTGCTGGCGTTTCGCCTCGGTCAGTTGCTCTGCCTGCTGTTTGATGATGCCTTCGAATTCGTTTTTTTGCGTTTCTTGCGATTTCTGTAACGCAATCAGTTGATTCGCAAGGGTGTCGTTCGCCGTCGTCTGCGTCACCGCCTGCTGTTTTCCCCAACCGTATAAACCAACGCCCGCCGCCAGCGCGATAGCAATGGCGACAGCGCTCAGCACCAGGCTGGTTTTGTTGCCACTGCCTTTGGGTGCCGTTTTTTCCGGCTCTGGTTTTTTTTCTGGCTGTGGCGTGGTTTCCACGGCCTCCCTGGTCTCTTCAACCACGGCGGAGGAATGTTGTTGTTCCGTCATTATGGCTTCCAGTTTTGAGAGTTATTGTAACGCGCGCAGCAGCGCATCGTTGTCGGCGCTATCGGCAATTTGAATCTCTTGCCAGCCTAATTCCCTGGCAAGATGCGCCAGTCGCTCGCTGACAACCAGCAGCCGACAGCGTAGCAGCCAGTTTTCACGATACCACGGAGGGGTAAGCGACCAGAGCTGTTGTAACATCTCGCCGCTGGTAATGACCAGCGTGGTCACCCCGCGTGACTGCCAGCGCATGGCTTCTTCCGCGCCATCGTAGTGTTTTGCCGTACGCTGATAGCATTCGCAAAATGTCACTTCAGCGCCGCGCGACCGCAGCGTTTCACCGAGCAGTTCCCGCCCGCCGTTGCCGCGCAAAATGAGCGCTTTCTTTCCCGCAATATTTTGTAATTCAGGTAATTGTAGCAAGACTTCGCTGATTTCCCGATCCTGCGGGTAGCGAATCGCTTTACCGCTGACCTGATGTAACGCCAGCGCTGTGGTTCGGCCAATCGCAAAATAGTGGGGGGCATTCGGCCAGTGGGCCTGCTGCTGACGCATCTGTGCGTCGGCAAAGGTCACCGCGTGCTGCGACAGCACGAACAGCAGATCGTTGTCAGTGAGATTATTCAGCAAGCCGCGTAGCGAGGGGAGTTCCCGACCGGGGGTAAATTCGATCAGCGGGAAACTCCAGGCCACTCGCCCCAGTGTGCGCAAGCGGCTCACTAATTCTTCTCCTTGCGGAGACGGGCGGGTGACCAGAATACTCATGCAGGCGATTCTCCATCATAGACCGCCGCCAGGATAGCGCGCGCGCCGTTTTGCAGTAGCTCTTCCGCCAGTGAAATGCCCAACTGTTCCGCCTCTTCCGGTTTACCGCGGCGTTCGCCACGTACCATTTGAGAACCGTCCGGGGCACCCACCAGCGCGCGCAGCCAGATTTCACCGTCAATCAGTTCAGCATAGCTGCCAATCGGCACCTGACAGCCGCCTTCGAGGCGCGTGTTCATGGCGCGCTCCGCTTTAACGCGGATGGCCGTTTCAGTATGGTTCAGTGGCGCCAGCAATGCACGGGTCCAGTCATCGCCCAGGCGGCATTCAATGCCCACCGCGCCCTGACCCACGGCCGGTAAAGAGGTTTCTGGCGGCAGCGCCATGCGAATGCGCGACTCCAGCCCCAGACGGATCAGCCCGGCGGTGGCGAGAATAATCGCGTCATAGTCGCCGTTGTCCAGTTTGCTCAGACGCGTTCCGACGTTTCCACGCAGGGAGCGAATGACCAGATCGGGGCGGAGGGCAGCCAGTTGACACTGGCGGCGTAAACTTGACGTGCCAACCACGCTGCCGGCGGGAAGGTCGTCCAGAGAGGCATAATGGTTAGAAACGAAGGCGTCGCGCGGATCTTCACGCTCACAAATGGTGACCAGCCCAAGCCCTTCGGGGAAATCCACCGGCACGTCTTTCATCGAGTGAACGGCAATGTCTGCACGATTCTCAAGCAACGCCAGCTCCAGCTCTTTGACGAACAGCCCTTTGCCGCCGACTTTGGCCAGTGGGGTATCAAGGATCACATCGCCGCGGGTCACCATTGGCACAAGTTCGACATCCAGTCCGGGGTGACAGGCCATGAGGCGATTTTTCACATAATGTGCCTGCCACAACGCGAGGGGACTCTGCCGTGTGGCAATTCTCAAAACTTTGTCTAACATGCTTGTTACCGTCATTATCGTCCACCAACCATCCTAACACTGTGCCTTAAGGATGTCAGTTTTCACGGTTTTTTACGCAAGAGAGGGAAGTGGATTTGTCACGTCATTTTGCGATCGACGGCGAAACCCGTCCGGACCGCTTTCAGAAAATTTCGTGAATTAATTGATGCTACACTTGTATGTAGCGCATCTTTCTTTACGGTCAATCGGCAAGGTGTTAAATTGATCACGTTTTAAACCATTTGTTCGTCAACGCGGTCAAAACGAAAACGACGATAAATGGAAACGGTTCTTGTTGAATTACTGCAACCCAGCGTATCCCAGGCGGCTCAATGCCTTTGATATCCGGGTTTGAACATCAGGCGAAATGTCTTGTACCTCTACATTGAGACACTAAAACAGAGACTGGATGCCATCAATCAATTGCGCGTGGATCGCGCGCTTGCTGCCATGGGGCCTGCGTTCCAACAGGTCTACAGTCTACTGCCGACATTGCTGCATTATCATCACCCGCTGATGCCGGGTTACCTTGACGGTAACGTTCCCGCTGGCATCTGCCTTTTCACGCCTGATGAAACCCAACGCCACTATCTTGATGAACTCGAACTGCACCGTGGCATGCCGAAGCAGGAAACCCCGCAGGGCGAACTGCCGATTACCGGCGTGTACACCATGGGCAGTACTTCATCGGTCGGGCAAAGTTGTTCCTCCGATCTGGATATCTGGGTCTGCCACCAGTCGTGGCTCGATAACGACGAGCGTCAACTGCTGCAGCGTAAATGCAGCCTGCTGGAAAGCTGGGCCGCGTCGCTGGGCGTTGAGGTCAGTTTCTTCCTGATTGACGAAAACCGCTTCCGCCATAATGAAAGCGGCAGNCATTCTGTTGCTTGACGAATTTTACCGTACGGCCGTGCGCCTCGCCGGGAAACGTATTCTGTGGAATATGGTGCCGGGCGACGAAGAAGAACATTACGACGATTACGTAATGAAGCTGTACGCGCAGGGCGTGCTGACCCCGAACGAGTGGCTGGATCTCGGCGGTCTGAGCTCGCTGTCGGCGGAAGAGTACTTTGGCGCCAGCCTGTGGCAACTCTATAAAAGCATCGNTCAAGCAGCGCCTGCATGATGGCGAGATCATTTCGTTCGGTCTTGACCCGTACTGCATGATGCTGGAGCGCGTCACCGAATATCTCGTGAATATCGAAGACGAAACCCGTCTTGATCTGGTGCGTCGTTGTTTCTATCTCAAAGTGTGCGAAAAACTGAGCCGCGAGCGCGCCTGCGTTGGCTGGCGTCGTGAAGTGCTCACTCAGTTAGTGAAAGAGTGGGGCTGGGACGAGGCGCGCCTGACCATGCTCGACAACCGCGCGAACTGGAAAATCGATGAAGTGCGCAATGCGCATAACGAACTGCTCGATGCGATGATGCAGAGCTATCGTAACCTCATCCGTTTCGCCCGCCGCAACAACCTGAGCGTCTCCGCCAGCCCGCAGGATATCGGCGTGCTGACGCGTAAACTGTACGCCGCGTTTGAAGCGTTGCCGGGTAAAGTGACGCTGGTAAACCCGCAGATTTCTCCGGATCTGTCCGAGCCGAATCTGACGTTTATCTATGTGCCGCCGGGTCGCGCTAACCGTACGGGTTGGTATCTCTACAACCGCGCGCCGAACATGGAATCCATCGTCAGCCATCAACCGCTGGAATATAACCGTTATCTTAATAAGCTGGTGGCCTGGGCCTGGTTTAACGGCCTGCTGACGTCACGCACGCACCTGTTTATTAAGGGCAACGGTCTCGTCGATCTGGCGAAACTGCAGGAAATGGTGGCGGACGTGTCTCATCACTTCCCGCTGCGCCTGCCAGCGCCGACGCCGAAAGCGCTGTACAGCCCCTGTGAAATACGCCATCTGGCCATCATCGTTAACCTTGAATACGACCCGACGGCGGCGTTCCGCAATCAGGTGGTTCATTTCGACTTCCGGAAGCTGGACGTTTTCAGCTTTGGCGAAGCGCAAAACTGCCTGATTGGCAGTATCGATCTGCTGTATCGCAACTCGTGGAACGAAGTGCGTACGCTGCATTTCAACGGCGAGCAGGCGATGATCGAAGCGTTAAAAACGATCCTCGGCAAGATGCACCAGGACGCCGCGCCGCCGGACAGCGTGGAAGTTTTCTGCTACAGCCAGCACCTGCGTGGTTTGATCCGTACCCGTGTGCAGCAGCTGGTTTCTGAATGTATTGAGCTGCGCCTTTCCAGCACGCGTCAGGAAACCGGGCGCTTCAAAGCGCTGCGTGTCTCCGGGCAGACCTGGGGTCTGTTCTTCGAGCGTCTGAATGTCTCGGTACAGAAACTGGAAAACGCCATCGAGTTTTACGGTGCCATTTCGCACAACAAACTGCACGGCTTGTCTGTTCAGGTGGAAACCAACCAGGTTCAGCTGCCGCCGGTGGTCGACGGATTCGCCAGTGAAGGAATCATCCAATTCTTCTTTGAAGATACCAGTGATGATAACGGCTTTAATATTTACATTCTGGATGAGAGCAACCGGGCAGAGGTGTATCACCACTGCGAAGGAAGTAAAGAGGAGCTGGTGCGCGACGTCAGCCGCTTCTATTCATCGTCTCACGACCGCTTCACCTACGGCTCCAGCTTTATTNNACCTGCCGCAGTTCTATCAGATTGTGAAAGTCGACGGGCGCGCGCAGGTCATTCCGTTCCGCACCCAGGCGATTGGCACGGCCGCCGCGATCGATCAGGACAACACGGCGCCGTTACTGCAGCAGTATTTTTCGTAGTTTCGCTTAGCGGAAACTCACCGCTTCGCCCGCCTGCTGCGTGGCAGCCTGCTCGAGCAGATCCCAGAACGTTTCGCCGCTGCGATCACACACCCACTCATCCCCTTTCAGGTCAAAGTGATAGCCGCCCTGTTTGGTCGCCAGCCAGACCTGGTGCAACGGCTCCTGGCGGTTAATAATAATTTTGCTGCCGTTTTCGAAAGAGAGCGTCAGTACGCCACCGTTAATTTCACAGTCGATATCGCTGTCGCCGTCCCAGTCGTCAAGACGTTCTTCGATGGTCAGCCACAGGGTGTCAGCAAGGCGATGAAATTCACTGTCGTTCATTTTTGTTTCCCATTTTCGCGTGATGGCGGCAGTATAACGCGAAACATAATGCGTTGCAGTTAGGCGCTAAACGCTTGCTTTTACGTCTTCTCCTGCGATGATAGAAAACAGAAAGTTTGAACTACAGGCATCTTAGAATGAAAAACGTTTACCGAACGCTCGCCGTACTACTGACGATGTTCAGTCTGACCGGCTGTGGACTGAAAGGGCCACTTTATTTCCCGCCGGCAGATAAAACTGCACCGCCGCCGACCAAACCGGTTGATAGCACGATTCAGAGTTCTACGCCGGATCGTAACGATCGTGGCGACAACGGCGGCCCGACTCAGGTGAATTACTGACGGTTCCGTTCTCAATCCCGTGAATGGAGTAAATGATGCAGTTCTCTAAAATGCACGGTCTGGGCAACGACTTCATGGTCGTCGACGCGGTAACGCAGAATGTGTTTTTTTCTCCTGAGCTGATCCGGCGTTTATCGGATCGGCATCTCGGCGTGGGTTTCGATCAGTTGCTGATCGTCGAACCGCCGTACGATCCGGAGCTGGATTTTCACTACCGTATTTTCAACGCTGATGGCAGCGAAGTGTCGCAGTGCGGCAACGGTGCGCGCTGCTTCGCGCGTTTCGTGCGCCTGAAAGGGCTGACGAACAAACGTGATATTCGCGTCAGTACGGCGAACGGTCGTATGGTATTAAGCGTAACAGATGACGATCTGGTTCGGGTGAACATGGGAGAGCCCAACTTTGAGCCGTCGCAGGTGCCGTTTCGCGCGAACAAAGCGGAAAAGACCTATATTATGCGGGCGGCCGAGCAAACCATACTGTGCGGCGTGGTGTCGATGGGAAATCCGCACTGCGTGATTCAGGTCGATGACGTCGACACGGCGACCGTCGAAACGCTGGGACCGGTGATGGAGAGCCATGAGCGTTTTCCCGAACGCGCCAACATCGGCTTTATGCAGGTGGTTACGCGTGAGCACATTCGCCTGCGCGTGTATGAACGCGGCGCGGGGGAAACGCAGGCCTGCGGGAGCGGCGCGTGCGCGGCCGTCGCTGTCGGTATTCAGCAAGGTTTGCTGGCGGAAGAGGTACGCGTGGAATTACCAGGCGGGCGACTCGATATCGCCTGGAAAGGTCCGGGTCAACCGTTGTTTATGACTGGCCCGGCGGCACATGTCTACGACGGATTTATTCACTTATGAAACACGTCGGGGAAGAACAGCAGGATGTCGTCACGTCGCTGGACGATCGCGCCGTCGTGGAGTACCTGCTGCAACATCCTGAATTTTTTATCCGCAATGCGCAGAGCGTCGAGCAGATGCGGGTGCCTCATCCGGTTCGCGGCACCATCTCGCTGGTGGAATGGCATATGGCGCGGGCGCGTCACCACATCAGCACGCTGGAAGAAAATATTTCGCTGTTAATGGCGCAGGCGACAACAAACGAAAGCCTGTTCTATCGCCTGCTGCATCTGCAAACCCGGCTGGCGTCTGCCGAAAGTCTGGACGATATGCTGATGCGTTTTCATCGCTGGGCGCGGGATCTGGGTCTTGCGGGCGCGACCGTTCGTCTGTTTCCCGACCGCTGGCGCATTGGTGCGCCGACCAGCGCGACGCATCTGGCGTTATCCCGCCAGGCGTTTGAACCGCTGCGTATCCAGCGGCTCGGCCATCAGCGCCACTACCTCGGCTCGCTGAACGGACCGGAACTGCTGGTGGTCTTACCGGACGCGAAAGCGATCGGTTCTGTCGCCATGTCGATGCTCGGCAGCGACAGCGATCTGGGCGTCATCCTCTTTAGCAGCCGCGATGTGCATCATTACCAGCAGGGGCAAGGCACGCAACTGTTGCAGGAAATTGCGCTGATGCTGCCTGGGTTGCTGGAGCGCTGGATTGAGCGCGTATGACCGACGCTTCAATGCACGACGCCGTCGAACGCTTCCTTCGCTATCTGGGCGTTGAGCGTCAGCTCAGCCCCATCACCTTACGCAATTACCGGCGTCAGCTTGATGCCATCATCCAGATAGCCAGCGATACGGGCATCTCGGGCTGGCAACAATGTGATGTCGCCGTGGTGCGCAATTTTGCGGTCCGCAGTCGGCGTAAAGGGCTCGGCCCGGCAAGCCTGGCGCTGCGGCTGTCGGCGCTGCGCAGTTTCTTTGACTGGATGGTGTGGCAGGGCGAGCTGAACGCCAACCCGGCGAAAGCGGTTTCCGCACCTAAAGCGCCGCGGCATTTGCCGAAAAATATCGATGTGGATGATGTTAACCGGCTGCTGGATATCGATCTCAACGACCCGCTGGCGATACGCGACCGCGCGATGCTGGAAATCATGTACGGCGCCGGGCTGCGTCTGTCTGAGCTGGTGAATCTGGATATCAACAGTCTTGATCTTTCCACCGGCGAAGTGTGGGTGATCGGGAAAGGCAGCAAAGAGCGCCGCTTACCCATCGGCCGCAGCGCCGTAACGTGGATTGAGCACTGGCTCGATCTGCGCGGCCTGTTTGGCGGCGATGACGATGCGCTGTTTTTATCGAAGCACGGCAAGCGAATTTCGGCGCGTAACGTGCAGAAGCGTTTTGCCGAGTGGGGCATCAAGCAGGGGCTGAACAGCCATGTGCATCCGCATAAGCTCCGTCACTCGTTTGCCACCCACATGCTGGAGTCGAGTGGCGATCTACGTGGCGTGCAGGAGCTGCTGGGTCACGCTAATCTGGCCACCACTCAAATCTATACCCATCTTGATTTTCAACACCTTGCCTCGGTGTACGATGCGGCGCATCCACGCGCCAAACGGGGGAAATAATGCGTTTTTACCGCCCATTAGGTCAGATCTCCGCGCTGACGTTTGACCTGGACGATACCCTTTACGATAACCGTCAGGTGATCCTCAAAACGGAACAGGAATCGCTGGCGTTTCTGCGAAATTATCACCCTGCGCTCAGCCGTTTTGAGAGCAGCGACTTTATGCAACTGCGCCATGCGTTGCGTAAAACCGAACCCGATATTTACCACGATGTCACCGAATGGCGCCGCCGTGCCGTGGAACAGGCAATGCTGCAGGCGGGCCTGAGCGCGGAAGAGGCGTCGGTTGGCGCGACGGCAGCGATGGTCAATTTCGCCAAATGGCGTAGCCGTGTTGATGTTCCGCAGGAGACGCACGACACGCTGGCCGCACTGGCAGGCGGAGCTGTTTGGGCTGAGTGATTACTTCCAGTTTGTGCTGCGCGCAGGCCCTGACGGTCGCTCTAAACCCTTTGCCGATATGTATCATCTGGCGGCGGAACGTCTGAACGTGCCGATCGGCGAGATCCTGCACGTTGGCGACGACCTGACAACCGACGTCGCGGGATCGATCCGCTGCGGCATGCAGGCCTGCTGGATCAACCTGTTCGAAGGCTCGCTGATGCAAATCAACGACAGCCGCCTGTTGCCGCACATCGAAATTTCCCGGTTGGCATCCCTCACGACGCTGATATAATCACCAGCAGTTCTGTATAAATTCCCAGGGTTTTGACGGATGGCGCTACGCTTTCCGTCCCCGACACATATTCCGGCGGTGCCAATGGACGTTTCTTACCTGCTCGACAGCCTCAATGATAAACAGCGTGAAGCCGTGGCGGCGCCGCGCACCAATATGCTGGTGCTGGCGGGGGCGGGCAGTGGTAAGACGCGCGTGCTGGTGCACCGTATCGCCTGGCTGCTGAGCGTGGAAAACAGCTCGCCGTATTCCATTATGGCGGTGACGTTTACCAACAAAGCGGCGGCGGAAATGCGCCATCGTATTTCGCAACTGATGGGCACCTCGCAGGGCGGCATGTGGGTCGGCACCTTCCACGGGCTGGCGCACCGCCTGCTGCGTGCGCACCATCTGGACGCTAACCTGCCGCAGGATTTTCAGATCCTCGACAGCGAAGATCAGCTGCGTCTGCTGAAGCGTCTGATCAAAGCCATGAATCTCGACGAAAAGCAGTGGCCGCCGCGTCAGGCGATGTGGTACATCAACGGCCAGAAAGACGAAGGGATACGCCCGCACCATATTCAGAGCTACGGCAACCCGATTGAACAGACCTGGCAGAAGGTGTATCAGGCCTATCAGGAAGCCTGCGACCGCGCGGGTCTGGTGGATTTTGCCGAGCTGCTGCTGCGCGCCCATGAGCTGTGGCTCAACAAGCCGCATATCCTGCAGCACTACCGTGAGCGCTTTACCAATATCCTGGTTGACGAATTCCAGGACACCAACAATATCCAGTACGCGTGGATCCGCCTGCTGGCGGGCGATACCGGCAAAGTGATGATCGTCGGCGATGACGATCAGTCGATCTACGGCTGGCGCGGCGCGCAGGTGGAAAACATTCAGCGTTTCCTCAATGATTTCCCCGGTGCGGAAACCATCCGCCTTGAGCAGAACTACCGGTCGACCAGCAATATTCTCAGCGCGGCGAACGCCCTGATCGAAAACAACGACGGTCGCCTCGGTAAAAAGCTGTGGACCGACGGGGTCGACGGCGAACCCATTTCTCTCTATTGCGCGTTCAACGAACTGGACGAAGCGCGCTTTGTGGTCAACCGTATCAAAACCTGGCAGGACAACGGCGGTGCGCTGGAACAGTGCGCCATTCTCTATCGCAGCAACGCCCAGTCGCGTGTGCTGGAAGAGGCGTTACTGCAGGCGAGTATGCCGTACCGCATTTATGGCGGGGTGGGGGNGCCAACCGTAATGACGACGCCGCGTTTGAACGCGTGGTGAATACGCCGACGCGCGGCATCGGCGATCGTACGCTGGACGTGGTGCGTCAGGCTTCACGCGATCGCCAGTTGACGCTATGGCAGGCTTGCCGCGAGCTGCTGCAGGAAAAAGCCCTCGCCGGGCGCGCCGCCAGTGCGTTGCAGCGTTTTCTTGAACTGATCGACGCGCTGGCCCAGGAAACCGCTGACATGCCGCTGCACGTTCAGACCGACCGGGTTATCAAAGACTCGGGCCTGCGGATGATGTACGAGCAGGAAAAAGGCGAGAAGGGCCAGACGCGTATCGAAAACTTAGAGGAACTGGTGACGGCAACGCGTCAGTTCAGCTATCAGGATGAAGATGAAGATCTGCTGCCGTTGCAGGCATTTCTGTCTCACGCCGCGCTTGAAGCGGGCGAAGGGCAGGCGGATACCTGGCAGGATGCGGTGCAACTGATGACGCTCCACTCGGCGAAAGGGCTGGAATTCCCGCAGGTGTTTATCGTCGGCATGGAAGAAGGGATGTTCCCGAGCCAGATGTCGCTGGATGAGGGCGGTCGTCTGGAAGAGGAACGCCGTCTGGCCTACGTGGGCGTGACCCGCGCGATGCAAAAACTGACGCTGACCTACGCCGAAACGCGCCGTCTGTACGGCAAAGAGGTCTATCATCGTCCGTCACGGTTTATCGGTGAATTGCCTGAAGCCTGCGTTGAGGAAGTTCGTTTACGCGCGACGGTGAGCCGCCCGGTCAGCCATCAGCGTCTGGGGACGCCAGTGACGGAGAGCGATTCCGGCTACAAGCTGGGCCAGCGCGTACGTCACGCGAAGTTTGGCGAAGGCACCATCGTCAACCTGGAAGGCAGCGGCGAACACAGCCGTTTGCAGGTGGCGTTCCAGGGGCAGGGCATAAAATGGCTGGTCGCCGCTTACGCGCGTCTTGAAGCCGTGTAACATTCAGAAAAATATCATTTTTTTGTAATAATCTGCTAGCCTTATAGGCCAGAGGGGAATTAAAACTCTCTGGCGTTTCGTTGTCTGTTGACGCTGCATTTATGCTGGCGTAACATGCGCGC
This sequence comes from Trabulsiella odontotermitis, assembly GCF_001188485.1. Classification (GTDB taxonomy): domain Bacteria; phylum Pseudomonadota; class Gammaproteobacteria; order Enterobacterales; family Enterobacteriaceae; genus Trabulsiella; species Trabulsiella odontotermitis_A. Next base: position 50,473 of record NZ_JNGH01000023.1, read on the forward strand.
ACGATTACGCTAAGAGGACATTCGCCTTGGACACACCCAGTAGATGCTGGCTCATTTTCCTGTCATTCAGGAACAACTCCTAAGGCTATCCTCACATGCTGATAGCCTTAGCGGTTGTCAGCGACCTGTCTCTATCCCGTCGCGCTGAGTCAGACTTAATGGTCTGAAACCCAATTTGTTTCTGTGTGCCCACCGAACTGTCCGATAATATTTTGCATTGGGAGTCCCGGTCATGCTGAGCGCATTTCAACTGGAAAATAACCGCTTATCGCGTCTTGAGGCGGATGAGATCAAACACCTGGCCAGTTCAGTGTGGGTGGATCTCGTCGAGCCGGACGACGAAGAGCGAAGCCGTGTGCAAACGGAATTGGGCCAGAATCTGGCAACACGCCCTGAACTGGAAGACATTGAAGCCTCCGCGCGTTTCTTTGAAGACGAAGACGGATTGCACATTCACTCATTTTTCTTTTTTGAAGATGCGGAAGACCACGCCGGTAACTCCACCGTCGCATTTACCATTCGCGAAGGGCGTCTGTTCACGCTGCGCGAACGCGAACTACCGGCGTTTCGTCTCTACCGTATGCGCGCCCGTAGCCAGGAAATGGTCGACGGCAACGCCTATGAACTGCTGCTGGATCTGTTCGAAACCAAAATCGAACAGCTGGCGGATGAAATTGAAAACATCTACAGCGATCTGGAAAAGCTGAGCCGTGTCATCATGGAAGGTCATCAGGGTGATGAATATGACGAGCCGCTTTCTACGCTGGCGGAACTGGAAGATATCGGCTGGGAGGGGGGGGCGGGTNNATGGATACCCAGCGCGCGCTGAACTTTCTGGTGCGTAAAGCGCGCTTACCGGCGGGTCAACTGGAGCAGGCGCGCGAGATCCTGCGAGATATCGAATCCCTGTTGCCGCACAACGAATCATTGTTCCAGAAGGTGAACTTCCTGATGCAGGCGGCGATGGGTTTTATCAACATCGAGCAGAACCGCATCATCAAGATCTTCTCTGTGGTATCCGTGGTGTTCCTGCCGCCGACGCTGGTGGCTTCGAGCTATGGGATGAACTTTGAATTTATGCCGGAACTGAAGTGGAGCTTTGGCTACCCTGGCGCGATTATCTTTATGATCCTCGCCGGGCTGGCGCCGTACCTTTATTTCAAACGCAAGAACTGGCTCTGATCGTTTCCCCTCTCCCGCGCCGGGAGAGGGCTTCACGCGTTTTATAATCCTTTCTTCACCCTGCGCTGGGTGTACACCGCATCCATCACAAAGATCGCCAGCGCGACCCAGATAAACGCAAACGTCACCATTTTGTCTGCGCCCGGCGTTTCGCCATAGAACACCACCGCCAGCAGAAACATCAGCGTCGGGCCAATGTACTGGAAGAAGCCGAGCGTGGAGAGACGCAGACGCGTTGCGGCACCGGTAAAGCACAGCAGCGGAATGGTGGTCACGACGCCTGCGGCCATCAGCAGCAGATTAAGCGACATCGTGTTTTGCCCCATATGGCTGGTGGCGCTATCGGCGATGCCAAACAGATAGACAGCCGCGACCGGCAACAACCACAGCGTTTCAACCAGCATGCCGGTTTGTGCATCCACCGCGATTTTCTTGCGCACCAGACCGTAAAAGGCAAAGCTGAACGCCAGCCCGAGGGCGATGATCGGCAGCGAACCAAAGGTCCATAGCTGAACCAGTACGCCACAGACCGCCAGCGCGACGGCCACCCATTGCATCCGACGAAAACGTTCGCCGAGGAAAATCATCCCCAGCAGAATATTCACCAGCGGATTGATAAAGTAGCCGAGACTGGCTTCCAGCAGGTGATGATTATTCACCGCCCAAATGAACAGCAGCCAGTTTCCCCCGACCAGCACGGCCGACAGCGCCAACAGGAAAATCTTTTTTGGCGTTTGCAGGAGCCTTTTGACTTGCGGCCACTGACGGCTGATGCTGATCAGCGCCACCATGAAGAAAAATGACCAGATGACCCGATGCGTGAGGATTTCGTCAGCAGGAACGTAATAAATCAGTTTGAAGTAAGCTGGAGCGACACCCCAGATAAAATAAGCGGCGAGCGCAAGCAACACACCCAACCGCGTCTGTTTAGCATCCATCGGTTAAATTCCTTGCAAAAAAGTGAAGGGATTTTACCCGAAAAATGTGACTCAACCCACCATATACGTCGCCGTTGCGCTGGCGATGTACACCTGTTCTTCGTTGTGCAACTCCACGCGCGCCACGGCGACTTTGTTTCCTGCTCGCAGCAGGCTGCTGGTCGCGGTAAAGCGATTGCCGCGCCCCGGGCGCAGATAATCCACGCGCAAATCGATCGTCCCCATGCGCGACAAACGCTGGCGAAGCTCTTCTTCGCTGATGGTATCGTGACGCGTCAGCGTGCTTCCCACGCAGACCAGGCCCGCGGCGACATCCAGCGCGGAGGCAATCACGCCGCCGTGCAGAATGCTTTGCGCCCAGTTGCCCACCATCATGGGCTGATTGTTAAAACTCAGCTGCGCGAACTCTTTTTCGTAGCGCTCCAGCTCCAGGCCCAGCGCGCGGTTGAACGGCATGTGGTAGACAAAAATCTCGCCCACCATGTTGAGTACCGCTTCCGCAGTTAATTCAGCCGACATAACAGTCTTATCCGTTAGTTAATGAAATGTTGATTTTATGATTATCAATTGTTGATTTCCACTTTTAGAAAGGATATTCAGGCAAGCGTTGTGTCAGGTAAGTCTGTAGAATGAGCGGCAGAATAATAAACTGGCTAATAATCTGAGGTTCAGGAGAACAGAATCGATGCGTATTTTTCTGGGTTGGCTGCTGGCGATGGTCGGGCTGTCCTTTTCGGCCCTTGCGCAGGAAGCGACGATTAAAGAAGTCCATGATGCGCCTGCGGTACGCGGCAGTATTATCGCGAATCTGCTGCAGGAGCATGATAATCCTTTTACCCTCTATCCCTACGAGAGCAACTACCTGCTTTACACCTGGACCAGCGATCTGAACAAAGAGGCAATTCGTAGCTACAGCTGGTCTGAGAATGCGCGTAAAGACGAAGTGAAATTCCAGCTCAGCCTGGCATTCCCGCTGTGGCGCGGTATTCTGGGCGACAACTCCGTGCTGGGCGCGTCGTATACGCAGCGGTCATGGTGGCAGCTTTCCAACAGCAAAGAGTCTTCACCGTTTCGTGAAACCAACTATGAACCGCAGCTGTTTCTTGGTTTCGCGACCGATTATTCGTTGGCAGGCTGGACGTTGCGCGACGTGGAGTTTGGCTACAATCATGACTCCAACGGTCGTTCCGACCCGACCTCCCGTAGCTGGAATCGTCTCTATACGCGCCTGATGGCGCAGAACGGCAACTGGCTGGTGGAAGTGAAACCCTGGTACGTGGTGGGCAGCACCGACGATAATCCGGATATCGCTAAATACATGGGTTACTACCGCCTGAAAATCGGCTACCAGCTTGGCGACGCGGTGCTTAGCGCCCAGGGCCAGTACAACTGGAATACCGGCTATGGCGGCGCAGAAGTCGGTGTCAGTTATCCGATCACCCGGCATGTTCGTGTTTATACTCAGGTTTATAGCGGTTATGGCGAATCGTTGATCGATTACAACTTTAACCAGACGCGTGTCGGCGTCGGCGTTATGCTCAATGATCTGTTTTAAAACATTGCAGTTTCGCTCACAGGCGCTGAAAATAGCGCCTGTTTTGATTTAGAGGAATGAGGTCACGGTGGCACAGGCGGAAGTACTCAATCAGGAATCACTGGCGAAGCAGGTTTTGCAGGAAACCTTCGGCTACCAGCAGTTCCGCCCGGGCCAGGAAGCGATCATCAATACGGTGCTGGAAGGGCGCGACTGCCTGGTCGTGATGCCGACGGGCGGCGGAAAATCGCTCTGTTACCAGATCCCGGCGCTGGTGCTTGATGGGTTGACGGTGGTCGTATCACCGCTGATTTCGCTGATGAAAGATCAGGTCGATCAGTTGCTGGCAAACGGCGTGGCGGCTGCATGCCTTAACTCCACGCAAAGCCGCGAGCAGCAACTTGAGGTGATGGCGGGGCGCCGGACNTTCCTCGACAACCTCAGCCACTGGAATCCGGTGATGCTGGCGGTGGACGAAGCGCACTGTATTTCGCAATGGGGCCATGATTTCCGCCCGGAATATGCGGCGCTGGGGCAACTGCGTCAGCGTTTCCCTGCCGTGCCGTTTATGGCGCTGACGGCGACCGCCGACGATACCACTCGTCTCGATATCGTTCGCCTTTTGGGGCTGAACGATCCGCTCATTCAGATCAGCAGTTTTGACCGCCCGAACATCCGCTACATGCTGATGGAAAAATTCAAACCGCTCGATCAGCTGATGCGCTACGTGCAGGAGCAGCGCGGTAAATCCGGCATTATTTATTGCAACAGCCGGGCGAAAGTTGAAGATACCGCCGCGCGTCTGCAAAGCCGCGGCATCAGTGCCGGGGCGTATCACGCGGGGCTGGAAAACCACATTCGCGCCGACGTGCAGGATAAATTCCAGCGCGACGATTTGCAAATCGTAGTGGCGACGGTGGCGTTCGGGATGGGCATTAACAAACCCAACGTGCGCTTTGTGGTGCATTTTGACATCCCGCGCAATATCGAATCCTACTATCAGGAAACCGGCCGCGCCGGGCGTGACGGCCTGCCTGCTGAGGCGATGCTGTTTTACGATCCGGCCGATATGGCGTGGCTGCGCCGTTGCCTGGAAGAAAAACCCGCCGGGCAACTGCAGGATATCGAACGTCACAAACTCAACGCGATGGGCGCCTTTGCCGAAGCGCAAACCTGTCGTCGTCTGGTGCTGCTCAACTATTTCGGTGAAGGGCGGCAGGAGCCGTGCGGCAACTGCGATATCTGCCTCGATCCGCCGAAGCAATACGATGGCGTGATCGATGCGCAAATCGCGCTTTCCACCATTGGCCGGGTCAATCAGCGCTTCGGGATGGGCTACGTGGTCGAAGTCATTCGTGGCGCCAATAATCAGCGCATCCGCGAGTTTGGGCACGATAAGCTCAAGGTGTACGGCATGGGGCGGGAAAAGAGCCACGAACACTGGGTCAGCGTGATTCGCCAGCTGATCCACTTAGGGTTCATCACGCAGAATATCGCCCAACATTCCGCCTTGCAGTTGACCGATGCCGCGCGCCCGCTGTTGCGTGGTGAAGCGCCGCTGCAGCTCGCTGTACCGCGTATTATTGCCCTGAAACCACGCGTGATGCAGAAAGCGGCGGTGGGCAATTACGATCGTAAACTGTTCGCCAAACTGCGCAAGCTGCGTAAAGCTATCGCCGATGAAGAGAACATCCCGCCCTACGTGGTGTTTAACGATGCCACACTGATTGAAATGGCCGAACAAATGCCGCTGTCGCCGGGCGACATGCTGAGCGTCAACGGTGTGGGGATGCGCAAGCTCGAGCGTTTTGGTAAAGAGTTCATGGCGCTGATTCGCTCGCATGTGGATGGTGACGACGAGATGTAGTCAAGGCGAGAAAAAAGTGCCAGTATGGTTACTCGCTGAACTATTTCCTCCATGAGTAAACGCCTATGTTAATGCTCTTTCTCACCGTGGCCCTGGTGCATATCATCGCGCTGATGAGCCCGGGACCGGACTTTTTCTTCGTCTCGCAAACGGCAGTCAGCCGCTCACGCAAAGAAGCCATGATGGGCGTGCTGGGGATCACCGCAGGCGTTATGGTGTGGGCGGGCGTCGCGCTGCTGGGTCTGCATTTAATCCTGCAAAAAATGGCGTGGCTGCATAACATCATTATGGTGGGTGGTGGCCTTTATCTCTGCTGGATGGGCTACCAGATGCTGCGTGGTGCACTGAAAAAAGAAGTCAGTGCTGCTCCTGCACCGCAGGTGGAATTAGCCCGTAGCGGTCGCAGTTTCCTTAAAGGGCTGCTAACCAACCTCGCCAATCCTAAAGCGATTATCTATTTCGGCTCGGTGTTCTCACTGTTTGTTGGCGACAACATCGGCGGAGCCGCGCGCTGGGGCATTTTCCTGCTGATTATCGTAGAAACCTTCGCCTGGTTTACCCTCGTCGCCAGCCTGTTTGCGCTCCCGGCGATGCGCCGTGGCTACCAGCGCATGGCGAAATGGATCGACGGCGTTGCCGGAACGCTTTTTGCCGCCTTTGGTCTTCATTTGATTCTTTCCCGCTGATTTTCGCTTCATATAAGGCAGGTAAATATCTGCCTTATATCTGTTCCCCGTTCTTATCAGTTCTCAGTCCGAAACCGGTTTTCGGCACGCTCAAACTATCCCTTCGTGATCCTGATCACTGTCCGTGTCCGTTTCACATGCCAGCATTTGCCAATTGTTTGTAACTTATTGTTTTAATTCATGTAATCTATGCATTGTTTTCCCGTGTTGATGCCATGAATATCTCAGGGATGCCGGTATGTCACGACAGGGATTACGCTTCACACTGGATATCGACGGGCAGAGGCCGGACACCTTCGCCGTGGTCCGTTTCCGCCTTTCACAGGGATTATCCACCCCGTTTGTACTGGAAGCGGAGGTCGCCAGCGGCGTCTTCCGCCAGACTGCGGATGCCCTGCTGGAGAAGACCGCCGTCCTGACCGTCTGGCAGGGCGTGGAGGCGCTGCGCCGGGTCACTGCGCCGGGCACAAACAGTTCCCAGATGCCGGATTCGCGGCGCAAGCGCATCGGGTGACGGCGGCCGTCCCAGTAGTTGAACTGCCCAACGACAGACACGCGGTGCGCATTCGGTGCCCAGACGGAGAACCGGGTGCCGGTGACGCCGTCCATGGTATCGGCATGCGCGCCGAGCGTTTCGTACGGGCGCAGGTGCGTGCCTTCTGACAGCAGCCAGGCGTCCATCTCCTGCAGCAGGGGGCCGAATCGATAAGGATCGTCAATCAGATTCTGTTGACCGTGCCAGGTGACGGCGAGTTGATAACGAAATGGGTTTTTCCTGCGGGGTAAGATACCCCAAAAAAAGCCGCGTGAATCGAGGCATTCGAGCTTACCGACTTTGCGCCCGGTTTTGGGTTCGATCACCCAGACGTCGGTCGCGTCGGGTAAAAGTGCGCGGACTTCCAGTCCATCGTCAGTACGATGCATGCCAAGAATTGAAAAAGGGTCGGCAAAATGACCGGCAAACAACGCATTGATCACGTCTCTATACCGAGCGTTTCGTACGGGCGCAGGTGCGTGCCTTCTGACAGCAGCCAGGCGTCCATCTCCTGCAGCACGGGGCCGAATCGATAAGGATCGTCAATCAGATTCTGTTGACCGTGCCAGGTGACGGCGAGTTGATAACCGATACGATCAGACATGGTTTTCTATCCTGTTTTTTGAGTGTCACCCTCTTCCACAACTGTGGTGACATTTTTGACCTGAACGGTGCAGCTTGTTGACTATGCATCTTCCCTGCTCCGCCCTACCCTCAGCTAAGGTTGAAATACATTACCTTGCTTAAAGCATAGCCAACGCTTTATATGGCTCCCGAGAAAAAATAAAACATCTGCGCGTCCTCCTTGTATTACGCAAAAAAAGGGGTGTCAGCGCACCCCTAAGTCATTAAAAATTATTACGCGAGCTGTCGCAGCATACGGCGCAACGGCTCAGCGGCGCCCCATAGCAGTTGATCGCCAACCGTGAAGGCGGCAAGATACTCCGGCCCCATGTTCAGCTTACGCAGACGGCCTACTGGCGTGGTTAAGGTGCCGGTCACCGCCGCCGGGGTCAGCTCGCGCATAGTGATTTCACGGTCGTTCGGCACCACTTTTGCCCACGGATTGTGCGCCGCCAGCATCTCTTCAATGGTTGCCACCGACACATCTTTTTTCAGTTTCAGGGTAAATGCCTGGCTGTGGCAGCGCAGCGCGCCAACGCGCACGCACAGGCCGTCTACCGGAATGGTGTGCTGCGTACCGAGGATTTTGTTGGTCTCGGCCTGGCCTTTCCACTCTTCGCGGCTCTGGCCGTTGTCGAGCTGTTTGTCGATCCACGGGATCAGGCTGCCTGCCAGCGGTACGCCGAAGTTGTCGACCGGCAGTTCGCCGCTGCGGGTCAGACCGGTGACTTTACGTTCGATGTCGAGGATGGCGGACGCCGGGTCTGCCAGTTCATCCGCCACGTAGTTGTGTAACTGGCCCATCTGGGTCAGCAGTTCGCGCATATGACGCGCGCCGCCGCCGGACGCGGCCTGATAAGTCGCCACCGACACCCACTCAATCAAATCCTGTGCGAACAGACCACCAAGCGACATCAGCATCAGGCTGACGGTGCAGTTGCCGCCAACGAAAGTTTTGACGCCGTTGTTCAGTGCATCGGTAATCACGCCCTGGTTCACCGGGTCAAGAATGATGATGGCATCGTCTTTCATGCGCAGCGAGGACGCCGCGTCAATCCAGTACCCCTGCCAGCCGCTTTCACGCAGCTTAGGGAAAATCTCGTTGGTGTAATCGCCGCCCTGGCAGGTCACAATGATATCGAGCGCCTTCAGTGCTTCCAGGTTGTAAGCGTCCTGAAGCTTGCTCCCGACCTCTTTACCAAAACCGGGCGCATCCTGCCCGTGCTGAGAGGTGGAGAAAAAAACCGGGCGGATGGCGTCGAAGTCGTGCTCTTCTACCATGCGTTGCATGAGAACAGAGCCGACCATACCGCGCCAGCCGATGAAGCCAACATTTTTCATAGCGTTTTTCCTGCAGAGGTGTGTGCTGTTGTGCGTGTGCGTTTTATCGTTGAACTGCGACCCCTATCACATTACAAAATGCTACCAAAGTCGCAAGTGAAAATAATCAATGATCCCCTCAGTATCAGAAATTTTGCCGATAATTAAGGCACGTTTTTTGAGCAATTTGTTGCAGGGAGAGGAGGGAAGAGAAAAGGCGTACCCGGCAACGCGATGGTCACCGGGCAGAAGTGCGGTTAGCTCAGCAGCGAGAAGGCAATCATACCGATGATTGCGCCGGTGGTGCCGAGGATGGTTTCCATCAGCGTCCAGGTTTTCAGCGTCTGCGCTTCGGTGGCGCCAGTGAATTTACCGTACAACCAGAAACCGGCGTCGTTGACGTGGCTGACCACAATCGAGCCGCCCGCGATACAGATAGAGAGAGCCGCCATCTGCGCGCCGCTGAAGTGCAACGGTTCGATGACCGGCATCACCAGCCCCACCGCCGTCAGACAGGCCACGGTAGCCGAACCCTGAATGATGCGCACCGCCGCTGCCAGCACAAAGCAGGTGATGGCGATCGGCAGTCCCATGCCGGTCAGCGCTTCACCGAGCGCCGGGCCCACGCCGGAGTCCACCAGCACCTGTTTGAACACGCCGCCCGCACCGATCACCAGCAGGATAATGCCCGCCGGTTGCAGCGCATGACCGCAGATTTCCATCACTTTGTCTTTCGGCATCCCCTGGCGCATCGCCAGACCGTAAATGGCGACCAGACAGGCCACCAGAATCGCGGTAAACGGATGACCGACAAACTCAAACCACTGATACGCCGTTGAGCCCGGCTCAACAAAACGCGCGGCGATGGTTTTCAGCCCCACCAGCACCAGCGGCAGCAGGATCAGCGCCAGGCTGAAGCCGAAAGAGGGCATTTTCCCTTCGCCGAGATGCGGTTCGGTGACGTCATCAGGAATGTGCAGTTCGACGTAGCGACCAATGAAATTACCGAACAGCGGGCCGGCGATAATCATGCCCGGGATCGCCGCACACAGGCCGATGAGGATCATCCAGCCAAAGTCCGCGTGCATCTGCGAGGCCAGCAGCATTGGCGCCGGGCCAGGCAGCAGAAACGCGGCGGCAGCGGCCACGCCAGCAAACAGCGGGATCACCAGCTTCACCAGGTTGGTGCCGGTGTGACGCGCCATCGAAAACGCCACGCTAATCAGCAGCACGATCGCCACTTCGAAAAACAGCGGCAACGCGCAAATCAGCCCCGCCAGACCAATCGCATAGTGCGCGCGGCTGTGGCCAAACGATTTCAGCATGTTGACGGCAATCTGATCGACCGCACCGGTTTCATGCAGGATCTTGCCAAACATGGCTCCCAGCGCGACAACAATCGCCAGGAAACCCAGCGTGCCTCCCATCCCTTTTTCCATGGTGGCCGCGATTTTGTCGAGCGGCATACCGGAAAAGAGACCTGCACCAATAGAAACCACCATCAATGCCACAAAAGCATGCATACGCGCTTTCATGACCAAAAACAGCAGCAGCAAAACCGAGCCGACTGCTGTTAAAACTAACGTCAATGTACTCACTACTTACTGCCTTTTGTTAATCACCTCAATGGTGCTGGCGACCACGCCGTCCAGTGGCTGATCGATATCCACCACTAATACATCGCTTTCGTCAGCGCCCGGTTCCTGCAGCGTTTCAAACTGCGTAACCAGCATCTGCGTTTTGAAGAAATGGCCTTTACGCGCTTTCAGACGGCTTTCAATGACGTCGAAATCGCCTTTTAGGTAGATGAAGGAGAGGTTGGGGTTCCCGTCGCGCAGGATGTCGCGATAGGTTTTTTTCAGGGCGGAGCAGACGATCAGCGACACTTTGTTGGTGCGCTGCATGGCGAATGCGGCGTCGTTCAGCGCCTGCAGCCACGGTTTACGATCGTCATCATTCAGCGGCTCGCCGGATGACATTTTGTCAATGTTTTTGCGCGGATGCAGAAAGTCGCCATCAAGAAACGCGGCTTTCAGTTGATACGCCACTTCACTGGCGACAGCAGATTTGCCACTGCCGGAGACGCCCATCAGGACGTAGATATGGTTATCATGGTTAGTCGTGCTCATTGTGTCGCTCCCACAGCACAGTTAGGTGAATTGTTACGGGTAACAGTTATCGGTAACATTGTCCTGCGGGGTCAGAGCAGAAGCAATATCCATTCGTGCGGGATGTTTATAACTGTGAGCTACATCAACTTTGTCAGACTAAATGGATCCGCCTGGTGACAACGTGAAACCTAAATCTAACATCTTCGGTGTGACGTTCTCACCACGGATGCGAGCCAGCAGACGCTCGGCGCCAATCTGCCCCATCCGCTCACGCGGTGTCAGCACACTGGCAAGACGCGGTTCCATCACCTGACCGATATCGTGACCGTGAAAACCGGCAATCGCCATGTCATCAGGAATTTTCAGCCCCAGACGCTGGCATTCAAACGCCGCGCCCACCGCCAGGTCATCGTTGGTACAGAAGATGCCGTCCAGTTGCGGATACTCACGTCGCGCCTGGCGCATCAGCTCAATACCGGACGAGTATGACGACGACTGCTCCATCATCACGCTGTACGGCATTAACCCGGCATCGATCATGGCCTGCTCATACCCCTTCTGCTTGATGATAGTACGTTCATCAAGACGTGCACCGAGATAGGCGATATGCCGATGGCCACGGGCGATGATCGCCGCGGTCATCTGGCGTGCGGCTTCAAAGTTGTCGAACCCGACGGCGATATCCAGACAGGGAGATTTGCTGTCCATTAGTTCAACGACCGGGATCCCCGCAACTTCGATCATTTTCAGCGTGCGTGCCGTGTGGGTGCGTTCGGTGAGAATTAAACCATCGATATTCCAGGAGAGCATGGATTCCAGCCGCTCCTCTTCCATTTCCGGTTTATAGCCGTAGTGCGCCAGCATGGTCTGATAGCCGTGCGCATCTGTCACACTTTCGATCCCGCGTAGCACTTCAGCAAACACCTGGTTGGTCAGGGAGGGTAACAGGACGCCAACCGCACGGCTGGTGGCATTAGAGAGAATATCCGGTGCGCGGTTCGGGATATAACCCAGTTCATCGAGAGCGGCGGCAATCTTGCCACGCAACGCCACGGAAACCTGTTCCGGGTTACGCAAAAAACGGCTGACCGTCATTTTGGTCACGCCGACGCGATCTGCCACATCCTGAAGTACGGGTCTTTTCTTTTTCATCGTCCTGAGAGAAACCGGTTGAGAAACATTCCCTCAGTTTATCACGGAGATGACTCAACCTTCCCCTGGGAAAAGGGAAGGTTGAGATTTTATTTATACCGGCGGCAGATCAAACAGCAGAATTTCGCTGGCCTCATCGGCGTGAACCGAGATCGCCTGCTCATCCCAAATCGCCAGGCCATCGCTGGTGGTGGCTTTGGTGCCGTTAATGGTGACGTTGCCTTTCACCACCTGGATCCACACGCGGCGGTTGGCGGCAATCTGATGCACCGACTGTTCCTCTTTCGCCAGCGCCCAGCGATACAGTTCCATATCCTGATGCACTTTCAGGGAGCCATCACGCGCATCCGGCGACAGCACCAGCTGTTTGCCCTGCAGGGCGTCAAAGCGACGCTGCTCATAACGCGGCGTGATGCCGGTTTCTTCCGGAATGATCCAGATCTGATACAGGCGCAGACGCTCGGTTTCGCTCGGGTTGTACTCAGAGTGACGTACGCCGGTACCCGCGCTCATGATCTGGAACTCGCCCGCCGGAACCTGCTCTTTGTTGCCCATGCTGTCCTGATGCTCCACCGCGCCTTCCAGCACGTAGGTCAGGATTTCCATGTCTTTATGCGGATGGGTACCAAAACCCTGTCCGGCATCGATGACGTCGTCGTTAATCACCCGCAGCGCGGAGAAACCCATAAAGTTGGCGTCATAGTAGTTGGCAAAAGAGAAGGTGTGCCATGAGTCCAGCCAGCCATGATTTGCGTGGCCACGTTCGTTTGCTTTGCGTAAATAGATCATTGTGTTCACCCCGTGTTCGTTTCGATGGGATAAGTGTGGACCCGATCGTCCTGGGATCATAGAGGGTGAAAATTGACTCCTCTGTTCAAAAAATATGAACAAGCGCAGAGGAGCCAATAAAGCTTATTTTGCGAGGGTTACGGTGGCAGGAGACGCCTGCTCGAACCCGCGTTCGAGGATTTCGAGGTTGGTGAGAACTTCAGATTCCTTGACGTAATTCGGGCGGCCATTGGCAAGGGTGTCATACAGCGCATCATACACGCGGCCATAGTCGCCAGTTTCCGGCAGCACTTCTTCGCGCACCGTGATCCCGTCGTCGTTGAGGTATTCCAGCTCACCGATGCTGTCATCCGCCGCAAAGCCCGGTTCGCCCGGCATGATATTCGCTTTCAGGCTGGTTTCCTGCTGGTCGATACCGTATTTCAGGTAAGAGCCTTTGGTGCCATGCACGATAAATTTGGGATAGTCGATTTTCACCAGATGACTGGTTTTGACGATCGCTTTCAGGTTGCCATAGAACAACTGCGCTTCAAAGGTATCGTCCGGGTTCGCGTGATTGCGCAGGCTGCGGATGTCGTACGCGACGTGGTCCGGGCGGCCAAACAGCGAAATGATCTGATCCATGGTATGCACGCCAAGACCGTAAAACGAGCCGTCCTGCGGCAGACCCGGTTTGGTCTCCGCCACCGGACGGTAGTAGTCGAAGTGGCTTTCGATTTCGACGATGTCGCCCAGCTTGCCGCTCTCAATCACTTTTTTCGCGGTCAGGAAGCAGGAGTCAAAGCGGCGATTCTGATACGGCGTCACCGTCAGGCCTTTGCTTTGCGCCAGTTCAAACAGCACTTTCGCTTCGGCCATCGTCGGGGTAAACGGTTTTTCCACCAGTACGTTTTTCCCCGCTTCCAGCGCGCGTTTCGCATACTCAAAATGGCTGTCGGCGTGCGTGCAGACGATCACCAGTTTGACCTGCGGATCGTCAAACACGTCGTTAAGATCGCTGGTGAAATGGATGTGGGAATACTGCGGATGCTGCTCTTCCGGCTTCGCGCTACGGCGGTAGATATGCGCCACATGCCAGCTGTTTTTACGGTTAAGAACGTAAGGGAGATGATATCGGGTGGTGCTTTTACCAAAACCGATAAATGCGCAATGTAAGGTCATGGTGCGGTCCTTTTTTAAGGTGACTGCCACATACCTTAGCGCAAGATGACGGATAGTGTCTCACTCGAATGCCCGCGCATCAGCCGGATGTGTACACAGAGTACGTGAGGATAGCGAGCACTTCCCTGGAACAAACTGACAAGTAAGCCAGGCTGAAACGAAAAAAAAAAGCCAGCACCCGGCTGGCTATAAAATAATACTGGAAGCAATGTGAGCAATGTCGTGCTTTCAGGTTATCCCGTAGAGGTCTCCCTGAACGCATGACAATAATAATCATTATCATTCGCACTTGTCTATCTCTTTTTTGCAAAAAAGAGCGGTTGGCACTGATTTCGTTAATACCCCGCCGTTAAATCATCTGGTGAACGGGGATCCGACGCGCCATACAGCGTGCCGTCCGGCGCGATCATAATGCTCTGGGTGCTGCCCATCGCCGCTTTCACTGCCACTTTTTGCCCCTTCTGCTCCAGCGCTTTCAGCGTGTCCGGGCTAAAGCCTTTCTCCACCCACAGCTCGTCCGGCAACCATTGATGGTGGAAGCGCGGCGCGTTGGTCGCTTCGGCGACATTCATCCCAAAATCGATGCTGTTGACCACCATTTGTAGCACGGTAGTGATAATTCGGCTGCCGCCCGGGCTGCCGGTCACCAGCCAGGTTTTGCCGTCTTTCACGACAATGGTCGGCGACATCGACGATAGCGGTCGTTTCTTTGGCCCGACAGCGTTGGCGTCACCGCCCACCAGCCCGTACACGTTCGGCACGCCAGGCTTGGCGGAGAAATCATCCATCTCGTTGTTCAGCAAAATACCGGTATTCCCGGCCACAATCCCGGTACCAAACGTCGTGTTGAGCGTGTAAGTCACCGCCACCGCGTTGCCGTCTTTATCGACCACGGAAAAGTGGGTGGTCTGATTGCTTTCATATGGCGCCAGCTTGCCGGGGCGGATTTCGCTCGACGGTCTGGCCTTGTTGATATCAATCTCATCGGCAATCGATTTGGCGTAGGCCTTGCTGGTCAGCGCCTGCCACGGTACCTTCACGAAATCCGGGTCGCCGAGGTATTCCGAGCGATCGGCGTACGCGCGCTTCTCCGCTTCTGCCATCAGTTGCATCGCGTCGGCACTGCCGAAGCCGTATTTATGCAGGTCGAAGTTTTCCAGAATGTTGAGGATCTGCACGATGTGAATACCCCCGGATGACGGCGGTGGCATGGAGAAGACCTGATAACCGCGATAGTCGCCGCTGATCGGCGTGCGCTCGACGGCTTTGTAACCTGCCAGATCCGCTTTGCTAATCAGTCCGCCATTTTTCTGCATTTCTTCGACAATCTGGTCGGCAATCGCCCCCTTGTAGAACGCATCCGGGCCGTTCTCAGCAATCATTTCGAGGCTTTTTGCGAGGTTTTTCTGCACCAGCTTGTCGCCTTTCTTCAGCGGCTCGCCGTTTTTCCAGAAAATGGCTTTGCTGTTTTCATGGTTGGGAAGCACTTCGCTGCCGTAGGTTTTGAGATCGTCCGCCAGCGCGTCGTTCACTACAAAGCCCTCTTCTGCAAGTTTGTGCGCCGGACGGATCACTTTATTCAGCGGCAGGGTGCCGTATTTTTCCAGCGCCAGCGAGAAGCCCGCGACGGTGCCCGGCGTACCGGACGCCAGCGGCGAAGTGAGCGATTTTTTGCTGTCCGGATTGCCCTGATCGTCAAGGAACATGTCGCGCGTGGCCTGTTCCGGCGCGATTTCGCGGAAGTCGATGGCGGTGGTTTTACCGTCTTTGGTGCGCAGCATCATGAAGCCACCGCCGCCGAGATTCCCCGCCTGCGGATGGGTGACAGCCAGCGCATAGCCAACGGCCACGGCGGCATCTACCGCGTTACCGCCCTGCTGCAGAATATCGACACCCACGCGGGTCGCGATGGCATCCACAGACGACACCATACCCTGCTGCGCGCGGACAGGATGAAACACATCCTCTTCCACACCATAGGACACCGGCGGCGCGGCAGGGGGCGTCGCCGTGGCGGTAAACGTGCCTCCCGCCAGCAGGGCAGCGATCGCCACCCCACGCAAAAAAGAAGATTTCATCATTGTTATTCTCCAGGTGATAAGATCGATGCTCCGGCTTAAGCCTGGTTCACAACTCCTAAAAAATCATCGTTATGGCTGAATCAGGGTAAACTTAAGAGAGGCCTCAGAAGGAGGGAATGAAAATGAAACGTCTGTTATTGATAACGGCGTTACTGCCGTTCGCCGCACTGGCGCAGCCCCTGAACACCACCAATAACCCCAATCAGCCGGGCTATCAGATTCCCAGCCAGCAGCGGATGCAAACCCAGATGCTTAACCAGCAGCAACAGCAGAAAGGGATGTTAAATCAGCAGCTTCAGACGCAAACCCGTCATCAACAGCAGCATCTGCAAATGCAGATGAATGACAACGCGCGTCCGACAGGGCCAGCCGCGCGAGCAGATCCTGCCGAATAACAACGGGGGAATGCTGAACAGTACGACGCAGGACAGCGGTCAGCAGCACATGCTGCCGTCACGTCAGAACGGCGACATGCTGCAAAATCCTTAAGGTTCGAAATCTGCGCCGATGACGTCAATCGCATCGGTGCAGATGCAGTCCACGCCCCAGAGCAAGAGTTCCGACGCGCGCTGGGGTTTATTGACGGTGTATACCAGAATGCGCAGCCCGGCCGCTTTCAGCAGGCTCACCCGTTCTTCATCCAGCAGTTTGTGATTCAGGTGAATCGACACGCAGCCGAGCCGCGTCNNGGCCTGCGCCGCTTCCAGCGCGTCAATATCGAACGACGAGAGCAGCGGCGCGGTCATGCCCTGCCACAGTTCACGCGCCGCCCGCGCGACGACGCTGCCGGTCAGCGGCCCGGTGCCGGTGGTCGGTTTAATTTCGATGTTGACCATCATGCCCTGCTCACGGCAGNTTTTCCGGTGCCAGTTTACCGCCGCCCCGGTGGGCGACGATGTGTGGATAAGGCCAGTAGCTCATATGCGTTGTCCTGTTTCTCCATCAAACAGGTGCAGATGATTCTCCGCCAGATGCAGCCACAGCGTGCTGCCCGCCTGCGGGCGCTGTTGATGCGGCAAACGCACCACCAGCTTTTGCTCCCCCCAGCGACCGTGCGCCAGGTTATCTGCACCCAGAATCTCCAGCGTATCCAGTACCATCGGGATACCGCCTTCCGCCTGCGAGCTTAACGCAATATGTTCCGGACGGATACCCAGCGTCATGTTGCGCCCCGCGTAACCGCGGAATTGCCAGTTGATCGGCAGCGCCATGCCGCTCTCCAGCTCAAAATGGGTGCCCGCCTGGCTGATGCGCCCGTCCAGCAGGTTCATCGCCGGGCTGCCGATGAAGCTCGCCACGAAGCGCGAGGCCGGNNTCCCAATTTGCTCAGCGATGCCTTTGTTCATCACCATCACCCGCTGCGCCAGCGTCATCGCTTCCACCTGATCGTGGGTGACGTACAGCGAGGTGGTATTCAGACGGCGGTGCAGCTGTTGCAGCTCAAGGCGCATCTGCACGCGCAGTTTGGCGTCGAGGTTTGACAGCGGCTCATCAAACAAAAACACCGCCGGATCGCGCACGATGGCGCGCCCCATCGCCACACGCTGGCGCTGACCGCCCGAAAGCTCGCGCGGGCGGCGCTTCAGCAAACCGTCCAGCTCGAGAATACGCGCTGCTTCCTGCACGCGCCCGGCGATATGCGCCTTGCCCATGCCGCGAATTTTCAGGCCCCAGGCCATGTTCTCTTCCACGCTCATGTGCGGATAGAGCGCATAGTTCTGGAACACCATCGCGATACCGCGATCTTTCGGCTCCATTTCGGTGACGCGCTGGCGGTCAATCCAGATATCGCCGCTGGTAACGCGCTCAAGCCCGGCCACCATGCGCAGCAGTGTGGATTTTCCGCAGCCGGACGGGCCGACCATCACGATAAATTCACCGTCGGAAACATCAACGGTTAATGGCTGGATCACCTGCGTTTTGCCGCCATCCCAACTTTTGCTTACTGCCTGTAATTTCAATCCAGCCATCTTATTTCTCACTGTCCACTAAACCACGCACGAACGCGCGCTGCATGGCTAAAACGATAATAACGGGGGGAATGAGCGTGAGCAGCATCGCTGCCATCACCTGATTCCAGAGCGTGGTGCCTTCACCGTTGGAGATCATCCCTTTGATGCCCGCCACGGCAGTACCGAGATTGACGTCCTGAATGATCAGCAGCGGCCACAGATACTGGTTCCAGCCGTAGATGAAGGTGATCACGAACAGCGCCGCGAGGTTGGTTTTCGACAGCGGCAGCACGATGTCGCGGAAAAAGCGCATCGGCGACGCGCCATCAATGCGCGCGGCTTCAATCAGCTCGTCCGGCAGCGTCATGAAAAACTGGCGGAACAGGAAGGTGGCGGTGGCTGACGCCATCAGCGGCAGCGTCAGGCCAGTGTAGCTGTCGAGCATATCCAGCCGGGCGATCACTTCCACGGTCGGGAAAATACGCACTTCCACTGGCAGCATCAGGGTGATGAAAATCATCCAGAAAAACAGGTTACGCAGCGGAAAGCGGAACCAGACGATGGCAAACGCGGAGAGGATCGAAACAGCGATTTTGCCCACCGTGATACCGAACGCCATGATGAAACTGTTGAGCATCATCAGCCAGAACGGTGCGCTGTTAACGCCAACCCCCTGCTGCCAGATGGTCGCCATGTTCTCCAGCAGATGCGTTCCCGGTACCAGCGTCATCGGCGTAGCGAACACCGCGTTGTTGTCGAGCGTGGCCGCGACAAATGCGACGTACAGCGGAAACAGGATCACCGCAATACCGAGGATTAACATTGTGTGGCTGAATATCGTCAGCCCGCGGCGATGCTCAATCATTGGTAACGCACCTTGCTTTCAACGTAGCGGAATTGCACCACCGTCAGGACAATCACCAGCATCATCAACACCACCGACTGCGCGGCAGAGGCGGAGAGATCGAGCCCGGCGAAGCCTTCACGGTAAATCTTGTAGATAAGCGTGGTAGTGGCCTGCACCGGGCCGCCCGCGGTGGCGGCATCGATCACCGGGAAAGTATCGAAGAAGGCGTAGACCAGGTTCACCACCAACAGGAAAAAGCTGACCGGCGCAATCAGCGGCAGCGCCAGTTTGAAGAAACGGCGTACCGGTCCGGCACCGTCAATGGCGGTGGCTTCGACCAGCGAGCGGGGAATTGACTGCAACGCGGCAAAGAAGAACAGGAAGTTATAGCTTATCTGCTTCCAGACCGAGGCGAACACCACGAGGAACATCGCCTGGCTGCTGTTCTGCGCATGGTTCCAGTCGTAGCCGAATTCACCGAGAAAATGGGTGATGAGCCCGCGTCCGGGGTTAAAGAGAAAGATCCACAGCACGGCGGCCACGGCAGGCGCGACCGCGTAAGGCAGCAGCATCAGCGTCTGATATAACCGGCTGCCGCGTACCACATAATCGACTAGCGCCGCAAAAAACAGCGACACCAGCAGGCCGCTGACAGTCACCAGCGCGCTAAATTTGATGGTAGTCCAGAAAGAATCCAGATAGTAAGGGTCGTGAAACAGCGCGACGAAGTTATCCAGGCCGACAAACTGGCTGGAGAGCCCGAACGGATCGACGCTTTGCAGGGAGTACCACAGCGCTTCGCCCGCAGGCCAGATAAAGAAAATGACGGTAATCGCCAGTTGTGGTGCCACCAGCAAATACGGCAGCCAACGCGAGCGAAACACCGGACGGGATGAGGACATTGAGATTCGGTTCCTGAAAAGCGCCGGATGGCGCTACGCTTATCCGGCCTACAGATTCGTGTAGGCCGGGTAAGGCGAAGCCGCCACCCGGCATTTCACATTACGATTTGGTCGACTGCTCAAAGCGACGCAGCAGCTGATTGCCACGCTCGACGGCAGCGTCCAGCGCCTGCTGAGGTGTTTTCTTACCGGTCCAGACGCTTTCCAGCTCTTCATCCACCACGGTACGGATCTGCGGCATGTTGCCCAGACGCAGCCCTTTGGTGAACGGTAACGGCGGCTTGTTCAGCATCTGACGGGTGGCGATATCCGCACCCGGGTTTTTGTCGTAGAAGCCCTGCTGACGGGTCAGGTCATACGCGGCTTTGGTGATCGGCAGGGAGCCGGGTTTCTGGGCCATAGTTGAATTTGGCGTAATGACGAATATCCGCCAGTGAACCGGACGAAGCGGTGGTAATGGCGCAGTCACCGTTGTAGAACTTCTCGGTAGACTCGTCTTTACGGCCGAAGTAGCTGAAATCGCCTTTCTTGTTCAGTTCTTCGAGCATCGCGATGTGTTTCACCTGCTCCGGCTTGTTGAATTCCAGTACCGCGTCGGTACCGTCAAAACCGTTATTTTTGGTGGCGACCGGCAGACCGTGCCAGGCGCTGAAGTTTTCAATCTGGATCCAGCCCTGCCAGCCGCTGGCGTAACCGCACTTCACGCCTGCCGCTTTCAGTTTCGCCGTATAGGCCGACAGATCCTGCCAGGTTTTCGGCGGCTGTTCCGGATCTAAACCGGCTTTTTTGAAGGCATCTTTGTTGTAGTACAGCACCGGCGTGGAGCTGTTGAACGGCTGAGACAGCAGGTGACCCGTTTTTGAATCGGTGTAGTAACCGGAAACGGTCGGGACGAACTGCGACTCATCAAATTTGATATTGGCGTCGCTAAACACTTCATACACCGGTTTGATCGCTTTGGACGCCATCATGGTGGCGGTGCCAACTTCATAAACCTGTAACAGGGCGGGGGCGTTACCGGTACGGAACGCAGCAATACCCGCGCTCAGGCTTTGTTCATAATTGCCTTTATAAACCGGCACAATTTTGTAATCCGGGTTGGCCTGGTTGAAACGTTGCGCCAGGGAGTCAACTTCTTTTCCCAGTTCCCCTTCCATGGAATGCCAGAACGGAATCGTGGTTTCTGCCAGCGCGTGCCCGGCAAATGCCAGACTGAGCGCCAGTCCTAACGCTGTATGTCGTAACGAAGTCATTCGGTTATCTCTCTTGTTGTGCCGGATGCGCGGAATCACGCGATTAATGCTCGCGAGGTAACATGACACGCCCGAATGACAGAAAAATAACTTTTTAGTTACAAACAGATGACAGAAGAGCGGAAGAAAAATGATGAATTGGTGACGAAGAGATGTAGGCCCGGCAAGCGTAGCGCCTCCGGGCAATTTAAGATTTACCCGCCTAAATACGCACTGCGTACCGCTTCGTTTGCCAGCAACGCGTCGCCGGTATCTTCCAGCACTACGTGACCGTTTTCCAGCACGTAACCGCGATCGGCGAGTTTCAGCGCCTGGTTGGCGTTCTGCTCGACGAGGAAAATAGTCATGCCCTGATCGCGCAGTTGCTCGATGGTATCGAAAATCTGCTGGATGATGATTGGCGCCAGACCCAGCGACGGTTCGTCCAGCAGCAGCAGGCGCGGCTGGCTCATCAACGCACGGCCAATCGCCAGCATCTGCTGCTCGCCACCGGACATGGTGCCCGCACGCTGCAACCGACGTTCATGCAGACGCGGGAAAAGCTCGTAAACCCACTGGATGCGCGTCTGATACTGATCACGGTCGGCGAAGAAACCGCCCATCGCCAGGTTTTCCTCCACCGTCATGCGTGAAAAGACGCGACGGCCTTCCGGCACAATCGCCACCGCTTCGCGCATGATTTTTGCGGTTTGCCAGTCGGTAATGTCTTTACCGTCGAACACAATCCGCCCGCTGGTGGCGCGCGGGTCACCGCACAGCGTACCGAGCAGCGTGGTTTTCCCCGCGCCGTTCGCGCCAATGAGCGTGACAATTTCGCCCTGATTAATATGCAAACTGACGTTATGCAGCGCCTGAATTTTACCGTAGTGAGCGCTGACCCCGTCAAAAGACAACATGACTTTTTCCATCTTATGCTTCACCCAAGTAGGCGCGGATCACGTCCGGGTTATGACGAATTTCTTCTGGCGTACCTTTCGCCAGCGGCGTGCCCTGATTCACGACGTAAATACGATCGGAAATCCCCATCACCAGTTTCATATCATGCTCAATCAGCAGAATGGTGGTGTTGTGATGGCTGCGCAGCTCGGCGATAAGTTCGTCCAGCTCTTTGGTTTCTTTCGGGTTAAGCCCTGCCGCTGGCTCGTCGAGCATCAGAATTTCCGGCAGCGTCACCATGCAGCGGGCAATCTCCAGACGACGCTGGTCGCCATAGGCCAGGTTGCTCGCCTGACGGTTGGCGTGCGCCAGCAGACCGATACGCTCAAGCCAGGCGGCGGCGCGATCCAGCGATTCACTCTGCGCACGGCGGAACGCCGGGGTTTTCAGCAGACCGGAGAACACCCCGGTTTTCAGTTGTTGATGTTGCGCCACCAGCAGGTTTTCAATCACCGTCATTTCACGAAACAACCGCACGTGCTGGAAGGTCCGCACCACGCCCATGCGGGCAATCTGCTGACCTGACATACCCTCGAGGTGCTGCTCGCGCAGGCGAATAGTGCCGCCAGTCGGTTTATAAAAACCGGTCAGACAGTTGAATACGGTGGTTTTGCCCGCGCCGTTCGGCCCAATCAGCGAAACGATTTCCTGCGGATACAGCTCCAGCGACACGTTGTTGACCGCCAGCAGGCCGCCGAAGCGCATCGTCAGGCCATCAACGGATAATAATGGACTCATGCCTGCTCTCCTTTCGCTTGCCCGTTTTTCAGTTTCATCTGCACACGGGTCATCGGCAATAAGCCCTGCGGACGCCAGATCATCATCAGCACCATCAAACCACCCAGCATCAACATGCTGTACTCATTGAAATCACGCATCAGCTCGCGCGATACCACCAGCAGGATAGCCGCCAGAATAACCGCAAACTGAGAACCCATCCCGCCAAGCACCACAATCGCCAGCACAAACGCCGATTCGGCGAAGGTGAAGGATTCCGGGCTGACGAAACCCTGACGGGCGGCGAACAACGTTCCGGCGAACCCGGCAAATGCGGCGCTGATGGTGAACGCCGTCAGCTTGATGCGCGTCGGGCTCAGGCCCAGCGAGCGGCAGGCGATTTCATCTTCACGCAACGCTTCCCACGCGCGACCCAGCGGCATGCGCAGCAGGCGGTTAATGACGAACAGGCTCAGCACCACTAACAGCAGCGCCACCAGATAGAGGAACACCACGCGATCGGACGGGTCATACTTCACGCCAAAGAAGTTGCTGAAGGTATCCCAGCCGCCTTCGCGGGCGGTACGGCTGAATTCCAGGCCGAACAGGGTCGGTTTCGGGATTTGGCTGATGCCGTTCGGACCACCGGTGATTTCGGTGTTGTTGAGCAGCAGAATACGCACGATTTCACCGAAGCCGAGCGTCACAATCGCCAGGTAGTCACCGCGCAGACGCAGTACCGGGAAGCCGAGCAGGAAGCCCGCCAGCGCCGACACCAGCCCGGCGAGCGGCAGACAGGTCCAGAAGCCGAGGCCGTAATAGTGGNATGATGTAAATCATCGTCAGGGTGGCGATATCGACCGTGCCGCGGGAAACCATAAACGGCCAGGCGACGGCAATCACCAGCAGCGCGATTAAAAACAGCTTCTGTTTTACCGAGGAGCCATCGATCGCCGGCAGAATAAACTTCGGCCCGGAGACGCTTTTCAGGGCGTTCGTAAACAGCGGGCGCAGCAGCTGGAAGAAAAAGACCACGGCGGTGCCGATGAACACCCACTGCCAGCGGATGTCTGACGCCGAGCCCACCACCAGTTTGGTGCCGTCCAGCCCCAGCTGAACGCCCATAAACACACCGGCCAGGATGAAAAACATGACTGCCGAAAGCAGCGCCATCGCAAAATGCATCGGTTTCATACTTTTTCTACCTCCGGGCGACCCAGGATGCCGGTTGGCATCACCAGCAGCACCAGAATCAGCAGCGCAAACGACACCACGTCTTTATATTCGGTACTCAGATACGCCGAAGAGAGCGCTTCCGCCACGCCGAGGATCAGCCCGCCGATCATCGCGCCCGGAATACTGCCGATCCCGCCCAGCACCGCGGCGGTAAAGGCTTTCATGCCTGCCATAAAACCGATGTACGGGTTGATAACGCCGTAGAACTGGCCGAGCAACACGCCCGCCACCGCCGCCATCGCCGCGCCGATCACANAAGCAGGCTCGCCATTTTCAGGTCTTCCGCGCAGGCGCGGCAGGCGCGTCCCATGCGTGAGTAGCGAATAAATACCGTCAGCGCCAGCATGGCAATGAACGTCACCACCCAGATAACCAACTGCATGGTGGTGATGGAGGCAGAGAAATGTTCGCTGCTGCCTACCACCCACTGACCATCGACCAGGTTCGGCAATGCGATGTCGCGTGAGCCTTCCGTCAGGCTGACGTAGTTTTGCAGGAAGATGGACATCCCGATGGCGGAGATCAGCGCGATCAGACGCTTGGAGCTGCGCACCGGGCGGTAAGCCACTCGCTCAATGCTCCAGCCGTAGGCGCTGGCGATGATAATCGCGCCGACAAACCCGGCGGCAATCAGCAGCCAGCTGGCGTCGATACCCAGCATCATCAGCGCGGCGATGATCATGAACGAGACATAGCTGCCGATCATGTACACCTCGCCGTGGGCGAAGTTGATCATGCCGATAATGCCGTACACCATGGTGTAGCCGATAGCGATCAGCGCATAGGTGCTTCCCAGCGTGACGCCGTTAAACATCTGCTGCAAAAAATAGAGGAACTGCTCGGACATAAAGTAACCTTTTCAACCCTACAGAACGGGATAATCATTTGGCTGCGGTTGACGAACCGTCGGCATGCCACTGGAAAACACCAAACTCAAATCCCTTCAGATCGCCTTTTTCATCCCAGTTCAGCGGCCCAATCACGGTATCTGCACCGTGAGCTTTCAGATCCTTAATCAGATCCTGCGGTTCTTTGCTGTCCGTACGCTCCATGGCGGTCGCCAGCGACTGCACGGCGGCGTAGGTGATCCACACATACGGACCGGTCGGATCTTTTTTCTCTGCTTTCAACGCATTAACAATAGCGCTGTTCGCCGGATCCTGGTCATAACGTTTCGGCATGGTCACCAGCATGCCTTCCGCAGCATCACCCGCGATGTTGGAGAGCGACGCGTTACCCACGCCTTCCGGTCCCATAAACTGGGTTTTCAGGTTGATCGAACGCGCCTGGCGCAGCATCTGGCCCATTTCCGGGTAATAACCGCCGTAATAGACGAAGCCGATATTTTCTTTCTTCAGGCGAGAGACCAGGGCGGAGAAATCTTTTTCCCCGGCGGTGATGCCGTCAAAAAAGACCACGTTGGCGCCGCCCTGCTTGAGGCCGTCCTGCACCGAGCGCGCCAGCCCTTCGCCGTATTGTTGCTTGTCGTGGATGACGGCAATGCGTTGCGGTTTCACTTGCTCAAGAATGTATTTCGCTGCGGTCGGTCCCTGAGAAGAGTCGAGCCCGGCGGTACGCATGATGAACTGGTAGCCACGCTGGGTCAGCTCCGGGTTGGTTGCCCCCGGCGAAATCATCAGAATGCCTTCGTCTTCGTAGATATCCGACGCTGGCTGTGTGGAAGAGGAGCAGAGATGGCCGATGACAAATTTAATGCCGTCGTTAACCACTTTGTTGGCGACAGCAACGGCCTGCTTCGGATCGCAGGCGTCGTCGTATTCAACGCCGACCAGCTTGTCGCCTTTGATGCCGCCGTTGGCATTGATGTTCTTGATGGCTTCCCGCGCACCATTGAATTCCATATCGCCCCATTGAGCTACCGGGCCGGACATTGCACCAACAACTGCCACCTTGATTTCGTCTGCCATGGCAGCCTGTGACATCGCCAGTGCGATCATCCCCGCGATCACTGTCTTCGCGTTCCTTTTCATTTTTCAAACCCCGTTCGTGATGTCTGTGAATTTCTTGTAATTATGTGGTTAAAAATCATGCTGTATTTTTATTGCACAATTCTATTTTTACCAGTTTCTTTAATGGTTTAGAGTCATCTTTTACTGAAATTCAGATCAAAATCTCTATTTTTCAGTCTATTAAGGAAAGATAATATTCTGAAATAATCGAGAGATAAACAAAAAAAGTCCGCACTGCAGCATAATATAACGGCATATAAAGCCGAACAATTCACTACCTGACAGGCTAAAATGCTGCCTGTTTTTCGATCCCTAATGGATAAAACTGCATCGCTGATAAAGTAAAAATTAATCAGCTAATGAATGAATAAAAAACAGGCCCCCCAGGAATGAGAAATTGAGTACACTTTCCTGACCGTTGTGACAGGAAAGCTTTGCATGAAACTGACCATCATCCGCCTTCATACCCTCAGCGAGCAGGACAAAATCGATCTGGGGAAAATCTGGCCGGAATATACAGAAGCCTCATTAGCACTTGATGAATTACATCGTATTTACGCCGCCCGTTTTAATGACCGTCTGCTGGCCGCCGTCCGCGTGACGCTGAGCGGCACCGAGGGCGCACTCGACTCCCTGCGCGTGCGTGACGTCACCCGCCGCCGCGGCGTGGGGCAATACCTGGTCGAAGAAGTGCTGCGCGACAACCCCGGCATCTCCAGCTGGTGGATGGCGGATGTCGGCGTTGAAGATCGCGGCGTGATGGCCGCGTTTATGCAGGCGCTGAGTTTCACCGCACAGAAAGGCGGCTGGGAAAAGCGGTAAAAAGCCCGGCGTTAACCGGGCTTTGTCGCACCTGTAGCGTGAAAGGCGCCATAGAGCATCATTTTTCCAGCATTTCGTGTTACAGGAAGGCAGCAAGGTCTGAGATCCCCGGGAGCTTACATAAGTAAGTGACCGGGGTCGAAGAACGCAGCCAACGCACCTGTAGCGCGAAAGGCGCCAGAAAAATTATTTGGCGTCAGTAGCGGTACCGTTAGCATGCCAGGTAAAGACGCCGAACTCAAAGCCCTTCAGGTCGCCTTTCGCGTCCCAGGACAGCGGCCCCATAACAGTGTCGACGCTGTTGGCTTTCAGCCATTTGGCGATTTCCGCCGGATCGTCAGACTGGTTCAGACCGGCTGACAGGGACTGCAGCGCAGCGTAGGTCGTCCATACGAACGCACCGCTTGGATCCTGTTTCTTCGCTTTAATTGCATCCACCACCGGTTTGTTCGCCGGAACCTGATCGTAGTTCTTCGGCTTGGTCACCAGCATGCCTTCCGCCGATTCACCAGCAATGTTGGACAGGGAAACGTTAGCGACGCCTTCAGGCCCCATAAACTGCGTTTTCAGACCCGCAGCGCGCGCCTGGCGCAGGATCTGCCCCATTTCCGGGTGATAACCGCCGTAATAAACGAAGTCGATATTTTCTTTCTTCAGACGCGCCACCAGCGTGGAGAAATCTTTCTCGCCCGCCGTGATACCGTCGAAGAACACCACGTTCGCGCCGCCTTTCTTGAGACCGTCCTGTACCGCGCGGGCCAGGCCCTCGCCGTACTGTTGTTTATCGTGAACAATGGCAATACGCTGCGGTTTCACTTTATCAAGGATGTATTTCGCCGCAGTCGGGCCCTGATCGGAGTCAAGACCGGTGGTGCGCAGCACCAGGTTATAACCGCGTGCGGTCAGCTCAGGCGCTGTCGCCGCCGGTGTGATCATCAGAATGCCTTCGTCTTCGTAGATATCAGACGCGGGCTGGGTGGAGGAGGAGCAGAGGTGACCGATAACATACTTGATGCCGTCGTTAACCACTTTGTTCGCTACTGCTACCGCTTGTTTCGGGTCGCAGGCGTCATCATATTTAGTAATAACGAGTTTGTTGCCTTTGATGCCGCCTTTAGCATTGATATCCGCAACCGCCTGCTCAGCACCGGTAAATTCCTGATCGCCATATTGCGCAACCGGACCGGACATCGCACCGACCACGGCTACTTTGATGTCTTCTGCCAGCGCCATCTGACTGAACGCCAACGCGATACATCCTGCCAGTAACGCTTTACCCTTCATTTTCATCCTGAGATTCCCCATTGTTTATGGTGATTGCATTTGTTGTGATGTTGTTTTTTAGCGCTTTATTTCGATTTTATGTCTACCGCCCGCGCTTTTGCAGCACACTCTGCTAAAACATACCCCATTTTTCAGTATTTGAAAGGAGAATTTTGACGAATTTTTTACAAAGGGGGAGGTGCATGAAGGTTCTAAAACAGCCTCTAAACATCAAAGGCACCTGAATCAAACTTTCCCCTTCGTGATCCTGATCACTGTCCGTGTCCGTTTCACATGCCAGCATTCGCCACTTGTTTGTAACTTATTGTTTTTATTCATGTAATCAATGGATTGCCCTCCCGCACTGATACCATGAATATCTCAGGGATGCCGGTATGTCACTACAGGGATTACGCTTCACACTGGATATCGACGGGCAGAGGCCGGACACCTTCGCCGTGGTCCGTTTCCGCCTTTCACAGGGATTATCCACCCCGTTTGTACTGGAAGCGGAGGTCGCCAGCGGCGTCTTCCGCCAGACTGCCGATGCCCTGCTGGAGAAGACCGCCGTCCTGACCGTCTGGCAGGGCGTGGAGGCGCTGCGCCGGGTCACNNCCTGCTGCGTATACAGCCCCCGCTGTGGCGCAGCAGCCTGCGGCAGAACTTCCGCATCTTTCAGCAGCAGGATATCGAAGCCATCTCCGCCACCCTGCTGGCGGAAAACGGCATCACCGACTGGACGCCGTGGCTTTACGGCGCCCATCCCGCCCGGGAGTTCTGTGTGCAGTACGGCGAAAGCGACCTGGCATTCCTGACCCGCCTGTGGTCTGAGGAGGGCATCTTCTTCTTCGACCAGCCGGTGCCGGACGGTGCCGGGCAGACGCTGATTCTGCTGCGTATACAGCCCCCGCTGTGGCGCAGCAGCCTGCGGCAGAACTTCCGCATCTTCCAGCAGCAGGATATAGAAGCCATCTCCGCCACCCTGCTGGCGGAAAACGGCATCACCGACTGGACGCCGTGGCTATACGGCGACCATCCCGCCCGGGAGTTCTGTGTGCAGTACGGCGAAAGCGACCTGGCATTCCTGACCCGTCTGTGGTCTGAGGAGGGCATCTTCTTCTTCGACCAGCCGGTGCCGGACGGTGCCGGGCAGACGCTGATGCTGACCGACAACGAAGCCGGGATGGTGTCAGCGGGGGAAATCACGTTCAACCCGGACCGTCAGGCCGGCACCTCCCGGGTCTGCATCAGCGAGTTCCGCTATCAGGCGCAGGTGCGCCCCTCTTCCGTGGAAACGAAGGACTACACCTTCACCTCACCGCTGTGGGACGCCCGGTTCAGCCGTGACGGGGAAAACCTGAACGGCCAGTTCACACAGTATGAAATCTTTGACTACCCCGGACGTTTTAAGGATGAGCAGCACGGCCGGGACTTTGCCCGTTATCAGATGGAAGGCTGGCGTAACGATGCGGAAACCGGCACCTGCGTCAGCAACTCACCTGCCCTGTGGCCGGGCCTGCGCTTCACGCTGGCCGGGCATCCGACTGCGCTGCTGAACCGGGAGTGGCAGGTAACGGGCTGTGTGCTGAGCAGCAGCCGTCAGA
This sequence comes from Trabulsiella odontotermitis, assembly GCF_001188485.1. GTDB lineage: Bacteria > Pseudomonadota > Gammaproteobacteria > Enterobacterales > Enterobacteriaceae > Trabulsiella > Trabulsiella odontotermitis_A. The sequence goes on from NZ_JNGH01000023.1 coordinate 79,955, forward strand.
TTACCCTGCAGTCGGGAAGTTCGTTCATCGTGATACACCCGGGTGGGGTGGATATCACGGGGCCGGTTATCAGACTGAACAGCGGCGGGAGTCCGGGGGTGGCGGTGCAGCCTATGCAGCCAGTTGAAAGCTATGGAAGAGGAAAGCGAGAACTCTTCTCAGGAAGATGGTAGTGGCACCGGAGATTCCGGAGATAACAACGATCAAGAACAACAGGATGAAGATGAATCCCCGGAGTCCGAAAGCCAGTTCCTTTTTTCATAACAATAATTTTCTAAGTAAAGGATTATAAGATGATTATCAGCCCGCCGTTATTGCGTGAGCGTTCCGGTACCGGCAGGCGAGGAAATCTTCTGCGACCGGTACGGCCGGGTGCGGGTACGTTTTCACTGGGACCGTTACGCGCCGGGCAATGAAAACAGTTCGTGCTGGATACGGGTATCACAGGCCTGGGCGGGTGCGGGGTTCGGCAACCTCGCCCTGCCGCGGGTGGGCCAGGAAGTGATTGTCGTCTTCCTCCACGGTGACCCGGACCAGCCGCTCATCACCGGGCGCACCTGGCATGACATCAACCTCCCGCAGGGCAGCCTGCCGGAGACGAAAACGCAGATGAGTATCCGCTCGAAAACCTATAAAGGCAGCGGCTTTAATGAGCTGCGGTTTGAGGATGCGACGGGGAATGAACAGCTGTACCTGCATGCGCAGAAGGACATGGACACGGAGGTGCTGAACAACCGCACCACAGATGTGAAGGTGGACCACACGGAAACCATCGGCAACAGCCAGCAGATTACCGTGGGACTGGGGCAGACGGTGACGGTGGGTAAACAGAATGCGGGCGGTCATGACCAGACGGTGACGGTGGCGCATGACCAGACCCTCACGGTGAAGCATGACCGGACGCTGACTGTCAGCAACGACCATTTCACCCGCACGGGACATGACGAGTCGCTGTATGTGGCCCGTGACAGAAACGTCACCGTGGAGGGAAAACAGTCGCACAGCACCACGGGTGACCATCTCAGTCTGGTGAAGGGAAGCCTCAGCCTGACGGTGAACGGCGACCTGGCACAGAACGTGTCCGGCGCGCTGGGGGTCAGTGTGCAGGGAGACATTGTGCTGAGCGGCAGCGGCAGAATTACCCTGCAGTCGGGGGGCTCCTTCGTGGTGATTCACCCGGGCGGGGTGGATATCACGGGGCCGGTTATCAGACTGAACAGCGGAGGAAGTCCGGGGACGGCGGTGCAGCCGTTATCACTGACCGCGCTGACAAGAGAAGAGGAGGAAAAAGAAGAGAATCTCTCTGATTCGGAAAAGCCGGAGAATGAAAGCGGAAATGCAGGTGAATCAGGGGCAGAAGATGGCCCAGATGAGGATAACGAGTCAGAAAAATATAACCTGCAATTTCATTTTACTGATGATGAAGATGTACCATATTCATCAGTCCCTTATACGGCATTGTTTGATAGCGGTGAACAAAAGCATGGAGTTACAGATCAAGAAGGAAATACAGAAGTGTTTTTTTCAAAGGCCAAAGAAAATGTGAAAGTGATGCTTTCTCTTGAAGAATGGTAATCTAATCGTACATTTGTAGAGGAAATGATGGAAAAAAAAAAAATGGAAAAGCGACCATAGGAACAACAGCTACTGAGGAAGGTAACATTTTACATCAAAAAATCACCGATCCATTCAAAAAAATGATAAGAGAAGCTCTTAGAGAACAGCATAAGAAACTTCTAAAATGCAAAAAAGAGATGGAAAGATGGGATTTAAATGCGAAAAAAAGGTTTATAACTATTTTTGGTTTTGAAAATGAAAAAGCCCGGCAATGGATATTAAATGGTATAAATAAAATGATTAATTTAAATGAAACAATCCCAATTGATAACTTTATAAAGCTCGATGAAAATGTTTATGCATCAGTAAACTCAACTGATCTTGATCATAAAATCAATATAGGAAGAAAATTTTCAAAAGCGCCTTTGACAGGCCAAGATTCTCAAGTTGTGACATTGTGTCATGAAATGTCACACTTCGACGATATTCTTGGCACTAAAGATTTAGGAGAGAATAACCCCAAGCAATACGCAAAGAGTTTAGCGAGATTAAAAGATGAAAGAACAATGCAAAACTCTTATAATTTTGAACTCTATTTCGTTTGATTAACTATGAAAATCACCAAAAAATATATACTTCTACTATTTTTTATAACATCTAGCTCATACTCAAAAATGAGCGCATGCGAGAATGGCCCTCAATACGGTTATGGGAAAAGGTTCTACGACAATGTTGCACATGATGTAGAAAAAATATACCCTTTAAAATCCGAATTAAAATACAACTCAAATCCAGACAATGAAATCAAAAAGGACAAGATTAATATCATTCAGGCCTCAATAACGGGAAATGTTGCTGACAGTCATGTCATGGTTACTATTTCATTAGTAAATAACACAAAGAGTCCATTGGCGATCTCAAAGAAACTGTTCCCGTATAAAGGAAAGATTGCTGATCAGATTTTCTCTATTCAGACGGAATGCATACGGCTGGATTATCTTGGCCCATATGTAAATTTCGGAATGGAATATACTTACCCTGATGACTTCATTATTATTAAACCCGGTGCAATGTTTAATGACACTGTTTTTCTCGATGAGTATTATCATTTCTTGCCCGGCGAACATCAATATCAAATTCGCATGTTGGATACTCCTGCAACATTTAAATCTAAAAGCACACATAAAGAAAAAGAGATCATCATTAACTCAACCCCCATTTTCATAACCGTAAACAGTGAAAAGATAAACAAGAATATAAAATCCGGTTACTGACATAGTGTTGAAAATGATACTGATATGACATGACCGGTATTAAAAAAAAGCCGCTCCGAAGAGNTCTGGAATGGTGAGCGGGTAGAGGAAGCGGATGACGTTGCCATACACGCCGCAGCTCAGCAGCAACAGCCCCTCTTTCATCGCTTTTTCCTGGAACTGGCGGGTATATTCCGGCGACGGCTGGCCGGTCTGCGGATCGGTAAATTCCACCGCGACCATCGACCCCTGCGCGCGGATGTCGGTGATCCAGGCACATTCTGGTTTAGCTTTGTTCAGCACTTCCGTCAGATGCTGGCCGAGCTGGCTGGCGCGCTGGCACAGATTCTCTTCTTCGATCACGTCCAGCACCGCATGGGCAGCCGGTGAAAAGAATGATGCAGTCCGACCCGCAACGAAATTTCCCGGTGAATCGCGGGCAGTCCTGGCATGGCGGTATTCATCTGACCGGATGCGGGTCAGACCCTGTCCGGTGTATTGCTGACGGCAATGTGATTTCACTGCGCCAGCCGGAGGCTGAAAAACGCAATGTCCCGCCACTGAATTACAACGGGGTAACGGATTCAGGGTATGTCCTTCTGAAACATGAAACAGAAACCGGCAGCGGTGATGACGGAAAGATTGTCTATTACTCGCTTTATATGCATCTGAGCAGTATCGACGCAAACGTGCAGAGCGGGAAAACGCTGTACCGTAAATCGCCGGTAGGCACAGCCGGTATGGTGGATGGTCAGCACGGGCTTCACTTCCAGATATTTTGTGATGATGAAAATATCCGCAAAATAACGGGAAGAACGACACCGGAAACCGACCTGACACAGGACGGGCGGACGGATGTGGTGTATGGCGATATCCACTTTTATTTACCGGCCGGAACCTCTGTGTATGAAGCCATGCCGGAGGATAACTCGCTGGTGAATAACAGCCCGGTAAAGAAAACCAGCGAACCATTATTTGTCACCATGTGTTTCGATAAAGGCAGCTGTACGATGGTCACGCGTCAGCTGAGCACCACACTGGCTGGTGTTTATTCAGAGGTGGGTGAACCGTCAGTTAATGAGGATGGTGAAGATTATGAATACAACCTGTACGCATTTACCCTGAAACTTTACCCTGACAGCCCGAGTGCCGGTTATGAAATGCTGCGTTTTGGCCGGGTAATCAATACCGAATATGAAACACTGGTTCCGGCAGATGCGCCATTATGGCGGACGGTGAACACGCCAGAGGGAAAGGGTATTGTGAATCTGGGTGCCAGGGATATCAGGGTTTACAGTGACGGCGACTTTCCGCACTGGACGGGCTGGCAACTGGTGGATGATGACACCGACACGAACAGCCAGTGCAATTCACCGACGGTACAGTGTGCAGGCAACCGGGACGTCAGCCTGATGGTCTGCCATTTTCCGCTGGAGTGGGACAGCACCACAGTGGATTCGCGGTTTGAGTGGCTGAAATCCCCGAATGACGTCCTGGCAAAACCGATGTCAGAGTGTGACTGGAGTCTGCTGACTGAGCACGGCAGGGCGCTCTGTATGGCTGAAAACCCGTTACCTGCCGGACGCGTCTGGCATTTTGACCCGGTGCAGTTTATTACCCATTTCAGAAAGTGTGGGTGGCTGGGCGAAAATGACTTAATTCGACTTATTCGGCGCAATGAATCAAGTGATTTTCAGCCAAATTTGACAAGAGAACAAGCCATAAGCTGGCTCAATGAGGAAGGTCAGACTTCTTCAGGAGAAGTAATTCGACCCGCAAATATAAAAATAGCGTTGTCTCAAATTATGAATAAATATCGTATTGTAACACCGCTAAGGATAGCCCATTTCATTGGGCAAATGGCTCGAGAAACTGGGCGACTAAAATCCTTTGTTGAAAATGGTAATTCGGGTTATTTTAAAAAATATGATCCGGGTACGTTTCAAGGAATAAAACTTGGTAATACACAGAGCGGAGATGGAGCAAGATTTAAAGGACGCGGTGCAGTTCATCTCACCGGAAGGGAGAATTACAGAAAGTACAGTGAATTCCGTTTTGGAAAGGGCTCTGCATATTTTACAATAGCACCAAATAATATTCTTCCTGTTACGGATTCCTATTATTCATGCGATACAGGTGGATATTTTTGGGTTAGTAAGCAAAAAAATGTGATGTCGAACGGAAGGTTGATTGCTAGCGGGAAGTTAAGTGTAAATTTTTGGGCTGATCAGGGCAGTACAAAAAGTGCTGCAGAAGAAGTTACAAGGCGAATAAACCCAGGGAGAGACGGTTTTGATGATGTCCGCTGGCCATCATTTCAACATGCATGGTTTGTATTAAACGATGATCTTTCGTCAACCAGTGATTATCGTCCGATCGAAATGAGGTGACATAATGAAACTTCTTTACGGGGCTTTTCTATCATTGCTGTTATTAACAACTTCCTGCTACTCAAAGGACAAGAGCGGCCAGGAAGCAATCGCATTTTGCGCAGAAATACATAAAGATGACTTAAAAATTATTTTCCCTGACATAAGTATTAAAGAAAAAATTGCTTATGTTCTCATGACACAGTACAAATTTGATCCTGAAATGTCTCCTGATGGAAGCAGAGCAACCGTTGGTGGGCATGCTTATATTCAAGGCTCTGATCTTATAACGCTTCAATCAATGACAGTACTAACTATAAATAATAATATCCTAATGGATGCGGTTGTTTTTTTTATCAAGAATGAAAGAGCGTTAGAAGGGTTTTATTATACTCAGGTAAAAAATGATGGCAAAAACCCTTTCTCTTCTCTCGTTTATATCGATCCCGTAGGTAATGTTATCCACTTAAATGTTTCAACATATGGGGATAACGATTGTTTATCCATGTTTCCAAAGTCACTGATTGATAAATTGATTATAGACAAATGACAAGGATTTAGTCGTGTCGATTATTAATTAATGATTTGGAAGATAATGCCGCTTGATCGTAAGGAATTTAAATTTGCATATATTACCTCTTCACTTTATCAGGAGCACCCCATGCCTTTAGCCGCAAAACTCAACGACAAAGGAACCGAGCATGACGGTTATCACGAAACCGTGATTACTGCGGGTTCCGCAACGGTGTTAATCGATGGATTACCTGCCGCGAGGCTTGGCGATCCGCTCACGCCGCATGATAAGCCTGAACATCCGCCTCATCCGCGAAAAATCGCCAGTGGTTCAGGTACGGTGTTTATCGAAGGGATGCCCGCAGCCAGAACCGGTGACAGCGTTGACTGCGGGGGTGTGCTTATTGGCAGCGGAACGGTTAACATCGGTTAACTCAGGCATGACGCGCTGATGCCAGCAGCGCACCTACCAGCATAAACAGCGAACCGAAAATCTTGTTCAGGGCCTTCATTTGACGAGGGCCTTTGATCCAGGCGGCGATGCGTGTTGCCAGCGTGGCATAACCAATCATCACGATGATATCCACCACGATCGTTGTGACGCCGAGGATAACGTATTGCATGACCTGTGGCTGTTGGGGCATGACAAACTGCGGAAACAGTGCGGCGAGAAAGACGATGCTTTTTGGGTTAGTGAGATTCACAAACACCGCGCGCCGGTAGAGTTTTCTCCGGGACTGCATATTCGCCAGACCGTTTAAATCAATCGCACCTGCGGCGCGCCATTGCTGGATGCCGAGCCAGATGAGATACGCTGCGCCCGCCCATTTCAGTACTTCAAAGGCAATGACTGAACGGGAAAACAGCGTCCCAAGACCAATGCCGACCAGCACGATGTGAATGCCAAGACCGGTCTGCAACCCGGCAATAGAGGCCACTGCGCCACGATAACCGTGGTTGATAGCCGTCGTCATGGTATTGATTGCGCCGGAGCCGGGTGAAAGGCTCAAAATGATTGCTGTCAGCAGATAAGCAAACCACCACTCGAAGGTCATGAGAAATTCCCTGATTGTCCGTATTTATGCCACAATACGCTATTGTAAAGGCGTTGTGTTATTGGTCGAAAAAAAACGATGTAACGCGGTGAGAAGGGGCGGAAACCCGATGTGTCAGCAGCAAAATGACTGGGAAACGAGAGAAAATGCGTTTGCTGCATTCAGCATGGGACCGCTGACGGAATTCTGGCGTCAGCGAGAAGAGGCTGAATTCAGAGGCGTGGATAATGTTCCGGTGCGTTTTGTTCGCTTCTGTGATGCTAAAAACGATCGTGTTATTGTCATCTGTCCTGGGCGAATCGAGAGTTACGTGAAGTATGCGGAACTGGCCTGGGATCTGTTTCACAGCGGTTTTGACGTCCTGATTATCGATCATCGCGGACAGGGGCGTTCCGGGCGAATGCTATCGGATACCCACCGCGGGCATGTGGTGAATTTTAGTGACTACGTCGACGATCTTGCCGCGTTCTGGCAGCAAGAAGTCGCTCCGGGCCACTGGCGCAAGCGTTTTATCCTGGCTCATTCGATGGGGGGCGCGATTGCCATGCTCTTTCTGCAGCGTTTTCCACATCAATGTGATGCCATCGCGCTGAGTGCGCCAATGTTTGGCATTATCATTCGTCTTCCCGACTGGATGGTGCGCCATCTTCTTGACTGGGCTGAGGGCCATCAGCGCATTCGTGAAGGTTATGCTATTGGTACAGGCCGCTGGCGAGCGCTGCCGTTCGGGATCAACGTGCTGACGCACAGCAAAGAACGCTATCGCCGCAACCAGCGTTTTTATGCTGATAACCCGCAACTGCGGGTCGGTGGTCCGACCTGGCACTGGGTACGGGAAGGGATGCTGGCGGGTGAGCAGGTGCTCGCGGGCGCGTCAGACGATGCCACGCCTGTCCTGCTGGTGCAGGCGGAAGAGGAGCGTGTGGTGGATAACCGCATGCATGATCGTTTTTGTGACATTCGCGCCGCGGCGGGTCACCCTTGTGATGGGGGTAAACCGCTTGTCATAGAAGGCGCTTACCATGAGATCCTTTTTGAAAAGGACGCAATGCGCTCAGTCGCGCTTCATGCCATCGTCGATTTTTTCTGTCGACATGATTAATCCGGCGATAACGCCGCTTTGCTTAGAGGTTGAATGCTTTTATGTACCAGGTTGTTGCGTCTGATTTAGATGGCACGTTGCTTAATCCCGATCACATGTTGTCGCCCTACACCAAAGAGACGCTGAAATTGCTGACCGCCCGCGGTGTCCATTTCATGTTCGCGACGGGGCGTCATTACATTGACGTCGGGCAAATCCGCGAGAATCTGGCTATCAAAGCCTGGATGATCACCTCCAACGGTGCCCGTGTGCACGACACCGACGGAAATCTGGTGTTTGCGCATAACCTTGACAGCGACATCGCCTCTGACCTGTTTGGCGTGGTGAATAACAATCCCGATATCGTGACCAACGTTTATCGTAATGATGACTGGTTCATGAACCGCCATCGTCCTGAAGAGATGCGCTTCTTCAAGGAAGCCGTTTTTAACTACTCGCTCTACGAGCCCGGTTTGCTGGAACCTGAGGGCGTCAGTAAGGTGTTCTTCACCTGCCATGACCATGAGATCCTGCTGCCGCTCGAGCAGGCCATTAACGCCCGCTGGGGCGATCGCGTTAACGTCAGTTTCTCCACGTTGACCTGTCTGGAAGTGATGGCGGGCGGTGTGTCAAAAGGCCATGCGCTGGAAGCCGTTGCGAAGAAAATGGGCTACAACCTGAAGGACTGCATCGCCTTTGGCGACGGAATGAACGACGCCGAAATGCTGTCGATGGCAGGGAAAGGCTGCATCATGGCAGGTGCGCATCAACGCCTGAAAGATCTGCATCCTGAGCTGGAAGTGATCGGCAGCAATGCGGACGATGCGGTAGCGCATTATCTGCGTAAGCTGTTCCTTGAGTGATGAATTTGACGACTGGTGAATTTTTAATCAGTCGTCAACCTTCAGCTCCGCTACAATGTTCCTCTATTTTCCAGAAAGAGATGCATTGTGGCATTACTTATTATCACCACGATCCTGTGGGCCTTCTCCTTTAGCCTGATTGGCGAATACCTCGCGGGTCACGTCGACAGCTATTTTTCTGTGCTGGTGCGTATCGGCCTGGCGGCGCTGGTGTTTATCCCGTTCCTGCGTCTGCGTGGACAAACGCTGAAAACCATCGTCCTGTATATGCTGGTTGGCGCCATGCAGCTGGGCATCATGTATCTGCTCAGTTTCCGCGCCTATCTCTATCTGACCGTCTCGGAGTTCCTGCTGTTCACGGTGTTAACGCCGCTGTACGTCACGCTGATTTACGATCTGCTCAGTAAACGCCGCTTGCGTTGGGGATATCTCCTGAGCGCTTTGCTGGCAGTGATTGGTGCCGCCATCATTCGTTATGACAAAGTCAGCGACCATTTCTGGACGGGACTGTTGCTGGTACAGCTGGCAAACATCAGCTTTGCCATCGGTATGGTGGGGTACAAACGCCTGATGGAAATTCACCCGATGCCGCAGCATAACGCCTTCGCGTGGTTTTATATGGGGGCGTTTCTGGTGGCGGTTGTGGCCTGGTTTACGCTGGGGGATCCGCAAAAGCTACCGACGACGACGCTACAGTGGGGCATTCTGGTGTGGCTGGGCGTGGTGGCTTCGGGGCTGGGGTATTTTATGTGGAACTACGGCGCGACGCAGGTGGATGCCGGGACGCTCGGCATCATGAATAACGTCCATGTTCCGGCCGGGCTGCTGGTTAACCTGGCCATCTGGCAAGAGCAGCCGCACTGGCCGAGTTTCATTATTGGGGGAACGGTGATACTGGCTTCACTGTGGGTCCATCGCCACTGGGTCGCTCCGCGTTCCGCACAAAAGGAAGATGGTCACAAGCGTGATTCCGCGTTGAACGAATAAACGCTTCCGTCACTGGCTGACGCTGCTCGCCATCGCGCACGGCGGCGTACAGTCGGCTCCACAGTCCTTCTCCCAGGGTTTTGGTGGTCACCAGGCCCTGACGTTCAAAGCTCTCCACCACCCAGTGCGGCAACGCCGCGATCCCCATCTGCGCCGCCACCATCTGAATCAACAGCAGCGTGTTATCCACACTTTTCAGCGAGGGGCTGACGCCAGCGGGCTGCAGGAAATGGCGCCAGATATCCAGACGACCGCGCTGTACCGGGTAGATAAGCAACGTTTCGCTGGCTAAATCTTCCGGCGTGATGCGCGCTTTTGTCGCCAGCGGATGCTCCGGGGCCAGAATCAGACGTACTTCATAATCAAACATCGGCGAATAGTGCAGACCGCTGCGCGGCAGAATGTCGGAAGTGAGGACGATATCCAGCTCGCCTTGCTGAAGTGCAGGTTGCGGATCAAACGTAACGCCCGATTTGAAATCCACCTCCACCTGTGGCCACTGCGCGCGAAAGTTTTGCAGTGCAGGGGTCAGCCACTGAATACAGCTGTGGCATTCAATGGCAATGCGCAGTGTGGTTTGCTGCGGTTCATTACAGGCCTGCAGTGCGCGGCTGATTTGCGGCAGCACCTGGTTTGCCAGCTGCAGCAGGATCTCCCCCTGCGGCGTAAAGCGCAGCGGCTGGCTTTTACGCACAAAAAGTCGAAAGCCGAGGCGCTGTTCCAGATCGCTGAACTGATGGGAAAGGGCGGACTGGGTCTGATGCAGCGTCGCTGCCGCTGCGGCGAGCGAGCCGCTGTTCCTCAACGCCTGTAGCGTTTTCAGATGTTTTATCTCGATCATGAAAGTCCTTCACTTCGGCATGAACAAATTGCGCTTGAGGATTATACAGTAACTGCGAATTATAGCGGTGTAAACATCTGGATGGCTAAATCCTGAAAATCCACAAGGGGCAACAGTATGACAATTATTAACCACACCCTCGGTTTCCCTCGCGTTGGCCTGCGCCGCGAGTTGAAAAAAGCGCAAGAGAGCTACTGGGCGGGAAATACAACCCGTGAGGCGTTACTGGAAACCGGCCGCGAGCTGCGCGCCCGTCACTGGGCGCAGCAAAAGCAGGCAGGTATCGATCTGCTACCGGTGGGGGATTTCGCCTGGTACGACCATGTTCTGACGACCAGCCTGTTGTTGGGTAACGTACCGGCTCGTCATCAGAATAAAGACGGTTCCGTGGATATCGACACCCTGTTCCGTATCGGGCGCGGCCGTGCACCGACCGGCGAACCGGCTGCCGCCGCANTGGTGCCTGAGTTCACCAAAGGCCAGCAATTCAGACTGACCTGGACGCAGTTGCTGGAAGAAGTTGATGAAGCGCTGGCGCTGGGCCACAACGTAAAACCTGTCCTGCTGGGGCCAGTGACGTATCTGTGGCTGGGCAAAGTGAAGGGCGAGCAGTTCGATCGACTGAGTCTGCTGAATGATATCCTGCCGGTGTACAAACAGGTACTGGCGGAACTGGCGAAACGCGGCATTGAGTGGGTGCAGATTGACGAACCCGCGCTGGTGCTGGAACTCCCGCAGGCGTGGCTGGACGCATTCAAACCGGCGTACGACGCGCTGCAGGGCTCGGTGAAACTGCTGCTCACCACCTATTTTGAAGGCGTGACACCAAACCTGGACACCATCACCGCGCTGCCGGTACAAGGGCTGCATGTCGATCTGGTGCACGGTAAAGACAACGTCGCCGGGCTGCATAAACGTCTGCCTGCCGACTGGCTGCTGTCTGCCGGCCTGGTGAACGGTCGTAACGTCTGGCGCGCCGATCTGACAGAAAAATACGCGCAAATTCGCGAGATCGTCGGCAAACGTGATGTATGGGTCGCCTCGTCCTGCTCCCTGCTGCACAGTCCGATCGACCTGAGTGTCGAAACCCGTCTTGATGCAGAAGTGAAGCGCTGGTTCGCCTTTGCACTGCAAAAATGCGAAGAGCTGGCGTTGCTGCGTGATGCGCTGAATAGCGGCGATACGACAAAAATCACTGAATGGAGCGCGCCGATTCAGGCCCGTCGCCATTCGACCCGTGTCCACAATGCCGCAGTGGAAAAACGTCTCGCGGCGATCACGGCGAAAGACAGCCAGCGGGCAAATGCTTATCCGGTTCGCGCTGAAGCCCAGCGCGCGCGCTTTAAACTGCCAGCATGGCCGACCACTACCATCGGATCATTCCCGCAAACCACGGAAATCCGCGGCCTGCGACTGGACTTCAAGAAGGGCAATCTCGACGCTAACCACTACCGTACCGGCATCGCAGAGCATATCAAGCAGGCGATTCTCGAACAGGAGCGGCTGGGGCTGGACGTGCTGGTGCACGGCGAAGCGGAACGTAACGACATGGTGGAATACTTCGGTGAACATCTGGACGGTTTTGTCTTTACCCAGAACGGCTGGGTGCAGAGCTACGGCTCCCGCTGCGTTAAGCCGCCAGTGGTCATTGGTGACATCAGCCGCCCGGAACCGATCACCGTGGAATGGGCGAAATATGCGCAGTCGCTGACCGACAAACCGGTAAAAGGCATGCTGACGGGGCCGGTGACCATTCTCTGCTGGTCCTTCCCGCGTGAAGACGTCAGCCGTGAAACCATCGCGAAGCAGATTGCGCTGGCGCTGCGTGATGAAGTGGCGGATCTCGAAGCCGCAGGCATCGGCATCATTCAGATTGACGAACCGGCACTGCGCGAAGGGTTGCCGCTGCGCCGCAGCGACTGGGACGCCTATCTGGCGTGGGGCGTGGAAGCGTTTCGCATCAATGCGGCCGTTGCGAAGAATGATACGCAGATCCACACCCACATGTGTTACTGCGAGTTCAACGACATCATGGATTCTATTGCGGCGCTGGATGCGGACGTTATCACCATCGAAACGTCACGTTCTGACATGGAGTTGCTGGAGTCGTTCGAAGAGTTCGAATACCCGAACGAAATCGGGCCGGGCGTGTATGACATTCACTCGCCAAACGTCCCGAGCGTGGAGTGGATTGAAGCGCTGCTGGCGAAGGCCGCACAGCGGATCCCGGCGGAACGCCTGTGGGTGAACCCGGACTGCGGTCTGAAAACCCGCGGCTGGCCGGAAACCCGCGCCGCGCTGGCGAACATGGTCAAAGCCGCGCAGAATCTGCGTCAGGCGTAACGGGTCATCGGGGCCGGGCGACGCTCATGCGCGCCCGGCCTGTTTTTATTTCTTCACGCCATACCGCGCAAACCACTNNATCCGCTGCCAGCCGTCTTTGGCGGATTCAGCATGATAGCTCGGCCGGTAATCGGCATTAAACGCATGACCGGCTTCAGGATAAACCACGATCTCGGCTTTCGCGTTCGCGGCGCGTAACGCTTGCCGCATGGTTTCCACGCTCTCAAGCGAAATCCCGGTATCCTGACCGCCGTACAGCCCCAGCACTGGCGCGTTGAGATCGGTGGCGATATCCACCGGGTTTTTGGGCGAATTCAGGGACGTATCCCCCGCCAGTTTTCCGTACCACGCCACGGCCGCTTTGAGCTGCGGATTGTGCGCGGCGTACAGCCAGGCGATGCGCCCGCCCCAGCAAAAACCGGTGATCAGCAGGCGATGCGGATCGCCGCCGTTGCGTGCCGCCCAGTTGGCGACATGGTCCAGATCCGCCAGAACCTGCGCATCCGGGACTTTTGACACCAGGTTGCTGAACAGCGTCGGAATATCGGCGTAGTCATTCGGGTTGCCCTGACGGAAATAGAGCTCTGGTGCAACGGCCTGATACCCTTCGAGCGCCAGGCGGCAGCACAGATCGCGGATGTGCTCATGCACACCGAAAATTTCCTGAACCACAATCACTACCGGTAGCGGGCCATCGACATCTTTAGGCCGCGCATAGTATGCCGGCATGTTGTCGCCCTGGGTGGGAATGGTCGTTTCGCTCGCCGTGATCGCCTCTTCCGGCGTGCGTACGATGGTGGATGCGTGTGGTGAAGCTGCAGGTGCAAAGCCAGGTTGGTTGTCTGTCGTCATGGTATTCTCCATACCCTTTAATTGTTAGCGCATGGTTTACTATAGTCTGCACGTTAACAATCCACAGTGCCTGAAACAGGCTATCTTTTGTGCAGTGCTGCGATACAGAATTCGTTAATGTGATGTAAGTCACTAAATAATGAGAATTCATTGCAATCATTTTCATTCTGAGTGATGGACGTCACGAAAATCACGCAGGCGCTTCTGTACAGTACCCTTTTGCTTCTGCTGATAATCTGACCCACAGAGGAGTTTTATATGTCTAAGTCCGATGTTTTTCACTTAGGCCTCACCAAGAATGATTTACAAGGGGCTACGCTGGCTATCGTCCCGGGCGATCCTGAGCGTGTTGAAAAGATCGCCGCGCTGATGGAAAAGCCGGTCAAGCTGGCATCGCATCGTGAATTTACCTCCTGGCGCGCAGAGCTCGGCGGCAAAGCCGTCATCGTGTGCTCAACGGGTATCGGCGGTCCGTCCACCTCGATTGCCGTAGAAGAGCTCGCGCAGCTGGGTATTCGCACTTTCCTGCGCGTTGGCACCACCGGCGCCATTCAGCCCAATATCAACGTGGGCGATGTGCTGGTCACCACCGCCTCCGTACGCCTTGATGGCGCAAGTCTGCACTTCGCGCCGATGGAATACCCGGCGGTAGCCGACTTTGCCTGCACCACCGCGCTGGTGGAAGCGGCGAAAGCCGTTGGCGCCACCACGCATATCGGCGTAACAGCCTCTTCTGACACTTTCTATCCAGGGCAGGAGCGTTACGACACCTTCTCAGGCCGCGTGGTGAGCCGTTTCAAAGGCTCGATGGAAGAGTGGCAGTCGATGGGCGTGATGAACTATGAAATGGAATCCGCCACGCTGCTGACCATGTGTTCCAGCCAGGGTCTGCGTGCCGGCATGGTGGCGGGCGTTATCGTTAACCGTACCCAGCAGGAAATTCCGAATGCGGAAACCATGAAGCAGACCGAAAGCCATGCGGTGAAAATCGTGGTCGAAGCCGCGCGTCGCCTGCTGTAATTTTCCCCTTCTTTTCAAAGGCCGACGCGTTCGGCCTTTTCTTTTTTGCGTAGCGCCTCGCAGGAAATACCTTTTAAACTGGACGTTTATACAGCACAATTCTATTTTGTGCCGGTAAGCAGTTTAAGCAGGGGGAGCGGTGGATATTACAATCATTCTCAGCGCGGTGGTGGCGCTGATGGCAGGCATTCTCGTGGGCTGGCTGGTGGAGCGATCCCGCTCGGCGCAGCAGCAGGCGGATATGCTGGCCGAGCAGCGCGATCTCTTCGGTGAACTCAGTGCGACGAAGCAACAGCTGGCGCATAGCGACCACTGGCGTGATGAGTGTGAACTGCTGAACAACGAGCTGCGTAACCTGCGCGATATTAACGCCTCGCTGGAGGCCGATCTCCGTGAAGTCACCACCCGCCTCGAATCCACGCAAATCCATGCGGAAGATAAACTCCGCCAGATGGTCAACAGCGAACAGCGCCTGAGCGAGCAATTTGAAAACCTGGCGAATCGCATCTTCGAACACAGCAACCGGCGCGTTGACGAACAGAACCGTCAGAGCCTGAACAGCCTGCTGACCCCGCTTCGCGAACAGCTCGATGGTTTTCGCCGCCAGGTGCAAGACAGCTTCGGCCAGGAAGCGCGCGAGCGGCACACCCTTGCCCATGAAATTCGTAACCTGCAACAGCTGAATGCGCAGATGACGCAAGAAGCGGTCAATCTGACCCGCGCGCTGAAAGGTGATAACAAAACCCAGGGTAACTGGGGGGAAGTGGTGCTGAGCCGGGTACTGGAGGCGTCCGGGCTGCGCGAAGGGCACGAATACCAGACGCAGGTGAGTATCGAAACCGATGCCCGCGCCCGTATGCAGCCTGACGTTATCGTGCGGCTGCCGCAGGGGAAAGATGTGGTCATTGACGCCAAAATGACGCTCGTGGCCTATGAGCGTTACTTCAACGCGGAAGACGACGCGGTGCGCGAGGCGGCGATGCAGGAGCACCTCGCCTCCGTGCGCGGCCATATTCGCCTGCTGAGCCGCAAAGATTATCAGCAACTGCCCGGGCTGCGCTCTCTTGACTATGTGCTGATGTTTATCCCCGTAGAGCCTGCGTTTCTGTTAGCGATTGACCGCCAGCCCGAACTCATCACCGAAGCGCTGAGAAATAACATTATGCTGGTCAGCCCGACAACATTGCTGGTGGCGCTGCGTACTATCGCCAATCTCTGGCGCTATGAGCACCAGAGCCGCAACGCGCAGCAGATAGCCGAGCGCGCCGGTCGTCTGTACGACAAAATGCGTCTGTTTGTCGATGACATGACCTCCATTGGGCAAAGTCTGGACCGTGCGCAGGACAACTATCGTCAGGCGATGAAAAAACTCTCGTCCGGGCGTGGAAATATGCTGGCGCAGGCGGAATCCTTCCGTAGTCTTGGCGTAGAGGTGAAACGCGAGATTAATCCGGAATTAACCGATCAGGCGACGGCGCAGGATGACGAATACCGTCTGCCCGAAGAGCAGGCATCCGGCGTGATGCGCGAATCCACTCCCGAAGCGCGTAAAGATCCTGAGGATAACCGCTATTCAAGTGAAGGTTGATTCGTAGGGTAAAAGCGCCCAATCTGTTACACTTCCAGGACTTTTTTTAATTAGCAGGCGTAGAGATGGCTGAGAATACACAAGAAACGACGCACTTTGGCTTTCAGACTGTCGCCAAAGCGCAGAAAGCAGATATGGTTGCGCACGTATTCCATTCTGTGGCCGCAAAATATGATGTGATGAACGACCTGATGTCGTTTGGTATCCATCGTTTGTGGAAGCGCTTTACTATTGATTGCAGTGGCGTTCGTCGCGGGCAGACCGTGCTGGATCTGGCGGGTGGTACGGGCGACCTGACGGCGAAATTTTCGCGCCTGGTCGGCGAAACCGGGCGTGTCGTTCTGGCCGACATCAACGATTCCATGCTCAAAATGGGGCGTGAAAAACTGCGTAACATCGGCGTCATTGGCAACGTGGAATACGTTCAGGCTAACGCCGAAGCACTGCCGTTCCCGGATAACACGTTTGATTGCATCACCATTTCATTTGGTTTGCGTAACGTGACGGATAAAGAAAAAGCGCTACGCTCTATGTACCGTGTTCTCAAACCGGGTGGCCGCCTGCTGGTGCTTGAGTTTTCCAAACCGATTATCGATCCGCTGAGCAAAGCGTACGATGCCTACTCATTCCACATCCTGCCGCGCATTGGTGAAGTCGTGGCAAACGATGCGGAAAGCTACCGTTATCTCGCCGAATCCATTCGTATGCATCCCGATCAGGACACCCTGAAAGGCATGATGCAGGATGCCGGATTTGAAAGCGTTGATTACTACAACCTGACTGCAGGGATCGTGGCGTTGCATCGCGGCTATAAATTCTGACAGGAGGGACGCTATGCCTTTGAAACCCCTGGTCACCGCGGGTATTGAAACTGCACTGAATGCGTTTCTCTGGCGCGAGCGCGCGTTAAAACCCGCTCGTCAGAGATTACTGAACAGAGTGTTGCGCGTGGAGCTGAAAGAATTCTCCTCTCCCGTCGTGCTGGCCTTCAGCGAACAGCAAATAGACGTGCTGGGCGCCTGGGAAGGTGACGCCGACTGTACCGTTATTACGCGCATTGGCGTCCTGCCGCAGCTGCGTAATCGCCAGCAACTGACCGCGTTGATTCGTAGCGGCGATCTCGAAGTGCAGGGCGATATCCAGGTGGTGCAAAACGTTGTCGCGCTGGCCGATCTCGCCGAGTTTGATCCTGCGGAACTGCTTGCCCCCTACACGGGCGATATTGCGGCGGAAGGCGTCAGCAAAGTGCTGCGCGCGGGAACATCTTTTTTTCGCCAGGGATTTCAGCGTCAGCAACGCTACGCCGCCGACGCGTTGACGGAAGAGTGGAAGCTGGCACCGGGTCCACTGGAAGTGGCGTGGTTCGCTGAAGAAACCGCGGCCGTTGAACGCGCTGTTGAAGCATTAGCGAAACGGCTGGATAAACTGGAGGACAAATGACGCCTGGGGAAATTCGGCGCCTGTATTTTATCATCCAAACCTTTTTGAGTTACGGGCTGGATGAACTCATTCCTAAGATGCGAATTACGCTGCCGCTGCGTATCTGGCGGCGGACGCTGTTCTGGATGCCAAATCGCCATCAAACACTGCTGCTGGGTGAACGCCTTCGTCTTGCCCTGCAGGAACTTGGCCCGGTGTGGATCAAATTCGGTCAGATGCTCTCAACCCGCCGCGACCTTTTCCCGCCGCAAATTGCCGATCAGCTGGCGCTGCTGCAGGATCGCGTTGCGCCGTTCGACGGTCAGCTGGCAAAAAAACAGATCGAGCAGGCGATGGGCGATATCCCTGTTGAAAGCTGGTTTGATGATTTCGATATTACGCCGCTGGCGTCAGCCTCGATTGCCCAGGTGCATACGGCGCGCCTGAAAGAGAACGGCAAAGAGGTGGTCATTAAAGTGATCCGCCCGGACATCCTGCCGATCATCAAAGCGGACATGAAGCTTATCTATCGCCTCGCGCGCTGGGTTCCGCGCCTGCTGCCGGACGGCCGCCGTTTGCGTCCGCTGGAAGTGGTACGCGAATATGAAAAAACGATTATTGATGAGCTGAATCTGTTACGCGAAGCCGCAAACGCCATCCAGCTGCGCCGCAATTTTGAAAACAGCCCGATGCTCTACGTGCCGGAAGTGTATTCGGACTATTGCAGCCAGAACATGCTGGTGATGGAGCGGATCTACGGCATTCCGGTTTCCGACGTCGAAACGCTGGAGAAGCAGGGCACGAACATGAAACTGCTCGCCGAGCGCGGCGTTCAGGTGTTCTTCACCCAGGTTTTCCGTGACAGCTTCTTCCACGCCGATATGCACCCGGGCAATATCTTCGTGAGCTACGACCATCCGGAAGATCCGCAGTACATCGGGATCGACTGCGGGATTGTCGGCTCGCTTAACAAAGAAGATAAGCGCTACCTGGCGGAAAACTTTATCGCCTTTTTCAATCGCGATTACCGCAAAGTGGCGGAGCTGCATGTCGATTCCGGCTGGGTACCGCCGGACACCAATGTCGAAGAGTTTGAGTTTGCGATTCGCACCGTTTGCGAGCCGATTTTCGAGAAGCCGCTGGCGGAAATCTCATTCGGGCATGTGCTGCTGAACCTGTTTAACACTGCGCGCCGCTTCAATATGGAAGTGCAGCCGCAACTGGTATTGCTGCAAAAAACGCTGCTGTACGTTGAGGGCGTTGGTCGTCAGCTTTATCCACAGTTAGATCTCTGGAAAACAGCGAAACCGTTTCTGGAATCCTGGCTTAAGGATCAGGTGGGGCTTCCTGCTCTGGTACGGACACTGAAAGAAAAAGCGCCGTTCTGGATCGAGAAAATGCCTGAAATTCCCGAACTTGTTTACGACAGTCTGCGCCAGAGCAAACAACTTCAGCACAGTATTGATAAAATAGCCCACGATTTGTCATCGAACCGTATTCGGCAGGGGCAGTCGCGTTATCTGTTTGGTATAGGTGCGGTTTTACTATTGAGTGGTACGTTGTTGCTGATTAATCGTCCTGACTGGGGCGTGATGCCTGCCTGGATTATGGCGGGTGGCCTGGTCGTCTGGTTGATTGGCTGGCGAAAAACACGCTGATTATTTGGCATCGCTAACAGCAACGTGCCTACGTATAATGTAGATTGATTAATTCATCATCAATGTACACAAGTCACTCAAGCTGCATTGAGGCCGCCTGAAAGGATGATGTGTATCACTGGGGAACAGGTATGGGTGGTATTAGCATTTGGCAGTTATTGATTATCGTTGTGATCGTGGTTCTGCTTTTCGGAACGAAAAAGCTGAGTTCGCTGGGGTCTGATCTGGGTGCCTCCATCAAGGGCTTCAAAAAAGCCATGAATGATGACGAGGACAAAAAGGATAAGACCGCGCAGGATGCAGATTTCACTGCAAAATCCATCGCGGATAACCAGGAGAGCGCTAAGAAAGACGAAGCGAAAAGCCACGATAAAGAGCAGGTATAATTCGTGTTCGATATTGGTTTTAGTGAGCTAATACTGGTATTCGTGATTGGCCTCATCGTTTTGGGGCCAAAACGTCTCCCTGTAGCGGTCAAGACGGTGGCTGGCTGGGTGCGCGCGCTGCGCTCGCTGGCAGCGACTGTTCAAAATGAGCTTACTCAGGAACTTAAGCTGCAGGAGTTTCAGGACAGCCTGAAAAAGGTTGAAAAAGCCAGCATGGAAAACCTGACGCCTGAACTGAAGGCGTCGATGGATGAGCTGCGCGAGGCGGCCGAATCCATGAAGCGCACCTACAGTAGTCACGATCCTGAAAAGGCGAGCGACAACGCGAACACTATCCATAACCCGGTCGTCAAAGAATCTGCTGAGCAACGTGAAGGCGTGACTCCGGCGACGGCTGAGCATCAGGCAAGCGCAGAAGAAACCGCGCCGCAGGCTGAAGCAAAAGCGGTAGTGAAACCAGCGGAAACCCAACCGAAGGAAGCGTCGGAAAAGGTCAACGTCACCGTTGCGCCGACGCCAGAATCCTCTCCCATATCAAATGATAAAGCGTAAAACATGGGCGTAGAAGATACTCAACCGCTGATCTCGCATCTGATTGAGCTGCGTAAGCGTCTGCTCAACTGCATCATCGCGGTCTTTTTGATTTTTCTGGCGTTAGTCTATTTCGCCAACGATATCTATCAACTGGTCTCCGCGCCGTTGATTAGCCACATGCCGCAGGGGGCAACGATGATTGCGACAGACGTCGCGTCACCGTTCTTCACGCCGATCAAACTGACGTTCATGGTGTCGGTGATTTTGTCTGCGCCAGTGATTTTGTATCAGGTGTGGGCGTTCATCGCGCCGGCATTGTACAAACATGAGCGCCGGTTGGTCGTGCCGCTGCTGGTTTCCAGTACGCTGCTGTTTTACATCGGAATGGCCTTTGCCTACTTTGTGGTCTTCCCGCTGGCGTTTGGCTTCCTGACGCACACAGCGCCGCAGGGCGTTCAGGTATCAACCGATATCAAAAGCTACCTCGACTTCGTCATGGCGTTGTTTATGGCGTTTGGTGTGTCGTTCGAGGTGCCGGTGGCTATCGTGCTGTTGTGCTGGGTTGGCGTCACCACGCCGGAAGATCTTCGTACCAAGCGTCCGTATGTGCTGGTAGGCGCGTTTGTCGTCGGCATGCTGCTGACGCCGCCGGATGTGTTCTCGCAGACGCTGCTGGCCATTCCCATGTATTGCCTGTTTGAAGTCGGGATCTTTTTCTCGCGCTTCTATACCGGGAAACGACAAACCCGCGACGAAGATGCCGCCGCAGAAGAAGCCGAACAAAGTGAAGAATAATCAGCCGCCCGTCAGGGCGGTTGTCATATGGGAGTCCTGATGTTTGATATTGGGGTCAATCTGACCAGTTCGCAGTTTGCCAAAGACCGAGACGACGTGGTTGCCCGGGCGCAGGCGGCGGGTGTGAAGGGCATGCTGCTGACCGGCACCAACGTGCATGAAAGTGAGCAGGCGCAGCGTCTGGCGCAACGTTACTCTGGCTGCTGGTCGACCGCTGGCGTGCATCCGCATGACAGCAGCAGTTGGTCAGAGAGCGTCGCAGAAGCAATTCACCGGCTGGCATTGTTGCCTGAAGTCGTGGCCGTCGGTGAATGTGGGCTGGATTTCAACCGTAATTTCTCCACGCCGCTGGCGCAGGAAGCCGCGTTCAGTGCGCAACTGGCGCTGGCGGCGGAACTGGCGATGCCCGTTTTCCTTCATTGCCGCGATGCGCATGATCGCTTTCTGACGCTGCTGGAGCCCTGGCTGGATAAACTACCAGGCGCGGTGCTGCACTGTTTTACCGGAACGCGTGAAGAGATGCGGGCGTGCCTGGAACGCGGACTGTATATCGGCATTACCGGATGGGTGTGCGATGAGCGTCGCGGGCTGGAATTGCGCGAAATGCTGCCGTTGATTCCGGCGGAGCGCCTGTTGCTGGAAACCGATGCTCCGTATCTGCTGCCACGCGACCTGAGCCCAAAACCGGCTTCACGTCGCAATGAGCCGATGCACCTTGCGCATATTCTGACGCAGGTAGCGCAATGGCGTGGGGAAGATCAGGCGTGGCTGGCGTCGGTAACGGACAATAACGTCAAAGCGCTTTTCGGTATTACGTTCTGACTCAGACCTTGCGGAATTCGGTGTTTTTCACGCTCTGCAGAACCTGATGATTAAGAAAGTTCAGCAGCAGCATTGAACGCGCTTCGCCATCGGGTTCGGTGAAAATCGCCTTCAGGCCTTTGAACATGCCTTCAGTGATCTCAACGCTATCGCCAGGCCATGGGGTATCAGGATCGGTGATCCCTTCCGGTTTATAGACCGAAAGCTGATGAATAACCGTCGACGGGACCACCGCAGGTTGCGTGCCGAATCGCACAAAATGGCTGACGCCGCGCGTGGCATTAATGGTTGTGGTATGAATAACTTCGGGGTCGAACTCCACAAACAGGTAGTTCGGGAAAAGAGGCTCACTGACCGATGTTCGCTTACCACGTACGATTTTTTCCAGGGTAATCATTGGCGTCAGGCAGTTCACCGCCTGTCGTTCTAGATGTTCCTGGGCACGCATAAGCTGCCCGCGCTTGCAGTACAGTAGATACCAGGCTTGCATAATCACTCTTTCCCGTTAATTCGGCCGCAAGCATAGCAAATGCCAGACCCGATCGCTAAGTGGATTATCACGGTGGGTAACGGATGGGGTGTTAGTTCACGCTAATTTAACAAAAATACAGCATCACGCAGGCGAACGCCGTATAATAACGCGCTGACAAAGAGGCCAGAACGTACTCCATGAAATACCACGACTTACGCGACTTTCTGACATTACTGGAGCAGCAGGGCGAGCTAAAACGCATCACGCTGCCGGTTGATCCTCATCTGGAAATCACCGAGATTGCCGACCGGACGTTACGTGCCGGCGGCCCGGCGTTGCTGTTCGAAAACCCCAAAGGTTACAACATGCCGGTGCTGTGTAATCTCTTCGGCACGCCGAAGCGCGTGGCGATGGGGATGGGCCAGGAAGATGTCGGCGCGTTGCGGGAAGTGGGTAAACTGCTGGCTTTCCTCAAAGAGCCGGAGCCGCCAAAAGGCTTCCGCGATCTGTTTGATAAACTTCCGCACTATAAACAAGTGCTGAATATGCCTACCAAACGCCTGCGCGGCGCGCCGTGCCAGCAGAAAATCATCAGTGGCGATGAGGTGGACTTAACCCGCATTCCGATCATGACATGTTGGCCAGAAGATGCCGCGCCGCTGATTACCTGGGGGCTGACGGTGACCCGTGGCCCGCACAAAGAACGGCAGAATCTCGGTATTTATCGCCAGCAGCTGATTGGCAAAAACAAACTGATCATGCGCTGGTTATCTCACCGTGGCGGCGCGCTGGATTTTCAGGAGTGGTGCGCGGCGCATCCGGGCGAACGTTTCCCGGTGTCCGTGGCGCTGGGCGCAGATCCGGCAACGATCCTCGGCGCGGTGACGCCGGTGCCGGACACCCTGTCAGAATACGCGTTTGCGGGCCTGTTGCGTGGCACGAAAACCGAAGTGGTGAAGTGCATTTCCAACGAGCTTGAAGTCCCGGCCAGCGCGGAGATCGTGCTGGAAGGGTATATCGAAGCGGGCGAAGTCGCGCCGGAAGGGCCTTACGGCGATCACACCGGTTATTACAATGAAGTCGATAATTTCCCGGTCTTTACGGTTACGCACATTACGCAACGTGAAGATGCGATTTATCACTCCACTTATACTGGCCGTCCGCCAGATGAGCCTGCGGTGCTGGGCGTGGCGCTGAATGAAGTCTTCGTGCCGATTCTGCAAAAGCAGTTTCCTGAAATTGTCGATTTTTATCTGCCGCCGGAAGGGTGTTCTTACCGCCTGGCGGTCGTCACCATGAAAAAACAGTACGCCGGGCACGCCAAGCGCGTCATGATGGGCGTTTGGTCATTTTTACGGCAGTTTATGTACACCAAATTCGTGATCGTCTGTGATGATGACGTGAATGCTCGCGACTGGAATGATGTGATTTGGGCGATAACCACCCGCATGGATCCCGCGCGGGATACGGTGCTGGTGAAAAACACGCCAATAGATTATCTGGATTTTGCCTCGCCGGTTTCCGGTTTGGGCTCAAAAATGGGGCTGGATGCCACGAATAAATGGCCTGGCGAAACCCAGCGTGAATGGGGTCGTCCTATTAAAAAGGATCCTGAGGTGACGGCGCGTATCGACGCCATCTGGGATGAACTGGCTATCCTGAATAACGGTAATACACCCTGAACGACCGTTTTGCCTAACAGACCCGACAGAGGGAGCGCATGACAACCTTAAGCTGTAAAGTGACCTCGGTAGACGCCATCACCGATACCGTATATCGCGTTCGTTTAGAACCAGAAGCCGATTTCTCCTTTCGCGCCGGTCAGTATCTGATGGTCGTGATGGATGAGCGCGACAAACGCCCGTTCTCAATGGCGTCGCTGCCGTCCGAACATCGGTTTATCGAACTGCACATCGGGGCGTCTGAGATCAATCTGTATGCAATGGCGGTGATGGATCGCATCCTGAAAGAGCGTGAAGTGCTGGTCGATATTCCACACGGCGACGCCTGGCTGCGTGAAGACGATGAAGAGCGTCCGCTGATTCTGATTGCGGGCGGGACGGGGTTCTCTTACGTGCGTTCGATTTTGCTGACGGCGCTGGCGCGCAATCCTGACCGCGACATCACCATTTACTGGGGCGGTCGTGAAGAGAAACATCTTTACGATCTCTCAGAGCTGGAAGCGTTATCCGTTACCCATCCTCATCTGCGCGTGGAAGCGGTGGTTGAGCAGCCGGAAGAGGGCTGGCGCGGACGTACGGGCACGGTGCTGACGGCGGTGCTGCAGGATCATGGCACGCTGGCAGAGCATGATATTTACATTGCGGGTCGCTTTGAGATGGCGAAAATTGCCCGTGACCTGTTCTGTAATGAGCGCAACGCGCGTGAAGACCGCCTGTTTAGCGACGCGTTTTCGTTTATTTAAATAAAAAACCCGCCCCTGACAGGCGGGAAGAACGGCAACTAAACTCTCTCCCCGTCATAATTCACGCTGCCTCTTTGTTGGCTGCCTTCGCTCACCCCGGTCACATAGTTATCTATGCTCCCGGGGATTCGCTCAGTTGCCGCCGCGATGCAACGCGAATTATTTAGGGGAATGAATATCTCATTACACTCTTTCAAATACCGTTGCGATCCCCTGACCTAACCCGATACACATCGTCGCCAGACCAAACTGGGCGTCTTTGCGTTCCATCAGATTAATCAGCGTGGTGCTGATACGGGCGCCAGAGCAGCCGAGCGGATGGCCGAGGGCGATCGCGCCGCCGTTGAGGTTGATCTTCTCGTCGATCTGCTCCATCAGGCCCAGATCTTTAATACACGGCAGGATCTGCGCGGCAAACGCTTCGTTCATCTCAAACAGGTCGATGTCGCTGGCGGAAAGTCCTGCTTTTTTCAGCGCCAGTTTTGACGCCGGAACCGGACCGTAACCCATAATTGATGGATCGCAACCGACCACCGCCATCGAACGAATGCGCGCGCGGGGTTTCAGCCCCAGCTCGCGGGCACGACTTTCACTCATCACCAGCATCGCAGCAGCACCATCGGAGAGCGCGGAAGAGGTGCCGGCGGTAACGGTACCGCTCACCGGATCAAACGCCGGTCGCAGGGTCGCCAGTGCTTCCACGGTGGTTTCCGGACGGATCACTTCGTCGTAGTTAAACTGCTTAAGTACGCCATCGGCATCGTGACCGCCGGTGGGAATAATTTCGCTTCGGAATGCGCCGGATTGCGTGGCGGCCCAGGCGCGGGCGTGTGAGCGGGCGGCGAACGCATCCTGCATTTCACGACTGATGCCATGCATGCGGGAGAGCATTTCTGCCGTCAGCCCCATCATGCCGGCGGCTTTTGCCACGTTGCGGCTGAGACCCGGATGGAAATCGACGCCGTGGCTCATCGGCACATGGCCCATATGTTCCACGCCGCCAATCAGGCACGCCTGCGCATCGCCAGTCATGATCATGCGCGCGGCATCGTGTAACGCCTGCATCGACGAACCGCACAGACGGTTCACGGTGACCGCCGGAACGGAATGGGGGATCTCTGCCAGCAACGCCGCGTTGCGGGCAATGTTAAACCCCTGTTCCAGCGTCTGCTGTACGCAGCCCCAATAGATGTCGTCAATCGCCGTGGCGTCCAGTGCCGGATTGCGCGACAGCAGGCTGCGCATCAGATGGGCGGAAAGATCTTCCGCACGCACATGGCGGAATGCGCCGCCCTTTGAACGGCCCATCGGGGTACGAATTGCATCAACAATAACAACCTGTTCCATCGTGACTCCTTAAGCCGTTTTCAGCTCACCCACCGGGCGGGCAGGTTCAACCGGGGGATAGTATGCTTCGTTATGACGCGCTTTGGCACGCAGGCCTTCCGGTACCTGATACAGCGGACCGAGATGTTCATACTGCTGCGCCATATCGAGATATTTGGCGCTGCCGATAGTATCCAGCCAGCGGAACGCGCCGCCGTGGAACGGAGGGAAGCCCAGACCATACACCAGTGCCATATCCGCTTCCGCAGGGCTGGCGATAATGCCTTCTTCCAGACAGCGCACCACTTCATTGACCATTGGGATCATCATACGGGCGATGATCTCGTCGTCACTGAAATCGCGCGTCGGCTGGCTGACCTCGGCCAGCAGGCCGTCCACAATCGGATCTTCTTCTTTCTTCGGCTTGCCTTTGCTGTCAGCGGTATAGCGCCAGAAACCAAGACCATTTTTCTGCCCGTAACGGCTGGCATCGAACATCGCGTCAATCGCGTCGCGGTAATCTTTCTCCATCCGCTGCGGGAAACCAGCGGCCATCACGGCCTGCGCATGATGTGCGGTATCAATGCCCACAACGTCGAGCAGATACGCCGGGCCCATCGGCCAGCCGAACTGTTTTTCCATCACCTTGTCGATTTTGCGGAAATCCGCACCGTCACGCAGTAACTGGCTGAAACCGGCGAAGTACGGGAACAGCACGCGGTTGACAAAGAAGCCGGGGCAGTCGTTGACCACGATCGGCGTTTTACCCATTTTGCTGGCCCATGCCACCACTTTGGCTACCGTCGCGTCGGAGGTTTTTTCGCCGCGGATGACTTCAACCAGCGGCATGCGGTGCACCGGGTTAAAGAAGTGCATACCGCAGAAATTTTCCGGGCGCTTGAGCGCACCAGCCAGTTCAGAAATCGGAATGGTTGAGGTGTTTGACGCGAGTACCGTATCCGGGCGCACGTTGTCTTCCGTCTCGGCCAGCACCGCTTTCTTCACTTTCGGGTTTTCCACCACCGCTTCCACCACCACATCGACACGGTCGAAACCGGCATAGTCGAGCGTCGGGTGAATGGTGGCGATCACGCCCGCCAGCTTCAGACCGTCAATCTTGCCGCGTTCCAGCTGTTTGTTCAGCAGTTTGGCGGCTTCGGTCATGCCGAGCGTCAGCGATTTATCATTAATATCCTTCATGATCACCGGTACGCCCTTCCAGGCAGACTGGTAAGCAATGCCGCCACCCATGATCCCGGCGCCGAGTACGGCTGCCTGTTTCGGGGTGTCGATATTTTTGGTCAGATGCTTTGCCTGACCTTTGACGTATTGGTCGTTAAGGAAAATACCGACCAGCGCACGGGCCTCGGGTGTATGTGCCAGCGGAACGAAGCTCTGGTTTTCCAGCTTCAGGGCTTCATCACGGCCATATTTTGCGGCGGCTTCGATGGTTTTCACTGCGGTCATCGGTGCCGGGTAATGTTTGCCTGCGGTTTGTGCGACCATGCCTTTAGCAATCGTAAAGCTCATTGCCGCTTCGATTTTGCTGAGCTTCAGCGGCTCTAGCTTCGGCTGGCGTTTTGCTTTCCAGTCGAGATCGCCATTAATGGCCTGACGCAGAATGGCGACCGCGCCATCACGCAGTTTCTCTGGTTTAACCACGCCATCAACCAGCCCGATTTTCAGCGCCTGATCGGCCCCGACGTCTTTCCCGGCGGCAATGATTTCCAGCGCGCTGTCGGCACCCAACAGGCGCGGCATACGCACTGAACCGCCAAAGCCCGGCATGATGCCCAGTTTGGTTTCCGGTAAACCGATGCGCAGGTCCGGCGTCGCCAGACGGTAGTCGGTCGCCAGCACGCATTCGCAGCCGCCGCCCAGCGCGTAGCCGTTAATGGCGGAAACGGTCGGGACCGGCAAATCTTCCAGACGATTAAAGACGCTGTTGGCGAAATGCAGCCACTGACTCAGCTGTTCCTGAGGCACCAGGAACAGCGACAGGAATTCGGTGATATCCGCGCCGACGATAAACGCCGCTTTTTCGGAACGCAGCAACAGCCCTTTTAAATGTTGTTGTTGTTCGAGCACGTCCAGCGCGTTGCCGAGGCTGGCAACGGTTGCGGTATCAAGTTTGTTAACTGAGCCAGGGGCATCGAATACCAGTTCGGCAATGCCATCTTCCAGCCAGTTGAGGTACAGGGTGTCGCCTTTGTAGAGCATGTCAGTCTCCTGAATCCAGCAATTGGATCTGGTCATACCAGATGAGGCGAAGTGTGGATTTTATGTTAATAAATTGCAAATGAGTCTTTAAAGAAATGCCGCCTTGATCACGCTCGGCAGAAATCACGCAGCCAGAATGAGGTGTGCTAAGATGCGGAGACTTGAGGTAAAAAAATCAGAAGGGTTAAAGATGGAATCACTGGCCGCACTCTATAAAAATCATATCGTTACCTTACAAGAACGGACCCGCAATGTGCTGGAGCGTTTTAAGCTGGACGCGTTGCTTATTCACTCCGGCG
This sequence comes from Trabulsiella odontotermitis, assembly GCF_001188485.1. GTDB lineage: Bacteria > Pseudomonadota > Gammaproteobacteria > Enterobacterales > Enterobacteriaceae > Trabulsiella > Trabulsiella odontotermitis_A. The sequence continues at coordinate 108,633 of NZ_JNGH01000023.1, forward strand.
AGCTGTTCAACGTCTTCCTCGACGATCATCCCTATCCGTTTAAAGTTAACCCGCAGTTTAAATCCTGGGTACCGGTGACACAGGTACCAAACTGCTGGCTGCTGGTAGACGGCGTTAACAAACCGAAACTGTGGTTCTATTTGCCGGTCGATTACTGGCACAACGTCGAGCCGCTGCCGACCTCCTTCTGGACAGAAGACGTCGAGGTGATTGCACTGCCGAAAGCGGACGGTATTGGCAGCCTGCTGCCTGCGGCGCGCGGCAATATTGCCTACATCGGGCCGGTGCCTGAGCGCGCGCTGGGTCTTGAGATCGCGGCCGATAAGATCAACCCGAAAGGTGTGATTGATTACCTGCACTATTACCGCGCGTACAAAACCGACTACGAACTGGTATGCATGCGCGAAGCGCAAAAGATGGCGGTTAATGGTCACCGCGCCGCGCACGAAGCGTTTCTGTCGGGCATGAGCGAGTTTGATATTAACCTCGCCTATCTGACCGCGACGGGCCATCGCGATACCGATGTGCCGTACAGCAATATCGTGGCGCTCAACGAACATGCGGCCGTGCTGCACTATACAAAACTGGATCACCGTGCGCCGTCAGAAATGCGCAGCTTCCTGCTGGACGCGGGGGCGGAATATAACGGTTATGCCGCCGATCTTACCCGGACCTGGGCGGCGAACAGTGATAACGACTTCGCGCATCTGATTAAAGATGTGAATGACGAACAGCTGGCGCTGATTGCGACAATGAAAGCCGGAACCAGCTATGTCGATTACCATATTCAGTTCCATCAACGCATTGCGAAGCTGCTGCGTAAGCACAAAATTGTCACCGACATGAGCGAAGAGGCGATGGTGGAAAATGACCTGACCGGACCGTTTATGCCGCACGGTATCGGCCATCCATTGGGTCTGCAGGTGCACGATGTCGCCGGGTTTATGCAGGATGACACCGGTACGCATCTGGCGGCGCCGTCAAAATATCCGTACCTGCGTTGCACTCGTGTGCTGCAACCGCGCATGGTGCTGACCATTGAGCCGGGGATCTACTTCATCGAATCGCTGCTGGCGCCGTGGCGCGAAGGGCAATTCAGCAAGCACTTCAACTGGCAGAAAATTGATGCGCTGAAGCCGTTCGGTGGTATCCGTATTGAAGATAACGTCGTGATCCACGAAAACAGCATCGAGAACATGACGCGAGATCTGAAGCTGGCGTAATGGACAGTTGGTTAATACCGGCCGCGCCGGTGATGGTGGTTGAAGAGATCAAAAAGAGCCGCTTCATTACGCTTCTCGCCCATACCGAGGGCGTCGGGGCGGCGAAAGCATTTGTTGAATCCGTCAGGGTGGAACATCCGGAAGCGCGTCATCACTGCGTGGCGTGGGTTGCCGGTGCCCCTGACGATTCGCAACAGCTGGGTTTCTCTGACGACGGTGAACCTGCGGGAACGGCCGGGAAGCCCATGCTGGCACAGCTGATGGGAAGTGGCGTAGGCGAAATTACAGCCGTCGTGGTGCGTTACTATGGCGGTATTTTATTGGGCACCGGTGGTTTAGTGAAAGCCTATGGTGGGGGCGTCAGCCAGGCGTTGCATCAGTTGAATACGCTGCGCAAGACGCCGCTGACCGAATATACTTTGCAATGTGAGTATGGGCAGTTAGCGGGCGTTGAAACGCTGCTGGGGCAGTTTTCCGGCAAAGTCGTCAACAGTGATTTTCAGGCTTCCGTACGATTACGCGTTGCGCTTCCACAGTCTGAACTGGCGGCGTTTACAGCAAAACTTGCTGATTTTAGTCGTGGTTCGTTGCAATTACGGAATATTGACGAATAATCCCCACCTGAATTTTTTGCATATCAAAGGAAGCGGCAGAGATGCATTTTCGCGCCATAACCCGAATCGTAGGCCTTCTGGTCATTCTGTTTTCAGGGACGATGATTGTTCCTGGACTGGTGGCGCTGATTTATCGTGATGGCGCGGGGCGGGCCTTCACCCAGACGTTTTTTGTCGCGCTGGCGATCGGCTCGATGCTGTGGTGGCCGAACCGTCGCGAGAAAGGCGAACTGAAATCCCGCGAAGGATTTCTGATTGTCGTCCTGTTCTGGACGGTGCTGGGGAGCGTCGGTGCGCTGCCTTTCATCTTCTCCGAACAGCCGAACCTGACGGTGACAGATGCGTTCTTTGAATCCTTTTCCGGACTCACCACCACCGGCGCCACGACGCTGGTGGGGCTGGATTCCCTCCCTCATGCCATTCTCTTTTATCGCCAGATGCTGCAGTGGTTTGGCGGGATGGGGATCATTGTGCTGGCGGTGGCTATCCTCCCGATACTGGGCGTCGGGGGGATGCAGCTCTATCGCGCCGAAATGCCCGGGCCGCTGAAAGATAACAAAATGCGGCCGCGTATCGCCGAAACGGCCAAAACACTGTGGCTGATTTACGTCCTGCTGACGGTGGTGTGTGCGGTGGCATTGTGGTTTGCCGGGATGCCCGCGTTTGACGCCATCGGGCACAGTTTTGCTACCATCGCCATTGGCGGTTTTTCCACTCATGACGCCAGTGTGGGCTACTTTGCCAGCCCGACCATTAATACCATCATCGCTATCTTCTTACTGATCTCCGGGTGTAACTACGGCCTGCACTTTTCTCTGCTGAGTGGTCGCAGTCTGAAAGTGTACTGGCGCGATCCGGAGTTCCGGATGTTTATTGGCGTTCAGTTGACGCTGGTGTTCATCTGTACGCTGATGCTGTGGTTCCACGATGTCTATAGCTCGGCGGTGACAACGCTGAATCAGGCCTTTTTCCAGGTCGTATCAATGGCGACAACGGCGGGGTTTACGACCGACAGCATCGCCCGGTGGCCGCTCTTCTTGCCGGTGCTGTTGCTCTGCTCGGCGTTTATCGGCGGCNGTGAGCTGAAACGTCTGGTCCACCCGAACGCGGTTTACAGTATTAAGCTCGGTAACCGTGCGCTGCCGGAGCGCATCCTCGAAGCGGTGTGGGGATTCTTCTCTGCGTACGCGCTGGTGTTTATCGTTAGCATGCTGGCGATCATCGCGACGGGAGTGGATGACTTCTCCGCCTTTGCTTCGGTGGTGGCGACGCTGAATAACCTTGGCCCGGGTCTCGGTGTGGTGGCGGATAACTTTGCTAGTATGAACCCGGTGGCTAAATGGATCCTGATTGCCAATATGCTGTTTGGTCGTCTGGAGGTGTTTACGTTGCTGGTGCTGTTTACCCCAACATTCTGGCGCGAATAACAGGAGTGCTCGTTGAAAACGTTAATTCTTTTTTCTACCCGTGATGGACAAACACGGGAGATTGCGTCTTTTCTGGCTTCAGAATTGAAAGAGCTTGGGGTGGAGGCGGATGCGGTAAACCTGCATCGCGCTGACGACATTCCCTGGGAACATTACAATCGCGTGGTGATTGGCGCGTCTATCCGCTACGGGCATTTCCATTCCGGAGTGGAGCGTTTTGTGAAAAAACATCTCCAGCATCTGCAGGCGGTACCCAGCGCATTTTACTCGGTCAACCTCGTGGCCCGTAAGCCGGAGAAACGCTCTCCGCAGACCAACAACTATACGCGTAAGTTTCTGTTACGCTCGCCGTGGCAGCCAACGCGATGTGAAGTCTTTGCCGGAGCGCTGCGTTACCCGCGTTATCGTTGGTACGACCGGGTGATGATTCGCCTGATTATGAAAATGACCGGTGGCGAAACGGATACGCATAAAGAAGTGGTGTATACCGACTGGGATCAGGTTTCCCGTTTTGCCCGTGAAATCGCTCATCTCGCGAGCAAGTAGCGCTATAATTCGACGTGTTGCCTGGAAAATGAGCGAACGAAACGTTTTTTTGAATTTCCTCTTGTCACCTCAGAATTACTCCCTATAATGCGCCTCCACTGACACGGCACAACGGCGTAAACACCGGCCTGTCAGGTGAAGTTAA
>NZ_JNGH01000024.1 GCF_001188485.1 Trabulsiella odontotermitis
CGATGTCCGAATGGGGAAACCCAGTGTGACTCGTCACACTATCATTAACTGAATCCATAGGTTAATGAGGCGAACCGGGGGAACTGAAACATCTAAGTACCCCGAGGAAAAGAAATCAACCGAGATTCCCCCAGTAGCGGCGAGCGAACGGGGAGGAGCCCAGAGTCTGAATCAGTTTGTGTGTTAGTGGAAGCGTCTGGAAAGTCGCGCGATACAGGGTGAAAGCCCCGTACACAAAAATGCACAGGCTGTGAGCTCGATGAGTAGGGCGGGACACGTGGTATCCTGTCTGAATATGGGGGGACCATCCTCCAAGGCTAAATACTCCTGACTGACCGATAGTGAACCAGTACCGTGAGGGAAAGGCGAAAAGAACCCCGGCGAGGGGAGTGAAAAAGAACCTGAAACCGTGTACGTACAAGCAGTGGGAGCATCCTTCGGGGTGTGACTGCGTACCTTTTGTATAATGGGTCAGCGACTTATATTCTGTAGCAAGGTTAACCGTATAGGGGAGCCGAAGGGAAACCGAGTCTTAA
>NZ_JNGH01000025.1 GCF_001188485.1 Trabulsiella odontotermitis
CTGCTGGAGGTATCAGAAGTGCGAATGCTGACATAAGTAACGATAAAGCGGGTGAAAAGCCCGCTCGCCGGAAGACCAAGGGTTCCTGTCCAACGTTAATCGGGGCAGGGTGAGTCGACCCCTAAGGCGAGGCCGAAAGGCGTAGTCGATGGGAAACAGGTTAATATTCCTGTACTTGGTGTTACTGCGAAGGGGGGACGGAGAAGGCTATGTCATCCGGGCGACGGTTGTCCCGGTTTAAGCGTGCAGGTGGAATGACCAGGTAAATCCGGTTGTTTGTCAACACTGAGGCGTGATGACGAGGCACTACGGTGCTGAAGTGACAGATGCCCTGCTTCCAGGAAAAGCCTCTAAGCATCAGGTAACACGAAATCGTACCCCAAACCGACACAGGTGGTCAGGTAGAGAATACCAAGGCGCTTGAGAGAACTCGGGTGAAGGAACTAGGCAAAATGGTGCCGTAACTTCGGGAGAAGGCACGCTGGTGCGTAGGTGAAG
>NZ_JNGH01000026.1 GCF_001188485.1 Trabulsiella odontotermitis
ACTTCTGATACCTCCAGCAGTCCTCACAGACCACCTTCTACGGCTTACAGAACGCTCCCCTACCCAACGAACGTATCCCTAAACCGACTCGACTTTGTAAAACGCTTTGACGTCGCTTCGCTCCGTCAGCCGTTAAGCCTGTGAATCGTTTTAAGTGATACGTTCGCTGCCGCAGCTTCGGTGCATGGTTTAGCCCCGTTACATCTTCCGCGCAGGCCGACTCGACCAGTG
>NZ_JNGH01000027.1 GCF_001188485.1 Trabulsiella odontotermitis
TCCGTGTTGATTATGAACACGTCTTTACGTCCAGCACCGACGATCTGGGTGATATGAACCTGGTGCGTCTGCGTTACGACTTCTGATAAACGCCAGCAGGCGGGGCTTCCCGCCTGCTTTTTCAGGCTATTTTCTCAGCCACGCCTTCACGCTCTGCCAGTTGCCGCGAAAAACGATGTTGCCGGCTTTTCGCTCCAGCTGATAGCGGTACATCGGATCGTAATACTCGTTCAGCAGCGGCACCAGCCAGCTAAAATGCGCTTCTGTAGAGCCTGTTCGCTGCTGTTGCAGCAGGGCGGTGTCGAGGTAATCGGTCAACTGGGCAAAACGCTGTAACCCGAGACGGCGACGAATGGCGAACAGCCCGTGATGCAAATACGCACTGTATTCCTGCCAGCCCGTTTCTTCGCCCATCGCAGCGATAAAATCATGATGCATGCGGGTGAAATACTCTTCCCGCAGCCGTTCAAGACGCACGTCAAAGGGATCTTCTACCACCGCAATCGGCGACTGCGCCATACGCTCGCGCAGGCATTCCGGCAGGTGGTTGGCACCAATCATATGGCCTTCATCTTCCAGCACCCAGCGCACGTTGTCGTTGTGCTGCGCGTTTTTCAGTAATGCGACGGCCAGGTGGTTCTCGAACGTCGCTTGCGGCAGTTGTGCCTGCAGCGTACGGCCAAACGATGAGCCACGGTGATGCGCCAGCCCTTCGAGATCGATACCCTGAGCCATCTCGCGCACCAGCTGCGTTTTGCCGTTGCCGGTACAGCCGCCGACCAGCACCAGCGGGTGCTGCACCAGTGTTTCCGTCGCCTGAATGGCGGCCTGACGCAGCGCTTTATAACCGCCGACCACTAACGGGAAATCAACACCGCTCGCTTTCAGCCACTGCTGAACGATATGCGAGCGCTGCCCGCCGCGGGCGCAGCACAGATAGCCCTGCGGCGCACGGGCGCAGGCCTCGCGCCAGGCGGTGATGCGTTTCGCACGTTTTTCGCCGCTGACCAACTGATGACCGAGCGCCAGCGCGGCTTCCGAGCCCTGGCGCTTATAGCAGGTACCGACAGCGGCACGTTCGTCGTCGTCCATCAGCGGAAGGGTCACGGCGGGNNTTCTGTAAAAAGCTGAAGCCGGTAAAGGCATCGGGGAATTCTACGCGCCAGGAGGTGTGCCGGGGAAGAGGGGAAAGCGGGATTCCCCGGCAAGAGAGGTTATTTCAGACGATTTTGCGCCCAGACGATACCGCTGGCGTACTCGGCAGGCAGAAGCGTCGTCAGCGCTTCCAGCGTGGCGTGCAGCCTGTCGGTATCGCTGTCGTTCAGATTGAGGTGCCCGACTTTGCGGCCCGGACGCACCTCTTTGTCGTACCAGTGCAGATGCACCAGCGGCAGCTTCAGCCAGTCATAATTTAGGTCGGTGCCGNNGCCGTTCTGCGTCCAGTGGCCGCTGTTGTGCACGCGCGGCGCCAGTTCGTTGATCAGCAAACCGGCCGGGGTGATAAAACACTCCATCGCCATCACGCCGACATAATCCAACTCGTTCATGATGGCGGTGAGCATGTTCTCAGCCTGCGCCTGCTGGCGGGCATCGGCCTGCGGAAAGGCCACGCTGACGCGCAAAATCCCTTCCTGATGCAGGTTGTGCGTCAGCGGGTAAAACACGGTGCTGCCGTCGTGAGCGCGGGCGCCCACCAGCGAAACTTCACCGGAGAAATTAATGCCCTGCTCAACGATGCATTCGCCGTAGCAGTCCTGCGGTAGTTCGTCGGTTTCACCGGCGCGAAGACGCCACTGGCCGCGACCGTCGTAACCGCCGGTGCGGCGCTTAACGATAGCCAGCTCGCCAAGACGCGCAAACACGCCCGGCCACTCGCTGGCGTCTGCCCGCTTTGCGTCAGGCGGTCGGCGATAATCGGAAATACGTCGCGGTTGACGAACGCCGGGTGACGCGCCAGTTCGCGGGTCAGCGCCGTTTCCGGCCAGCGTTCGATTTCCGCGGTGATCACGCTCTGATGAAACGGCACAGCTTCCGGATCGGCCTCCAGACCGACCGGCCAGACGGTAATGCCCAACGGTTCACCCGCCTGGCGCAGCATCCGACCCAGTTGACCATTACCGAGCACGCAGACCTGCTTCATGCCTCACCCCGCGGATCCGGGTTATTCAGTACTTCGTCGGTCTGGGCCTTACGCCAGTCGCTCAGGCGCTGGTGCAGCGCCGCATCGTGCTGGGCGAGAATTTGTGCGGCCAGCAGTGCCGCGTTTGCCGCACCGGCTTTGCCGATCGCCAGCGTTCCCACCGGAATACCGCGCGGCATCTGGACGATGGAGTAGAGGCTGTCCACGCCGCTCAGCGCGGCGCTTTGCACCGGCACGCCCAGTACTGGCACCAGCGTTTTCGCGGCAATCATGCCCGGCAGATGTGCCGCGCCGCCCGCGCCCGCAATAATCACCTGATAGCCGTTCGCTTCCGCGCTTTCGGCAAAGCTGAACAGTTTGTCAGGGGTGCGGTGAGCGGAAACCACTTCGGTATGGTACGGAACATTCAGGGTGTCGAGGATGTCGCTGGCAAACTGCATGGTTGCCCAGTCGCTTTTGGACCCCATAACGATGGCGATACGTGCCGGATTAGTGCGGGAAGACATGCGTCTTAAAACTCCTGTGGGTGTCATACACACTGCTGCAGAGGGCACAGAGAATAGCACGGAAAACCGGCAAGGAAAACGGTTGCGCGTCCTGAGAACGCGACATCAAAACAGGGTCAGAATAAATTCTGCTGGAAGATCACCGGCTGTAGCAGGTGGGGATCCACGCCTTCAGCATTACCGAGTAAAAAGGGACTGTGCGGATCGTGTTTTTTGAAATTGGTGTTGGCCTGGCTGTGATTGAAAGTGGCATAGCAATATTTGCATCCGTGCAGACAGGTATTATACACGCCGATATCCACGCTTTTGACACAACCGCAGGCCTCGCGCTGACCGGGATCTTTGTTGTTTGCCAGTAACAGGCCAAACAGGTTGTTGATTAGCGCTTCGTCAATGCATTTGCCATGCTGAATGCCCTGTGTCGCCAGGTCAACGTCCTCGGCACAGGAATAAATCGCCAGATCATGCTGCCGGGCGATGTCCGCCATCTTTTGCGACAGCGACAAACAGAGTTCATGGTTGTGGGTAATATCGCTATAAACAAGCGTATCGACAGTTTTCAGGTTCTTTTCGGTTTTCTGATAGAAGTCCGCAAAGCTAATTACGACACGGCGGGTATGGCCTTCCAGTTCACCCGCCAGTTTGCTGAACAGGCGCAGATGCTCGTCAAAGGGCAGCATATTCGAGAACAGAATGGGATCGTAACGCCAGATAACTTTGTCAGCGCCCACTTTTGCAGACAACTGCTTGAATACGTCGAGAGCCTTATGCGGGTTGAGGGTTTTCGCTTCCAGCGCGCGCGGGTAACCCGTGATGGTGAACTGGAAATAAAAGCGATGCCCGAGCTCGGTCAGCTCATCAAGGTAAGGAAGTAATTTTGTTGGGTTGCGCGTCCAGAACACAATCGCGTCGACATCTTCAGGCAGCAGCGAAACGCGCGATACCTGATGATAATTAAACGGATTACGGGTCAGCAAAAAACCGGCACGAATACGGTTCATCAACCATTCGCTATAAAACGCAGGAATGTCTGTCCGGCGACTGGCGCTGATGATCATCGCGTGTATTCCAGGATTTGATAGTTCATATAGCTGTTCTTCATTACCGGGCTATGGACGACCCGGCATTTACAATCAAGTTCAGCGCCTTCTTCGCAAAGATGTATTCCATCCGGATAGTCGAAACCGTAATTTATCCCTTTCAGACCCTGGAATTCGTGGTCTCCCCGGTAAAACGTCTCGTCACTGGGGTCATCGGTAGTGAAACCCTGCTTTAACAGAGCGTCATGGAAGTGAGAGAACAGTTCAACGTGATGGCGGTTAAGATTGTGATTGACGGTAATAAAAGAGTTAAGGAAGTAAACGGTATCCTTCGGCGTACTGGCTATTTTCCTGGCGAACGAAGGCATATCAATGTTTTCAGCAATATCACCCAGGGATTTTGGAAAGATAAAAACATCCGTATCATCAAGCGCAGTTTGCGTTATGTTGGAAATGGACATCGTTTTTAAGCACAGGTTATCCTCGCTTTCAGGAAGTAAATTTCTTGTTTTCCATTTGCAGATGTCGTAACCGTAATAATCAAACTCAATATCTTGCAGATTGTGCAGAAGCGCAAAGTAATCCGGATAGAGCCCACAGCCAAAAGAAGAGACATTTATTTCATCTGCCCCATTGTTTTTCAATCTGTTGACAAGTTTTGTGGCAAGAACGCAATATTCGAAATAATAAGCGGGAAGGTATTTCAGAGCATAGAGTTTTTGATAAATTTCATCATCATAATTGCCATTTGCTGGTGATGCGTCCGAGTAGCCACATAAATCACCATCCTGCATGATGCTGTTATAGAAATTATTAACAACCTCATGGATAAAATCACGTTCTATGTTCATAACGATCCCGCAATATTGGTTATTGCGTTTCAGCATAGCGGTCCCGCTACCCGGGATGATGATCTACATCAGTAGAACATAATGAGAAAAGAAAATTTAAAACGGGAAGGCAATGAGTTCAACGTTCTCAGCCGTGACTTTGATCATCGACCCTTCATGGTGCCAGGCGCCCAGCACCGCGCGAAACGCGTCGTTGCCGTTGGCCTGCAGGGAATGGATGGCTGGACGATGTGTGTGCCCATGAATCAGCCACTGCACATCATGTTTTTCCATCACGTTCACTACCGCCTGCGGGTTGACGTCCATGACATCCAGCGATTTGCTGCTGTTCGCCGCTTTACTGCCTGCGCGCATGCGGGCGGCAATTTTCTGACGGATAAACAGCGGCAGGGCGAGAAACAGGGTCTGGATCCACGGCGTGTGGACTTTTTTGCGAAACGCCTGATAACCGGTATCGTCGGTACAGAGCGTATCGCCATGCATGATCAGCACGCGACGACCGCTAATTTCCAGCACCTTTTCTTCAGGCAACAGGATCATCCCGCTTTCCCGGGCAAAGCGTTTGCCGACGAGGAAATCACGGTTGCCGTGCATGAAATAACAGGGAACGCCCGCATCCACCAGCGCGTGGAGGGCGGCGGCAATGTCACGGTGCAACGGGTTCGGGTCGTCATCGCCGATCCACGCTTCAAACAGATCGCCCAGAATATAGAGCGCGTCGGCCTGTCGGGCTTCACCGTTTAAAAAACGCAGAAAACCGGCGGTGATCGCCGGTTCTTCTGCTTGCAGATGCAGGTCTGCGATAAAGAGTGTCGCCACGATTACTCGCTGACGGTCACGCTTTCGATGATAACGTCTTCTTTCGGCACATCCTGATGCATGCCGCTGCGGCCGGTAGACACGCCTTTGATCTTATCAACAACGTCCATCCCTTCAACGACTTCCGCGAACACGCAGTAGCCCCAGCCCTGCAGGCTTTCGCCGGAGAAGTTCAGGAAGTCGTTATCCGCGACGTTGATGAAGAACTGCGCGGTGGCAGAGTGCGGCGCCTGAGTACGGGCCATTGCCAGCGTACCACGGCTGTTTTTCAGACCGTTGTTTGCTTCGTTTTTAATCGCTGCTTTGGTCTCTTTCTGGTGCATACCAGGCTCGAAACCGCCGCCCTGAATCATAAAGCCATTGATTACACGGTGGAAAATGGTGTTGTTGTAGAAACCTTCGCGGCAATAGTCCAGGAAGTTCTTAACTGTTTCAGGCGCTTTTTCATCAAAAGTTTTGATAACGATATCGCCATGATTAGTGTGGAAAGTAACCATTTTTGCATCCTGTTCCGGTAGAGTAGTGCGTAGACCCAACAGTGGGTCAGATGTAGGGGGCTGTTATAGCATAACCTTGGGGCGGGATCATCTTGCAATGTGTGCTGCTTCAGGATTGAATTACAGGTAGAATACGCGCTTTTCGTTCACACACGGATATATGGAATCTTCGATGCTAAAAATCTTCAACACTATGACTCGTCAGAAAGAGGAATTCAAACCCATTCATGCCGGGGAAGTCGGCATGTACGTGTGTGGCATCACCGTTTACGATCTCTGTCATATTGGCCACGGCCGTACGTTCGTGGCGTTTGATGTGGTAACGCGCTATTTGCGCTTCCTCGGCTACAAACTGAAATACGTCCGTAATATCACCGATATCGACGATAAAATTATTAAGCGCGCCAATGAAAATGGCGAAAGTTTCGTCGCGCTGGTTGATCGTATGATCGCCGAAATGCACAAAGATTTTGATGCACTTAATATTCTGCGCCCGGACAGTGAACCTCGCGCCACACATCATATTCACGAAATCATTGAAATCACCGAGCGCCTGATTGAACGTGGCCATGCTTACGTGGCGGACAACGGCGACGTGATGTTCTCTGTGCCGACCGATCCAACCTACGGCAAGTTGTCGCGTCAGGATCTGGACCAACTGCAGGCGGGCGCGCGCGTTGACGTGGTTGACGTCAAGCGCAACCCGATGGACTTCGTGCTGTGGAAAATGTCCAAAGCGGGCGAGCCGAGCTGGCCGTCTCCGTGGGGCGACGGGCGTCCGGGCTGGCACATCGAATGTTCGGCGATGAACTGCAAACAGCTGGGCACCCATTTTGATATCCACGGCGGCGGTTCGGATTTGATGTTCCCGCATCATGAAAACGAAATCGCGCAGTCTACCTGTGCGCATGACGGGGAATACGTCAACACCTGGATGCACTCCGGGATGGTGATGGTGGACCGCGAAAAAATGTCCAAATCGCTGGGCAACTTCTTTACCGTTCGCGACGTGCTGAAGTATTACGACGCGGAAACCGTGCGTTACTTCCTGATGTCCGGCCATTACCGCAGCCAGCTGAACTACAGCGAAGAAAACCTCAAGCAGGCGCGTTCGGCGCTGGAGCGTCTGTATACCGCGCTGCGCGGCACTGATAAATCCGTGGCACCGGCGGGTGGCGACGCGTTTGAAGCGCGTTTTGTCGAGGTGATGAACGACGATTTCAACACCCCGGAAGCGTATTCCGTGTTGTTCGATATGGCGCGTGAAGTGAACCGCCTGAAGACGGAAGATATGGCGGCGGCAAACGCGCTGGCGTCACACATGCGTAAACTCGCCGGTGTGCTGGGGCTGCTGGAGCAGGAGCCGGAAACCTTCCTGCAGAGCGGCGCGCAGGCGGACGACGATGAAGTGGCTGAGATTGAAGCCCTGATCAAACAGCGTCTGGAAGCGCGACAGGCGAAAGACTGGGCGGCGGCCGATGCGGCGCGCGATCGCCTGAACGAGATGGGCATCGTGCTGGAAGACGGCCCGCAGGGCACGACGTGGCGACGTAAGTAAGTCTGGTCACGCCCGGTAGCGTTTCGCTTACCGGGCGTTTTACTGTTTGCGCTTCCACCACAACAACCCCATCACCACCACGCCCGGCAACCACACCCACAACAGCTCAGATATGATCACCTGATGGCCGTAAGGCGTCGTATAGCGTGACAGTGCAAACGGCGCGACCTTGATCACCTGCCACGGGGCGAAAAAGCGTTCGTCCGACCAGGGCCATAGCCAGCCAACGCCTCTGCCGCCTGTGGTCACCGAATCCAGCAGGCTATGCGACAGCAGAGACACCGTCAGAAACAGCCAACAGCGTACCAGACCGGCGCGGAACCATCGTCGCCCGATGAGCACGCACAGCAGCGGCACCACGAATGCAAACAGCAGCGAGTGGGTGAACCCGCGATGACCGAAAATATTGCCGTAGGCGATACCGAATTTGAATGCCAGCACGTCGGCATCCGGCAACATTGCCAGCGCCACGCCAGCCAGCAGCAGGCGAGGGGGAATGACGCGGGTGCCGAGTCCTAATCCAAGACAAAGCGGGACCGCCGCATGGGTAACGATGGTTGGCATTGGGAAATCATCCGGGGTGAAAAGGACAATATAGCAGCAACCTCAGCGGGATACCGATGAGAGAAAGTCTGAAATCAGGCGGATTCCCGGGCGATAAGCTGCCCTGACAGGGTAATACGCTGCACCTGCAGCTCCGGCTCTTTGAGTTTACGGATCATCAGCGTCGCGGCCTGGCGCCCGGTCTCTTCGCTGGCGGACGACACATAGGTGAACGACGGCGACGTCAGATTCACATGCAACATGTCTTCAAAGCCAATCAGCGCCACCTGTTGGGTGAGAAACACGTCTTTACCCACCGTGCGTCCCACCTGGTGAATGGCGGAGATGGAGCCGATCATCGCGTCCGGCGAATGGCAGAGCAGGGCGGTGATAGTGTTGTTCTTTTCCAGCAGTTGCCGGGTGACGAGGCTGGCGGCATGGGTATCGTCGCTGCAGGCCGGGGTGGCTTCATCACGCCAGACCATGCCGTACTGCGTCAACGCGCTGTGAAAACCAAGCAGACGCTGCTGGCGAATCATATCGTTTTCGCGCCCGCCGATATACGCGATGCTGCGATGCCCGCGCTCAATCAGGTAACGGGTGGCGAGACTGGCGGCCTGCCGGTTGTCGCGCATCACCAGATGACAGTTCTCTTCCAGTAACGATTGCGACACCACCACCAGCGGCAGCGGACACTGGCGCATTTTCTCCGGCAGATGCAGCGTGGTCGCGTCGGATGAGAGATAAATCACCCCGGCGACGCCCTGCTGTTTGAACGACAGCAGGCAGCGCTCAAGATGATCGTCATCGTTCAGCGGTTGGCCGAGAAACACCATATAGCCTTGCTTTTCCAGTTCCTGGACGATGCTGGCCATGACCTTGATCGAAAAGCTGTCGCTGAAATCGCGCAGGATCAGACCGATGAGATTGGAGGTGTTAGCGCGCAGGTTGGCGGCGGCGACGTTATGGACGTAACCCAGCTCAGTGATGGCGGCGTGGACTTTCTCGATGGTCGCGTCGGAAATTTTCCCTTTTTGGCGCAGAACCAGTGAAACGGTTGAGACCGAAACCCCCGCCAGTTTCGCAACATCAATAATGCTGACTTTCTTCAAATCCACTCCCTGAAAAAGTTTAACGATCAGCCAGATACCCGCACGTCTCCCGCCGGAGCAGGAGACGTTCAGCGTATCATTTTCCTGTTATTTGCCAATCATCGTCGACATAGTTTGTGCAATAAATTGCGCTCTGGCACCAAAAATCACCTGAATGCCGTTATCGCCGACAAAGACCACGCCGCGCGCCCCGACGCCGTTCAGGCCGTCTCTGTCCACTTTCTCGCTGTTAGAGACTTCGAGACGCAGACGGGTGATGCAGGAACCGACGGAGTCGATGTTATGCGCACCGCCCAGCAGCGCGATGATCTCGTTCGCCAGCTCGGTGTCGGTTTTGTCTTTGGCGTCTGATGTCACCTCAGTACGGCCCGGCGTTTTCACATCAAAACGGCGGATCACGTAGCGGAAGGTGAAGTAGTAAATCAGCGCCATCGGAATACCGACGATGACCGCATTGAGGAAGTTGGTCTGGTAGCCATTCAGCGACGGCACGATGCCAAACGACAGGTAGTCGATAAAGCCCGCAGAAAACGACTTGGCGATATGCGCATGCAGCAGGAACATGGTCATGTACGCCAGACCGGCCATGATGGCGTTAAAGACGTAGAGGATTGGCGCCACGAAGATAAAGGTGAACTCAACCGGCTCGGTGATGCCTGTCAGGAAACAGGTCAGTGCGGCGGAGAACAGAATACCGGAGGCGATCTTTTTGTTTTTAGTGTGCGCTTCGTGATACATCGCCAGACAGGCCGCCGGCAGCGCGAATAGCATCAGCGGGAACTCACCCTGCATGAACTTACCGGCGTTCTGGTAAGTGTCGCTGCTGAATGATTTCACCCCTTCTTCGAGCATTTTGAACCAGATAGTCTGGTCGCCGTGGATCACCTGACCGGCCTGGGTGGTGTAATCACCAAACGAATACCAGAACGACGGATACCAGATGTGGTGCAGACCGAGCGGGATCAGCGCACGTTCGACGAGGCCAAAAATGAACGTCGAGGCAGCCTGATTATCCCCGTTCACCACCAGTGACAGCGCGTCGATACCGGCCTGAATGTGCTGCCAGATATAGGGCAGCAGCAGACCGAGCACGAAGGAGAGACACGCGGTGGCGATGGCGACAAAGCGTTTGCCGGAGAAGAAGCCGAGGAATTCCGGCAACTGCATCGCGTGGAAGCGGTTATAGCACCACGCGGCGAGGATGCCGCAAATCAGGCCCCCGAACACGCCCATTTGTAAGGTAGGAATACCGACTACCATCGCGTATTTCCCGCCCTGCGACGCCATTTCCGGCGTAATACCCAGAACGGTGCTGATAGTGATGTTGGTGACAAAAACCGACACCGCCGCAGAGAGCGCGGCAATGCCGGATTCTGACGCCAGCCCGACGGCTGAACCGATCGCAAACAGCATTGGCAGGTTGTCGAAGATAACCCCACCCGCGTTCATCATCAGCGGAAGGTGGAATTTATCCCCGAAGGCCAACAGCAGACCGGCAGCGGGCAGTAATGAAATTGGCAGCATTAATGCGCGACCAATCATCGATAGTTTGGACAACGATTTAACAAGACCTGATATCAGACTCATGCTGATTCCCCCGAGTGGAGACCCCTGGTGTGCGCTTTTCACGCGTTATAGTAGTGAGTAGAACGTTATAGTAGAACGTTCTACTTATCGTGGAATAATCTGATATCAGCCGCAACTACATTTTCACATTCAGGGCAGACGAGTTTGTGATTCTTTGAAGTTGATCGAGAATTAACCGTTATGGTAGTGGGGGAAAACCCTCTCCAGGCGAAGAGGGTTGGCAGGCATCTCAGGCAGTAATGGTAATGCTCTGGCCGTCAAAGCTGACGGTCTGACCGGCGACAATCTTGCAGCGCTTGCGGGTTTCCACCACGCCATCCACCGTCACCTGCCCGTCGGCGATAAAAATCTTCGCCTGGGCGCCGCTTTCGCTCCAGCCTTCCAGCTTCAGCAGATCGCACAGCTCAACGTGCGGGTGTTTACCTAACGAAAACGTGGCCACTTATGCCTCCTCCACATCATGATATTCTTCACACGCCTGTAGCGTGTTCTGGATAAGCGTTGCCACGGTCATTGGACCAACGCCACCCGGTACCGGGGTGATATACGACGCGCGCGCGGCAGCATCGTCAAAAATCACATCGCCCACCACTTTGCCGTTTTCCAGACGGTTAATGCCGACGTCCACTACGATCGCACCCTCTTTGATCCAGTCGCCTGGAATAAAGCCCGGTTTACCGACGGCGACGATCAGCAGATCGGCATGCTCAACGTGATGGCGCAGGTTTTTGGTAAAGCGGTGGGTAACGGTGGTGGTGCAACCGGCCAGCAGCAGCTCCATGCTCATCGGGCGTCCGACAATATTGGACGCGCCAATAATCACCGCGTTCAGGCCATAGGTGTCGATGTTATAACGCTCCAGCAGCGTCACAATGCCGCGCGGTGTACACGGGCGCAGGCGTGGCGCGCGCTGGCACAGACGACCGACGTTATAGGGATGAAAGCCGTCAACGTCTTTATCCGGCGCAATACGTTCCAGCACCTTCACGTTATCAATGCCCGCCGGCAGCGGAAGCTGAACCAGAATGCCGTCAATCTCGCGATCGGCATTCAGCGTATCGATGAGTTCCAGCAGTTCGGCTTCGGTGGTGGTTTCAGGCAGATCGTAAGAGCGGGAGATGAAACCCACTTCCTCGCAGGCTTTGCGTTTGCTGCCAACATAAATTTGCGATGCAGGGTTACTACCGACCAGCACAACGGCCAGTCCCGGGGCGCGTTTTCCGGCGGCGATACGCGCCTTCACTTTTTCCGCAACCTCAGAGCGCACCTGCTGCGCAATCGTTTTACCGTCAATAATCTTTGCTGCCATCAGAGAGGAGATTCCATCTGTCATAAAGAAAAGGGGGATTGCGCATATTTTGTCAGAAGCGGGGCGTGATGTCAGTCACCGTTTACGTTTTTATCGCAGGCACCCCGCAGCCAGGCCGTGTCGAAAGTGCTTCATGCTTAACCCATAATCTTGCTGAGGCTTTTCTTATTCCTGTTTAAGACATGACTGAGCGTAATGAAAGTCTTTATACGTATTTTGTATGAGCGGGTTGGGTTAATTTATTCGCCGTGTCAGGGACATTATTTTATTCCAGAGAATAACCGCTAATGCATTTAATTAGCGAAGCAACGAGCTGCGAATAAATCGCTCTCAGCAGGAAGACGGGAGCATACTGGCGGCTATTATTGCCCGCCATAGTAAATCACACGGAGCGTACAGGAAGCACGCGACGGATGTGCGTTTTTTCAATTCAAGGAAAATCCATGAAATTAAAAACTCTTGCTGCTGCACTGGTGGCAACATTAGGCCTTGCTGCCTCCACGGCAAATGCGGCGGCAACGTCTGTTAACGGTGGCACCGTGCATTTTAAAGGCGAACTGGTGAATGCGGCTTGTGCGGTCAGCACGGCGTCTTCCAACCAGACCGTAGAACTGGGCCAGTACCGCACCGCGACCTTCACCAAAACCGGTGATACCTCCGCGAAAATCCCGTTCAGCATCGTACTGAACGACTGCGATCCGACCGTGGCTGCAACCGCTGCCGTGGCGTTCAGCGGCTCCATCGATGGTGACGACAGCACCCTGCTGGCGGGGGCATCCGGCGATAACAGCACCACAGCGGCAGGCGTGGGTATCCAGATTCTGGACAACGCGTCCAGCGTACTGACCCCGAACGGCGCGATGTTCTCCGCCGCGCAGAACCTGGTTCAGGGCACCAACACCCTGCACTTCAGCGCGCGTTATAAATCCACTGCCGACACTACAGCACCGGGTCAGGCCAACGCCGACGCGACCTTTGTCATGAAGTACGAATAAGGCCATAGCGCAATCAGGACGATCCCGGCCTCAGGGAGGAGGCGCGTCAGAGCCAGCGCCGGAGAGCAGGAATGATACGGACGTTGAGTTTACTTGTGCTGTGTTTTGCGCTGAATGCCCCGGTCAGCGCGCATCGGGTGGTGGTGGATGGCGGTCACGTGCAATTACGTGGCGAGCTGGTCAACGGCGCCTGCGCGGTTTCGCCGGAAAGCGAAAAAATGCGTATCGATATGGGGCAGTATCGCACGAACGCCTTTGGCGGCGTTGGCAGCTTTTCTACCGTGACGGTGCCATTCGGTATCCGGCTGGTGGAGTGTCGCAGCGAGGTTTCCCGTCTGGTGGGGGTGGCGTTTCAGGGGCTGACTCCGGCGGAAGATCCGCAGGTATTTGTCGCCGCCACGCGCGTGGGCGGCGTGCAGAGCGACAGTGGTCTGGGACTCGGCCTGTTTGATTCACACCAGCAGCGCATTGTGCCTAATGATCAACCCCGGACGTATCAGCCCATCGACGCCACCGAAATGACGCTGCATTTCAGCGCGCGCTATCGGGTGATTTCGTTGCCGCTGATCCCCGGCAATATTCATTCGGATGTCTGGTTTACGCTGGTTTATCCCTGAAACGATGACATTCGTCTACAACAATAAAGACAGGTATGCCGTTATGGACAAACTATTTACCCCGGGAGCCATTGTCGCTTTTTTATTTTTCATAATATGTTTGCCTGCGCAGGCGGCAGGGGGAATTGCGCTGGGGGCGACGCGCGTTATTTATCCGGCTGATGCGAAACAGTCCTCACTTTCTATTACCAACAGTAATGCGCAGGAGCGTTACTTAATTAACGCGTGGATCGAAAACAATAACGGTCAAAAAGAAAAAACGTTTGTCGTCACGCCGCCGCTGTTTGTCAGCGAAGCCAACAGCGAAAACACGCTGCGCATTATTTATGCCGGACAGCCGCTGCCCGCCGATCGCGAGACGCTGTTCTGGATGAACGTCAAAGCCATTCCTTCGGTGAATAAAGAGAACGCCAGCGGCAAGAACGTGCTGCAACTGGCGATCCTGTCACGCATCAAACTGTTCGTGCGCCCGGCGAATCTGCCGGTACAGCCTTCAGAAGCGCTGTCACAACTGACGTTTGCCCGCGCCGGAAACCAGCTGAAAGTGACCAACGCCTCGCCGTATTACATCACGCTGGTCAATCTGAATATCGCCGGTAAAAAACTGGAAAATCTGATGGTGGCGCCGAAGAACAGCGGTCAGGTAGCGATCCCGACGGGGGCGCAGGGCGCGCTGAGCTGGCAGAGCGTGAATGATTATGGCGCAATCACGCCCGCGCGCAGCGTGAAGTTATAACAACCGTGTGGGTGTTTATCATGACTTCTGTAACCTGCTCGCGCCTGAACGTGCTGACGCTGGCACTGTTCAGCGCCTGCTGGTCATCGTACAGCTGGGCTGAAAACTACTTCAACCCGGCGTTTCTGTCGGATGATGCGGCGAGCGTCGCCGATTTGTCGCGCTTCGAAAAAGGTAACCAGCAACCGGCGGGCGTCTACCGCGTCGATATCTGGCGCAATGACGAGTTTATCGGCACGCAGGATCTGCCGTTTGTGGCGGCGGAAAAAACTAACCCGGCGGCGGGTGGATTAACGCCGTGCGTGGATCCGGCGTTGGTCACGCGGTTGGGCATTAACCGCCAGGCCTTTCCCGCACCGGCAAAAGATCAACACGACGCCTGCATACCATTAACCACGCGGCTTCCCGGCGCAGAGATTAATTTTGATTTTGCGGCACTCAAACTCGCCTTCAGTATTCCGCAGGCGGCCATGCAAAACAGCGCCCGCGGCTACATTGCGCCGGAAGAGTGGGACGACGGGGTCCCCGCGGCGCTGGTCAACTACAGCTTTAGCGGCAACCGCGGCACCCAGGACGACAGCTATTTTCTCAGCCTGCTGAGTGGCCTGAATTATGGCCCCTGGCGGCTGCGTAATAACGGTACCTGGAATGACACCACCAACAACGGCCAGCATGAGAGTCACTGGAAAAACGTGGCGACCTGGGTACAGCGAGCCATTATTCCGTGGAAAAGCGAGCTGGTGCTCGGCGACAGCAACACTGGCAACGATGTGTTTGACAGCGTCGGCTTTCGCGGCGCGCGACTCTACTCCTCCGACAGCATGTATCCGGACAGCATGCAGGGCTTCGCGCCGACGGTACGCGGCATCGCCCGGACACCGGCCAGAGTGGTGATCCGCCAGAACGGCTATGTGGTGTACCAGAGCTATGTGCAAAGCGGCGCGTTCGCCATCAGCGATCTCAACCCGACCTCCTCCAGCGGTGACCTCGAGGTGACGGTGGAAGAGAAAGACGGTAGCCAGCAGCGCTACACGGTGCCGTATTCCAGCGTGCCGCTGCTGCAGCGTGAAGGCCGCGTCAAATTTGATGTGGTGGCGGGGGATTATCGTTCCGGTAACACACAGCAGGCGACACCGTTTTTCTCACAGGGGACGCTGATCGTCGGCCTTAATAATGGCGTGACGCTGTACGGCGGTTCACAACTGGCGGAAAACTACACCGGCGTGGCGCTGGGTGCCGGTAAAAATCTTGGCGACTGGGGCGCGGTGTCGCTGGATGTAACCCATGCCCGCAGCACGCTGGTGGACGACAGTACGCACGAGGGGCAGTCACTGCGTTTCCTGTATGCCAAATCACTCAACCGGTTTGGTACCAACTTCCAGCTGCTCGGCTATCGCTATTCCACAAAAGGCTTTTATACCCTCGACGACACCACCTGGAAAACGATGAGTGGCTATCAGTACGACGATAAAGACAAAGATGATGACGGCGTGCTGGACGTCATCAGCTACCACAATCTGACGCTCAACAAGAAAGGGCGCTTTCAGGTCAACATTTCACAGTCGCTGGGGGATTACGGCTCGCTGTATCTTTCCGGCAGCCAGCAAAGTTACTGGGGAACCAGCGATACCAACACCTGGTATCAGCTAGGCTATTCCGGCGGCTGGCAGGGGATCAGCTACTCGCTGGCGTGGTCGTGGAACCGCGCGGTGGGGATTTCCGGCACCGACCGCATCGCATCCTTTAATCTGTCGATTCCATTCAGCCTGTTCAGCGGACAGGATTACCGTCGCGATACGGCGTTCGATCGTGCGTACGCTACCGTTGCCGCCAGCCGCAACAGCGACGGGCAAAACAGCTGGCAGAGTGGCGTCAGCGGCACGCTGCTGGAAGGGCGTAACCTGAGCTACAGCGTGACGCAGGGGCATTCCAGCAACAATGGTTACACCGGCAGCGCCAGTGCCACCTGGCAGGCGACGTATGGCACGCTGGGCATGGGTTACAACTACGATCGTGAGCAGCACGATCTCAACTGGCAACTATCGGGCGGCGTGGTGGGCCATGCCGACGGCGTGACCTTCAGGCCGCCGCNNAGTGTTGAAAATCAGACCGGGGTGAAAACCGACTGGCGCGGCTACGCCGTGATGCCGTACGCCACCGTCTATCGCTACAACCGCGTGGCGCTGGATACCAACACCATGGGAAACAATACCGATATCGAAAACAACGTCAGCAACGTGGTGCCGACCGAGGGCGCCGTGGTGCGCGCCGCGTTTGATGCCCGCATTGGCGTGCGTGCGCTGATCACCGCCCGTCGTGGCAATCAGCCGGTGCCGTTTGGCGCCATTGTGCGTGAAACGCAGCGCGGTGTGACCAGCATGGTCGGTGACGACGGGCAGATTTACTTAAGTGGCTTTTTGCTNCGCAATGCCGCGCCGCATATCGTCTGCCTGAAAAGAGCCTGCAACAGGCGATCACCCTCACGGAGGTTCGCTGTGATCGGTAATGTGATGAATAAACGCGTCTGGCTGGCGACGCTGCTGCTATTACTGCCCGCCAGCCAGGCGCTGGCCACGGTGTGCTACAACGAAAACGGGGTGCCAACGGATATCTTTTACGATTTGACCGACAAATTTAACAGTTCCAACAACCAGATTGGGCAGATTGTCACACTGAGCGATAAATCCGGCTGGGTGGGGGTCAACGCGGTGTGCCCGAAAGGCACGTCGGGGAATACGACCAAACGCAGCTATGTCACAGATTTCCCTATCCAGAGCGTGGAGGGCGGGTTTAAATACCTCAAGCTGAATGAGTATCTCAACGGCGCGATGCAGATCACCGACAGCTACGCCGGGGTGTTTTATCCGCCGCAGAACTACATTCAGATGGGGAATCACCCGAACGTTTCCAAAAATCAGCCGTTCCCGGTAAAAGACTCAAAGCTGGTGTTTCGCCTGAAGGTGACGCGGCGTTTTATCAACATGGTGGTGATCCCGCGACAGACAATGTTTCGCGTTTATGTCACGACGACAACAGGCGATCCGCTGACCACGGCGGTTTATAGCATCAGCTACAGCGGTACGATCGAAGTGCCGCAGAGCTGTGCCATCAACGCCGGTAGCGTGGTGGAATTCGATTTCGGCGACATTGGCGCGTCGTTGTTCAGCCAGGCCGGGGCGGGCAACCGTCCGCAGGGGATTGCGGCGCAGCAGAAAACGGTTGGCATCAAATGCACCAACGTTGAGGCGCAGGCGTATCTAAGTATGCGGATTGAAGCTGAACAGGCGCAGGGCAACGCGATGGTCTCTGATAACCCGGATTTAGGGTTTATCGTGGCCGACGGTGCCGGCAGTCCGCTGACACCCAATAGTATCGCCAGCAAAATCCCGTTCCGGCTGAATGACAGTGCCCAGGCGCAGGTGTCGATTCGCGCCTGGCCGGTGAGCGTGACGGGAAATAAACCCAGCGAAGGGCCGTTTACGGCGAGGGGGTATCTGCGTGTTGACTATGATTAACCGCTGCGCGCTCGCGGGGCTGCTGCTGATCACTGCGCAGACGGCGCAGGCGACGACGCCGCTGGGTGAAATCAACATTGAACTGCGGGGTAATGTGGTGGATTTCACCTGCGTGGTGGAGGCGGGTGACAGCGACAAAACCGTGCAACTGGGGCGCTGGCCAACAAAACAGTTGCGACAGGCGGGAAGCACCACCAGTGAGATCCCGTTTACCCTGAAGCTGACCGGCTGTCCGCCGGGCTCGGCGTCCATCACCTTTTCCGGCACGCCTGACACGCAGGACAGCACCTTGTTGAAGTTAAATGGCAATAGTCAGGCCAGCAACGTGGCCGTGGAGATCCGCGATAAAGATCGAACCCGACTACCGTTAGAACAGGCCAGTCAGGCGGTGGCAGTGGATGCGCTGGGAAATGCGACATTACAGTTTTTCGCCAGATACATCGCGACGGCGAACGATCCTCAGCCCGGCGTGGCGGACGCGGACGCTACCTTTATGATTAATTATAATTGAGGAATAACTGAACTCCCGAATTACGTTATGCTCGGGAGTTCTTATTAATTACAATAATTCGTGAGCTTTCGCATAATCAATCAGTTCGACAATGGTATGAACACCCAGTTTGCTGAAAATATTTGATTTATGTGCGCTGATCGTTTTGTTGCTCAATAATAGTTGATCGGCGATCTCTTTATTCGTCAGCCCATTTGCCAGATAACGCAACACCGTCACTTCACGATTCGATAATGGTAGCTCTGGAAGGTCACCACGTCGCGAATGGTTGATCATCGTCAGTGACGCTGACGGAAAAAAAGAATATCCCGCCAGCAGCATTTCAACCGCTTTATAGATGTCGTTTTGATCCTTTCGTTTGCTGACAAATCCGTTCGCCCCCGCCCGTACGGCGCGTCCGGCGTAAAAAGATTCTGACTTTGAGGATAAGAACAATACCTTGGTTTTGTCGTTTATCTCTTTGATTCTTTTGAGCAGAGCAAATCCATCCGTGCCCGGTAATTCGATATCCAGAATAACCATATCAGTGGGATTATTGCGAAGGTAATCGAGTAATTCCCGACTATCATCCGTTTTCATCACCACCTGGATAGCTTTATTTTTATGTAGTAATACTTCGATAGACATTCTGACGATGGGCTGTTCGTCCATAATTATTACGGAAGCCGGTTTCATTTTTCTATTCCTCAGATTGTTAGAACAGTCGTGCCGAATCCATTCCGGATCCACCGCTAGCGGGAAGGATAAAATCAAGAAATCCTGATACTGAAGTATGTTTCCATGGAAAGTGCAAAAGCGTCCCTGTTTTTGTAGCTATGAATCATTTGAATGCGGTTTATTTATTCTGCGAAAAGATCAATAAACACAATGTCATATTATTATTGCTCATCCTGACGTTGCTGATTATACCGTGTAACTTTTCCTGGAAAAGCCTGTGAAATCGACAAAAAGCTTTACCAATTAGGATGTTCTGATGACAGGTAACTATGTTTTTTGTTTTGGTGTAACTGGCTGAAAATTATAATCATGATGAGATCAACGGTTGTGTTAATCAGGAAAAACAACATTAATGACTGGTTGTTGCTCTGTTGTTAAATAGATTTCTGAATGTTTATCATCATGGCAAAAGTTAAACTGGTGACGGAATTCAGACAATATCGCAGTTGTATGGCTGTTTATTGCGATTTGTTGTCGATCTCGCGAGTTGCGCTCAATACAGCAGGATGTTCTGTAGTGGTTGTACTTTACTTATCAATAACCGCCTGTTGTTGATATTTTCATCGAAGATCCGTTCTCCACCGGCTGTACTGAAAGATATTAGCAGCAATATTAACCAGTTGTTGGTTGTAATCTGGTGATAAATTCTGATGAAGTCCTGTTTTTAGGAATAGTTATAATTGTTTTATAAATGTTAATAGTTAACTATCATTTAACAATAAATTAAGTAATTTCTTACGCGTGCGAAATCATTTGCCGGGATGATATTGATTGAGCCGTTGTAACAGGCGAATAAACTGCTGCCGTTTCTGTAATTTCAATAACGTAAGCACTCGGGTGAGTCGATAAATAATGCGGTGGTAGGGACGCTGCTGTAGCGTGGCGATGTTGCGGAGCGTCATGCCTCGCGCCATCAGACAAATAATGTCCCACTCCCGGCCGATAAACCGTTCTCTGGGGTTATCAAAAACCACGCGCGGAAACGCCAGCGCCTGTTGCACGCCGCTTACGGTGAAGCGTCGGTCAATGATGCGACACAGGCAGCTCGCCTCAATAAAACGCACGATTTCCGGATCATCCGCAGTCGTCAACAGGTCAAACGCCAGGTCAGGCTTCTGGCGGCTAATGAGATGCAGTTGATGCAAAAGGTCGAGTACAGAGGTGGTGCTGCCGTTGAGGTCGATAATCATGCGTGCGGAAACCCATTTTTGCCGGGCATGCATCGCCTCTTCCAGACGAGGGAAAATGGTGCTACTGGCCAGTGGCGGCGGGCTGTGGCGGATACCGTTGGCCAGGTAATTGTCGTGCGTCACCAGGATCAGCGTATCGTTCAGGGAGGCGGCACGGGTGGCGACTGGCTGCGCCAGCAAATCGAGGCGATCCACCAGCGCATAGTGCGGTAACGGTAAGCGCGACCCGCATACCGGAGTCACATTGCGACGACGTCTTTCCCTGCGTAACACCACGCGCATAAATTCCCTCTCACGCCGTAAGCCTGCTGAGAATATCAGAAGGTCTTATGCGAACCAGATACTCTTATCTATCGGTAAGCGGCTGAAATCGTTACAGGCTTTTATTCATTCATCGCCGTAACCCCATTGTTACGAAGCGGGAAAAGAGTAAAAACCAGGCGATGCTTAAAACCGCCTGAGACATTTCGCAGTTATGGATGAGGGGCTGTGAACTTTTTTGTTAAATATATGTTGCTTTCGATCACAAAAAATAAACAAAAAGGCTGTTTTATGCGCAATTCGCAGGAATGTAGATATTTTTAAGTGATGACGACGAAACAAACCGCGCCATCTCTGCCTGATTATCTCTTGAGAGGATTGATTCTGATGAATGCACTGACTGCCCTGAAACAGAGCCCGTCCGACCTGTCCCGTCCCTGTACGGGTTTTACCGTGACGCCGTCGCGCCAGTCGCCCCGTCTGCTGGAACTCACTTTTAGCCACGAGGTGACGCAGCAGTTTTTGCGCGAGGTGGAGCAGTGGCCGATTCAGGCACTGGAGTACAAATCCTTTCTGCGTTTTCAGGTAGCGAAAATCCTCGACGATCTGTGCGGCAATCAGCTGCGCCCGCTGCTGTTTAACACACTGCTGACGCGCAGCGAAGGGGCGCTTCTGGTCGCGGCGCCCGGGCTGGATAACGTGGAGCAAGCCGACGAGATGGTCAAACTGGCGACCGCCGTCGCGCATCTGATTGGCCGTTCCAATTTCGATGCCATGAGCGGCCAGTATTACGCTCGCTTTGTGGTAAAAAACGTCGATAACTCTGACAGTTACCTGCGGCAGCCGCATCGCGTGATGGAGTTGCATAACGACGGCACCTATGTTGAAGAGCCCACCGATTATGTGCTGATGATGAAAATCGACGAACAGAACATGCAGGGCGGTAATTCGCTGCTGCTGCACCTTGACGACTGGGAGCCTCTGGACCGTTTCTTCGCCCATCCGCTGGCGCGCCGCCCGATGCGCTGGGCTGCGCCACCGAGCAAAAACGTCAGTCGCGACATCTGGCATCCGGTGTTTGACGTCGACACGCAGGGAAGGCCGATCATGCGCTACATCGACCAGTTTGTGCAGCCCAAAGATCTGGAAGAGGGAGTCTGGTTAAGCGAACTTTCGCAGGCGCTTGAGACCAGCGAACATATCCTTTCCGTACCTGTGCCGGTCGGCCAGTTCCTGCTGATCAACAATCTCTTCTGGCTGCACGGGCGCGACCGATTCACACCGCACCCGGATCTGCGCCGTGAGCTGATGCGTCAGCGTGGTTATATTTGCGATCCTGCAACGCTGTAAACCCTCATTGGGAAAGGAATTCACTGGATGTACGATTTTGTGATTATCGGCGGCGGCATCATTGGTATGTCGACCGCCATGCAGCTGGCGGGCGTTTACCCTGACGCCCGGATTGCGTTACTGGAAAAAGAATCTGCCGCCGCACAGCACCAGACCGGGCACAACAGCGGCGTGATCCACGCGGGGGTTTATTACACGCCAGGCACCCTGAAAGCGCAGTTTTGCCTCGCCGGAAACCGCGCAACGAAAGCGTTCTGCGAGCAAAACAACATTCGCTTCGAGACCTGCGGTAAAATGCTGGTCGCCACCTCGCCGCAGGAAATGGAACGCATGCGGGCGCTGTGGGATCGCACTGCCGAAAACCAACTGGAACGCTACTGGCTGAGCGCGGAAGAACTGCGCGAGCGCGAACCGAATATTCGCGGGCTGGGCGGCATTTTTGTCCCTTCCAGCGGCATTGTCAGCTATCGCGACGTGACGGAAGCCATGGCCCGACGGTTTCGCGACAGCGGCGGTGAGATTATCTATGGCGCGGAAGTCAGCGCGTTGCGAGAACATGCGACCGGCGTGGTAATAAGAACAAAACAGGGACAGGAGTTTGAAGCTTCAACACTTATCACCTGTGCCGGGCTGATGGCTGATCGGCTGGTCAGCATGCTGGGGCGTGATCCCGGTTTTATTATTTGCCCGTTTCGCGGGGAATATTTTCGCCTCGCGCCGCAGCATAATCGCATCGTTAACCATCTTATTTACCCGATCCCCGATCCGGCGATGCCGTTTCTCGGCGTACATCTCACCCGCATGATCGACGGCAGCGTGACGGTCGGCCCCAACGCGGTACTGGCCTTTAAGCGTGAAGGTTATCGCAAGCGTGATATTTCGCTGTATGACACGCTTGAGATCCTGCGTTCGCCGGGGATCCGCCGCGTACTGAACGGCAACCTGCGCGCCGGGTTAAATGAAATGAAGAATTCGCTGTGTAAAAGCGGTTATCTGCGGCTGGTGCAAAAGTACTGCCCCAGCCTGCGTGCGGAGGATTTGCAGCCCTGGCCTGCGGGCGTCAGGGCGCAGGCGGTGTCGCCGGACGGTAAGCTTATCGACGATTTTCTGTTCGTCACCACGCCCCGCTCGATTCACACCTGTAACGCACCGTCTCCGGCCGCGACGTCAGCGATCCCAATCGGTGCGCACATTGTCAGTAAAGTGCAGAGCCTGCTCGACAGCCAGCAAAACGCCGGTCGGTCGTTGCGTGCCGCTGGTGTGCAGGAGCCATGGCAATGACAGCCTCGATTCCTTCAACCTCATTTGACGGTTACCGGTTGCTTAAGAACGACATCATTCGCGGCGTCTGGCAGCCAGAAGAGAAACTGCGGATGAACCTTCTGACCTCACGCTACGCGCTGGGTGTCGGGCCGCTGCGGGAAGCGCTCTCGCAACTGGTGGCCGAGCGGCTGGTCACCGTGGTGAATCAGAAGGGCTACCGCGTCGCGCCGATGTCGGAGACGGAACTGCTCGATATCTTTGATGCGCGCGCCAACATGGAGGCGATGCTGGTCGGGCTGGCGATTGCGCGCGGCGGGGACGAATGGGAAGCGGAGATCCTGGCGCGGGCGCATATGCTGAATAAACTCTCCGCCAGCCAGGCCAGCGAAGGGATGCTGGAGGAGTGGGATCAGCGCCACCAGGCGTTCCATAGCGCTATCGTAAACGGCTGTGGCTCGCAGTACCTGCTGCAGATGCGCGCGCGGCTGTTTGACCTGGCGGCGCGCTACCGGTTTATCTGGCTGCGCGAAACGGTGCTGTCGGTTGAGATGCTGGAAGACAAGCATGACCAGCATCAGGAACTGGTCGATGCGATCCTGGCACGAGACGCTAACCTCGCCAGCGAACGGATGCGCCAGCACCTGCTGACGCCCATTCCCATCATCCAGCAGGCGATGACACAGCAGCGCCAGCAGAGTGCGGTGTGATGACGGTCAGCAATTAAGCAGAAACGCCGGGTTATGGGAAAAGCCATTGACTCAGCAGACGTTGACCGTATAATTCCAGGCGTTTCACACCGCGAAGTTCCAACTTCTCAGTGCGCCCTTAGCTCAGCTGGATAGAGCAACGGCCTTCTAAGCCGTAGGTCACAGGTTCGAATCCTGTAGGGCGTACCATTTCCAGGTCAACTCAGTTACACCAAAACCAAGTGGTATCAGGGCATCAGTCAGAAGTGTGTTAAGAAGGCCTCATCATGTCAGCACTGATGCCGACGGCATTTGTGATTCTCTACACGGTGAGGCCGGAGGCGGAGGACGTATCTAATCCAGCGGTTTTTGTTTTTGTGAGAGCAAGACAAAAACGCACGCAGCTGCAAGTAATGTCATTATCGTCAATACGTACAGCAATGTATCGAAACCATCGTTATAGATCTGTCTAAGAGAGGTTGATGTTGCTATATTCAGAATATGTCCTGCACTATTAAGATTCCCGGTTGCCAGCAGGCGAGCCGCATCGGCAATCTGGTTTTCAGAATGTGTAGATTGCCGCAGTGTATTCAAAATAAACGTAGCCAAGAGAGCATTAACAATAGCTAATGTGATGCCTTCACAGGCGACTTTGGTGGTATTAAAAATACCACTTGCCATTCCAGCTTTATCTCTGGGAACCACTGTAACTGATAACCCATCCATTAATCCCCATGGGAAGCCAGCGCCAAAACCTATTAACACCAGTGGTGCGAGCAAGTATGTTACAGGACTATTAGATGGAATATGTATTAACCAGTAGATACCCGTCGCAGCTAATAGCAATCCACCACCCGCCAGAATATTTGCCTGGATATATTTGGCAAGAAAAGCGGCAAGGGATGGTATAAACAGAACAGGCCCTGAGAGTGCCAACATTATAATCCCTGTCTGTATCTCGCTATAACCCTCTATGCCTACAAATCGCAACGGTAGCAAAACTAGCAGGACGACCCAACAGTAGCAGGTTGACAATGGAAGAATTTGTACTCCCAAAAAACGGCCATATTTAAATAGCGACAAATCAAGAAGCGGATAACTGGCATGTTTTTCCAGCCAGCCAAAAGAGATAAAAGCCCCAAGAGAAAGCAAAAAAAGACTGATTACGACCACAGATTGCCATCCGTACACTGGTCCGGTATTGAGCGCCAGGGTCAGAGACGCAATAGCAATAACAAAAGTCAGGGCACCTGGCCAATCAAAACGAATGAAAGTCGATATCCTCGTTTCACGCATTTTTTTTAACGCCAGTATCAATGCAAAGCAATCAATGACCACTCCAAGCAAGAAGATTGAACGCCAGCCAAAATGGGCAATTAATACCCCGGAAATGACGGGCCCCGCAGCAAGGCCAATACCAAACGTTGTCCCTATCATACCAAATGCCCATGTTTGAGCATGCCCGGAGAATTCCTGTGCCAAAGCGGCAGATCCCCCCGAAAGTGCTGCGGCCGCACCAACGCCCTGTAGTGCACGCATAATATTAAAAAATCCAATCCCATGAGAAAAATTCAACATCAGTGATGTCAGGGCAAAAAGCACGACACCGCTAATAAATAAACGTTTGCGCCCATAAACATCAGCCAGTACACCACAGGGCAGCATTAAACTACCAAATGTCAGCATAAAACTATTGGTTATCCAGTTTAATTGTGATGGAGAAGCGCTAAATTCCAATCCAATGATGTGAGTCGCCAGCGCTCCGCCAGTAAAGCTTAGCGGTAAAGCCAGTGCCGCCAGACAAACAGCAAGCAGCACCCAGCATGCGTCTTGCGCGGAAGATGAGTTATCCTGAAACATGGTAATTTCTCTGGTGTTAGGCGCTGCAGGTGAAGGCAGCGCAATATACAATCAGGCAGACAACAGTGAGCGGTGGTGGGTAACAATATCCATTTCATCTTGCAATGCCTGCTGTACTGCCGGGTGCATATCCATTCGTTTTTTCCACGATTGAATATGTTGCAAGTGGTGAATGTCTACGCCTGAACGTTCGCTCCAGAAGGTCGCCCATAAATAGGCATCTGCAATAGTCAATTGCTCACCGGTTAAATATGAGCGACCATCAGCCAGACGGTTGTCCAGTAACTGATAGGCGGCTATTATTTTCCCACTCATCCAGGCTTTGCCTTCCTCGGTCATAAGCTTACGCATTAGCGGAACATGCCTTTGCTGAATTTCTGTCGCGATAAATGTCATAAGTTGATCGTGATTGACGCGAGCCATCGTTCCGGGGACAGGAGCTAGTCCTGCCTCTGGGTTCCGGTCAGCAAGCCAGTTCAGAATGACCAGTCCTTCTGTTAGTGTTTCTTGTTCGTCTGTTACCAGCGCGGGAACGTAAAACAAAGGATTAACTGAGCGAAAATCCTCTCCATTCGATGTTGTATTACTGGCAAAATCGACATGAATAAGTTCCAGTTTTAACGCCATTTGATGAGCGACAATCTGGATGGCTTCAGAACATGTTTTATCAGCGATATAAAGTTTCATCGTATTATTACCTTTGCGTCTTGAATTAACAGAACTCATCATATCGTTGATAAAAAAAATATAAATAACTGAGCCAGATACTGTTTGTGTCGATAATGGATACAATAAAAATAAAAAAACCGCCACATTTGGCGGTTTCCAGGAATTAATAAGTTAGTGGCGAATGCTATTAAAAGCTGCTCGTATTTCACTGACAAAAATCTCAGGCTGTTCAAATGCAGCAAAATGTCCGCCATGCGCAGCTTTATTCCAGTACATCAACTGTGGATAGGTTTGCTCTGCCCATTTTCGTGGAGGGGTCCATATCTCCCCCGGAAATACTGAGACTCCCACAGGAATCGAAACCGGCATCGCATAAAAATTGAGGTCAGGATGCTCTGCATATAATCGTGCCGACGACGTAGCCGAATTAGTCACCCAGTAGAGCGTAACATCATCCAGAATCTTGTCATATCCAAGCGTGGATAGCGGGTCTCCATCGCTGTCGGACCATGATTCGAATTTTTCAAACATCCAGGCTAAAAGCCCCGTCGGTGAATCTGATAAGGCATAGCCAATCGTCTGTGAACGCGTAAGCATTTGCTGGTAATAGGATGAACCTTCTGAGGCGAACCGCTCCAACTGTTCAAACGCCAGCCGTTCTTCTGGCGAGGGGTTTTCTGGTCTAACCTCAGGTGTTACCAATGGCAAATTAGTATGAATCGCCAGTAGCCCGACAGGGCGTTGTTGCCCCATTGCAAGAGTGACATGGCTTCCCCAGTCTCCTCCCTGAGCTACATATTGCTTGTATCCAAGCCGCATCATCAGTGTATGCCAGGCTCTCGCAATCCGTTCCCGGTTCCAACCCATGGTTATAGGTTTTCCAGAAAAACCATATCCGGGTAAAGAGGGTATGATCAGATGAAAGGCATCTTCTGCATGCCCCCCATGGGCTGTGGGGTTGGTCAGTGGATCAATGACGTCGAGAAACTCGATGATTGACCCAGGCCAGCCATGCGTCATTATAAGCGGTAAAGCATTCTCATGTTTGGATCTGATGTGCATGAAGTGTATTTCAACATCATCGATGGTCGTAACAAATTGCGGATAACTATTGAGGTGTTCCTCCAGATGCCGCCAGTCATAATAGTCCTTCCAGTAATCGACAAGTCTTCTGATGGTGTCCAGACGTGGCCCTTGTGAAGCGTTATCAACGATCTCTTTTCCTGGTAATTGCACATCAACCAGACGCCGGTGAAGGTCATCAAGAATATGCTGGGGAACCTGTACGCGAAAAGGAATGATCGCATCGCTAATGGGGTTTTGAGGGGCAGACATTATTTTACTCCTGTTTATCGGGCAACCTTTGGTCACCTCCGTGTGTTTTAGCCTATTAGGTCGTAAAATGTTTATAAATAGCCAAAATGGCGACACACTGTAGCCTTTTAGTAAATTAATTAACGAAATGGCAGGAGAAAGAATTGAAGAAAAATGCACCGTCAATACAGGATATCCAGGCATTTATTGCTGTTGCCCAGTACGCCAGCTTTACTCGCGCGGCGGAATTTTTTGGAACAGGAAAAGCGGGTATGGGTAAAGCGGTTCAGAGACTGGAGGAACATCTTGGAACGCGACTGTTCCAACGAACTACGCGGGCCGTGCACCTGACCGAAGACGGCGAGACGTACCTTGCCGCATCGCAGGCAGCCCTGGAGGGGCTTAAGGAGGCGGAACAGGCTTTGGCAGCACGCAGCGCCGAGCCCATCGGCCGCGTGCGCATCGACTTGCCAGCGGGCTTCGGACGACTGTTGATCCCCTCGTTCGCGTCCTTGCGCAAAAAGCATCCGAAAGTGACATTGGACGTGGCACTCACCGACCGCTTCTCAGATGCAGTGGCCGAGGGCTGGGACATCGTAGTCCGCATCGGCGACTTGCCTGTCGACAGCGAGATGACGGTGCGCAAGCTGTGCAACCTGCAGTTGGGCCTCTACGCATCGCCAGGTTACCTGGCCAGGCGTTCTCCGATTACTAGCGTCGCAGACCTCGCCTCGCATGACGCGGTGGTGTTTCGGGGACCGTCCGGGAAACAGCGGCCCTGGAAGCTTTACGATGGCATCCAGGTGCGCGAGCTCAGTCCGTCGCCGGTCATGGTCCTGGCGGACGGGCAGGCACTTGTGGATGCCTCCATCAACGGTATCGGCATCAGCCAGATTTATGACCGAGTCGCCAGGCCGCATGTCGATGCGGGACGACTGGTCCACATCCTGGCGTCGGCCGACGTCCAGGGCCCGCCGGTGCATGCCCTCATCCCGGTAGGTCATCGCATGTCGGCAAAGACGCGTGCCGTTTTGAACCATCTGGCTGCGGCGATGAAAGAGCAGGAGGACGAGGCTGCTCCGAAGAAGAAGTAGGTGGGCGCCGCGCGCAACTGAAATTGTCTCCCGATCGGAGACACCAGGGCGCTGCACCCGGCCTTTATCTCGGGCACACCCGATTCGATACAGGACTACATCAATCAACGCAGCGCTACGCCGTCTGTGGACATTTTCTATGCGGGCATTTCCACAGCCGTGGCGGCAGTTGCTTACTATCAAGGCAGAGGTCAAGCGTCATTGGCGCTTCGAGGGAGACAGACCGTCGACCGCAGCGTTCTTTATCGCGCCGCCGGAATGTCCGACTATCTCTGTACGATTGATTGATGGAGAAATAAATGAAACTGTTTGAAGGAAAGGTCGCGATAGTTACCGGTGCGTCCAGGGGCATTGGGGCGGAGATCGCCCGGCAGTTCGCGCGCGAGGGCGCATCCGTCGTGGTCAACTACGCACGGGACCGTGCTGCGGCGGAGAAGGTTGTCTCCGATATCCAGAGGGAAGGGGGAAGCGCCCTCGCTGTCCAGGGAAACGTTACTTCATCCCATGACGTTTCTTCTGTCTTCCAGGCGGCGGTGGACACCTTTGGCAGCGTCGATATTGTCGTGAACAATGCCGGGGTCTTCTCGTTCGGTCCGATTGACGAGTTCACCGAGGCGAGTTTCCATGAGCAGTTTGGAATCAACGTTCTGGGTGTCCTCCTTACCACGAAGGCTTTTGTGCAGCATTTTGGAAGCGGCGGCGGCAGCATAATCAACATTAGTTCCGTAGCAAACCGAACTGCACCAGCGCACGGTTCGGTCTATGCCGCGACGAAAGCCGCAGTTGATGCTATTACTCGATCTCTGGCGAAAGAGCTTGGCCCTAGAAACATTCGTGTGAATGCCATCAGTCCGGGCGGCGTGGAGACCGAAGGAACCCATGCCGCCAACATGATTGGTAACGACTTTGAAGCTGACTGGATAAGCCGAACTCCGTTGGGACGTTTTGGCCGAACCACCGACATTGCGCCCGTGGCTCTGTTTCTTGCATCCGAGGCCTCTGGCTGGATTACCGGGGAAAACATTGTCGCCTCTGGCGGATATTTCTGAGCTGGATTGAGAAGACACAGGTTGGACAGCGCAAGCAGCGTGTGCAGTTGCGCGGTGTTCTTCTCCTCCTGCGGTAGCGCACTTGCGAGTGCACGTGGTCGTCAGGCCCAGGTCGGCGTTTTTCGAACAAGTAAAAAACTAGTAATAACAAACAGAAAAGGTCATCTATTCGAATCCTGTTGGGCCTCAAGCGGTTTCAGTTTGCCTTTAGAAAATCCCCAACGATTTGTATACAACGTTGTCGCTCTTCTATATGGGGCGTATGGCTGGAGTTCTCAAAAATGACCCACTGCGCGCCGGTTATCTTGTCCATAAAAGGCTGCACTACTTCCGGGGTTGCCTCGTCGTAGCGCCCGGAAATGAGCAGGGTTGGCACCGCAATTTGATCGAGCCGGTCAATAATGCTCCAGTTTTTCAACGAGCCAATAATGTGAAATTCCGAGGGGCCGTTCATGGCCAGATACACGCCTGGGTTGGTCTCCAGCGCCGCAAAGGTACGCATGAGTTCTTCTGGCCAGGGATCAAGGCGGCAAACATGGCGCTGATAAAAAACCATACTTGCCGCTTTGTATTCCTCACTGTCGAGCATTCCCGCTTTTTCATGTTCCAGCAACGTGGCCTGCACTTCCGCTGGCAGCTCAGCGCGGAGTCTGGCGGCGGCCTCCATCCACAACGCCATGGACGCCGGAGTGTCGGCGAGGATAAGTGCTTTCAGGCCTGATGGCTGCGTGACGGCATGTTCCGCCACCAGCATTCCGCCCCAGGACTGACCGAGCAATGCGTAGTCGTCATCAATCTCCAACGTCCGGAGCAGGTTAGTCAGCTCGTCAAGAAAAAGGGAAGGTTGCCAGAATGAGGGATCAACATCCGGCAGATGGGTAGACCGCCCGTTTCCCAGTTGATCGTAATGGATAACGGCGTGTCCGGTTTCGGCAATATCTTTAAACGCATCAACATAATCATGAGTACAACCTGGACCGCCGTGAGCTACCACCAGCGGCGTCTGCCCGTTATGCAGATCACCGCAGATGCGAAACCAGGTCTGATAGCCCTGAAAGGGGGTAAAGCCTTCGCGAATGGTATACATGGGACGTTTTCCTTTGAAGTGAACCCACTCTCAGGGTAGAACGTCCAGGACCGCGTTGAACACTAGTAAAAATGCTAGTTCTTAACTGTCGAGCAGGCGGTAGTGCATCGCGCGTACCACAGCCTGTACGCGATTTGTGGCGCCGAGTTTTTTCGCCGCTGTGTTCAGATGTAGCGTGACCGTTGCGACCGAGCGATGCAGTTTACGGGCGATCTCTTTTGCCGTTAGCCCCCTGGCGGACCACGCCAGACACTCGCGCTCCCGGTTGCTCAGTCGGATGTGGTGACAGGTACGCATTGAGGCGTCAAACAGCGGAAAAGCTGTCTCCTGAAAGTGATGTGCAAGAAACATCATCTGGGCGAGGGTATCATTGATACCAGGCGGCGGATGCTGGCTGGTTAAAATGCCTGTCAGGGTAACAAATCCGCCATTCGGGAGATGCAACGGTACGGTTGCGCCGCTGGACATATTGTTCTCGCACATGTAGCGGCTGACTTCACGCGCGTTATTGTCCAGCATATGGCGCAGCACGCTGCTTGCCGGGTGTTGATATGACCAGACAAAAGGCGCGCAACTCTGCAATGCGTAATGTTGCACCGGGTCGGCCTGATAATAGCCGCGCTCGCACCATAACTGGTGCATATCGTCCGGCGCATTACGCATTTCCAGTAGCGAAGGGGTAATCAGTTCACCCTCAGGCGAACGCGGAACCGGCGTATAGTGGTAAATCACTGCATCAAAACCCAATGATTGCGTCCGGGCAAACAGCCTGGTGAACGCCTCTTTAAGCCTGGTGGAATCCGTGTTTCCAGGGCGCTTGATCTCAACTTTCATGCTTATCCCCTCACGTTGAACGGTGCCACGCCACGGGCATGGTTTGTGCAAACTGATTCTGAATTATGCAATTTTGGTGCCGCTCAGGGCGCTGGTAAAAACGCGTACTTTTGCTAACTACCCAACTCCCATTGATAACGTCAGCGTAAATGAATTCTCCCGAACAAAAGCCGATAACGGGGGGATGGTGTTGCACCTTGTGGGGGCGCGCAGCGCAGCAGTCATCGTATTAATGGCGATGACGAATAAGCTGGCGCGGAACGAGTGGGGGATAGCGGTCAGAGTGATAGCAAAGATGGTAAGACCGTGTCAGCGAATCTTGTAGTGGTCACAACTCTGAATACAGAGCTGCAACGACTCACCAATGTCGGAACAACAGAAGTCGATCCGGATATTCCAGTTTAACCTGACACTGTTTTCAGGGATGCTTACAACAGGTTTAGGCGCACCGGTGATCTGCCAGTGTACAAGCGTTGGGACGGATATTGTGGGTAAAGGCTGATGAAACAATCCCGGCTCGGTGGCTGGGATAAAATATTCAGTTACTGTTTGTTAAATGCTCGTTTCGCCTCATTTAAACTCGGAGAGTTTGCCCCGCCAGAAAAATCTGGATCAGCCGATTGTACAGGGTCATCTTCCCACCCACATACAGGGCAAATTTCATAACAACCCGGCTCATCGATTGTCTTATTTCCACAGCACGGACAAGGATAAGAGCCATTATTCATCATTGCTTGTTCCAATATTCGAGACCTTTCTCTGGTTTAAACATTGTACGCGGTACACCATTTATATCTTTTGAAGCAAAGACATTAGTCGCAGGATTATAATACAGCGAGTCTCCGTTAGGGCGAGTTTTAGTTAAAGTGCCTTGCGGTGGGGTTGTCATAAAATTATGGGCTGCATCAACATATTGCTTAGCATTCTGATACTCAGGAAACTCTTTCCCATGTTTTGTCCAGTGCCCATAGGCATTACCCACAGGTTCTGCCTTCTTGGTTTCTGTCCAAATCTGAGTATCTTTAGATTTACCACCCTTAGCTATCCCACCACCACCTTTCAGTGGATCGCCATTCTCATCAAGAACTTTGGCAGTACTATTAAATAAGGGGTTAATGTCAATAATTTTGGCAGGTCGCAGTCCAAGCCGCTTTTCTTCTTCCTCGCTGAGCGAGTTATTCTCAGCCGAATTTTTCCCTGCCTGAGCCCCAGTCAATGCCCCGGCTGTACTGTTGCCAGCAATACCCCCTGCAAGACCAGACGCCACAGTGCTGAGCGCCACAATCAGCTGTTTCTGTTCTTCGCTCAGCTTGTCTTTCGGGATATTCGGGAAGAGCTGGTGCGCAATCAGCTCTCCGGTTGCCGCACCTGCAGCGCCTGCCGCTGCATTACCGCCGTTCAGTTGCGCAGTGACCGCCCCCAGAATAGCATGTGCAACGGCTTTCGCTGCCTCGTTATCGTCAATGTCCATGCCATGACCGATAAG
>NZ_JNGH01000028.1 GCF_001188485.1 Trabulsiella odontotermitis
CCTGTTAATGGAGTGCTCAGCTTACCACATACGCCGTGAGTAAAAGCGGGACACACAGCAGATAAGGTTACTGGCGATCATCCCGGAATAGCGATAGTGAAACGCGATGTTCAACAGTAACTTTACGTTCATTTCAGGTTAACGGTAAACTGCAGAAAGTGGGAAAACATAAAAAAATAATACATGCAGATACTTGATTAAAACATATTATGCAAAATTTAAATTATTGTATGTTTTTTGAGGTTGACGGTGTGTTTGTACTTATTTAAATTGATTTCGTGGTGAATTCCCCTGAGCGGAGGAGCGTACTGGTTACGGTAGGCAGACAGGGAAACAACGCGGACAGAAGTTACCAGTGTTCTGTTCACCGGGAGGCACCCGGCATCACGCACTTTTTGTTAAGTTAGCACATTTATTTTATTTATGTCACAGTTGTACCCTATTTATTTCCTGAGAAACGACATTCATTTTAGTTAAACCCTCGGCCACCATCAGGTGGCCTTTTTTTACATCCTCTGATGTCATGTCTGCAGCCATCAACATTTAATGACATGTGGCGACAGCCAGGAATACACATATAAACTCATTAACTTATTGTGCATGAATTACCGTTGACGCTGTAGTTATCTTTTTTTAATCTGAAATCGTGGTGAATTCCTCTGAGCGGATGGGCGTACTGGTAGTCAGTTGACTACTGTGCTTTTCTCGCGGGTAAAAGTTGCCAGTGTTCTGTTCACCGGGAGGCACCCGGATCACAATCCTTATGAGATAATGCTGTTAGTTAACTAAGTTGTATACATCGACTATTCGCAGGCTGCCATCCGGCAGCCTTTTTTTTATTCCCTTCATATAAACAGCACCTCAGACAGGAGGTGTCGGATGGCCAGAATCATGCCTGACAAAATCGTTTCGGCTGCCTCGTATTGCAACATTGGGCAGTCTGATATAAGTGAACGAGCAGGTAAACGGTGAAGAATATCATTACCCTCTGGCTCATTCTGTATACAATACGGTTGCGCTGGTAAACGACATTCATTTTAGTTAAACCCTCGGCCACAATCAGGTGGCCTTTTTTTACTCCCCTGATGTCATGTCTGCAGCCATCAACATTTAATGACATGTGGTGACAGCTAGGAATATACATATAAATAATACATTAAGATACATGCATTAACTTATTGTGCATGAATTACCGTTGACACTGTAGTTATCTTTTTTTAGTCTGAAATTGTGGTGAATTCCTCTGAGCGGATGGGCGTACTGGTAGTCAGTTGACTACTGTGCTTTTCTCGCGGGTAAAAGTTGCCAGTGTTCTGTTCACCGGGAGGCACCCGGACCACAATCCTTATGAGATAATGCTGTTAGTTAACTAAGTTGTATACATTGACTATTCGCAGGCTGCCATCCGGCAGCCTTTTTTTATTCCCTTCATATAAACAGCACCTCAGACAGGAGGTGTCGGATGGTCAGAATCATGCCTGACAAAATCTTTTCGGCTGCCTCGTATTACAACATTGGGCAGTCTGATATAAGTGAACGAGCAGGTAAACGGTGAAGAATATCATTACCCTCTGGCTGGAGAAGCGGCTGAAACTGAAGGTTAATGAGCATAAGTTTCTGGATTACAGCATCAGCGCCAGCAAAGGGAGAGCGCGGGACCTCATCGCTCCAGAGGGCGAAATCCCGTCTGAAGGAAATGACGGGACGTTGTCTGGGACAGGTCATCGGCGAACTCAGGTTATTTCTGACGGGATGGCGGAACTACTACAGCCTGAATGAACTACCGTCTCTGACGCGCAATCTGCTGAGCTGGGTAAGAAGGCGGTTGCGTAGTGTTACCAACGGAGCGAAAGTGGGTCTTCCGCAACTTGGGTGGAGATTTTCATGCCAGAGGACTCATCACCCGTTGCCTCAGCAGCTCGAACCCGGCCCGGCCATACATCTGCCGTTTCAGCATCTTCAGACGATTTACATGGCCTTCGACAACACCATTACTCCAGCTACTGGTGATGGCTTCACATATAGCCTCTGCATCGGTTTCCATCCCCGCAGCGACACGCTGAAGTTCTGTTGAACCACTTTCGCTGACACGAGTGAACCAGTTGCTTAGCTGTGGTTTGTTTTTGGTTTTCAGGATCCGGTAGAACTCGAGTGCCAGTTGTTGTGCTATTTTCAACTGAGGTTCTTTTTCACACATCAGACTAATGAAGCGGGAGGCATAATTTTCCTCCCCCCTTATTATTCGCCAGGGCATCAGCCAGCGGCTTACACGGGAAGCGGAAGGAAGTCGGGCGGTGGCAGTAACCGGCGGGATCCAACCTTTACGCCATTTGGCAACGGCGTCCCTGACGATGGTTTCACTGCCTGTAAATCCCTTCGCCGCCATTTCCCGCCATATCCGGCTGGCATTATAATTACCACTTTCACGTTGCTCTTCCAGCCACTCTCGCCATGGGTCAAGAAGACCTCGCTTTGGCGGACGGGTCGATATTTCAGGGAATGCACCTGACTGCACCCAGCGACTGACTGTCACACGTGATAAGCCGGTGATGCGGGATATTTCTCTGAACCCACATCCCTTGTTATACAGAGCCATCACCTCCGTCCAGCGCTGATGCCGTTTATTTCGGGCCTGCTGTTTAAGCCGTTCCGGACGACGGAGCGATGGTGCAGACACAGATGGTTCTGGCTCAGGTGATTTCTTCGGTGACAACTCACTGGCAACCAAGCGTATCAGAGGCATATATCTGTACATCATTCGTTCGAGCGCATCGCCAATGTTTTTCAGCAAGTGCCAGCGATCTGCCACCTGTCTGGCCTGAGGTGCACCTTCACGTGCTGCTGTGGCATAGATACCGCCGCGATCGCGCGATACCACCTGTATTTCCGGGTATTTTCTGAACCAGGCAGCCAGCGTGCGCTGATCGCGGCCGGGAAGCAGGACGAGGGGACGGTGAGTATCAAGATTGACTATTAACGTGCCGTAACGGTGGCCCCGATGCCATGCCCACTCGTCAATACCGATATGGGGCGTGCCCAAAGGTTTTGTCTCCGGGGTATTGATCACCCGGCGAAGAAGAGTATCTGCGCTGGTCCGGAGGCCTGCAGCCGTTGCCGCCCGTCTTCCAGCCTCACCTCCGGCGATTAATCCCAGCTGACGTTGCAAATTTTGTAACGCCTGTGAAGACTGCTGCCGGTAACCGGCGAAAGGAGCCAGCGACTCGGCAAAAATTTTACGTGAACAGGCTGGGTTACGGCAGTACCAGTGGCGGACAGCAAATACCAGCCATAGCGCTTGGCCTGAGCAGGGTAGATGCTGTATCTGGCGCCGGCGACAACTATGAACGGAACGGCTGCGCTTAAGGCATTCAGGACATAGTGCTGTTTTGCGTTTGCTACGGAGATGGAGGGTTATACCTTCAGGGCTAATAACTTGGCGGCCGTATTGCCATCCGCAAGGTAGCTGTAAAAGCGTCTTAAGTGAGGGCATTGCGTTGTCCATAACCTAAAACAGCTTAGATCCTTGTTATCTAGAAAGTTTCACCAATATTTCTCCACCCAAGTTGCGGAAGACCCACTTTCGCTCCGTTGGTAACACGTTCCATTGGACTGTTATCCCAGCAGTTTCCACGCCGACTCATACTCTGTTTGATCCGGTATCGCCACAGTAACTGCCGGAACTGCCTGCTCGTATAATGACTGCCCTGGTCACTGTGGAACATCACTCCAACGGGCTTACTGCGCGTTTCTCATACCATTTCCAGCGCCTTCATGGTGAGTCTGCTGTCCGGCGAGAACGACATTGCCCAGCCCACTGGTTTTCTTGCGAATAAGTCGAGAACAACGGCGAGGTACGCCCAGCGCTTACCTGTCCAGATATAGGTTACATCACCGCACCACACCTGGTTTGACTCTGCCACTGCGAACTGCCGATCAAGGTGATTTGGGATAGCGACGTACTCATAGCCACCACGTTTATACCGATGAGCCGGCTGCTGACAACTGACCAGCCCCAGTTCTTTCATTAGCCTGCCAGCAAGCCAGCCCCCCATCTGGTAGCCTCTCCGGGTTGCCATTGTGGCGATGCTTCATGCTCCGGCCGAGCCATGGCTGATGCCATGCAACTCAAGCACCTGACTGCGTAATACAGCCCGTCTGCCGTCTGGTTTTTCAGGGCGGTTTTCCAATATTTGTAGCTGCTGCGATGAACCCCGAACACATGGCAGAGAGTGGTCACAGGATATATTCCCGCAATGAATAAAGTAAACGCCGAAGAGTAAACGTTAACTCATTCGGTGCATCTTCAATCACCCCCGGTAGCTGTTGCTGGAGGAGCAGGATCCCGGCAGGCAGGGGAACGCCATATTCAGCGAGCAGAGAACGGTGCTGGCCAACCAGCTTCGTTCTCTGCTCAACCATCAGTTGACGTGTATTCCGAAGCGCCTTGATATCCTGCTGTTCTGTGGTTTTTGCAGCAACAAAGTGGATACCCGGGCGAAGCGCTGTCTCGCAAATTGCCAGCGCATCATTGGCATCATTTTTCTGGCTGCGGACGAAAGCTTTCACGTGTTGTGCGGGAATGAGTCTGATGCAATACCCCATGGAGGATATGGTTCGCCCCCAGAAGTGTGAAGTGGCGCAGGCCTCCATTGCAACAAGAGTTCCGGGTTCGAATTGTCGGATGGTATTCAGCAATTTGGATCGAGAGATTTTTTTGTACCATGCGACGGGGCCATCGACCATCCAGACGCATACCTGAAAAACAGATTTGGCGATATCAATACCAACAACCTTGATCATGCTCATGTGATTTACTCCCATTGCAAATGCAGACAGTAAAAGTATGGCACTGCCTGCTTCAGGAAAGGGCGTCCATCACATCACTACAATAAAGAATCGTTGGCTATCGCGATAGCCAGTCCTGAGCGCGGTGGAGAAATCTGCTTTTATGGTAATATCCCAAATCAACAGCAAAGCATTAATCACTTATTTTTAAAGATAAAAAAGCAATATTCATCCATTATGGCTTGTCAAGAAGCGGGTCCCTGTGGATACATTATTTATCACCAGCTAACAGCTATGGACATTGAGTGTATTGTTTTTGCACCATCACGGATCCCAAAATCACCCACAGACCGCATCCAAAACGATCACCGTGATGCAGTTGGCCTGGCATGATTATTACGTGCTGGTGAATTAACACCAGTCTGGATCCCTGACCTGACGCACGAAGCTATGCGTGACCTAGTTCGGGCCAGGGCTGCTTCAAAGCAAGATAGCCGAATCGCCAGACAGCGGATACAGAGCATATTACTGCGTAATGATCGGCAATATGACAAGAAGCCCTGGAGTTACAAACACCGAATATGGCTGGTCAATCAGACTTTTTCTCTGCCATCGCAACAGATTGCATTTCAGCACTATTGCCAGAACCTTGAACAGATATAAAGCCGGATATCACAGTTGGATCAGGAAATTGATCGGTTGTTACCCGAATGGTCATTGTACAATCTGGTCTGCCAGCTTCAGGCACTGAAAGATGTGGGCAAAACGATTGCCATCTCACTGGTGTCAGAACTGGGTGATTTCTCTCGTTTCCCTAATCCGATACAAATCATGGCCTATATAGGATTAATTCCGGGGGAATATTCCAGTGGTAATAAAATCCGTTTCTGGGGCATAACAAAAACCAGTGACAGTGAACTACGAAGGTTATTGTACGAAGCTGCGTGGGCGTATCGTTCTCCGGCAAAAGTTGGACGCTAG
Source organism: Trabulsiella odontotermitis (assembly GCF_001188485.1). GTDB lineage: Bacteria > Pseudomonadota > Gammaproteobacteria > Enterobacterales > Enterobacteriaceae > Trabulsiella > Trabulsiella odontotermitis_A. The sequence continues at coordinate 5,767 of NZ_JNGH01000028.1, forward strand.
CTCATTACCTACCGACCAACTGAAGCCACACAAGAATCAAAAGACATTGCTTGGAAAGCTCAACAGCGATTATGCGCCCGTTACAAGACGCTTTTACAGAAAGGTAAACGGTCACAAATTGCTATAACAGCTGTCGCCAGGGAACTGACAGGATTCATGTGATATATTGCCCTGACAGCCCGACAGTCAGGTTAACAGTACAGCGTTAAACCCTGAAGTGCCGGGCACGGAATGAGTGATCCTCGTCAAGAACATAGGTCGGACGGCAACAATCCGATACCAGCAGGCAGAAAGAGGCAAGCTCACGACGAAAACCTTCGTGGGGCAATCAATCCCCAAATAAGAGTCTGTTCAATTCAGGATACAGCCCGGCCACTTCAGGGGATCTGGCGCCAGCGACTGTTTAAAGCACAGAAAAATAAGGCTGTGCAGGGCAAGTACGGCCGAAATTCTTGACAAAGGTCATAAGAGTTTTTGCGACCCAGACTGACCATCTGTAGGGCATTTTCAACAATGTTGTTATCTTCTTCGACCCTGCCATCGTTTGCATAGTACTTCAGCACAGGCCACTGGTTCAGTGCATATGTGATCGCTCTCCCCGGTTCCGAGTGTCGCGACATGGTTTTCACCTTTTCACGCAGCCAGACTTCCAGTTATTTCTGCAACGGTTTCGTTTTCCACTCACTTTCAGCAAGGCACAACTCTACTGACATTCCTCTTACATTTGCCTCAATAGCGTACAGCTCTCAGCTCCATTCTAGCGCCTCTTCTGCCAAGGCTGACGGGGTATGTATATTACGGCGGCATGGGCCTAGCAGGTGGCCTTTTTTATATATATGACCTTCCCGGTAGAACTCTTTGAACCCAGCATACACATCCGCCTGTAACATACCACAGAACCCTGCAAGTTGGGGTTGTCGGTGGATGTCTTTTCTATCGGGGCTGAAGACGAACCACACCACCTATACCAGCGAAGAACCCGCGTTGTGGTTGTCTGAACGTAAGGCATAGGCTTTTGGTCTTCGTTTTTTTGTTGGCGGGCAGCAGGACCGGGATGAGCGGGGTATGGAATAGTCTGATGGTGCAAGAAGTGATGAGGATGGTAATATCATTCAAGATCAACAATAACCAATTTCTGTGTATACCTATGACTCCATGAAAAAAACACATACACTTTTGTCACCTGAGCAATTAATCACAGACCGGGCGCATTTTGCTTGGTGTGTTTTGGTGGGACTTCGCCTTGCGCAGCAGGAGGGTTTGGTATGTTCGCCCCTGTCCATTCATGTTTTTTTATTACGCTGGCTTGCCACGGCTCAGAGGCAACATCGTTTTTCCCGTTCTGTGGCGCCAGATATAGAGCTTCTGCTTCGGCTGGGGCGTCTGAAAGGCCCTTCTGCAGGGCTTTTATTTCGGCTGGAATATCTGTGGCAGTCTTGTTGTGATGAACCTTCTTTACAGACTGACCTGCTTAGGCTGACGCGCGCCATTGAATATATAAAAATGCAGGGTTGGATTAATGCAGCGGTGAGTGATGATGAGTGGTTGCAGGAAGAGTTGCTGGCTGAATATGACGGAAAACCAGCGCTGCTGGTACGAAAATCAGCGCTGGTACACCATTTTGCAGACAACGGTAAATTACAGGGACCGGTGGATTTTATGATTGCAGGAAATGGAAATGTACAGGATGTCACTGATGTTCTGAGTACCTATGAATTGTGTTATTTTATTCACAAACTGCAATCGGGTAGACAAATGATTACACTGACACCGAGCGAGGAAGATAGTTACCGGGAAGTATAATACTGGACAGCATTAACCTGGCTTCAGGGGAATGGTTTGTGTGTAGATGTGAGTATATCTCCTCTGCTCTGGTGGTTTAATTTATGCAACTAAGAATAATGTCAGGTGGCTTGTATATTATTGTTACGAAATCAAAGGGGCGGTAGGTAAAATTACTAATAGAGTAACTATGCGACGAAAATACATATAAAAAAGTAATGCATGCAGACAACTGGTTTAAAATATTTTAATTAAGTTTTAAATTTATGGTTGACAATATTATTGTATTCGTTTAGATTAGCTCCGTGATGACACCCCTGTATGGAGGGGGTAGGAGCTTTTTTTGGAGTGGTAAGAAGCAGCCAAAAATTACTAGGATTCTGTTTGCCGAGGATTCTCTTGTATTAAGTTTTTTCCTGTAAAATTCATTAATCTGTTGTTAATGTTCTGTTTGCCATCTGTATCTTTTCTCCTCTGAGTTGTGAATAGATACAAAGGAAGAAAAAATTGATATATCGGACAGACAAAATGGTATATAAATCACCAAACAGAATCTCTGGGTTCAATGATGTTGTCGAAAAAAACTCTCACATCAAATTGAGACAGATTAATTTATAGTGTGCTTATGTAGTTAAACTAATCTTGCTATAAGAAATTCGGATTTGGCTATGTCAACAAAGCCTTACACTCAAAATATATCCACAAAAAATATTCGCTTTACACACTCACTTATTGTGAAAATTCAGTTGGCATTGGAGGAAGAACAGTCAGGCAATCTCTCTGTATAGATGCTTGCTGATTTAAACTGAGAGCGATAATAAAGTACAATATCAGGTCAAATTAGTTTTTCCCTGATACAGGAGGAAAACGCTATTGAGTTATTCAATTTTACAATAAACATTAATTTTTGAATCCATTAATGTATCGTCTTTATACATACCATGATGTGCAGGTAATGTTTCGCCGTCTGCTGTTTGCTGTCCTGACTGGCATTCTAGCTGCACTGGCGGTCGCGCTGTTCCGACACGCCATGGTGGCACTGGAAATGTTATTTCTCGGTACCAATAGTGATAGTCTGGTAAATGCGGCACAGCTACTACCGTGGTGGCGCCGTCTACTTACTCCAGCTCTGGGTGGACTAGCGGCGGGGACATTATTGTGGCTGTGGCAGCGCTACGGCGTTGTGTCTCCGCATGCTGCAACTGATTATATGGAGGCGCTGGATACCAGACATGGCTGTTTTGATACTCCAGCAAGTCTCGTAAAATCTCTGGCATCGCTACTGGTAGTTGTCACTGGTAGCGCCATTGGTCGTGAAGGGGCAATGATCTTGCTGGCCGTTCTGGCCACTTCGCTGTTTACTCGTCGTTTTACACCACAGACCGAATGGAAACTATGGGTCGCCTGTGGTGTCGCAGCCGGGATGGCCAGTGCCTATCATGCGCCGCTCGCAGGTAGTTTGTTTGTCGCTGAAATTCTCTTCGGAACTCTGATGCTGGCCTCACTCGGACCTGTAATTATCTCGGCGGTGAGTGCTCAGTTTTTGACAAATTTGCTTAATGGCAATACAGCACCATTGTACCATGTGGTTTTTCAGCCAAATTTAACTGTGATGCACTATTGTTTAATGCTTACCACTGGCCTGCTGGCCGGGCTGTGCGGACCGCTGTTTATTTGGTTGATGAGTTATAGCCACCACTGTTTTGTTAAGTTGAAATTGTCTCCACCGTGGCAATTGGCACTGGGTGGTCTGATTGTTGGGGTATTATCGCTAATTACCCCAGCTGTATGGGGTAACGGTTATAGTGTGGTGCAAAGCTACTTACTGTCGCCACCACCATTTAGCGTCATCATCCTTGTCTTCGCCTGTAAACTATTGGCCGTATTGGTCAGCAGTGGTTCTGGTGCACCTGGTGGCGTATTTACCCCAACGCTGTTTGTTGGCCTAGCAATGGGTATTTTGTTTACCAGCTTTAGCGGGTTGTGGTTGGTTAGCGCACAGGGAATGGCTATTATGATTGGTTTGACAGGAATGGCGGCATTTCTCGCATCAACGACGCATGCGCCAATTATGTCTACCTTAATAATATGCGAGATGACCGGGCAGTATGTGCTGCTGCCCGGGTTATTGATTGCCTGTGTGCTGGCTTCAGTACTATCGTGTATGTTATGTCGGGATTCGATTTATCACCATGATGCAGCCGGAAATGACTAAAGTCGCAAGAATAGTTCGGATTCTTTGGGGGATTCTCAACGTCTTATCCCTGGCGACTTGGAATTAACAATCATCCATGCAGGCTGCTATGAGATGGCACAGGACAAAAATCACCTTAAATTGGCCCGGTACTTCAATACAGGAGATATCTCGGTCTGAATTCGCAAACTGAAAGCAAACCAAATATTGATGTACACAGGAACAGAGTGACACTACACTTGAGCCTGCTTTGTTTTTATTCCCACTACCTTTGCCAGTTCGACAGCTCATATTACGACCATGCTCACTGCCATCTTTCATCAAGAGATTCAACCTCGGTGTGCCATCAATACATAAGCGTCAAGCCACTGCCGCCTGTGATTCTAGTCCCGGGATTGCTAACTTAGAGCTCCGTCTAATTTAAATAGTGCACTGTTCATGGAAAATGCAGCTAACTCGCGAACGGAATCGCATACTGTCTATTCCAAGTAAGCGTAAATCCGGTGCCGTATGTAGCCATTGAGCCAGTGCTGATAATTTAGACGTTTATCTGTACAGACGGACATCTAGGTATGGAATCCCAATCTTGGTGAAAAGAACCCTGTAATAATTATCCCAATGGCTTCAAGCTACGTATCGTCGAACTTGTTTCCTGCCACGAAGCCTGTGTTGCTCAGATTGCCCGCGAAAACGGTATCAATGATAACGTCATCTTCAAATGGCTGCGACTCTGGCAGGATGAAAGTCGTATGTCACACAGCCTTCCAGCAGCTGTCGACTTAGATTAGCACCGTGAATCTCCAGCCAGTTGGTATCACTTAAGTTAGTGATAGTCTTAATACTAGTTTTTAGACTAGTTGCTGAAGTCCGGATAATTGATGTTTTAGTACTTCTGTATTACCTCCGTATATTATGTTTTTTCCCAGCCTCTTGATATACAAAGGGTAAGTTGGTAACATTTTGTTGATATAAAAGGCGTGATTACTAACCCTTAGTCGACGAAAAACCGCTTCTGTGGTCAGTTATCCTTTACAGATTGCGAATCTGCGTATGGCTTTGGCTGAGACATCATTTGTATTACAATTAATGACGAGGTACCACATGACTATTTTTCAGGCTCAGGCAAAAGATGTCGATAAAATTATTCCGCTCTACCTTGGTTATCGTCGTTTTTATCAGGTAGAGGTAAACGAAGCACAAGCCAGAGCATTTATTCTACAACGTTTGCAGTTAAATGAATCCACGATATTCTATGCAGACATAGATAATCAGCCTGTTGGCTTCACACAGCTTTATCCCCTGTATTGCTCATTAGAAATGAAACGCATCTGGTTGCTGTATGATCTGTTTGTCGACGAAACTGCACGTAAACATGGCATTGCGCAGGCACTGATCAACCGTGCTGAACAACTCGCGAAAGAAACGGATTCGGTATTTATTATGCTCAGCACGGCAACGGATAATATGCAGGCGCAAGCGCTGTATGAAAAAAACGGATTTGTCCGTGATAATGATTTCTTTGTTTACAATAAATTTATGAAATAAAGTAAAAAAACTACTGCCGCTCTGTGAGATCCATCAGTAATGTTACAACAGTCGGGATAACGATCCACAGGTTCCGCGCCAGCTTCGCCAGCCCCGTCTCCCCTTGAACATCTTCCGCGCGAGATCCATCGTCTGGAGCCTGCGGAAAGTTGTTACCCAGACTGCGGCAGTGATATACAATACCTCAGTGAAGTCAGCGAGGAACAGCTGGAACCGGTCTCCAGCGCCCTGAAAGTGCTCCGCATGGTCAGGGTGAAAAAGACTAGTACCCGATGTGACTGCGCCGTTGAAGCTTCTGCGCCATCACGCCACATCGACCTAGGTGTCGTCGGGCCGGGTCTGCTGGTCCGCATGTTAACGGCCAAATACTGTGAGTACATGCCGTTATACCGGCAGACAGAAATCCTTGCGCGTCAGGGCGTGGATCTGACTGCTCTCTAACTGGGTGGATGCCTGTTGCTAGTTAATGGTACCGCTGGTTGAGGCCCTTTACCACTACGTGATGGACAGCCACAAACTGCATACGGATGATACACCAGTGCCGGTACTTGTGCCGGGCAGAAAGAAGACGAAAACCGGGTGCATCTGGACGTATGTAAGCGATGACTGGAGCGTGGGATCGTCAGACCCGTCAGCGGCATGGTTCGCCTTCTCGCCGGACAGGCAGGGGAATCATCCTCAGCAACATCTTCGCCATTATCATGGAGTACTGCAGGCCGATGCCTTAGCGGGGTACGACAGGTTGTTCAGCGCAGCGTGTGACAGAGGGCCGTTAACAGAAGCTACATGCTGCGCCTACGCGCACCGAAAAATCCACGACGTCTATATAAGCACTTAAACAACCACAGCAGAGGAATCCCTGAAACGTATTGGCGAACTGTATGCAATCGAAGAAGCAATACAAGGCCTCCCGGCAACTGAGCGGCTGGCAGCTAGGTAATTGCAAAGCAAATCACTACTGGTATCGTTGCATGAATGGCTGGTAGAAAAAAGTGCGATACTGTCGAAAAAGTCCCGTCTTGGCGAAGCGTTCGCTTATGCCCTTAACCAGTGTGATGCCCTATGTTACTACTGTGATGATGGTCTGGCAGAGCCTGATAACAACACAGCCGAACGATCCATTCGTGCCGTCTGTCTTGGGAAAAAGAATTTTATCTTCTTCGGCTGCGACCACGGAGGTGAGCGCGGAGCCCTATTGTATGGTCTTATTGGAACATGCAGGCTTAATGGCATTGATCCGGAAGCCTACCTTCGTCATATCCTGAGCGTATTGCCGGAATGGCACAGCAACAAAGTGGTCAGACTCCTGCCCTGGAATGTAGATCTCATCAGTAAATAGCCGTCAATATGGCATTCACTGATCGCTTACAAAAAATAACACCATAAGAAAAACAGTTATAAATCAAAATTTTTACAACCACACAAATGGTACTAAATCAACTTCACGTTTTCGTGTTAGAAACTTCTGGATCATCTCTGAATAGCGATGGAGAAAGGCGGTGATCTCCAGTAACTTTATGTTCATTCCAGGTTAACGGTAAACAGCAGAAAGTAGGAAGATATAAAAAAATAAAACATTCAGATACTTTGTTAAAATATTTTATGCAAACTTTAAATTATTGTGTGTTTTTTGAGGTTGACGGTATGTTTGTGCATATTTAAATTAGTATCGTGGTGAATTCCCCTGTGCGGAGGAGCGTACTGGTTTAGGTAGTCTGACAGAGGAACGACGCGGACAGAGATTACCAGTGTTCTGTTCACCGGGAGGCACCCGGCACCACACTCTGTTGTATCTGCAACCTTGATTTTCTAAATGTCACAGTTGTACCCTGTTTCTTTCCTGAGAAACGACATTCATTTTAGTTAATCCCTCGGCCACCACTAGGTGGCCTTTTTTTATTTCCCTCATGCCTGCAGCCATCAACATTTAATGACATGTGGCGATAACTAGGAATACACAATAAGTAAATACATTAAGATACATGTATTTACTTATTGTGCTGGAATTACAGTTGACGCTTGAATTGCCATGGGTTTAACAGACACCTCAGAGTCATTTAAAATGGCTTAAAGAGAGGTGCACATTAACAGTAAGCGTTATCCTGAAGAGTTTAAAATTGAAGCAGTCAAACAGGGTGTTGATCGTGTCCATTCTGTTTCCAGTGTCGCAACACGTCTCGATATCACTACCCACAGTCTTTATATCTGGATAAAGAAATACGGGCCGGACTCTTCCACCAACAAAGAGCAGTCAGATGCTCAGGCCGAGATCCGTCGACCCCAGAAAGAGCTGAAGCGGGTTACTGACAAACGGGACATATTAAAAAAAGCCGCGGCGTACTACGCAAAGCTGTCCGACTGAGGTACGCCTTTATCCGTGACAACTCCTGTTGTTGGCCTGTTCGTCTGCTCTGCCGGGTGCTGAATGTTCATCCGAGTGGGTTTTACACCAGGCTTCAGCAGCCGCATTCACCACGGCATCAGGCGGATCTCAGACTGACAGGACAAATCAAACAGTTCTGGCTGGAGTCCGGTTGCGTTTATGGATATCGCAAGATCCATCTCGACCTGCGAGATAACGGGCAACAATGTGGGATTAATCGGGTCTGGCGGCGGGATAAAGGCTCAGGTCGGGTATCGAAGCCCACGAGCGCATAAAGGTGAAGCCAGTATCGTGACACCCAACAGGCTCCAGCGACAGTTCAACCCGGAAGCACCGGATGAATGTTGGGTAACGGACATAACTTACATCCGAACCCACGAAGGCTGGCTATATCTGGCCGTAGTTGTTGACCTGTTCTCGCGCAAAGTTATCGGCTGGTCAATGCAACCCCGGATGACAAAAGATATTGTTCTGAATGCGCTTTTGATGGCCGTGTGACGCCGTAATCCCCAAAAACAGGTGCTGGTTCATTCTGACCAAGGTAGTCAGTACACAAGCCATGAGTAGCAGTCGTTCCTGAAATCACACAGTCTGGAGGGCAGTATGAGCCGTCATGGTAACTGTCACGACAACGCAGTTGCAGAAAGCTTTTTCCAGCTACTGAAGCGTGAACGAATAAAGAAAAAGATCTACGGAACACGGGAAGAAGCACGCAGCGATATTTTTGATTACATCAAAATGTTTTTATAACAGTAAACATTGGCATGGTTCGAGCGATCAGATGCCACCGACGGAATATGAAAATCAATATTATCAACGACTCGGAAGTGTCTAGATTATCCGTGGCAATTCAAACCCTTTCCAGAAAAGAGAAGTCAGGTTAGCATTCATGGTAACGGTGGTTTTGAAGGTTCTGGGGGGCTGGCGAATACAAACCTAAACGTTCTGACTGCCGTTTTCTATTGGTTCACGCTTACTGCGATGAACCCCAAAAAAAAGCCCCACACCGTGTGGGGCACCGGATTAACAGGGTTTATTGCTTACCTGACATGTTATTATTGTAAAATAATAACCATAAAACTCGTATAAATAAAATGATTCTTTCCATTTATTAAATCACTTATGAATTGATGAAACAAATTCAACTATCAATAGTTGCCAGGTGACATTTACTGTGGGCTAAGGAATGCCCGGTGGTCACCAGAACTGTATTTTGATTAATTGTGCTGTAGGGAAAAATCTTATTGATGACCTGCGAGGTGATAATATTACGTTTGTTTTATATATTCCTATGTTTTGTCGGAGGGAGTATCTGGGGGATGTTCAGGGAAAACAATATGATAAAATAATTTTTATTAAAGATAAATAATTTACATGTGTGATTACTGCTTTGGGGAATGACGAATGACCTCATTGACATTTTTTTTTTTTGACAACTTGCGCAACTCATTGTCTTCAATCAGCACCAGTCCGGCGAGCCCCATCGCCACCTGACGCCCGGTTTTGCCGTGCTGATGCGGATGGAGCCAGCAGGTCGCCGCGCGCTGTGTCGGCGTAAAAGAGACCGTGCGCGTTTCGCCGGGTTTGATAATCCCCTGCGGGCCGCCGTCCACCTCGCCCGGGACTTCCACCCCATGCCAGTGCAGCGTGGTCTCTTCGCTGAGCTGATTGTGGATATCCACCGTCACCGCTTTTCCCTGGCGCAGTTGCAGGGCAGGCCCCAGCAGATTGCCGTTATAGCCCCAGGTAGTGGCTAAATGCGGGCCAAACTGCGTTTTACCGGCCTGCACGTTGATCGCAATGCGATTGGTGGCGTCGGCGGTTAACAGCCCGGGGATAGGGAGCGCGGGGCGATCGGCGGCAAACGCCAACCGGCTCCATGCAGGTAATACGCTGGCGACGCCGATGGCGGCGGTAAGTTTAATAAAGTTCCTACGATGCATTTTGTATTTCCTATTGTTTACTGGTGGTTAGATAACTTAAACCTTCCTCTAACGGTAAGGTCAAGCAGAAGAATGTAGAAACTACTAACTATTACTTGTTGATCAGTTGATCAAAATGATCTGCATATCACTGCATCATTTCTCGCCTTCCATCTGGGTACTGAGCATGGTTGCTTTATCTATTTAAACGGATTATTTATTTGGGAATAGTCAAATGTGTAAGCATCCAGGTAAACTGGCCCATTTACTTTTAGAAATCTTCCGGCTTACTGATTATGTTCCTGGAGGAGATCGCCATGCGCAAAGCCCGATTTACCGAACACCAGATCATCGCCGTACTGAAGCCCATTGAAGCCGAACACACCGTCAAGGATGTCTGCTGCGAGGCCGGGTTCTCTGAGGTCTCCTACTACAACCGGAAAGCGAAGTTCGGCGGTATGGAAGCCTCCGATATCAAAAAGATGAAAGACCTTGAGGATGTAAACTGCCAACTGAAACAGATGTTTGCGGACCTGAGTCTCGAGTGCCGGGCACTGAAAGACGTTATTGAAAAAAGCTTTAAAACCAGCGACAAAACGTGAGCTGGTCAGCTATCTGACCGCGCAGTTTGCCATGAGCTTACGTTAGACATGCAGGTCATTGTCGCTGAGCCGGACAGTATTTTGTTATCAGCCGGATACGCGATGCGATGAACCTGTCATTATATTACAGACCGTGGTGGCTGAACGCTATCTGCGATACGGATTTAAAAGCTTTTTCAGGTGCTGTGCAGGCAGGGCAACAGCTGGAACCATAAGCGTATTCACCGGATTTACTGCCTGCTAAAACTGAATTTTCGCCACAAGGGAAAGCAGCGTTTGCCTGTACGTAACCCGGTACCACTGGTGACGCCTGAGGAACTTAACCAGAGCAGGTCGTTAGACTTTATGCATGATGTGCTGGTCTGCGACAGGCGTTTCCGTATCTTCAACGTGGTGGGTGACTTTAACCGAGAAGCCCTCGCAATACAAATTGACCTGAATATTCCGGCGTAGTGGGGCGTGAGTGTGTTGGACAGGAGCGTGGCAAACCGCAGATATCCGCTGAGGATGTGGATGGAGCACTGTCCGGAGCTGGTCTCGCTGACGCTGGTACAATGGGCAGAAGAGTATAGTGTGATACTGGAATTTATCAGGCCCGGCAAACCAACACAGAATGCCTTTATAGGACGGTTTAACCGGACACACAGAACAGAAATACTGGATTTTTATCTGTTCAGAACACTGAATGAAGCACGGGAAATTACAGAGCGCTGGCTGGCTGAATATAACGACGAGTGTCCCTACGAATCCCTGAATAACCTGATACCGGAAGAGTACCGGCTGATGGCTGAAACCCCGGAAATCTCAAAAAGTGCGTGGAACTAATAGTTGCCAGGTGACATTTGCTGTGGGCTAAGGAATGCCCGGTGGTCACCGGAACTGTATTTTGATAATCTTATTGTTCATCCCTTCCAGTATGCTGGTATTCAGCCAATTTCTCGCGCTGGCTATTATCCTGCTCACATATTCCCTGACTTTTTCAGCAAACTGCTTCAGCGCAGTTTTCATCACATAGACCGTATTTAGCGGCTGATTAGCTTCCAGTAACTCTGACAGCCTGACCTCATACCTTTCCGGCAGATTTTCCGGAATGTGCAGCAACAGCCAGCGACTGCGTTTGATCACCTGCCAGAACTTCGGATTATCGCGTTGCTGATTTGACTGATCACCCCTGACGCGGTCAATGACCTGACGTCCAAACTTTCAACCACATGAAACAGGTCATAGACCATCAGCGCCTGAGGGTAGTACTCCCTGACTTCCAGATCGAATGCAGTGTTCATATCCATGACCACGGACTTGATGGCTGTACATCCCTCTGGCCCCAGCCAGCTAAAAAAGAGTCGGAAGGCGGCTCTGCTACGTCCTTCCCCCCCTCACAGTAACTGCTGCGTATCGGCATCCGCCACAACTGCGGCCTAACGGTACCTTTAACCAGGGCAAACTCATCCATCATCAGGCGACTCAGACTGTGTAGTTGCGGCTCACGAACCTCCCGCAGCAGTCGCCGGCAATCCGGACGAGTGAGTCAATCCACGCCGACAGAGTGGTGGTGTATTACTGACGCTCAGGCTGCCAGTAGAGTTTTTCAGTCATGATGCCGCAGAATGGACAGCGCAGACGGCGAACAGGCATATCCATGCCAGTTGAGTCGTTCACGCTCTCTGACACGTCGCAGGGAAGTATCGTGAATATGCGGAGTGCTGCGATTGCTTCCACGGCAGCATGGTGGCCGGGAAGTCAGAGGCTGAAGGCGAATGAGTAGTGTATTGGGGATAATTTCAGTGCAGGAAAAGACACTGAACCCTTTCCAGAAAACAGAAAAGAGAAGTCAGGTTAGCATTCATGGTAACGGCGGTTTTGAAGGTTCAGGGGGTGTTCTGGCGAATACAAACCTAAACGTTCNNATAAAATAATAACCATAAAACTCGTATAAATAAAATAGTTCTTTCCATTTATTAAATCACTTATGAATTGATGAAACAAATTAAACTATGAATAGTTGCCAGGTGACATTTGCTGTGGGCTAAGGAATGCCCGGTGGTCACCGGAACTGTATTTTGATNNGGGAAAACAATATAATAAAATAATTATTATTAAAGATGAATAATTTACATGTGTGATTACTGCTTTGGGGGATGACGAATGACCTCATTGACATTTTTTTAAATTACATCTGATTGCACAAAATGCGTGTGTAATTGTTTCGTGGTATTTCGTATGGTGCCGGAGTGTGTGGTTTCCGTAAGTATTGTGCTTTTGTCTTTTCTCTGGTGGCTGGTTTTCTGTCTTTATCCCGCTGCTGACAGTGCCGGGAAAATAGGCCACCTGA
>NZ_JNGH01000029.1 GCF_001188485.1 Trabulsiella odontotermitis
GAGTGGTTGGCGTAAAGGTCCAGTTGCCGTTGCTATCGGCCTGCGTCTGTCCTGTCCGTACGCCGCCATCGAAAATCGTGACGGTGGCGTTGGCTTCTGCGGTGCCGTTCAGCGTTGGCGTAGTGTCGTTACTCGGCTGCATGCCGGTAATCGGACCGGTGACGTTGCCGGTGTCATCGACAATGCTGGTGATGACCGGCGCCGTCGGCGCGACGGTATCGACCCGAACCGTCCAGTCTGCCGACGTTCCGCTGGTGTTGCCTGCGCTATCGGTGGCGGTGAGGGTGAAATCATGCGGGCCGTTGGTCAGCGCGGTCGGCGGACGGAACGTCCACTGTCCGTTGCTGCTAACAGTAGTGGATCCGAGTGCCACGCCATCGCTGTAAACGGTGATGATCGATCCAATATCTCCCGTGCCGTTAAGCACCGGGCGGGTATCGTTCGTCGAACCGCCATCGACCACCGCGCCAGTGTTCGGCAGGGTGTTGTCCGTCACGCCCGTAATCGCCGGTACCGTTGGCGGCGTCACATCGACCACAATAGTGAATGCGCTGGACGGCGCACTGGTATTACCTGCTGCATCGGTTGCGGTGACGGTAAAGTTGTGACTGCCGCCCGCCAGCGGTGTGCCCGGGGTAAATGTCCAGTTGCCGTCCGGCTGTACGGTGACGGAACCCAGCACCGTGCTGCCATCGAGAAGGGTCAGCGTGGCGCCCGCTTCACCACGGCCGCTCAGCGTCGGCTGCGTGTCGTTGGTCAACTGGCCGTTTGTCAGCGGACCGGTGTTGCCAGGCTGGTCGTCCACCACCGTGGTAATGGTCGGCGCCACGGGCGCAGTGGTATCCACTACCAGCGTAAAGGTCGGCGAGGTGGCGCTGGTATTGCCCGCCGGATCGGTCACTTTGAGGCGGTGGTCGAACCGACCAGTGTGCCATTGTCGTAAATCTGCACCGTGGCGTTAGCATCGGTGGTGCCACTGAGCGTCGGGGTGTTATCGCGCGTCGGGTCGCCGGTCGCGAGCGTTACCGGGGTGGTGCCGGTATCGTCCGTGACGATGGGCAGCGCAGGCGCAACAGGCGCGTCCGTATCCACGCGAAAGTCAAAGCCGGTCGACGGCGCGCTGGTGTTGCCCGCTTTATCGGTCGTCACCAGCGTGATGCTGTGCGGCCCGTCGTCAAGATCGGTGGTCGGCGTGAAGGTCCAGTTGCCGCCAGGGCCGACCACGACCGAGCCNGTTGGTGGTGCCGCCGCTGGTGATTGCCCCAGTGACCGGCAACCGATCGTCAATCACCGCGCCCAGCGCTGGCGTGGCCGGGGCTGTGGTATCGACAGTAATAGTAAAGTCCGGGGTCGAACCACTGCCGGTCTGGCTGACGGAGAAGCGGTGTTCGCCTTCGCCCAGCGGGGTGGTAAGCGGGTATTCCCAGTTGCCGTTGCCGTCAGCGGTGACCGTCGTTAACACGCTGCCATCCAGCAAAATGGTGACAACGGCGTTTGCCGCCGCCATACCGCTGAGCGTGGGCAGCGTGTCGTTGGTGCTGTCACCGCTGGTGAGCGCCCCGGAAACCGGGTCGACATCGTCAGCGATCACCAGCGTCGGTGGCAGAACGGCTCCGGGATCGTTGGCTGCGGTGAAACCGGTCGGCGGGCTCTGATTTCCTGCCGGATCCTGGGCGATCGCGTTCAATGATTCACCGCTTACCTGCGCCGGTGAAATCGTCACGTTGTAATTGCCGCTACCATCCGCTACCCCGGTGCCGAGCACGGTTCCGGCGCTGTCAGTGATGATCACGGTGCTGCCTGCGTCGGCGGTTCCGCTCACCCGCGTACCGTTGGGATCGATCGTATCCACCGTCGGTGAGGGCGGTGGGGTGGTGTCTATGATCAGCGTGATCGGGTTTGACGGCGGCAGCGTATTCCCGGCGCTGTCCTGCGCGCCAAAGCTGAAAGTATGCGTTCTGTCATCCAGTACCGGACTGGTCCAGGTCCAGCTGCCGTCCAGGTTGACGGTGACGCTGTCGACAGGCGTGGTGGTGTCTGTGTCATAAATCAATACCGTGCTGCCCGGCGTGCCGGTGCCGTTAAAGGTGAGTGTGTTGTCGTTGGTTGACGCGCCGTTCGCTAACGGGCCAGTCACTGGCGCTTCGTCATCCACTACCTCGATAAGCGTCGGGGCGGTAAGCGGTACGGTATTAATGGTCAACGTAAAGCCGCCTGAGACGGTGCTGGTATTCCCGGCCGTGTCGTGGGCCACGGCGGTCAACGTCCAGGTGCCATCCGGCAGTGGGGTGGTAGGGGTGATTGTCCAGGTACCATTGGTGACCGTCGCTTCGCCAATCGCCGTAGTGCCGTTGTACAGCGTCACAATGCTGCCGTTTTCGCCGGTGCCGCTAATGGTTGGCGTGGCGTCGTCGGTGGTATCGCCGCTGGCAAGCAGACCCATGTCCGCTCCCACGTTGTCGTTAACGTCAGTGATGGCGGGGGCGACAGGCACCGTCGTGTCGATGGTAAAGACGATAGGATCTGACGACACGCTGGTGTTGCCTGCCGGATCGGTCTCTTTCACCGTCAGCGTATAGCTGGCTTCAGGCAACGCCGGAGAAGGAGTAAAGCTCCAGTTGCCGTTGCTGTCGACCTGTGTTGAGCCGATCGCGGTGTTACCGTTAAAAATCGTAATCAGGTTTCCGGCATCGCCGGTGCCGCTGAAGGTCGGCGTGGTGTCGTTCGTGAAACCGTTGTTGCCCACCGGACCGACGCCGGGCGCCGCATTGTCATTCACCATCGGGATAGCCGGTTTGTCCGGCGCGGTCAGATCGACTACCACGGTGTAACTGCCGGAAATATCCCCCGTGTTGCCTGCCGGATCGGTCGCGGTCGCCGTCAGGATGTTAGTACCTTCCGGCAAGTCGTCAGGCGGCTGGAAGCTCCAGTGTCCATCGCTGCCGACGGTGGTGCTGCCAATCTCGCTGCCGTTGTTATAGATCGTGATAACGGAATCAATTTCACCCTCGCCCGAGAGCGTCGGTTTTGTATCGTTGGTTGCGCCGCCGCTGTCCAACGACACGCCATTACCGCCGACCACAATGGTGGCTGAGTCGATGAGCGGCGCGTCCGGTGCGGTGCCGTCGACGATTAAAGTGAAGGACGCATCGCCGCTTTCGTTGCCTGACGGATCTGTCGCGGTGGCGGTCAGCGTATGCGAGCCGTCACCCAGTGGTGTCGAGGGTGTAAAAGTCCATGCTCCGTTACCGTCCACTACGGCGGTGCCGATGGGCTGGTCGTTATCGTAGACGGTGATGATGGAGCCCGTGACGCCGGTGCCGTTCAGCTGTGGCTGGGTTTCATCCGTGAGTTGTGCGTTATTCAGCGTGGTGCCTGCATCGTCTTTCACCGTTTCAATGGCGGGCGTTGCCGGTGCGCTGGTATCGATGTTCACCGTGAACACGGCCGACGGCGCGGTGGTGTTGCCATTGCTGTCGCTGGCGGTGACGGTGAACTGATGCTCGCCATCGCCCAGCGGTGAGGTGACCTGATAGCTCCACGCACCTGAGGTACCGACGGTGAGGCTGGTGAGCAGCGTCTCGCCGTCATACAGTTTCACCACGGAGCCCGGCTCGCCGGATCCCCCGATCATCGGGGTGTTGTCGTTGGTCAGACCGTTATGAGCGACGGTGCCGAGTACCCCTGGCATATCATCGGTGACGGTGATGATAGCGGGCATCTGTGGTGGGGTGGTATCGATCACGACCACGAAAGCGCCCGACGGCGGACTGGTGTTACCGCTGGCATCCGTCGCGGTAACCGTCAGTGAATGCGACCCCTGTCCCAAACTGGAGGTCGGCGTAAAGCTCCAGTTGCCCTGTGCGTCCGCTGTGGTCTGCCCCAGCAGCATGTTATTGTCGTAAACCTTGATCACCGCGTTGGCTTCTGCGGTACCCGCCAGTGTTGGTGTGGCGTCATTGGTTGTCTGCCCGTTTTGCAGCGGACCAAGCCCGTCCGAAACGTTATCGGTGACGGTAAATCCGGACGGCGTGCCGGGGGCGAAGGTGTCGACAATCAGCGTAAAACCGTCTGTCGGATCGCTTTCGCCGAGCGGGTTGCTGGCCGTGATCGTGATGTCATGGCTTTCCTCCCCCACNTGGTGTCGTCGGTAGTCTGATTATCCGTCAACGCACCGGTAACGTTGCCCACATTGTCCTGCACGCTGGCGAGGACCGGCGCGGTGGGCGCCGTGGTGAAGACGTAGAAAGTGTCGCCGTTGGTGATCGGGCTGGTGTTGCCCGCCTTATCCGTCTGTGAGACGCCAAACTGGTGAGTTCCCTCGGCCACCGGCGTACCCGGTGTGAAGCTCCAGTTCCCCTGGCTGTCGACGGTGACGCGGGCGATTGGCTGACCGTTGTCATAGATCGTGACGGTATTGCCAGCTTCTCCGGTGCCGGAAAGGGTTGGGGTGGTATCGTCGGTGATGTCGTTGGCGGCAATCGCACCGGTGTCGGAGCCCATGTCGTCCGTCAGCGCGGTGATGGTGGGGGCATCCGGCTCGATGGTATCCACGTTCAGCGTAAAGCTGCCGGACGGCTGACTTTCCCCTTTCACGTTTGTCGCTACGACCGTGAAAGCGTGGCTGCCGTCGCTCAGCGGCGTTGAGGGCGTAAAGTTCCAGTTGCCGTCCGCGCCTGCTCTGGCGGTGCCAATCTCCGTGCCATTATCGTAAATGTGAACGGTGGAGAAGGCGGTGGCGGTGCCATACAGGGTCGGGCTTGTGTCGTTGGTAAATTGATTTTGCGTTAACTGCCCCACTTGCGAAGGGGCATCATCCAGCGCACCGTCAATTCCCGATGTTTGCGGGAATGGAATGACCGGCGCGTTGACGTTGGCGGATGGGCCGTCGTTGCCCGCATCGTCAGTCGCCGTGGCGGTCAGTTGTTCACCATCAACATGCGGTCTACTCAGTTCGATGGTAAACGTGCCGTCGTTGTCTGCCGTGCCGCTGCCTACCACTGTTCCGTCAGTGTTTTTAATTATTACTTTACTGCCGGGTTCCGCGTTGCCGGTCACCGTCATCCCATCACTGGAGACGCTCATGTTAGTCGGTGCGGCGGGGGGGGGGGGGGGGGTGGTNNTATTGAGATCGTCAATGTGTTCAAAATGGAGTGCGGCATCGGGGTCCTGTACCCACCATAGTGCGCCCTGGCTGTCTTCCAGCACGAGCTGGCTGCCTCCCAGCTCTGACGACGTGAAGAAATTCCTGATGGTAATCGTCTCGCCAGAATGCAGGGTGATAATCATGTCCTGATTTGAACGGACAATACTGGCGATATCCGTACGTTCAAGCTGAAGTTTAACGATCGAAGACGAATTGAGGGTAATGACAGAGGATTCAACTTGCTGAGAGACGCCGGTTACTTTAGAGATAATGGATACTGGACGCATCGTTATCACTCCAATCTGATGAACGCGGTGGTTCTGTTATTGCTGTGTTTTAATGGGCAAATATGCACATAAAACAACGCGCGCGATTCTCACTTCGGGAAGCAAATAGCAATAAGAGAGCGGCCACCCTGGACAAGGCGGTTTTGCTTTTTTGCTGAAAGATTTATGTGACAAATATTAAAGGTTATATCTGTTTCAGAGGCATAAATTTTTCTTTTAATATTGGTGGTTAAAAATGATATAGCCAGTAAATATTGAAAGCGCAAATGAAGCTGAAATTAAATTAGATGTATGATGAGTTAAGCGGCACTGAAACCAGAAGGGGATTCGCGCCTCGTCAATAAGGACTATTCTTATTGCTTATAATAATGTTTAAGTAACTTATTGTTTTGTAAGGTGGTGATTTAGCGATGGGTGACGAGATGAATTAATAGCAACCCTGCGCGATTCTGGTATATCCCTGTATTTTACGCGTGTTTATTGTTGTGATATCGATCGAAATAAATAAGCAATGGTGGAAAATTATAAAGAAAAAGACCGGGTGCAGGCGAACAACAATGAAATGTTAAAAGCATAATCCGCTGTCAAATATATCGTATATTTCATAATGGCGAGTTACTCGATTCAGGAGACTTGAATTGGTGAGTATAAATTTAACTTAGGGTGAGCTGGCTATCTCTCAAAAAGAGATAGCCATAAATAATAGCGTTTTTAACGACCCGCATTTTTCATGATACGGGCTTTATCAACCTGCCATTCACGTTCTTTCACATCTGAACGTTTATCATGTTGTTTTTTCCCTTTAGCGACGCCGATTTTGACTTTGCACCAGGCATTTTTCCAGTACAGCGACAGCGCCACCACGGTAAAACCCTCACGGTTAACGCGGCCGTAGAGCGTATCCAGTTCACGCTGATTCAGCAGCAGCTTGCGGGTACGGGTCGGGTCGCAGACATAATGGCTGGACGCCACCGCCAGCGGCGTGAAGTTGGCACCAAACAGGTAAGCTTCACCGTCTCTGAGGAGTACATAGCTGTCGCCGATGTTGGCTTTGCCAGCGCGCAGTGATTTCACTTCCCAGCCTTGCAGTGCGAGGCCTGCTTCGAATTCATCTTCGATAAAGTATTCGTGACGGGCGCGTTTATTCAGCGCAATGGTGGCTGATCCAGGTTTGTGGGTTTTCTTCTTGGTCATAATATCCTGAAGTCATCGCTATTCTGATACAGATTTACCCCGATCTTTCCTGCGAGGTGTGATGCGCTATCTTAGCACGAGTTAAGGCTGAACGTGTTTTTAACAAGGGATAAATGCTACAATTTGGCCGGTGTTTGATCATGGAAAATGCTATGCCTCAGATTAGCCGGACTGCGCTGGTGCCTTACAGCGCGGAACAAATGTATCAGCTTGTGAATGATGTGAAATCCTATCCTGCGTTCTTACCGGGTTGCACCGGAAGTCGCGTGCTGGAATCGGGCCCGACGCAGATGACTGCGGCGGTGGACGTCTCGAAGGCCGGGATCAGCAAAACATTTACAACACGAAATACGCTGACCAACAATCAAAGCATTTTAATGCACCTTGTCGACGGCCCGTTCAAGTCGTTGATGGGAGGCTGGAAGTTCACGCCGTTAAGCCAGGAAGCCTGCAAAATCGAGTTTCATCTCGATTTTGAGTTCACTAATAAGCTGATTGAGCTGGCGTTTGGCCGCATCTTTAAAGAGCTGGCGGCTAATATGGTGCAGGCCTTCACCGTCCGTGCAAAAGAGGTTTACAGTGCCGGATAAGATAACGGTTGAAGTCGCCTACGCGTTGCCGGAAAAACAGTATCTTCAGCGTGTAACGCTGAGCGAGGGCGCGACCGTAGAGCAAGCGATTATCGCCAGTGGGCTGCTAGAACTGCGCACCGACATCGATCTCAGTAAAAACAAGACCGGCATCTTCAGCCGCCCGGTAAAGCTGCATGACGTGGTGCATGACGGTGACAGGGTGGAAATCTACCGTCCTCTGATTGCCGATCCGAAAGAGTTGCGCCGCCAGCGAGCGGAAAAATCGGCCGGTAAGTAAATCGACTGAACAGGTTTGTCAGGCACAAAAAAAGCGCTCACTGAGCGCTTTTTGCATTTCTGCGTACTTACTGACTGGTCAGGGCAGGTTTGTTATCAATGTTCGTTAACACGCCTGCGCTGCTGAAGGTCAGGGTCAGCGTCTGCTGGGTCGGATTTTCATGGCCCGGCTGCTGGCGGAACACGTAGAACCAGGTGTTGGTGCCGAACGGATCGGACATCATCGGTGTGCCCAGCGCATAAGCAACCTGCTGTTGCGTCATGCCGACACGAATTTTTGATACGTCGTTAGGTGCCAGATAGTTACCCTGGTTGATGTCAGGACGGTAAACCACTCGCTCCAGAGTGGAACAGCCTGCGGTCATCATCAGAAGAACCGCTGCGGCAGCAGTCAGCATTTTACAGCGCATAGTGATTTGATTCCTTTTCGGGCCCGAGCGGCGCGCGGCTCATATGTAATATGCCGATGATAATAGACCTTTCATCAGTTTAAAACCTCTGCTGACAGGTCTGACGGCGTTTTTATTGTGAACTCAGACTCTGAGAAGCAAAAAAAGTTTACGCTGCCAGCAACTCTTTCGCATTTGCCAGGGTGTTGCGTGTGACCTCGCTGCCGCCGAGCAGACGCGCCAGTTCCTGCAAACGCGCACGTTTATCGAGCGGCAACATGTGCGTTTCGGTCATTTCGCCGTCGGTTTCTTTGCTGACGTAGAAGTGATGATGTCCGCAACCTGCCACCTGCGGCAGATGGGTCACACACATCACCTGGGTGGATTCCCCCAACTGGCGCAGCAGTTTGCCGACCACGGCGGCGGTCGGGCCGCTGATCCCCACGTCCACTTCATCGAAAATCAGCGCCGGGGTTTCCATTTTACGGGCGGTAATCACCTGAATCGCCAGCGCGATACGCGACAGTTCACCACCGGACGCTACTTTTGCAATCGGCTGTAACGGCTGCCCCGGGTTAGTGGTGACGCGGAATTCGATGCGATCGGCGCCCTCTGCGGTGAGATGTTTGTCATCAAATTCGACGTCAATGGTGAACAGACCGTGTGGCATTGACAGTGAGTGCATGCTTTCGGTGATCAGTTGCGCCAGTTCCTGCGCGCTGTTGTGACGCAGCGTATGCAGCTGTTTTGCGGCTTCCAGCGCCTGCTGGTGGTGCTGGGCGACGGCGCGGCTCAGCGTTTCTTGTGAATCCGCCTGATCGTCAAGCTGCTGCTGTTCATCCAGCAGGGACTGATGGAATGCGGGCAGCTCTTCCGGGCTGATATTGTGTTTACGCGCCAGTGAGATCTGGCGTGAAATGCGCTGTTCAAGCTCGAACAGACGGTTCGGGTCGAGATCCAGTCGATCACAGTAATGGCGCAGTTCGTCACTGGCTTCGCTGAGCTGAATGGACGCCTCTTCCAGCATGTCCAGCAGACCAGAGAGTTTTCCGTCCATGCCGACCAGTTCGTTCACCAACTGCTTTGCGGCGTATAGCTGGCTGTTCAGGTTCACTTCTTCGCCATCGGCCAGGATCGCCAGCGCATGTTGGCTGGTGGTCAGCAACTGGCCGCTGTTCGCNNTCTGCTCGAACTCGCCAGGCTGCGGGTTAAATTCGTTGAGCTCTTTCAACTGGTATTGCAGCAGTTCAGCACGGGCGAGACGTTCCTGGCTCTGCTGTTGATGCTGTGCCAGATCGCGGCAGCTCTGGTGCCACTGGTGATAGCGATCGCTCATGTGCTGCGTGAGGGTGATTTCCCCGGCGTAGCCATCAAGCAGCGCTTTCTGGTGCTCCGGTTTGACGAGTAACTGATGGGCATGCTGGCCGTGAATCTGAATCAGAAACTGGCCCAGCTCGCGCAACTGTGACAGGGGAACGGCGGTACCATTAATGAAGCCGCGCGAACGCCCGTCGGCGCTGATGACGCGGCGAAGTAAACACTCACGTCCGTCGTCCAGCTGATTCTCTTCGAGCCAGCGCAGCGCGGCAGGGGTGTCTTTCAGGGAAAATCGAGCACAGAGATCGGCACGACTGGCACCAGCGCGGACCATATCCGCGTCGGCACGCCCACCCAGGCATAACCCCAGGGCATCAATAGCAATGGATTTACCTGCACCGGTCTCGCCGGTGATTGCCGTCATACCGCTATGAAAATCGATTTCAAGCTCACGCACGATGGCGAAATTACTGATGGTCAGTTGTGCCAGCATTGTTGTTTTCCTGTATGAAAAACCATAACTGTGTTTTCATACAGTATAAACAGGTTTTTTATACAGTAAAGCCCATTGTTCGAAATCAGAACAATTTTTTTGACCAGCCCAGTTTGGTGCTTAATGTGTTGAAATAGCTGTAATCTTTCGGGTGGATCAGGTTGAGGTGATAGTCGCAACGGCGGATCAGCACATCTTCGCCTTCCTGAATCGGCAGGGCGATCTGGCTGTCGCAGCTGATTTCGAGGTCGCTGCGACGGTGAGAAAAGCGCAGGCGAATGGTGCTGCTGCTGTTGATCACCAGCGGACGCGCTGACAGCGTGTGCGGGAACATCGGCACCAGCGTGATGGCGTCAAGCTGCGGTGTCAGGATGGGGCCGCCCGCAGAAAGCGAGTAGGCGGTGGAGCCGGTGGGCGTTGAAATGATCAGCCCGTCGGAGCGCTGTGAGAAGGCAAAGGTTTCATCGATATACACTTCGAATTCAATCATGTGCGCGACTTTGCCAGGGTGGAGCACCACTTCGTTGATGGCTGTGCTGATGCGCTTCTGACAGTCCTGCTGGCACACCTGTGCTTCCAGCAAAAAACGTTTTTCAGCGATGTAGTGGCCTTCAAGCACATCGGCAAGCTGCTGATGCGCGTTGTCAGGGTCGAGATCGGTCAGAAAACCGAGGTTGCCGCGGTTAATGCCGATCACTTTGATGTCGTAACGCGCGAGCGTACGGGCCGCGCCCAGCATGTTGCCGTCACCGCCAACCACCACCGCCAGATCGGCCTGTTGGCCAATTTCCGCCAGCGTACCGGTTTGTACATCTTTCAGTTGCAGTTCGCGAGCGATCTGCTGCTCGATGATGACGTCATACCCTTTAGTACTGAGCCAGCGGTACAGCATTTCATGTGTCGTCAACGCGGTAGGGTGACGCGGATGTCCTACAATCCCAATACACTTGAAATGATTGTTCATTTTCTCGAGTCCTTGTACCAAATGTATGATGACAATGTGTCTGCTTCCCTTGAATCCCGGAAACTGATCCCCATAATAAGCGATGTTAGCGAGACGAATACGAAAAAACGCGGAGAAATTCATGAGTAGTAAAGAACAGAAAACGCCTGACGGGCAAGCCCCGGAAGAAATTATCAAGGAACAGCACGATGAGGTTGAGGCTGTAGAGCCTGAAGTCGCTGCTGAGCAGGTGGATCCGCGCGATGAACAAATTGCGAATCTGGAAGCTCAGCTCGCTGAGGCTCAGACTCGTGAACGTGACGCGCTGCTGCGTGCCAAAGCTGAGATGGAAAACCTGCGTCGTCGTACCGAACTGGACGTTGAAAAGGCGCATAAGTTTGCGCTGGAAAAATTCGTCAACGAGCTGCTGCCGGTTATCGACAGCCTCGATCGCGCGCTGGAAGTGGCCGACAGGGCTAACCCGGATCTGTCCGCGATGGTGGAAGGTATTGAGCTGACGCTGAAATCAATGCTGGATGTGGTACGCAAATTTGGCGTGGACGTCATCGCGGAAACCAACGTACCGCTGGATCCTAACGTGCATCAGGCGATTGCGATGGTGGAATCTGACGACGTGACGCCGGGCAATGTGCTTGGTGTGATGCAGAAAGGTTACACCCTCAATGGTCGCACGATCCGTGCGGCGATGGTGACTGTCGCGAAGGCGAAAGCCTAATTCGCTGCCGTAGTGCCGGGTAGCGGCGTCGCCTTACCCGGCACTACAACGTTTATTCCGCCACGCTCTCCCGAATCGGTTTCACCGGCACCACTTTCACCTGCTTAATCATATTGTCCTGGACATCGAGAATATCGATATCGTACTGGTGAATGCGCACGCGGGTGCCGATCGCCGGGATCTCCTCCAGCGCTTCCAGAATCATACCGTTAATGGTGCGGGCTTCGTCTTCCGGCATATGCCAGTTGAATGCTTTGTTGAGTTCGCGCACGTTGGCGCTGCCGTCGATAATCACCGAGCCGTCATTCTGCGGCGTCACCTCTTCCGCCAGCGACGGCGACATCGAAGTGGTGAAATCACCGACGATCTCTTCCAGAATATCCTCAACCGTGACCAGTCCCTGAATATCACCATATTCATCAACGACCAGCCCCACTTTCTTTTTATTACGCTGAAACTTTACCAGTTGCGTGCTGAGCGGCGTGCCTTCCGGCACATAGTAGATTTCATCTGCCGCGCGGAGCATCACCTCTTTGGTGAACTCCTTTTTTTCGGTCATCAGCCGGTACGCTTCGCGCACGCGCAGCATACTGATGGCGTCATCCAGCGAGTCGCGGTAGAGCACGATACGCCCGTGAGGAGAGTGGGTGAGCTGGCGAACGATGGATTTCCAGTCATCGTTAATATCAATGCCGACGATGTCATTGCGCGGCACCATGATGTCGTTGACGCTGACCTTTTCCAGATCCAGCACCGACAGTAGCATGTCCTGATTACGTCGGGAGATTTGCGAGCGTGATTCATTGACGATAGTGCGCAACTCGTCTTTGCTGAGCGCACCGCTGATCACCGTATCAGCTTTGATCCCCATCAGACGCATCAGCATGCGGGTAATGGTGTTCAGCAGCCAGACCAGCGGCATCATGAGTACCTGCAGCGGCGCCAGCAGGAAGCTGCTCGGGAACGCGACCTTTTCCGGGTACAGCGCGGCGATGGTTTTCGGCAGCACCTCAGCGAACACCAGCACCACAAACGTTAATACCCCGGTGGCGATCGCCACGCCCGCATCGCCATACAGGCGCATACCGACGATAGTGCCGAGCGCCGAGGCCAGAATGTTGACCAGGTTATTGCCAATCAGCACCAGGCTGATGAGGCGGTCTGGCTTGCGCAGCAGCTTTTCGACGCGCTTAGCCGGGCGGTTGCCCTGCTTGGCCAGATGACGCAGACGATAACGGTTCAGCGTCATCATCCCGGTTTCAGAACCGGAGAAATAGGCGGAAATGACCACCATGATGATCAACGTGACGATCAGCGCAGTGGTTGAGATGTGTTCCAAATCGGAATTCCTTTATCGCTTAACCCGCGAATTGTTGGATAACACGGCTGCCAAAATAGGCCAGCGTCAGCAATCCGGCGCCCGCTACGTTAAACCAGACGACGCGACGACCGCGCCAGCCTTCATGATAGTGGCCCCACAACAATACGATATAGACAAACCATGCGATGATGGAAAGAACAGCCTTATCGAGATTTTCAAGGCTGAAGAGATTTTGCATATAAAACAGGCCGGTACAGAGCGTGAGCGTCAACAGCACAACGCCGACCTGGGTGATGTGAAACATTTTTCGCTCGATGCTCATCAGCGGCGGCATATCGTTACTGAAGGCCAGTTTTTTGTTTTTCAGTTGATAGTCGATCCAGGCGAGCTGCAGGGCATACAGCGCGGCGATGATAAGCGTCGCATAAGCGAACAGCGACAGGCCGATGTGGATCATCATGCCCGGCGTGGCTTCAAGGTGCGTGATGAACTCATTCGGCATAAACGTGGCGAGCGCCAGGTTGATCAGCGCAAAGGCGTAAACAATCGGCAGTAGCAACCAGCCGCGGTTGCGCGAGGCGACGATGGTCATGACGGCGCAAATCAGCAGGCTTACCAGCGATCCTACGTTCAGAATGCTCAGATTTTGCCCGCTTTCGCCACCGGGGAAAATGCGTGCCTGCAGGGCAAAGGCGTGGCAGATAAGCGCGATCACGGCGGAAATAATCGCCATGCGTCGCCAGCCGCTGTTTTTTTGCAGCAACCCAGGAACGATCAACGCGAGGCTGACAGAGTAAGCGACCAGAGCTAACAGGGCAAAAACAGGCATATAGGTGTCAACGGTTTGCTGGATAAGAAAGAGAATCAGTATACCGTCAGGAGACGTCCGCTCCAACCGTTGCATCACATCTCAGGTTGTGTCGTGTTATACTGCGGCAAATTTCTGGCTTTTGTCGCAGTAGCGACTGAACGTTTCCACCTCAGGCGAGAGACAATGTTTGATAATTTAACCGATCGTTTGTCGCGTACGCTGCGTAATATCAGCGGTCGCGGACGCCTTACTGAAGACAATATCAAAGAGACCCTGCGCGAAGTGCGCATGGCGCTGCTGGAAGCTGACGTTGCGCTGCCGGTAGTGCGTGATTTTATCAATCGCGTGAAAGAAAAAGCGGTGGGTCACGAGGTCAACAAAAGCCTGACGCCGGGGCAGGAGTTCGTCAAAATTGTGCGTGACGAACTGGTTGCGGCGATGGGCGAGGAAAACCAGAGCCTGAACCTGGCGGCGCAGCCACCGGCCGTGGTGCTGATGGCGGGTCTGCAAGGGGCCGGTAAAACGACCAGCGTCGCAAAACTGGGTAAATTCCTCCACGAGAAGCATAAAAAGAAAGTGCTGGTGGTTTCCGCTGACGTCTATCGCCCGGCGGCGATCAAACAGCTGGAAACTCTGGCGCAGCAGGTCAGCGTCGATTTCTTCCCCTCTGACGTTGGGCAAAAACCGGTTGATATCGTCAATGCGGCGCTGAAAGAAGCGAAGCTCAAATTCTATGACGTGCTGCTGGTGGATACTGCCGGTCGTCTGCATGTCGACGAAGCGATGATGGACGAGATCAAACAGGTCCATGCGTCGATCAACCCGGTAGAAACACTGTTTGTGGTTGACGCCATGACCGGTCAGGATGCGGCGAATACCGCGAAAGCGTTCAACGAAGCGCTGCCGCTGACTGGCGTCGTGCTGACCAAAGTCGACGGCGATGCCCGTGGCGGTGCGGCGTTGTCGATTCGTCACATTACCGGTAAGCCGATCAAATTCCTCGGCGTCGGTGAGAAAAACGAAGCGCTGGAGCCGTTCCATCCGGATCGTATCGCCTCCCGTATCCTCGGCATGGGCGACGTGCTGTCGCTGATCGAAGATATCGAAAGCAAAGTCGACCGCGCGCAAGCTGAGAAACTGGCCAGTAAGCTGAAAAAAGGCGACGGCTTTGATCTGACCGATTTCCTTGAACAACTGCGTCAGATGAAAAACATGGGCGGTATGGCGAGCCTGATGGGCAAACTGCCCGGCATGGGGCAAATCCCGGACAACGTCAAAGCGCAGATGGATGACAAAGTGCTGGTGCGTATGGAGGCGATTATTAACTCCATGACGATGAAAGAGCGCGCCAAACCGGAAATCATCAAAGGCTCCCGCAAACGCCGTATTGCTGCCGGTTGCGGTATGCAGGTGCAGGACGTTAACCGCCTTTTGAAACAATTCGACGACATGCAGCGCATGATGAAGAAAATGAAGAAGGGCGGGATGGCAAAAATGATGCGCAATATGAAAGGGATGATGCCGCCCGGCTTCCCTGGAAGATAATATCGGGCTACCTTATTTGCCATTTTGACGCCGGGGTGTGCTCGCCATCCTCACGTACTGCGTGTACGCTCCGGTGGCTGCGCGCACGCCGACGCCAAACTGGCTGCAACGGCAACGCCCTGGATCCGCGCAGCAAAGCTGCATATCCTGATTGCAATTTTCCCAAAAATCAGTAAAATTTTCGGGCTTTTAATATGACACCGGGCTCCGTTCCTCGATGGGGCCCGGTTGTTTTATTCACACAAGAGGATGTTATGGTAACTATTCGTTTAGCACGTCACGGCGCTAAAAAGCGTCCGTTCTACCAGGTTGTTGTCACCGACAGCCGTAACGCACGCAACGGCCGCTTCATCGAGCGCGTTGGTTTCTTCAACCCGATCGCCGCTGGCTCGGAAGAAGAAACTCGTCTGGATCTGGATCGTATCGCTCACTGGGTTGGCCAGGGCGCGACCGTTTCCGATCGCGTTGCTGCGCTGATCAAAGCCGCTAACAAAGCAGCTTAATCTGTCACGGTGGTCATGATGAGCAAGCAACTCACCGCACAAGCACCCGTCGAACCGATCGTATTGGGGAAAATGGGGTCTTCATACGGTATTCGTGGTTGGCTCAGAGTGTTTTCCTCCACCGAAGACGCCGAAAGCATTTTTGACTATCAGCCCTGGTTTATCCAGAAGGCGGGTCAGTGGCAAGAAGTCGAGCTGGAAAGCTGGCGTCACCACAATCAGGATATCGTCATTAAGCTGAAAGGCATTGACGATCGCGATGCCGCGAATCTGCTGACCAATTGTGAAATTGTCGTGGATTCCTCGCAGTTGCCTCCGCTGGAAGAGGGTGACTACTACTGGAAAGACCTGATGGGCTGCCAGGTAGTGACCACCGAAGGCTACGACCTCGGTAAAGTCGTCGATATGATGGAAACCGGGTCGAATGACGTTCTCGTCATTAAGGCAAACCTGAAAGATGCGTTTGGTATCAAGGAGCGGTTGGTTCCGTTCCTCGATGGGCAGGTTATCAAGAAAGTCGATCTCACTACTCAAACGATTGAAGTAGATTGGGATCCTGGTTTTTAAACCTCCGGATTACCGGTAAAAGACGGCGCTATGTGGATTGGCATAATCAGCCTGTTTCCTGAAATGTTCCGCGCGATTACCGACTACGGGGTAACTGGCCGGGCAGTAAAAAATGGCCTGCTGAGCATCCAGAGCTGGAGTCCTCGTGACTTCACGCACGACCGGCACCGTACCGTGGACGATCGTCCTTACGGCGGCGGACCGGGGATGTTAATGATGGTGCAACCCTTACGGGACGCCATTCATGCAGCAAAAGCCGCGGCAGGTGAAGGCGCGAAGGTGATTTATCTGTCACCTCAGGGACGCAAGCTTGATCAAGCAGGCGTCAGCGAACTGGCCACGAATCAAAAGCTGATTCTGGTCTGTGGGCGCTACGAAGGGATAGATGAGCGCGTAATTCAAACCGAGATTGACGAAGAATGGTCTATCGGCGATTACGTTCTCAGCGGTGGTGAGTTACCAGCAATGACGCTGATTGACTCGGTGTCCCGGTTCATACCGGGGGTACTGGGGCATGAAGCTTCAGCAACGGAAGATTCCTTTGCTGATGGATTACTGGACTGTCCACACTATACTCGTCCTGAAGTGTTAGAAAGCATGGAGGTCCCGGCAGTGTTACTGTCAGGCAACCACGCTGAGATTCGTCGCTGGCGTTTGAAACAGTCGCTGGGCCGTACCTGGCTTAGAAGACCTGAACTTCTGGAAAACCTGGCTCTGACTGAAGAGCAAGCAAAGTTGCTGGCGGAGTTCAAAACGGAACACGCACAACAGCAACATAAACATGATGGGTTGGCATAACGCCCCCAAATATCAGTTTACCCAGGATAAGAGATTAAATTATGAGCAACATTATTAAGCAAATTGAACAAGAGCAGATGAAGCAGGACGTACCTTCCTTCCGTCCGGGTGATACCGTGGAAGTGAAAGTATGGGTTGTTGAAGGTTCCAAAAAACGTCTGCAGGCATTCGAGGGCGTGGTTATCGCTATTCGTAACCGCGGTCTGCACTCTGCATTCACTGTTCGTAAGATTTCCAACGGCGAAGGCGTTGAGCGTGTCTTCCAGACTCACTCTCCGGTTGTTGACAGCATTGCTGTTAAACGTCGTGGTGCCGTTCGTAAAGCTAAACTGTACTACCTGCGTGAGCGTACTGGTAAAGCGGCTCGTATCAAAGAGCGCCTTAACTAAGATTCGCTCAGGCGACATCCTGTTTAAAAAGGGCTGGCCGAAAGGCTGGCCCTTTTTTTATCTATGAAAGTTATGGCTCGCTGATGACGATAGCGACGCGGCGGTTTTCAGCACGGCCTTGTGCGGTGGCGTTGTTGCCAATCGGGAACTGTTTACCGAGTCCGCGGGTGGTCAGATTGCTGCGGGGAATGTGCGCACCTCCAGCCCACGCGTCGGCCACGATGTTGGCTCGCTTGAGGGAGAGCGCTTCGTTGTAACTGTCTTCGCCGTAATTATCGGTGTGACCGTCCATGCGCGCATGGGTGATGCCGGTGGCGGCGAGGCGTGACGCCATGCCTTCGATCTGCTGTTTGCTGCTGTCGTTCAGTTTATAATCGTTTTTGCCGAACAAAATTTTATCGGAAAGCCCGAGTGACCAGTCGCCGTTGAGTTCGTTAAAGCCATACGATTTCATGGCGGGGCNACCTGTCAGAACCAGTGTTGCCAGCAAAGCCGGTGCGAGGTAACGACCGAGCATATTCCTTTCCTCATTTCTTATGATGACGTCTTAGCACGTTGATTTTTCATTAAATACATATTCCGATCCGCCAGCTCCTGCAGGCTTTCAACCGAGGCGTGCTCCCACGTCAGCGCATAGCCGACGCTCAGCGAGAACGGGGTGTACAGCCCGTTGCGGAGATCAAACGGGCGAACGAAATGCTGTGACAGCGCGGCGCAAATGCGTTGCACTTCGTTTTCACTGTGAACGCCATACAGGATCATCGCGAACTCATCGCCACCCAGGCGGTAGGGGATATGGCGTTTGCCGCCAAAATCGCTCAGCCGTTTCGCCACTTCCATCAGTACACAATCGCCTGCGGCATGTCCCCAGGTATCATTAATAAATTTGAAGTTATCACCGTCGAGAAACAGCAGGGCGGAACTGGTTTTGGCGTGGCTGTCATTCATCAGCGCAGCGATGCTGCTGCGAAACGACGCGCGGTTCGCCAGCCCGGTGAGCGGGTCATGCAGTGCGGTGCGCAGCAACTGAGCGTTTTTGGCCTGCAGTTTCAACTGCCACTCCTCCATTTCATCGAGCAGACTGTTAAAGTCCTGGGCAAAATGGTGGAACTCTTCTATCGGCTCTTCAGGCACCCGCCGGGAAAAATTGCGGTTGGTACGCACGTCATGCACGACATCGGTGATGTTTTGCAGTGCCGTTACCACATCGGAATGCAAATGACGAGTGACCAGCAGCGCCACCACCGAAGCCAGCAAAATACAGGCGGTGAGGACCGCCAGCGACATCCAGATAAAATGGCTAATCAGGCTTGCGCGAGCGGTTAAATGAATGACGCCGATCATCTGACCGTTATGCCACACCGGTTGCGACACCGGCACAGGGAACAGCCAGCGGTTGACCAGGCTGTTCAGCGTGTCCCGTTTTTCGCCAGGAAGATAAGACCAGTAAGCAAAGCGCCGGGAATTGCGATCCGTCACGTCAGCAACGGCGAATTGCCCCTGTTTGCCGAGTGCTTTGAGCGTCTCGGTGGCGGCGGTGCTGTCGCCGAATACCAGCGCGGCTTCAAGGCTGTGGCTCATGGTGGCGCCGGTCAGTTCGAGGTTCTTTTGCGCATACTGTTTCAGCGTCACAACGGACGCGATGCACAGCAGCAGCCAGACCAGCATCATTGTAATCACGACGCTAATCACGCTGATCCGCCGCAACGTGCGTTTAAACGTCGGGCGTTGAAGAGGGGTAATATCCTTATTCATGCTCTTTAGTCCGTGCAAGCATTAATACATCAGGATTCACCCTGACGCCGCTGCGGGTTAGCACGTCAAGGTTTACAGAGAATTTCACCGTTGTTGAATGAAATATCAGGCAAAAGGCGCTGCCAGCGACGCATTCAGGGTTTTGTTCGGCAATAGTGAGTATCGCCCGGGGTTGAATTTTCCCCACGATGGCCATTTGCTGTGACGGTGATTCACTGCCGAAATAAAGCGCGTTGCAGCGGGCGGTCAGTGCTTCCCGGTCATTTTTTACGACGACAGGCTGATAGGGTAGCGGCTCTGCGATGCCATCGCTTAATATCTGCGTAAAGCGGGATGAGGAAAAAATACACAAGCGTGGCGGTCCGTTAAGATCCGGCCAGCGTGTATAACTGACAATACCAGACACAATGGCGCGCACTGAGCGATCGGCGGCAGGCGTTGTGGCTGCAGAAAGCGGGTTACCTGCAAAAATCAGCGTCAGTACCAACATCAGCTGGCAAAAGATTTTCCATCGCGGGTTGCTCACCAAAAACCGCCGTACAGCCTGAAATAAAACATTAGTAAATGTATGTTTAAGAATATCACTATTAACTCAGGCAGTCATTACGTCCTGTAATTGATTATTCGACCTTAAGTTAAACCTTAATCGGATTAGCGAAGCGGAAAGCGCGATAGCTGGTTAATTTAACTGCCACAGCTTTTACGGTGAGCAAAAAGGGGGTAACTGATCTGTGTAAATTAATAATTACAGATCATGCCGCGAGAAAATGGCTTAAAATTGGCTTGTGTAAAGTAATCGTTACGGTTTGTGGCTTTTTTTTTTTTTTTTTTTTTTTTTNNTCGCAAACGAGCAAACAGGATCGCCATCATGCAAAAAGACGCGCTGAACAACGTACATATTTCTGACGAACAGATACTGATCACTCCAGAACAGTTAAAAATCGAATTTCCGCTGAATGCTGAACAGGAAGCGCAGGTCGAACACTCCCGCCAGATCATTTCTGACATCATTGCCGGTCGCGATCCGCGCCTGCTGGTGGTATGTGGTCCATGCTCAATTCACGATCCGGAAACTGCGATTGAATACGCTCGTCGATTTAAAGCCCTTGCCGCAGAGGTCAGCGATAGCCTCTATCTGGTGATGCGCGTCTATTTTGAAAAACCCCGTACCACCGTTGGCTGGAAGGGGCTAATTAACGATCCGCACATGGATGGCTCGTTTGATGTTGAGTCCGGTCTGAAAATTGCGCGTCGTCTGCTGCTTGAACTGGTGAATATGGGGCTGCCGCTGGCGACCGAAGCACTGGATCCGAACAGCCCGCAATACCTTGGCGATCTCTTTAGCTGGTCAGCGATTGGCGCGCGGACTACCGAATCACAGACTCACCGCGAAATGGCGTCCGGTCTTTCGATGCCGGTTGGTTTCAAAAACGGTACTGACGGTAGTCTGGCGACGGCGATCAACGCCATGCGTGCCGCCGCGATGCCGCACCGCTTTGTCGGGATCAACCAGGCCGGGCAGGTTTGTCTGCTGCAAACGCAGGGTAATCCGGATGGTCACGTGATCCTGCGCGGCGGTAAAGCGCCGAACTACAGCCCGGCTGATGTCGCCCAGTGTGAAAAAGAGATGCAACAGGCAGGACTCAAACCCGCGCTGATGGTAGATTGCAGCCACGGTAACTCGAATAAAGATTACCGTCGTCAGCCTGCCGTGGCCGAGTCGGTTGTGGCGCAGATCAAAGACGGAAACCGTTCTATCATTGGTCTGATGATTGAAAGCAATATCCATGAAGGCAATCAGTCGTCCGAACAGCCGCGCAGTGAGATGAAATACGGCGTGTCAGTTACGGATGCCTGCATCAGCTGGGAATCAACGGACGCGCTGCTGCGTGAAATTGATAAAGATCTGCGTGGCCAGTTGAAGGCGCGTCTGGGGTAAGAGGAACGTTATGGTTGCTGAACTGACCGCGCTGCGCGATCAAATCGATGAAGTGGATAAGGCGCTGCTGGGGCTGCTGGCACGCCGCCTTGAACTGGTCGCGGAAGTCGGCGAGGTAAAAAACAAATACGGTCTGCCGATTTATGTGCCCGAGCGCGAAGCGTCAATGCTGGCATCGCGCCGTGCTGAGGCGGAAACGCTCGGCGTACCGCCAGATCTTATCGAAGATGTCCTGCGCCGGGTGATGCGTGAGTCTTACTCCAGTGAGAACGACAAAGGCTTCAAAACGCTGCATCCGGATCTGCGTCCGGTGGTGATTGTCGGCGGCGGCGGGCAGATGGGGCGCCTGTTTGAGAAAATGCTGACGCTGTCTGGCTATCAGGTCAGGATCCTGGAAAAAGAAGACTGGGCGAGGGCGGAAGAGATCGTTTCTGACGCTGGCATGGTGATCGTCAGTGTGCCTATTCACGTGACGGAGCACATCATCGCGAAGCTACCGGCGCTACCTGCGGACTGTATTCTTGTCGATCTGGCATCGGTGAAAGCGGGGCCGTTGCAGGCGATGCTCACCGCCCATAACGGACCGGTTCTGGGGCTGCACCCGATGTTTGGCCCGGACAGCGGAAGCCTGGCGAAACAGGTGGTGGTGTACTGTGACGGTCGCCAGCCTGAGGCCTATCAGTGGTTCCTGGAACAGATCCAGGTCTGGGGCGCGAGGCTGCATCGCATCAGCGCCGTTGAGCATGATCAGAATATGGCGTTCATTCAGGCGCTGCGCCACTTTGCGACGTTCGCCTACGGCCTGCATCTGGCAGAAGAGAACGTGCAGCTTGAACAGCTTCTGGCGCTCTCGTCACCTATCTATCGCCTTGAGCTGGCAATGGTCGGGCGCCTGTTTGCTCAGGATCCACAGCTTTACGCCGATATCATTATGTCGTCGCAAAGCAACCTGCGGTTAATCAAGCGCTACTATCAGCGGTTTGGCGAAGCCATTGGTTTGCTGGAGCAGGGCGATAAACAGGCGTTTATCGACAGCTTCCGTAAAGTGGAGCACTGGTTCGGCGATTATGCGATTCGCTTCCAGAACGAAAGCCGCGGCCTGTTGCGTCAGGCGAACGATAGCCGGCAGTAGGTTTCTGAACAAAGAAAAAGCCAGTGGGGAAACCCGCTGGCTTTTTTGTTTCAGCTTACTCAGGCGAAACTGGCACCACGTTTTCGCTCGGGTAGCAGCCAAGCACTTTCATCGAACGGGTAATTTTAGCCAACTCTTTCAGCGCTTTTTGCATTGCTTCTGACTCGAGATTGGCCTGAATATCAAGGTAGAACATCTCTTCCCACGGATTGCCGTAGATCGGACGCGATTCCAGTTTGGTCATGATCAGATTGTGGTTACGCAGGACCAGCAACGCTTCGACCAGCGCACCGGCCTGTTGACCGGTAGCGAAAAGCAGGGTCGATTTCGCCGGCACCTGACTGGAAACATCGATCGCTTTTCGTGCCAGCACCAGAAAGCGGGTGATATTCTGCGTCTGGTTAGCCAGGTTGCGCTCCAGAACCTGCAGGCCATACAGCACGCCACCGGCTTCGCTGCCGAGAGCGGCTACGTGAGGTGAGTTGGCCTGCGCCACTTTTTCCATTGCGGCGGAGGTGCTCTCGGTGTACTCAATTTTCCAGTGCGGATAACGGTTCAGGAACTGGCTGCACTGCTGGAACGGCTGCGGGTGGCTGTACACCGTTTCAATGCGATCGAGATCGGTCGAGCCGGAAACCAGCACACAGTGATCGATAGGGATCGTCAGTTCGCCGACAATCGACAGGCTGGTGTGCTGCAGCAGGTCGTAGACATCGTTAATCGCGCCGGAGCTGGTGTTTTCAATCGGCACCACGGCGTAATCGGCCTGTCCGGTTTCGACCTGGTTAAAAATATCGGCAAATTTAGTACAACCGCTTTCAATAAATTCTTCGAAATGGCGAGCCGCATACTGGCGCGCTGCAAGATGGGAATAGGTGCCTTTCGGCCCGAGAAAGGCGATGCGTGCCGAGTGCGGGTTGATTTTATTGAGTTGCTGCTGGAGCAGGGCTTGCTGAGTCAGGACGGAGTCTTCAATGATCAGCTGGAAAAGACGGGTGATGTAATGCGCATCGAGATGATGGGCTTTTCCCAGCGCGATCAGCCGCTCCAGCAAATCACGCTCGCGATCGATATCGCGCACGGCACGATGAGACGCCAGCTTCGCTTTACCCACCTCCACGGCCAGCCCACGGCGTTCGGCCAGCAAAGTCAGTAACTTTTCATCCAGCGCGCTGATTCTGTCGCGCAAAGCCAGTAACGGATTTTCCGATGTCATAGAGTCGCCTTAGTCGTTAGCAATAAAAAAGGCCTCCCGTTTGGGAGGCCTTATTGTTCGTCTTCGCATTCTTTCTTATACGACGAAACGCCTCCCGGTCACGGGGAAGGTAAAAAAGAATGCGAAGAAGAACGGTGTACGCTGCATGTTAATTCCTTATGTCTGCTCAGATAACAGTACCCGGACTGTTTTCATGCTGTCAACAAAAAACGCGCCCGAAGGCGCGTTGGCGATACACTCAATTGTGAAGGTTTTACTCTTGTTCAACGAAGTTGACGTCTTTCACCGATGCGTTGGCGCGACGTGCTTCTCCTTTGTGTTGCACTTTATTGAGCTGCCGTTCCAGCTTGTTGATCAAATCGTTAATCGCGGTATACATATCTTCGTGCTTAGCGCTGGCAACCAGGTGCCCGTTTGGCGTGTTAATCGTCGCATCAGCAATAAAGCCCTGAGGCTCTTTCGAGAGAATGATATGCGGGTTAATCAGGTGAGTTTGCCATTTATCCAGTTTGGCGAGACGGTCTGCGACATGTTGGCGAATTGCCGGAGTAATTTCCATTTGTTTACTGGTAATGTTCATTGTCATAAATTTACCTCTTGTCTTTCCCGTCTTGGTGATTCCAGCATACCGTTCCTGATGTCAAAATGTGTGATCTAAATCACGTTATTTTGTCACTTTTTGTCAACGAAATCTTTTTGTGAGGCAGGACAGGAACAGGTGATTTTCCCCTTGAAGAGGAGAAGAAAGCAGGCCATATTTGATGAGTTGCGTCGGTGAGATTTTCCTTAAGGACCGGCGGTGAACGAATAAAAAATGGCAGCCAGCTGGCTGCCATTTTGCATATCAGAATTGGGGATCAGGTATTGCTGCTGTTCGCGGCAATAATTTTCGCAACCTTGTCCGCCTGTGCGTTCATCTGCAGCTCGCGGTAGGCGTTTTCCATCTTCGGCAGCGCATCACGCGTGGCCTGGGTATCAGGATAGTTACGCAGCATGCCTTCTACGCGATTGACGACCGCCACCCATGCGCCGCGATCGGTGTAGTAATCCACCACCGACAGCTCATACTTCGCCAGACGATCTTTCAGGAACACCATACGTTTGTAGGCATCTGAAGCGTACTGGCTGTTCGGGTAACCGCGAACCAGTTTGGAAAAGTCACTGAAGGCGTCACGCGCGTGCTGCGGATCGCGATCAGAGCGATCAACGCCAAAGAAGCCCTGCAATGCGCTGTCATCTAACGCCATGTTGGTCAGGCCGCGCATGTAGATAACATAATCGATGTTAGGATGCGTCGGGTTCAGGCGCATAAAACGGTCGATTGCTGCCTGAGCCAGCGGCAGATCGGCATTTTTATAATACGCGTAGATCAGATCCAACTGCACCTGCTGAGAGTAAGGACCAAACGGATAACGGTTATCCAACGCTTCCAGTTGCGTTATTGCCTGTTTCCAGTTACCGTCCTGCAGCTTTTGCTGAGCAGTAGCATAGATTTCATTCGGCGGGTTATCGGGCACCTCTTCCTTTGAACCAGAGCAACCCACCAAAGCCAGGCTCAAGGTGGCTGCTGCCACCAGATATTTCATGCGCGTCATGACGTTTTGACTTTCCTCAAAATGTGTATACGGGAGATTCTCTGTTCCTGCTCCCGATTAAGACCAGCTACAATAGCACACTATATTAAACGGCGAAGCCGTAAAACCCAACGTTAAACGAAGAAGCTGTATATGGCACAACGAGTACAACTCACCGCAACGGTGTCCGAAAATCAACTCGGTCAACGCTTAGATCAAGCTTTGGCCGAATTGTTCCCGGATTATTCGCGTTCGCGCATAAAAGAATGGATTCTTGACCAGCGCGTGCTGGTCAATGGCAACGTCGTCGACAAGCCAAAAGAGAAAGTCCTGGGCGGCGAAAGCATCGCTGTCGATGTAGAAATCGAAGAAGAAGTTCGCTTTGAGCCTCAGGATATCCCCCTCACTATCGTCTATGAAGATGATGATATCATCGTCATTAACAAGCCGCGCGATCTCGTCGTGCATCCTGGTGCAGGAAACCCGGATGGCACCGTCCTGAATGCGCTGCTGCATTACTATCCGCCGATTGCGGACGTTCCGCGCGCGGGTATCGTTCACCGTCTCGACAAAGACACGACCGGTCTGATGGTGGTGGCGAAAACTATCCCGGCGCAGACCCGGCTGGTTGAGTCGCTGCAGCTGCGTGAGATCACCCGTGAGTATGAAGCGGTGGCGATTGGTCATATGACCTCGGGCGGCACGGTGGAAGAACCTATCAGCCGTCATCCTACCAAACGTACCCACATGTCCGTTCACCCGATGGGTAAACCGGCGGTGACGCACTATCGCATCATGGAACACTTCCGTGTGCACACGCGTTTGCGTTTGCGTCTGGAAACCGGGCGTACACACCAAATCCGCGTGCATATGGCGCATATTACTCATCCGCTGGTGGGCGATCAGCTGTACGGTGGCCGTCCGCGTCCGCCAAAGCATTCCTCTGACGAGTTTATTACCGCGCTGCGTAAGTTCGACCGACAGGCGCTGCATGCGACGATGCTGCGTCTCTACCACCCGATCTCTGGCATTGAAATGGAATGGCACGCGCCAATCCCGCAGGATATGGTGGATCTTATCGACGCAATGCGCGTAGATTTCGAAGCCCACAAAGACGAAGTTGACTGGTTATGACAAAGGTAATCGTTCCGCAGTGGCCTGTTCCGCAAGGTGTTGCGGCCTGCAGTTCAACCCGCGTCGGCGGCGTCAGCCTGCCGCCGGCCTGCCGTCTAAACCTGTCTGGCTTGAGCAGGTGCATGGCAAAGACGTGTTGACATTAACCGGCGGATCTTACGACTCGAAACGGGCGGACGCTTCATACAGCACTATACCGGGGCAGGTTTGCGCGGTCATGACGGCTGACTGCCTGCCGGTGCTGTTTTGCAACCGCGCGGGGACCGAAGTGGCGGCAGCGCATGCAGGATGGCGTGGCCTGTGCGAAGGCGTGCTGGAAGAAACAGTCGCCTGTTTTGCCGACCGGCCGGAGAACATCATGGCCTGGCTCGGACCCGCCATTGGCCCGACGGCGTTTGAAGTCGGGCCGGAGGTGCGTGAGGCGTTTATGGCGAAAGACGCCAGCGCTGACAAGGCATTCCGCCCGGCAGGTGAAAAATATTACGCCGATATTTATCAGCTTGCGCGCCAGCGCCTGGCGAATGTCGGGGGTGATCATGTTTNTTGATCATGTTTACGGCGGAGACCGCTGTACCTTCAGCCAAAAGGATGATTTCTTCTCTTATCGCCGCGACAAGATCACTGGTCGTATGGCAAGTTTCATTTGGCTGATATAACCTATAGAATCAAGACGATCCAGAATGCTGATTTATTTTTCGCATAGTTCAGGTCTTTAACCTTGAATAATTGAGGGATGACCTCATTTAATCTCCAGTAGCAAATTTGACCTGTTATGGGAGGAGTTATGCGTCTGGATCGTCTTACCAACAAATTCCAGCTTGCTCTCGCCGATGCCCAGTCGCTTGCACTGGGGCACGACAATCAATTCATCGAACCTCTTCATTTAATGAGCGCCTTACTGAATCAGGAAGGGGGATCGGTACGTCCATTATTAACCACTGCTGGCGTCAACGCAGGCCAGTTGCGCACGGCTATTGAGCAGGCGCTGAGTCGTTTACCCCAGGTGGAAGGCACCGGCGGCGACGTACAGCCATCGCAGGATCTGGTGCGTGTACTGAACCTTTGCGACAAGCTGGCGCAAAAACGTGGGGATAATTTTATTTCGTCAGAACTCTTCGTTCTGGCAGCGCTTGAATCGCGCGGTACGCTGACCGATTTGCTGAAAACTGCCGGCGCAACAACCGCCAATGTGAGTCAGGCGATTGAACAAATGCGCGGAGGTGAAAGCGTGAACGATCAGGGAGCCGAAGACCAGCGTCAGGCGTTGAAGAAATTTACCGTCGATCTGACCGAGCGTGCCGAGCAGGGCAAGCTCGATCCGGTGATCGGCCGTGACGAAGAGATTCGTCGTACTATTCAGGTGCTGCAGCGCCGTACCAAAAATAACCCGGTGCTGATCGGTGAGCCAGGCGTTGGTAAAACCGCCATCGTCGAAGGGCTGGCGCAGCGTATCGTCAATGGTGAAGTGCCGGAAGGGCTGAAAGGCCGTCGGGTGCTGGCGCTGGACATGGGGGCGCTGGTGGCCGGGGCGAAATACCGCGGTGAGTTCGAAGAGCGTCTGAAAGGCGTGCTCACCGATCTCGCTAAACAGGAAGGCAACGTCATCCTGTTTATCGACGAACTGCATACCATGGTGGGCGCAGGTAAAGCCGACGGTGCGATGGATGCCGGGAACATGCTGAAACCGGCGCTGGCGCGCGGTGAACTGCACTGCGTAGGCGCGACCACGCTTGATGAGTATCGCCAGTACATCGAAAAAGATGCGGCGCTGGAACGTCGTTTCCAGAAAGTGTTTGTCGCCGAGCCTACGGTGGAAGATACCATCGCAATTCTGCGTGGTCTGAAAGAGCGTTATGAACTGCACCACCACGTGCAGATCACCGACCCGGCGATTGTTGCCGCCGCGACGCTTTCGCATCGTTATATTTCTGACCGACAGTTGCCGGATAAAGCCATCGACCTGATCGACGAAGCGGCCTCCAGCATCCGTATTCAGATTGACTCAAAACCGGAAGAGCTGGACAGACTCGACAGACGTATCATTCAGNTCAACGAAGAGCTGGAAGATAAAGAACGCCAGTACTCGACGTTAGAAGAAGAGTGGAAAGCGGAGAAAGCCTCGCTTTCCGGCACGCAGACGATCAAAGCTGAGCTTGAGCAGGCGAAAATCGCGATAGAGCAGGCGCGTCGTGTGGGCGACCTGGCTCGCATGTCAGAACTGCAGTACGGCAAAATTCCGGAACTGGAAAAACAGCTGGCGGCGGCCACGCAGTCGGAAGGCAAAACCATGCGTCTGCTGCGTAATAAAGTCACCGATGCGGAAATCGCTGAAGTCCTGGCGCGCTGGACCGGGATCCCGGTCTCCCGCATGATGGAAAGCGAACGCGACAAGCTGCTGCGCATGGAGCAGGATCTGCATCAGCGCGTGATCGGCCAGGATGAAGCGGTTGAAGCGGTTTCTAACGCGATTCGTCGTAGCCGTGCCGGATTGTCCGATCCGAATCGACCGATTGGTTCGTTCCTGTTCCTCGGTCCGACAGGGGTCGGTAAAACGGAGCTGTGTAAATCGCTGGCTAA
Source organism: Trabulsiella odontotermitis (assembly GCF_001188485.1). Lineage (GTDB taxonomy): Bacteria > Pseudomonadota > Gammaproteobacteria > Enterobacterales > Enterobacteriaceae > Trabulsiella > Trabulsiella odontotermitis_A. The sequence continues at coordinate 28,636 of NZ_JNGH01000029.1, forward strand.
CTTTATGTTCGACAGCGACGATGCGATGGTGCGTATCGATATGTCCGAATTTATGGAGAAACACTCGGTGTCTCGCCTGGTCGGCGCGCCTCCGGGATACGTCGGTTATGAAGAGGGCGGTTATCTCACGGAAGCGGTTCGCCGTCGCCCGTACTCCGTCATCTTGTTAGATGAAGTGGAGAAAGCGCATCCGGATGTGTTCAACATTCTGCTGCAGGTACTGGACGACGGGCGTCTGACGGACGGGCAGGGGAGAACGGTCGACTTCCGTAATACGGTGGTCATTATGACCTCAAACCTCGGCTCCGATCTGATTCAGGAACGCTTTGGCGAGCTGGATTACAGCCACATGAAGGAACTGGTGTTGGGTGTGGTCAGCCACAGCTTCCGCCCGGAATTCATCAACCGTATTGATGAAGTGGTAGTGTTCCATCCGCTGGGTGAAAAACACATCGCGTCCATTGCGCAAATCCAACTGCAGCGTTTGTATAAACGTCTGGAAGAGCGTGGTTATGCAGTTCAGATCTCTGACGAGGCGCTGAAACTGCTCAGCGAGAATGGGTACGATCCGGTGTATGGTGCACGTCCGTTGAAACGCGCTATTCAGCAGCAGATCGAAAACCCGCTGGCGCAGCAGATCCTGTCCGGGGAACTGGTGCCGGGTAAAACGGTACGTCTGGAAGTCAAAGACGACCATATTGTTGCCGTGCAGTAAATTCGCGAGTGAAGATAAAACGGGCCGCAAGGCCCGTTTTTGTTCTAAAAGTAGGCGATTTGCGGCATCTGACGGTGTAATTGCCTGGAAAGTGAGCGAACGAAAGCTTTTTTTAAATTTCCGCTTGTCACCTCAGAATTACTCCCTATAATGCGCCTCCACTGACACGGCACAACGGCGTAAACACCGGCCTGTCAGGTGAAGTTAACCGAAATAACATGTTGACTTCATAGCGGGAAAGCGTATTATGCACACCCCGCGCCGCTGAGAAAAAGCGAAGCGGCACTGCTCTTTAACAATTTATCAGACAATCTGTGTGGGCACTCGGAGTGACATGGATTCTTAACGTCGAAAGACGAAAAATGAATACCAAGTCTC
>NZ_JNGH01000030.1 GCF_001188485.1 Trabulsiella odontotermitis
CGGTTGGATCACCTCCTTACCTTTAAAGAACCTGCCTTCGAAGTGCTCACACAGATTGTCTGATGAAAAGTGAATAGCAAGGCGTCTTGCGATTGAGACTTCAGTGTCCCCTTCGTCTAGAGGCCCAGGACACCGCCCTTTCACGGCGGTAACAGGGGTTCGAATCCCCTAGGGGACGCCACTTGCGCGGTAATGTGTGAAAGGCGTTGCCCACAATATCTCAAAACTGACTCAGTGAGTCATGTTTGCGATATTTGCTCTTTAAAAATCTGGATCAAGCTGAAAATTGAAACACAGAACAACG
>NZ_JNGH01000031.1 GCF_001188485.1 Trabulsiella odontotermitis
CCCCCGCCGCTGCGCCACCTGCGCTTTCGGCTGTTCGATATCGTCACTGGTGTACAGAATCTGCCGCTGCAGATTACTGAGATGCACCTCGTCGTCGTCGGCCAGCACCAGTGTCCCGACGCCTGCTCCTGCCAGATACAGCGCGGCAGGGGAGCCGAGACCACCGAGGCCGACAATCAGCACCCGGCTGGTGAGCAGCTTTTGCTGACCATCGACCACGATATCCTCTAGCAGCATCTGGCGGCTGTAACGCATGAAATCATGGTCATTCATCGCCAGCTCCTGCCATTTCCAGCAATTGCGCGGTGGCAATTTGCCAGTCCGGGGCCTGGGTAATGGCGCTGACAACGGCAACGCTGCCAACGCCGGTGGCCAGCACTGACGGTGTACGGTCAATGCTGATTCCACCGATGGCGACGGTAGGGTAATCGCCGAGGCGCTCGATGTGCGACGCCAGCTGTTCCAGCCCCTGCGGTGCCGACGGCATCTGCTTGGTTTGCGTCGGGAAGACGTGCCCCAGGGCGATGTAGGACGGTTTAACCGCCAGCGCGACGTCGATTTCCATATCATCATGCGTCGAGACACCAAGCCGTAGCCCGGCCTCGCGGATGGCCTGCAAATCGGTGGTTTCCAGATCCTCCTGACCGAGGTGCACGCCGTACGCCTGGTGTTTAATCGCCAGTCGCCAGTAGTCGTTGATGAATAGCCGGGCGCGGTAACGGCGACCCAACTGGATCGCGCGGATCACATCCGCTTCGACATCGTCATCAGGCAGATCTTTTATTCGCAGTTGCACGGTGCGCACGCCCGCCTCCAGCAGACGTTCGATCCATTCCACGCTGTCGACCACCGGGTATAGCCCCAGGCGGAAGGGAACTTTAGGGAAATCAGGCTGATACATCACGCTTCCTCCTGCTTCAGATAGATTTCGCCCCCTTTGGCGCGGAAGCTGTTCGACATATCCGCCATGCCAGCCTCAATGGCCTGCTTCGCAGCGTAATCACGCACTTCCTGGGTGATTTTCATCGAGCAAAATTTCGGGCCGCACATGGAGCAGAAATGCGCCACTTTGCCGGATTCCTGCGGCAGCGTTTCGTCGTGATAAGCGCGGGCGGTGAACGGGTCGAGCGCGAGGTTAAACTGATCTTCCCAGCGGAATTCGAAGCGCGCCTTCGACATGGCGTTATCGCGGATTTGCGCGCCCGGATGGCCTTTCGCCAGATCGGCGGCGTGGGCGGCGATTTTGTAGGTGATAAGCCCCTGTTTGACGTCCTCTTTGTTCGGCAGGCCAAGGTGCTCTTTTGGCGTGACGTAACACAGCATCGCACAGCCAAACCAGCCAATCATTGCCGCGCCGATGCCGGAGGTGAAGTGGTCGTAACCCGGCGCGATGTCCGTGGTCAACGGGCCGAGGGTGTAGAACGGCGCTTCGTGGCAGTGCTCCAGCTCTTCGGTCATGTTGCGGCGGATCATCTGCATCGGCACATGCCCCGGGCCTTCGATCATCGCCTGAACGTCATACTCCCAGGCAATTTTGGTCAGCTCGCCCAGCGTGTGCAATTCGGCGAACTGCGCTTCGTCGTTGGCGTCCTGAATCGAACCCGGACGCAGCCCGTCGCCGAGCGACAGCGAGACGTCATACGCGGCACAGATTTCGCAGATGTCGCGAAAACGCTCGTAGAGGAAATTCTCTTTGTGATGCGACAGACACCATTTCGCCATGATCGAGCCGCCGCGGGAGACGATGCCGGTCAGGCGTTTAGCGGTCATCGGCACGTAACGCAGCAACACCCCGGCGTGGATGGTGAAGTAGTCCACGCCTTGTTCCGCCTGCTCCAGCAGTGTGTCGCGGAATGCTTCCCACGTCAGATCTTCGGCGATCCCGTTCACCTTCTCCAGCGCCTGGTAGATCGGCACGGTGCCGATCGGGACCGGGCTGTTGCGCAGGATCCATTCGCGGGTTTCATGAATATAGCGCCCGGTGGACAGGTCCATCACTGTATCGGCGCCCCAGCGGGTTGACCATACCAGTTTCTCCACCTCTTCTTCGATGGAGGACGTCACCGCAGAGTTGCCGATGTTGGCGTTCACTTTGACGAGGAAATTGCGACCGATAATCATCGGTTCTGATTCAGGGTGGTTGATGTTCGCAGGGATAATCGCGCGACCGGCGGCCACTTCATCACGAACAAATTCCGGGGTGATATTTTCCGGCAGACGTGCGCCGAACCCTTCACCAGGATGCTGCTGGCGCAGCACTTCACTACGAATACGCTCGCGGCCCATGTTCTCGCGGATGGCGATAAATTCCATTTCCGGCGTGACGATCCCTTGACGGGCGTAGTGCAACTGGGTGACACGTTTACCGGCTCTGGCGCGTTTCGGCGTCAGTAAACCGTTGAAGCGCAACTCGTCGAGACCATCATCTGCAAGACGTGCTTTGGTATACGCCGAGCTGCGTTCTGCCAGCGGTTCGCTGTCGCCGCGCGCATCAATCCAGGGCTGGCGCAGCTTCGCCAGGCCTTGCTGAACGTCAATGGCAATGGCCGGATCGCCGTAGGGACCAGAAGTGTCATACACCGGCACCGCTTCGTTGTCTTCGTACTGCGGGTTGTCTTTACCGCCACCGATAAGCGTCGGGCTCAGCTGGATCTCGCGCATCGGAACGCGAATGTCCGGCTGCGAACCTTCGATATAAATACGGACCGAGTTGGGGAAAGCGGTGCCTTCCAGCGTGTCGATGAAGTGTTGGGCGTGTTCGCGCTGCTCGCGACGGGTCAGTTTTGTAGTAGACATAGCTCATTCCAGAAAAGAGGACGTGGCTTGTCAGACGACGGAGGGAGTAATAATGACTCTTGCCCGAAAGGGCGTACGCCGATGGCGAATTACTCTTGTTCCCTTCGCAGGTCTTAACCTGATCAGGTTCCGCGGATCCCGAATAAACGGTCTCAGCCTGTGCTTACGCACTAGGCACTCCGACAAGATGCACCCCTCAGCGAAGAGGGGATCATTATGTAACCTACTCGTTAATGCTTAAGAACTCAAGCGAGCGCTGTCGACAATGCTGCCATCACTGGCGACGAGATTTCGCTGATTGCCCAGTGCCAGCACGATCAGGTTATCTTCCAGCGTAAAGCGTGCGGCCAGTGCTTCGCCAATACCGGACAGCGACTGCTGAAATTCCAGATAGTTGTCATTATCAATAGCATTTTCGAGGCTGGAGTCGTAATAATCCATGATCTGCTGGGTGTTGGCCTCCAGCCGCGAATAGAGTTTTGTTGCCTCTAAATGTGGGCTATTTGCTTCCAGTTCACGGATAATACGTTCATAAATTTTAAAATGTCCGGCGGAGAGGTAGTCCACCAGGCTCTGACAGAAATCATCAAGCGCTTTTTCGTTCAACCGCATATACGATTCTTTGCCAGGCTTGATGCCAACCAGATTATAGTAAGCAACGAGCAGATGCTTACGTACGTGCAGCCATTGATCGATAAATTGATTACTTCCGCCAACGCGTTCCGTCAGGCTTTCTAGCTGGTTTAGCATGTTTGACTCCGCAAGTTTAAAAGTAAAAGACTGCTCACCCGGGAAATGTAAAAACTATGTTATCAAGTTGCCAGTGAAGCGAAGGTAGTGCAATAGCTATGGATCGTATAATTGAAAAATTAGATCGTGGCTGGTGGATCATCAGCCATGAACAGAAATTATGGCTCCCTGCGGGAGAATTGCCTTATGGCGAGGCGGAAAAATACGATCTTGTCGGGCACAACGCGCTGCAGATCGGTGAATGGCAGGGCGATCCTGTCTGGCTGGTGCAGCAAAATCGCCGCCATGATATGGGGTCGGTGCGTCAGGTGATCGATCAGGACGTCGGGCTGTTCCAACTGGCCGGGCGCGGTGTACAGCTGGCTGAGTTCTATCGCTCGCATAAATTCTGCGGCTACTGCGGGCATACGATGCACCCCAGCAAAACCGAATGGGCGATGCTGTGCAGCCATTGCCGCGAACGCTATTATCCGCAAATCGCCCCCTGCATTATCGTCGCCATTCGCCGCGACGACTCCATCCTGCTGGCGCAGCACACCCGTCATCGTGGCGGCATCCATACGGTGCTGGCGGGGGTTGTTGAGGGNGCGGTGGCGCGTGAAGTCATGGAAGAGAGCGGGATAAAAGTTAAAAACCTGCGTTACGTGACCTCGCAGCCCTGGCCGTTCCCGCAGTCGCTAATGACGGCGTTTATGGCGGAGTATGACAGTGGTGAAATCGTTATCGATCCCAAAGAGCTGCTGGAAGCGAACTGGTATCGTTACGACAATCTGCCGCTGTTGCCGCCACCGGGAACCGTTGCCCGTCGCCTGATTGAAGATACCGTGGCAATGTGCCGGGATGATGATTACTGACGTGTTACACTGAGCGCCTGACGCATAAAGGAACTGCAAAATGACCGAACTGAAAAACGATCGTTATCTGCGTGCGCTGCTGCGCCAGCCCGTTGATGTCACTCCGGTATGGATGATGAGGCAGGCGGGCCGCTATTTGCCGGAATACAAAGCCACGCGCGCGCAGGCGGGCGATTTTATGTCGCTGTGCAAAAACGCCGAGCTGGCCTGTGAAGTGACGCTACAGCCGCTGCGTCGTTACCCGCTGGATGCGGCGATCCTCTTTTCGGACATTCTCACCGTGCCGGATGCGATGGGCCTCGGGCTCTATTTCGAAGCGGGTGAAGGTCCGCGCTTTACCTCCCCGGTGAAGAGCAAAGCAGATGTCGACCGGCTGCCGATCCCCGATCCTGAGCAGGAACTGGGGTATGTGATGAACGCCGTGCGCACTATTCGTCGCGAGTTAAAAGGTCAGGTGCCGCTGATTGGTTTCTCCGGGAGCCCGTGGACGCTGGCGACCTACATGGTAGAAGGCGGCAGCAGCAAAGCCTTTACCGTCATCAAAAAAATGATGTACGCCGATCCCACCGCTTTGCATGCGTTGCTTGATAAGCTGGCGAAAAGTGTCACGCTTTATCTGAACGCGCAAATTAAGGCGGGCGCGCAGGCAGTGATGATTTTCGATACCTGGGGCGGCGTGCTGACCGGTCGTGACTATCAGCAGTTCTCGCTCTATTACATGCACAAAATCGTCGATGGCCTGCTGCGTGAAAACGACGGACAGCGCGTACCGGTGACGCTGTTCACCAAAGGCGGCGGTCAATGGCTGGAGGCGATGGCCGAAACCGGCTGTGACGCGCTTGGGCTTGACTGGACGACCGATATCGCCGATGCGCGCCGTCGCGTGGGTGATAAAGTCGCGCTGCAGGGCAATATGGACCCATCAATGCTGTACGCCCCGCCGGCGCGCATTGAGGAAGAGGTTGCCACTATTCTCGCTGGCTTCGGCCAGGGCGAAGGGCATGTTTTCAACCTCGGCCATGGTATTCATCAGGATGTGCCGCCAGAGCACGCTGGCGTGTTTGTGGAGGCGGTGCACCGACTTTCTGAGCCGTATCATCAGTAAGGAGCTGTTATGGATCTCGCGTCACTTCGCGCGCAACAACTTGAACTGGCCTCATCCGTGATCCGCGAGGATCGTTTAGATAAGGATCCACCGACGTTGATCGCAGGGGCTGACGTAGGGTTTGAGCAGGGTGGAGAGGTCACGCGAGCGGCCATCGTCCTGCTGAAGTATCCTTCGCTTGAGCTTGTTGAACATCAGGTGGCGCGCGTCGCCACCTCCATGCCGTACATTCCCGGCTTTCTCTCCTTTCGTGAAACCCCTGCGCTGAGCGCGGCCTGGGCGCAGCTGTCGCAAAAACCGGATCTGCTGTTTGTTGACGGTCACGGCATCTCGCATCCGCGTCGCCTTGGTGTTGCCAGCCATTTCGGGCTGCTGGTGGATGTGCCGACCATCGGCGTGGCGAAAAAACGCCTGTGCGGTAAGTTTGAGCCGCTGTCGGCAGAGCCTGGCGCGCTGGCGCCGCTGATGGACAAAGGCGAACAACTGGCATGGGTGTGGCGCAGCAAAATCCGCTGCAATCCACTGTTCGTATCCACCGGGCACCGGGTCAGCATCGACAGCGCGCTGGCGTGGGTGCAACGCTGTATGCGCGGTTACCGTCTGCCGGAGCCCACGCGCTGGGCGGACGCCGTGGCATCGGGCCGCCCGGCGTTTGTTCGTTGGCAGGAAATTCAGTGATGATTCAGGTACACTGCCGCTAATTTTCGAATCCGGGATGTCATCATGTTACAAAACCCCATTCATCTGCGTCTGGAGAAGCTGGAAAGCTGGCAGCACACGACGTTTATGGCCTGCCTGTGCGAACGCATGTATCCGAACTATGCGATGTTCTGCAGGGAAACCGAGTTTGGCGATCCGCACTTATACCGCCGCATTCTCGACTTAATCTGGGAAACGCTGACGGTCAAAGACGCGAAGGTGAATTTCGACAGCCAGCTCGAGAAGCTGGAAGAAGCTATTCCGGCGGCGGACGACTACGATATGTATGGTGTCTATCCGGCCATTGACGCCTGCGTGGCGTTAAGTGAACTGGTGCATTCGCGTTTGAGCGGTGAAACGCTGGAACATGCGGTTGAAGTCAGTAAAACGTCCATCACGACGGTCGCGATGCTGGAAATGACCCAGGCGGGTCGTGAAATGACGGACGAAGAGCTGAAAGCCAACCCGGCGGTAGAACAGGAATGGGACATCCAATGGGAAATTTTTCGCCTGCTTGCGGACTGTGAAGAACGCGACCCAGAACTGATAAAAGGACTCCGTGCAGACCTTCGGGAAGCTGGCGAGAGCAATATTGGTATAAATTTTAAGCAATGAGACGACAAAACGTGATTTACCGCGTGATTTGTCGTGCCTGAAGGCTTCACATCTGCCCCCCGTCTGGTCTACATTTGGAGGGCGAAAAAAAGTGGCTATCGGTGCGTATATGCAGGAGAGTGCTCTTAAGGCATATCCGTCGCACTCGATGCTTAGCAAGCGATAAACACATTGTAAGGATAACTTATGAACAAGACTCAACTGATTGATGTAATTGCGGACAAGGCTGATCTGTCAAAAGCACAGGCAAAATCTGCTCTGGAATCCACCCTGGCTGCTATTACTGAGTCTCTGAAAGAAGGTGATGCTGTACAACTGGTTGGTTTCGGTACCTTCAAAGTGAACCACCGCGCTGAGCGCACTGGCCGCAACCCGCAGACCGGTAAAGAAATCAAAATCGCCGCAGCTAACGTACCGGCATTTGTTTCTGGTAAAGCACTGAAAGACGCAGTTAAGTAAGATCGCGTGGCAGTGAACAGTTTTATCGAAGGGGCGGTTACGCCCCTTTTGTCCATCTGGCGTCGAACGCTGGCGCTGGCAGGCGTGCTGTTGCTGTCAGCCTGTAGTCACAATTCCTCGCTTCCGCCGTTTACCGCCAGCGGTTATGCGGACGATCAGGGCGCGGTACGCCTCTGGCGTAAAGACGTCGACGGAGAGACTCATCTCTTTGCCGCCTTCAGCCCCTGGCGAAGTGGAAACACCTCAACCAGCGAATACCGCTGGCAGGGCGATACGCTGACGCTGATTGAACTCAACGTCTACAGCAAGCCCCCCGAACATATTCGAGCCCGTTTCGACGATCACGGCGAACTGAGCTTTATGCAGCGTGAAGTGGACGGACAGAAACAGCAGCTCTCTAACGATCAAATCGCGCTATACCGTTTCCGGGCAGAGCAGCTCCGTCTGACCAGCGACGCACTGCGTCACGGGCGCGTGGTGCTGCGTCAGGGACGCTGGCACGCCGATCAAACGGTTACCACCTGTGAAGGCCAGACGCTGAAGCCTGACCTTGAACCCTGGGCGATATCCCGTATTCAGCGTCGCCAGAATCACTCGTCCCTGGAAGTGAGCATTGCCTGGCTCGAAGCGGCGGAAGGATCTCAGTTGCTGTTGATCGCCAACGAAGATTTCTGTACCTGGCAGCCGAACGAAAAAACCTTCTGATTTACCAGCGGCCCATACCCATGCCGCCGCCGCGATGCATACCCATACCGCCACCACAGCCGCCGTAACCCATTCCGGCAGCACGCGGTACGCCTGACTGCGCTAAGGCAACATCAAACTTCACGCGCTGCTGGTCGAGCTGTTGATTCAGCGTGGCCATCTCGTTCGCCACGGCCTCAATTTTCGCGCTGTCCGGCGAGCTGGCAGTCAACAGCGCGTTGTACTCATAGCGCTTCGACATCAGTTGCTGGCGCAAGGCGCTGGTTTGCGCGTAGTGATCGGCATGGAGTTTCTGCAGGGTGGCCTGCTGCTCTGGCGTCAGCTGGCTGTAACCCTGACCGCCCATACCATAACCGTTCCCCCAGTGGGGTCTGGCCTGCGCCACGCCGCTGCCAAACGCCAGGGCGACTACCGCGATCAGTGCCAGGGTATATCCTTTATTTCGTTTCATCGTCTTTCCTCCTTTGTTTTCCATTCACCTCCTGTTTTGCATCTTCCGTGCCAGCTACCAGAACCGCATAAAGACCGGGGAATGTGCGGATGAAAGCAGGCAAAACGAGTAAAAATGACCCGCTCGCAATTGCCCGGCGAGTCATTTTTACCCGCTGAAAAGCCCGGGACATGCCTGAGAACAAAGTTACACGTGTGGAAAAGTGGCATGGTTTCTGCTGCATGAGGAGAGAACATCAACCAAAAGGACGTCTTCATGAGCCTGATGCGCTTACCGAAAGGATCGGCCGCCAGCTGGCTAAGCGGCGTGCTGGCGGGGCTGACGCTACTGCTGATAGGCCTGTTTTCAGTACTGATTATTCGTGACTATGCCCGCGAAAACACTGCCGCGCGGCAGAATGTGGAAGAAAAAGGCAGTGTATTAATTCGCGCTCTTGAATCAGGTACGCGTGCCGGTATGGGAATGCGCATGCATCAAATGCAACTGCAAACGCTGCTGGAAGAGATGGCCCTGCAGCCGGGCGTATTGTGGTTTGCGGTGACGGACGACGCGGGCCGGATCACCGCGCACAGCGACCCGCAACAGGTCGGTAAAACGCTCTATTCAGAAGCCGTGATGCGTGAACTGAACATCGGCGAGCAGGAGCAGTGGCGGCGGATTGCTACCCCTGAACCGGCGCTGGAGATTTACCGCCAATTTCGCCCGTTGTACCCCGCTGGCAGGCACCACATGCGTATGATGATGTCCCGCCATGACGGCGGTGTGAATAACAGCGCGCCACAGGTCATTTTCATTGCCTTTGATGCCAGCGAGCTGGACGCGACACTGGCGCGAGAGCGGCGCAATATGATCATTATGCTGTGCGCCGCTGGCGTGGTGCTGTTCGCCACGGTGTCGGCACTGTTCTGGTTTCGACGCTATCAGCGTTCATACCTGCTGTTGCAGGAAGCGAATAAACGCAAAGAGAAGCTGACGGCGCTGGGGCATCTTGCGGCGGGCGTCGCCCATGAGATCCGCAACCCGCTCTCGTCCATCAAGGGCATCGCGAAATACTTCGCGGAACGCGCGCCGTCAGACAGCGAATCCCACGCGCTGGCGCAGGTGATGGCGAAAGAGGCCGACAGGCTGAACCGGGTAGTGAGTGAGCTGCTGGAGCTGGTGCGCCCGGCGCATCTTTCGCTGCAACCGGTGAATGTCAATGCGCTGATCGCCCATTCGCTGCAACTGGTGAGCCAGGACGCGAAGAGCCGTGACATTGATCTGCAGTTTCATGCCCGGCCCGAACTGCGGCAGATTCAGGCCGATCCGGACAGGCTGACGCAGGTGCTGCTGAACCTGTATCTGAATGCGATTCAGGCTACCGATCGCGACGGCACCATAACCGTTGACGCCAGCGAGTGCGACGGTCAGCGGGTAAAAATCACCGTGAGTGACAGCGGGAAGGGGATTGCGCCGGATCAGCTTGAGGCAATCTTTACCCCTTATTTCACCACCAAAGCCGATGGCACCGGCCTCGGACTGGCGGTGGTGCAGAATATTATTGAACAGCACGGCGGAACGGTTCAGGTCGACAGCCAGCCAGGTGGCGGCGCGGTCTTTACCTTATTCCTGCCGCTGAATGCCTCACAGAAGGACGAACAAGGATGACGCGCGCGACAGTCAATATTCTCGTTGTCGATGATGACATCAGCCACTGCACGATACTCCAGGCACTACTTCGCGGGTGGGGCTACGAAGTCACGCTGGCGTACAACGGCGTACAGGCACTGGCGCAGGTGCGGGCGCGGATTTTCGATCTTGTCCTGTGCGATATCCGCATGGCGGAAATGGACGGTATCGAAACGTTAAAAGAGATCAAAGCGTACAACCCGGCGATTCCTATTCTGATCATGACGGCGTTCTCCAGCGTGGAAACCGCCGTGGAGGCGATTAAATCCGGCGCGCTGGATTACCTGACAAAACCGCTGGATTTTGACCGCCTGGAAGAGACCATCGCTCAGGCACTGGCCCATACGCATCCATCGGCAGTCGCAACGTCACCGGTTTCTGCCATGCAATTTGGCATGGTGGGGCAAAGCCCGGCGATGCAGGCGCTGCTGAATGAGATCGCGCTGGTGGCGCCTTCAGACGCGACAGTGCTTATCTGCGGTGAGTCCGGTACCGGCAAAGAGCTGGTTGCCAGAGCGCTGCATGCCTGCAGCGAGCGCCGCGATAAGCCGCTGGTGGTTTTCAACTGCGCCGCGCTGAATGAGTCGTTGCTGGAATCAGAGCTATTCGGCCATGAGAAAGGGGCGTTTACCGGCGCGGATAAACGTCGCGAAGGGCGTTTCGAGGAAGCGCAGGGCGGTACTCTGTTTCTCGATGAAATCGGTGATATCTCGCCGCTGATGCAGGTCCGGTTGCTGCGAGCCATTCAGGAACGCGAAATCCAGCGCGTCGGCAGTAACAAAACCATCGCCATTAACGCCAGGTTGATAGCCGCCACGCACCGTAATCTGGCGGAAGAGGTGGCCGAAGGCCGTTTCCGCCAGGATCTTTACTATCGACTGAACGTAGTCACCATTGAGATGCCGCCGTTGCGTCAGCGTCGCGAAGATATCCCCCTGCTGGCCGAACACTTCCTGCAACGCTACGGTGAGCGAAACCGTAAAGCGATCAAAGGATTTACTCCACAAGCAATGGATTTGCTGATCCACTATCCCTGGCCGGGGAACATTCGCGAACTGGAGAATGCCGTAGAGCGTGCGGTGGTGTTATTAACTGGCGAGTATATTTCAGAAAGAGAATTGCCGCTGTCGATTGCCGGCACCGTCGTGCCGGAGCCTGATGACACCGAAGACGTTGCGATTCAGCCGCTGGTGGAAGTGGAAAAAGAGGTGATTCTGGCGGCGCTGGAAAAAACGGGCGGCAACAAAACTGAAGCCGCCCGTCAGTTGGGGATCACGCGCAAAACGCTGCTGGCAAAACTCAGCCGCTAGTTTTTCTCGCGTGCAATGGCGCGATAGCCAATGTCGTTGCGATAGAAGCTGCCGTCCCAGTGAATATCCTGCAGCAGTTCATACGCGCGCGCCTGCGCCTGTGCGACCGTATCGCCCAACGCCGTCACGCACAGCACGCGTCCGCCGCTGGTGAGTACCCGATCGTCATCAGAAAGGCGGGTGCCCGCATGGAAGACTTTACCGTCCGCCCCTTCTTCCAGCGGCAGGTACCCACCGGCCGCGACCACCACGCCGAGCGAGGCGCGGGAGTCCCACCGTGAGGTTTTCGTGTCCAGTTTGCCGTCGCAGGCCGCCAGGCACAGTTCCACCAGATCGGACTGCAGGCGCAGCATGATTGGTTGCGTTTCCGGGTCGCCGAAGCGGCAGTTAAATTCAATCACCTTCGGGTTGCCCTGCTTGTCGATCATCAGACCCGCATACAGAAAACCGGTATAGGTATTGCCTTCAGCCGCCATACCACGCACGGTTGGCCATATAATGCGCTCCATCGTGCGCTGGTGAACCTCGTCAGTCACCACTGGTGCAGGCGAGTAAGCGCCCATTCCGCCGGTATTGGGGCCGGTGTCGCCGTTGCCCACGCGTTTGTGATCCTGGCTGGTCGCCATCGGCAGCACGTTCGCGCCGTCGACCATCACAATGAAACTGGCTTCTTCGCCATCAAGAAATTCTTCGATAACGATGCGATGACCGGCGTCACCAAACGCGTTGCCTGCCAGCATATCGTTTACGGCGGCTTCCGCTTCTTCCAGCGTCATCGCCACGATCACGCCTTTACCGGCGGCCAGACCGTCGGCTTTGATGACGATCGGCGCGCCTTTCTCGCGCAGGTATGCCAGCGCCGGCTCCACTTCCGTAAAGTTCTGGTATTCAGCGGTCGGGATCTTATGGCGAGCGAGGAAATCTTTGGTGAACGCTTTTGAACCTTCCAGCTGTGCAGCGCCTTCCGTCGGGCCAAAAATCGTCAGGCCAGCGGCACGAAACGCATCCACCACGCCAATGACCAGCGGCGCTTCCGGGCCAACAATCGTCAGCCCGATGCTTTCATTTTGCGCAAAGCTCAGCAGCGCAGGGATATCCGTGGCGCTGATGGCAACGTTTTGCAGCGCAGGTTCCAGCGCCGTGCCCGCATTGCCCGGGGCGACAAAGACGGTGTCAACCAGAGGCGACTGCGCGGCTTTCCATGCCAGCGCATGTTCGCGCCCGCCGTTTCCGATGATTAATACTTTCATTCTCTGCTCCGTGGATTAATGGCGGAAGTGGCGCATGTCGGTGAAGATCATCGCGATACCGTGTTCATCGGCGGGGGGGGGCACTTCNTCCAGCCCTTCGTCACCTGCTTTAATACCGGCAATTTTCGCGGAATAGACGCGGCTCATCTGGCCCGCACCAATGCCGATAGTCATATTTTCTTTCGCATAGACAATGGCGTTAGATTTCACGAATTTCGCCACCTTCCAGCAGAACAGTGCGTCGCGCAGCTCCTGTGCGGTTGGCTGACGTTTGGTCACCACGCGCAGCTCAGCGTCGGACACCATGCCCAGATCCCGGTCCTGTACCAGCAGACCCCCGTTAACGCGTTTGAAATCCAGACCCGGAACGCGTGCCGCCCATTCGCCGCACGTCAGGACGCGGACGTTCTGTTTCGCGGCAGTGATTTTGAGCGCTTCCAGGGAGGCCGTCGGGGCGATGATCACTTCGACGAACTGGCGGGAGATGATGGCCTGCGCGGTTTCTGCATCCAGCTCGCGGTTGAAAGCAATGATGCCGCCAAACGCGGAGGTCGGGTCGGTTTTATAGGCACGATCGTAGGCATCCAGAATGGAGTCGCTGACCGCAACGCCGCACGGGTTCGCGTGCTTAACGATGACGCACGCCGGTTCGCTGAATTCTTTTACACATTCCAGCGCGGCATCGGTATCGGCGATGTTGTTATAGGAGAGCGCTTTGCCCTGCAGCTGTTGCGCTGTCGCAACGGACGCTTCTTTCACATTCTCTTCTATATAGAAAGCGGCTTGCTGATGGCTGTTTTCACCATAGCGCATATCCTGCTTTTTAATGAAGTTCAGGTTCAGGGTGCGCGGGAAACGGCCGGAAGGCGTTTCAGTGTCGCCGTGATAGGCGGGCACCAGGCTGCCGAAGTAGTTGGCAATCATGCTGTCGTAAGCGGCGGTATGCTCAAAGGCTTTAATTGCTAAATCGAAACGGGTGGCGAGGGTCAGGGAGCCATCGTTGGCATCCATCTCATTAATAATGGTGCGGTAGTCGCTGCTCTTCACCACGATAGCCACATCTTTGTGGTTCTTGGCGGCGGAGCGCACCATGGTCGGGCCGCCGATATCGATATTCTCAACCGCGTCTTCCAGCGTGCAGCCTTCACGCGCCACGGTCTGGGCGAAGGGGTAAAGGTTAACCACCACCATATCAATAGGCGAAATAGCGTGCTGCGCCATGATCTCATCGTCCTGGCCACGACGACCCAGAATGCCGCCATGCACTTTCGGATGCAGGGTTTTAACGCGTCCATCCATCATTTCCGGAAAACCGGTGTAGTCAGAGACTTCGGTCACCGGCAGGCCTTTCTCCGCCAGCAGGCGCGCGGTGCCACCTGTAGACAGCAGTTCCACTCCACGAGTAGAAAGTGCCTGTGCGAATTCGACGATACCGGCCTTGTCAGAAACACTGAGCAGAGCGCGGCGGACTGGACGACGTTGTTGCATGGTATAAATCCCCAGGATTTGAATATGACAGAGAGCGTTAGGTGAATTTTCCATAAAAAACTCAGCTAACGCGCCTGACCAGGCATCTTTCGCTTAGCGCGGCATTGTAACGAAAACGTTTGCGCGACGCTCGCGAATTTTTATCTTTTCTCGGTGTTGTGGATAAGTTTGTGTGTAAAAGGGTATAACCCGGGGTTTTGCTGTGGAATGCAGCAGTCAGTGCTGTTTCTGTCATTTTTCTATTGCGGGCCGCGGAGAACTCCCTATAATGCGCCTCCATCGACACGGCGCTTGTGAACAACATCACACAGCGACGGTAAGTCGGAAGAGAAAACGCTGAAATTCAGGGTTGACTCTGAAAGAGGAAAGCGTAATATACGCCACCTCGCGACAGTGCGCTGTAAGCCGCGTCG
>NZ_JNGH01000032.1 GCF_001188485.1 Trabulsiella odontotermitis
TGTTCGCGCTGTTTGCGGTTTTAAGCCTGGGCTCGTTGCTGCTTTACGGCTGGCGCGCGCGTATTGAACGGCCTGCTGCACGTTATGCTGCCTGGTCGCGGGAAACGTTTATTCTCGCCTCATTACTCCTGTTCGCCGCCGTATTGCTGATCGTGCTGATTGGTACGCTTTACCCGATGATTTACGGCCTGGTCGGCGGCGGAAGGCTCTCCGTCGGCGCGCCGTATTTTAATCTCGCCACGCTGCCGTTTGGTCTGCTGATGCTGATAACGCTCGGGCTGGCCGCGGGCGGTTTCTGGAAGCGCTCACCGCACGGCAGCATGCGGCGAATAATAAGTATTTTGGTGATTGCGCTGGCAGCGGTGGCGCTGACATGGTCTTTCGGCGTGCAGGTTGCGCTGCCTTGCGGTCTGGTGGCGGGAGTGATGGCGGCGCTGTGGGGGCAACCGCTCACCATGTTCAAACNNCCGACAGGAAATCAGCGTTAATCTCGCCCAGGGGCAGAGCGTGACGCTGGCAGACTACACCTTCCGCTTCGAACGACTGGAACAACTGGCGAAGGACAATTACACCACCGAAAAAGCGTTTATCGACATTTACCGGAACGACGCGCGATTCGCTACGCTGACCCCCGAGCGCCGCTATTATCCCGCACGACGCCAGCAGATGGTTGAACCCGCCATCGACTGGGATTTGCTGCGCGACCGGTATGTGGTCATCGGCGAAAAAACCGGTGAGAATCGCTTTGCGATGCGCTTTTATGTGCAGACAGGCATCCGCTGGATTTGGGGCGGCGGCCTGCTGATGATCGCCGGTGCGCTGCTCAGCGGCTGGCGCGGGAGACGCTATCATGGCTAGAGTCTTGATCATGNNACGTTGTTGATAGCTGGTGTCGCGCAGGCGCAGATCGTCGACACCTGGACCTTTGCCAGCCCGCAACAGCAGGAAACCTCGCTCAGTATTGCCCGCCAGCTGCGCTGCCCGCAGTGTCAGAATCAAAATTTACTCGAATCCAACGCGCCGGTGGCGGTCAGTATGCGCCATCAGGTGTTTACCATGGTGGCGGAAGGGAAGCGCGAAGAGGAGATCACCCGCTGGATGACGCAACGTTATGGTGATTTCGTTCTTTACAGCCCACCGTTAAAACCGCAGACGTGGATCTTATGGGGCCTGCCGGTGCTGCTGATCGTACTGATGGGCATCATTCTGTGGCGGGGTTTNCGACACGCTTTGCCGCGAATTACAACAGGATCTGCGTGAACCGCAGGCCATACAGGCGACGCATGGCCCGGCACCGGTATGGATGCTGAGCGCCGCAGCGGTGCTGCTAATGCTGGCGTGTCTGGCAGGCTACGGATTGTCGTCACGGCCTGCTGCCGTCATGGCAGAACAACAGCGCCTTGCCGATCCGCTGCATGCGTTTTCCGCCGAGGGCGAGCCTGAGAAACAGCTTACCGCGCTGCAGGATAAGATTCGTACCACGCCGCAGGACAGTACGCTGTGGGCGACGCTCGGCGAGTATTACCTCTATCGCAACGCTTACGACAATGCCCTGCTGGCTTATCAGCGGGCGTTAGCGCTGCGTGGCGACAATGCCGAACTCTACGCGGCGCTGGCGACGGTGCTCTACTATCAGGCGGGGCAAAACATCACGCCGGATACCCGCAAGATGATTGACCGCGCGCTGGCGCTGGATGCCGGTGAAGTGACTGCGCTGATGCTGCTGGCCTCCGACGCGTTTATGACCGCCGACTACAAGCAGGCCATTACGCTCTGGCAGCAACTGCTGGATGCCAATAGTCCGCGCGTCGACCGGGCAAAACTGATTGAAGCCATCAATCTGGCGACCATGCTCAAAAACCAGCAACAATAATCCCCTCGCAAAAACTCTCCTGAAATCAGGGCGTAATACCCGTGTCATTACTGCAATTGATCTCAAAGGCGTCTCCTGTGCCTTTGAGCATCACCGCCTGTTTCATGAGTTGGCAGCCTCTCCCGCACAATAGCGAAAACACGGGAGAGGCCGTTACTGCCGCGGTCAGTTAGCGCGGAATTCCTTGACGGTATCCCATGCGACCTGCTGCAGCGCTTTGGCGGTTTGCCCGGTCATATCGCTGTCGGCAGGCAGTGCGCCGCCAATCGGTGACTGGTCATACAGCGTGGCGAACAGCACGCTGGCGGCCAGATAGCTTCCCGCCAGCGAGGGGTGATTTCCGTCGCTATGATACAGATTGATTTCAGGATGCGTCTTAATCGCGTTACTGAAAGCCAGCCCGACCGGTGCGACGTATCCCCCGGTTTTACTGGCTATATCCAGATAGGCTTTCTCCAGTTTTTCAGTTTGCTCGGGTTTATCCTTGCTGGCCCAGGTCATAAAATAAACCACACGCGAGCCCTCTTTGTGGGCAATATCTGCCATTTTGACGGCGGACTCCGTGAAATAGTCACGCGAATCTTTTTTGGCGGAAAAAGCCTCTGTTGAATTCCCCTGAAAAATCACCACGTCCCATTTTTGCAGCGTATTCTGGAATTCAAGATTCGGAAGGTGCCAGCCTAAACGTCCAGAGGAAATTGTGATTCCCCGGAACATATAGTCTTTAGCGTTATTCGGTAACAGCGAACGGCTGAGATCGCGCAGTCGGGTATTGATATTATTGTTATAATGCGTATAAGAATTTCCGTAGATCGCAATGGATTTATTGACTCCGCTCAGTTTATCCTGCGGTTTGGCTGCAATAATCGTGTCGGCCTGCGCGTCGACCATCAGCGCCAGCCCTGCCAGAAACAACATGATTTTTTTCATTATTCTCTCCTCAGAAGTCGTAACGCAACCCGACGATAACGGCGTCATCGTTGATCTTCTCGTTTTTACTGGCCAGTGTTTTAAGATAAGTTGCCGATAAATAAACGTTCTTTGCTAAGGTAAGTTGCGATTCAATTCGCCAGCCCTCGTGTTCGTACACATCCTCGTCGGCTTCATCCAGGACGCTGTACCCGCCAAGCACTTTGAATTCTCTGGTGAATTGGTAAGAGGCAACGGAATCGAAGCTCGTATAGTCATTGTCAGATTTATTGTCTCTTTCTATGGAGACCTTACCCGCCGTTACGGCTAATGACAGATCGCTATAATCGAGCTGCAGCCCGCCCATTACCTGGCTGTGCTTCCTGCGGCCGTCAGTGGTTTTTACGCCGTCCTGACGGTTATATTGACTGGCGGCAATCGCCGGTGTGATTTTTACGTCGCCGATTTTAATCATCTTGCGATAACTGGCCATCATGCCGTTATCAAGTGCATCGTTGTCGCTATTACCATTTCCAAAAACGTGAGCCAGTTGCACCTGGTGCCCGCTGAAATCACCGTTCCATTGCAGGGTGCCGTCCTGACGGTTAAATTGGTAAGAGTCGTCAATCGTGGTAATACCGTAGTTATATACGTTCGGCGTAAAGTTTTTATATTTGTCCGTCATGCGCATGACCTGATATAACGGGTTTTTAGTACGACCGGCAATCAGCTCGCCATATTTAGCATGAGAAAGCCCCAGATAGGCGTAACGGGCGTCGAGGTCGTTATCGTTAGTTTTATTATCATCTTTTTCGGTACGAACCTGCCACTCCAGGCGACCGACAAGTTTAGTGTCTTCCAGTAAAGAGAGGTCGCGGGTTAAATAAACCCCTAAACGTCCCCCTATTTGGCTACGGGAGTCATCATTAGCGAAAGATGCATCGCCATTCGCGAGTTGCCACTCAATACGCCCGTAAATATCCAGCGTGGTGGCTTTATCTTTATAGACGCTAATCGCCAGCGCTGATGTACTTGCCCCAGATAAGGCAATGAATAATAATGTTTTGGCTTTAATGCTCATGCTGTTCTTCCCCTTAAAAAATAAATATGTTCGCCCTTGATGCAGGATTGAATAGTTATTATCAGGCGCCATTAATTTTTAGTTACACTCATCCAGAGCGGATACGGGAATTGGTTTTTCTCATAATAAAATGTGATTATACGCACATAAAATAGAGCGCGATGGCGGCTTTTGTTATTTCGTGGCGGTTTTATTAAAAATAAAAAATGGCGGTTTAATTGTTTTTCTGTGAACTGAGATAGAGATGATGTATTTATGTTAATCTCATCACGTTTTTCATGTTGTACTCCCCGGGACAGATGGGAAATGCATATTCCCCTGTTTATGCAAAAAGAATTGCTCCAGAATACTCGTTATACAGTTAAAATTGATTTGAATGATACGCTGTTATCAGCGACGTACGTCACAGGAGTTTATAATGCCAGGCAGTCAAAGTTCGGTATTTGATTCAGAATTGTATTCTTCTCTCTTCACGCAGCCGGAGATGAAATCAATCTGGTCCGATGATAACCTTCTTCGTTGTTGGCTGACCTTTGAAGCAACCATCGCGCATGTGCAGACTGAGTTAGGTATTATTCCCCCTGAAGCCGCCGCGGAAATTTCCGCCGCCTGCCAGACGCTGAAAATCGACTGGCCGCGCCTGGCCAGGGAAACGCGCTCCGTCGGTATGGCGATTAAGCCCCTGGTTGATCAAATTGCCGATGCTGGTTCCCCTTTAGTCAAAAAATACCTTCACTGGGGCTGCACGACTCAGGATCTGCTGGATACCGCCCTGGCCATGCGCATGAAGCAAACCCTGCAACTGCTGCGCAGGCAGTTGGTGCAGTTGGGCGAAACGTTGAAAGCGATGGCGCTGGAGCACCGACATACGGTGATGGTCGCCAGAACGAATTCCGTTGATGCTTCCGCCACGACGTGGGGGCTACATGTCAGCAGCTATCTGTCCGAGCTAACCCGCCACCTTCAGCGCCTGGATCGCCTCTACCCGGCGGCGACTACCGGCCTGTTTGGCGGAGCGGTCGGCAACCTGGCATCCGTCGGCAGCCAGGGAATGGCGATACGTAAGCAATTAATGGACGCGTTAGGGCTGTCATGCCCGGTCGGTATGAGCAATGCCAGTCAGGATCATGTCGTCGAAGTGGTGCAGTTTTTTGCCCTTGTGCATGGCACGCTGTGTCGCATGGCCAACGACGTTGAAACGCAGGGGCGCACGTCCGTGGCCGAGTTGCGTGAAGGCGAGGGCGGGGGAGGATCCAGTACGATGCCACACAAGACGAACCCCCGCGCGAGCAATATGATCCAGACGCTTTCCCGCATGGGCTGGAACTATGCCTCTGGCGCGACCAGCCTTCTCGACCAGTGTGATGTGCGGGCTGCCTCCGCTCGCGTACTCAACTGGACGCTGGTGCCGGAGTCGGCGCTGGCCTTGTCGGCCAGCCTTGAACGTGCTGTCCGGTTATTTACGCATCTGGTGGTGGACAAAGAGAAGATGCGCGGCAACTTCGCCGCTTCAAAGAACTTCATTATGTCGGAATCCGTCACCATGGTATTGGCGGAGAAAATGGGGCGCGGTGCCGCTTACGATCTGATGAAAGCGTTATTAAAAGACGCAGACGGCTCTAAAGATCTGTTGCAGTGCGTGCTGGAAAATCAGACCGTTCTTGACGCGCTGACTGAGACTGAGATTGTCGCCGCTTGCGATCCATTGTCTTATCTGGGCTGCAATGACGCGCTGATCGAGGAAACCGTCACAGCCTTCGACGATTACATTCATGTCCGGACGGCGTAGTACAGCGACATTCGCTTCCTGCCGACAAGCAGGTGTGTCGACAGGAAGCGGTCATTATCCAGGAAGAGGAGAAAAGGTTTCAAAAAAGACAAACAATTCCTCCAGTTGCTCGAAATTGCCCTCACCTTCGCCTTTTTCATAGGCCAGATGCAACACCAGCTCAATAAAAAAGAAACCGACAATGCGGCTTTTGAATACGGATTGCGTATCGCTCGGCAACACAAACTGCAGGTTACAAAATTTGCCGTACGGGTTGGACTCCGAGTTAGTAATCAGCACTACCGTCGCGCCTTTTTTACAGCACCATTCGGTAACGCGGATCACTACCCGGTTAAAACGGTAGTAGGAGAAAACGATCAGCACGTCCTGATCCGTGACGGTCAGCAATGACTTCGGCAACTCCCCAACGTCCATAGAAAGCAATGTGACCCGATCGCGGAAATATTTAATCAGGGTAGTAAAATGTTTCGCCATCGCATAGGAAGACGCGGGACCGATAACGTATATATGTCGGTTGGTATTCAAAATAATATCGATAAATTTATCCAGACTGTCAATATTGATATTATCTTTAAAATTCTCGAACAAGGTCGTAACATTCTTATTGAATTCGGAAACAATTTGCGCCGTGGTAATCTTTTCTTTCACCTGAATGCGTGATGCCAGCTCAAACGGTGGCACCATTTTTTGCAGTGTCAGCGTATTTTCCAATGCCCGACGGAAGTCGGCATAGCCGATAAATCCCAGCTTATTTAAAAAACGCCCTACCGTTGCTTTACTCACCGTGGCATTGCGGGCAATGTCGATGATACCGTGAAAAGGGAGTTCGTTGAAATGTTCACGTATATACGCATCAAGACGGTGTTCTGACTCGGTTAGTGAACATAAAAGCACGGTTTTTGAAATATAATCCTCTAATGTTAAAGGGATGTTTTTTTTCATAATAGTAGTCCTTACACACTATGGATAAAAAGATACTATATTCTTTATAGAGAAAAGTCTAATCACATAATAATGCTTTGCTATAGCCTTCTGTATAGTGATTGACATATTTCCTGTTATGAGATCATGCGCACAAACCCCAGCGGGAAAAACAATTTCTCATAGCTCACATTGCCCTGATTCGATCATGATTTCATTACGGCATCAGTCTCTGACTTTATAGAGAATTAGGCGATCTAAATATAACTAGCCGTCGTATATAGGAAAACAAAAGGACGATCTCATGACCGCATTTGTAATCGCAATCGTGATCACTATCATTGCAGCATGGTTAATCATCAAGAACTTCCAACCTCAGACGGTATTGCTGCTGGCTGGTTTGTCTTTATTGACCATTACTGCTGTCTTCTATCCCGAAAATAGCATTCTCTACGGTAAGGCTACCTCAACCGGTTCCACCTGGCTGGATATCTTTACGTTTGCCAAAGATTCGCTCTCCACGCAGATCGCCGGTATCGGTTTGATCATCATGGCCGCGGGCGGTTTTGCCAGTTATATGGATCATATCAAAGCCTCCAATGCAATGGTGAACGTCTGCATTCGTCCCCTGCAAATCATCAAGGCACCCTACGTGATCCTGGCTGTGGGGTATATTTGCGCACAGTTGCTGCACGTCGCGATTTCCAGCGCCGCCGGGCTGGCGATGATGTTATTAGTGACGTTCTTCCCGGTGTTGGTGCGGCTGGGTGTCAGTAAAGCAGCAGCAGCGGCGATGATCGGTTTGTGCGCCTTTATGGACTTAGGCCCCGCGGTCGGCACGGCCAACCTGGCGGCTAAACATGCCGGCATGGAAGCTGCCGTTTACTTTGCGCACTATCAGATGCCTGTGGCTGTTGCCGTTATGTTGGTGGTGTCGGTGCTGATTTTCTTTACCGCCAAATATTATGACAAGAAAGAGGGTCACGTGATGACCAGTCAGACGGCGGACGACACGACGCCTCAGGGTGAGGACAGCGAAAAAGTGCCGGGGCTGTATGCTTTCCTGCCTGTATTCCCGGTGATTCTGGTGTTGGTCTTTAGCCCGTTGGTCATCTCCACCATTAAAATCGACGTAGTTACCGCTATGATTGCCGGCACAATACTGGCGTTCGTGTGCGAACTGTTCGTCAAACGCGACTTCCGTGGTTGCTGTAAAGGTGTGCAGGTATTTTTTAAAGGAATGGGCGGGATGTTTACCAGCGTGGTTTCATTGTTGGTGTGTGCGGATATCTACGCGCAAGGCATGCAAAAAATCGGCGCGGTGGATTACCTGCTGGAGATGGTGCAGAACGCGGGCTTTGGCTTTGCCAGCATGACCGTGGTGATGACGCTGCTGGTAGGTATAACCGCCGTATTGACGGGCTCCGGGGTTGCGGCGTTTTTCTCTTTCTCCGGCATGGCACCTGCTATCGCCACGAAATTTGGTGAAAGCGCCGTACATATGATTCTGCCGATGCAACTGATGGCTGGAATGGGACGTTCCATTTCTCCCGTCGCAGGGATCATCATTGCGGTCAGCAAAGCCGGTGAATGTTC
Organism: Trabulsiella odontotermitis; assembly: GCF_001188485.1. Classification (GTDB taxonomy): domain Bacteria; phylum Pseudomonadota; class Gammaproteobacteria; order Enterobacterales; family Enterobacteriaceae; genus Trabulsiella; species Trabulsiella odontotermitis_A. The sequence continues at coordinate 8,170 of NZ_JNGH01000032.1, forward strand.
ACCGTTCATGATTGTGCGTAGAACCTTAATTCCGGCGCTCGGCGGCATGCTTACCATGTTGCTGGCTAACTATCTGTTGTTCTGAAAGGTGTGTCGTCAGTGCGATGTCATTAAATCCAGAGAGCCTGGTGAGAGTACTTTGCTGTCAACATCAGTTAGCCGGACGTAAGTTATGACCCACGAAATCAGAGACAATTTACTTTATATCCCTTATTCAGGCCCGGTTTTACTGGAATCCCCGCTGCTGAATAAAGGCAGCGGGTTTACTGAAAAAGAACGCGAAATGTTTAACCTGAGTGGGCTGTTGCCCGCAGCGGTTGAGACGATTGAAGAGCAGTCGCTGCGGGCCTATCAGCAATTTCTGGATATCAAGTCGGATATTGCCCGTCATATCTATCTGCGCAATATTCAGGACACCAACGAGACGCTGTTTTACCACCTTCTGAGCAAGCACCTGGTGGAAATGATGCCGATTATTTATACCCCGGTAGTCGGACATGCCTGTGAACACTTTTCCGACATCTATCGCCGCGCCAGGGGATTATTCATCGCCTGGCCGGACCGGCATATAATCGACGATATATTGCATAACGCCACAAAGCAGAATATCTCGGTGATTGTCGTCACGGACGGGGAGCGGATCCTCGGCCTGGGCGATCAGGGAATTGGCGGTATGGGGATTCCTATCGGCAAACTTTCGCTGTATACCGCCTGCGGTGGTATCAAGCCGTCGCATACGCTGCCAATCCTGCTGGATGCGGGAACAAACAATTCCCAACTGCTCAATGACCCTTTGTATATGGGTTGGCGCCATCCGCGCATCACCGGCGACGCGTATTTTGAGTTCATCGAGATGTTTATCCGCGCGGTTAAGCGCCGTTGGCCGGACGTGCTATTACAGTTCGAAGACTTTGCCCAACAGACGGCGATGCCGCTGCTGACCCGCTATCGCGATGAGATCTGCTGTTTTAATGATGATATCCAGGGTACCGCTGCGGTGACCCTGGGATGCCTGCTGGCGGCAAGCCAGGCCTCCGGACGTCGGTTATGCGATCAAACGGTCGTCTTCCTGGGTGCGGGATCGGCCGGGTGTGGCATTGCCGAACATATCGTCACGCAGATGGTGGCTGAAGGGTTGACGGATGCGCAGGCCCGTGCGCGCATTTACATGGTGGATCGCTTTGGCCTGCTTACGGACGATCAAACCAATCAGACCTCTTTCCAGTCACCGCTGGCGCAGCCGCGCTCGCGTTTGGCGGGGTGGGGCGGTCAGCAGGAGGCGTTCTCGCTGATAGACGTGGTACGCCAGGCAAAACCGTCCGTTCTGGTCGGTGTCAGCGGGCAGCCAGGACTGTTCAGCGAAGCGGTGATCAGGGAAATGTATCGTCACTGTCCGCAACCGATCGTCATGCCGCTTTCCAACCCGACCTCACGCGCTGAGGCACGGCCGGAAGATATTCTGCGCTGGACCGATGGTAACGCGCTCATCGCCACCGGCAGCCCGTTCGAGCCGGTAAGCCACGGGGGAAAAATGTATCCTGTTGCGCAATGCAATAATGTTTATATCTTCCCTGGTGTGGGTCTGGGCGTGATGGTAAGCCGCGCCACACGCGTCACCGATAACATGATGATGGCGGCCAGCCGCACGCTGGCACGTTGTTCGCCGCTGGTGCGCGACGGACATGGCCCGCTGTTGCCCAGTATTAATGACATCCGGCAGGTGACGCAGGCTATCGCCCTGAATGTTGCTCTGGCTGCTCAACGTGATGGCGTCGCCGTAAACATCCCGCAGGAAACCTTGCAACATAACATCGCGGCCGGATTCTGGCAGCCGCAATATCTTCAGTACAAGCGCACCTCATTCTGATAAGCAATTTGCGCCGGGAAGGCCTTGATGCCGTCGGTAACGGCGGTATCCATTCCAGAAAAGCAGCAGGGCAGGTTCAATGTGATGATTTACGTTGAAATCGGAAGATGTGATGGTCATGGCCCCCCTGCAGACTTCGAATGTAATTCGATAATACTTTGTTATTATTGCTATTTTATACGTTCGAATAACTCAGAGGCCCCCAATTAGGCCCCCGATCACATTTCTCTGGAGATCATGTAATTCCGGGCACTAAAATTGTGGTGTTGAACTACTTCGCAGCCAACATCCCCGGATAGTGTCTGGCGATGATGTCATTCAGTTGCTCCACCAGATCAGGACGTTTCATGGTGATGTGTGCCGAACCTTTCTGAAAATATTTGATTGCAAACATCTCATCCTCATAACGATTGCTGTGTCTGTTCTCATGAATATAGTCTCCGAGACGACGGGTGACATCGGCACGGTTGTCTGGAATGGGTTTTCCGTCAAGGATCATCAGCATGCGTTCAAGGTCAGCCAAGCGGTCACGTTGCCAGCCCCAGCTAAGTCCAAATCCCCACCGGTCATATTTCACCAGACCGCTGACAATGATTTTCGCGCCAAATTTGCAGGGCGAGTTGGTCTTATAGTTCCAATTCAGACCTTTGAAAACGTTGATTACCCCACGCTCAAACACATCTCCTTTATTCTGATGCAGTTGACTGAATGTGCTCAGTATGTTGGCTTCAGAGATCGCCGGGATGTCGTTTTTCTCCAAGCTGTTGTACCACTCATCACGGGTCTGAGCGTCCATGAGCGACAGCATTCCTGAGCGTTGCATTAAATCTTTCCAGATACTGCGATCGATATTGCGGGTGATGGCTTTCATCGTCGTTTCTGGTTTCTCCATCAACCAGCATTCATAACGATGTTGTTTCATTCCCCATTCATTCGCTTTGCCACCGCCAATACTGGTTGTTAGCGCTGAGATATCGTTAAGAAGATGGATAAGGATTTCTGTCAGGCTCAACGCTGCATTACGTCCGGTGACGATGCGTTCAATGCTGGTGGAGCAAATCACATCTGTGTAATCAGATAACACGTCAGGATCGGTATGCGTCAGTGCGACCATTGTTTTCTTTCCTTTATATAAGAACAAACGCCAGCCCGGTTAAGGCTGGCGCTTGTGTGGATGTATAATGTACAGAAGGTAGTTAATTCGGCTTTTATAGCCACTCAATCAATCTGGTGCTGTGCAAATGGAATGAGTTCCATTTTGCTGTGAACATACAGAGGGTGCCCTGGTTCTCCGGTTGCATTGATTTGAAAGCATTTCGTACTGGCGGGGAGAAGTTTTCGTATAGCTGCGGATCTCTGTAAATACTTTCCTTCATTTCCCCAGGCTGCGACCACAATCCCGGCACCAGCCACCATTTCATTTATATAACGATCATTGTCAGCTCCCACAGGGTCAGCCGCTTTCATCATTTCAAAACGGTTTGTATGAACATATGCAAACAAATTAACAATACGGATCCCCCCCATCCCCCATTGTTTAGCAAATGATATGCATCGCCCTGAAGTCGGATCATCCAGCTCAGCATCAGCATAAGAAGGATTCAGACCAATAAAGAGAGCATACGGCTTTGTTTCATCCCAGATTCTGGCAATCACATAACGATATTGCCCGCATTCCGAGAATACGGCACTTTTGATCATTTCCATTTACAAGTCCTTGTTGTAATTATGTCTCTGATAACAGGTTTATCAGACCGTTAAGCGCCGGACAACATAAATCCGGGGATGCTGTACCCGGAGAATAAGGAAATTACCAGTCAAAGACTTCAAAGCCCGGCAGACGTTCACCGGCCGCATCCAGATGAAGGATATCAGTGTGGTAACGGTGCATCAGTGTGACAATTAACCGGCGGCAGGCTTTTGAGAGCCCCATTCGCTTCAGCGCCAGTACCGGATACCGGCGGGCATTCAGCCTGAGCAGAAAACCGTAGCCTGTATACAATATCCAGTCGCTGTCGCCGCCGTCGTGGTACTGAAGTGTTGCCAGTTCCAGAATATCGTTATCCTGGCGGGTGATATGAGCGGTACTGCACTGAATACCGTTCAGGAGGACGACGGGCGGGAGTGAGTCTTCCACAACCTGCTTTCCGGGGTCATCAACAACGCGAAGCGAATAACCGTTATCACAGACCACATTAATCAGGTCGGTCAGTTCAATACCATCAATATCAACGGCAATCCGGCCCATGTTAAGGGCCAGTACGTTAATGGCATCGGCTTCCATGGTGAGGGACAGTTTCATCGGGTCACCCCACTGTGGTTGCCGCAGGTAATATCCGTGATGGCTCTGTAATTGTCCCGCATCATCATTCCGGTGGCTTTACGGGCGCGGAGAATATCAGTGCTGCTGATGAAGGGGGACTGCTTCGTGCCACTGAAGCCATGGCGGTCGGTACGAACCAGCCCGTACTTCTCCACGATAAAATTCACGGCGTCTGCCAGTGAAATACCGGCGTCAATATGCTGCTCAATGACGCCGTCGTTACCAAACGGTGTGTCGTTGACCGTGAGGCCGTAATGTTGCTCCAGCAGGTACGTGAGCAGGGTCTGCCAGACATGGACGGGTCCGGGTAAATTTGCACCCGGTTATTCACCTGTCCTGCAACCGTGGTCAGTTCAGGCACGTTCACAATGAACGCCAGTGACGTATCTTTCAGCAGGCTGATAAAAATCCCCACCAGAGACGGAAGTATATTCCTCAGAGCCTGCGGCAGCAGTACACACCTCAACGTTTGTCGTGTACTGAATCCCTGAGACAGGGCTGCTTCGTACTGCCCTGACGGTAACGCCCTCAGACCCGCGAATACCGAATGCATCACCGATGCCGCCGTAAACCAGGCCAGGGCCAGCGTCACGGTGAGCGCCCCTGGAAGATCGCTTCCTGTGATGAGTGGCAGAAGATACCACATCCAGAAAATCACAAAGATTAACGGAATGCCGCGAATCAGTTCTGCCCACAAAAACAGCGCCTTGCGCACGATCCCGGTAAAGCGCCAGGCCAGACATGCCAGAGCAATCCCGCCGGGCAGGGCGAGTAGAGCAGCCCCAAATGCCATCATTAACGAGAGCAATACCCCACCAGGCTCACCGGCGGCCGCGCGTCCCCACAGAAGATAATCGAGGTTATCAACAATGACATTAAGTCCGGCAATCATGTTTTTCACTCCCTGTCGTGACCATCGCCTGCTGTTTGCGTTTTGTTCCTGGACCGATACGTACCAGGAGTAACCCCATCACGACACCGGTCAGGAGATAGAGCACAGTACCGACGGTAAATGCCTCCAGCGCATGTGCGTTGTAACTTTCGATCTGCCTGACCTGACAGGTCAGTTCGGCAAAGCCAATCCCGCTGGCGAGGGATGAGAGCTTCATCAGATTGAGATACTGCCCCACAACGGGCTGCCATGCGTTAGCCAGTCCCTGCGGCAGAAGGATGTAACGAAACAAACGCCACGAGGAGAATCCCTGTGCGAGTGCCGCTTCCCGTTGCCCGGCAGGGACTGAACGTAACCCTGACTCCACCTCCTCGATTAAAAACGCCGAAGTGAAAACCCCTAATCCCCAGGCAGAACATAAAAACTCGGGGGTAAACCACCAGACGTTACCGGGCAAAATGGACCAGTTGTGTTCCGCATTCACCACATTTCTGAACGCCTGGGGCAGCCAGTTCCAGGCGGCGAAATACCAGAACAGCAATTGCACCAGCAGCGGGGTATTGCGAAACAGCGAGACCCAGCCATTAACAACCGCGCTGCCGAAGCGTCTACCTGAGAGGCGCAGAAGAAGGAAAAGCAGTGCAAGCAGGCTTGCAAGAATCGCCCCGGCGAGCGTAACCCACAGGGTGGTGAGAAAACCGGATAAAATCCACTGCAGAGGCTGCCCGGTCAGCACGCCCTGCCAGTCGAGGGTTAGCATTACAACCGCTCCTGATGCAGAGGGTTCAGGACTTTTTGCAGAAAGCGTTGCGCACGGGGATGTGATGGTTGCCTGAAAAATTGCTCCGGCGGTGCGGTTTCAAGAATTTGTCCACCGTCGATAAAAACAATCCGGTCGGCAATTTCCCGGGCAAACTGCATCTCATGGGTAACCACAATCATGGTGATCCCACTGTGGGCGAGGGCTTTCATCACAAACAGCACTTCACCAATCATCTCCGGATCCAGTGCGGAAGTAGGTTCATCGAACAGAATGATTTGTGGTGATGAGGCCAGGGCGCGGGCAATTGCCACCCGCTGTTGCTGGCCGCCGGAAAGTTCCGCGGGGAAATGGTGGGCTTTTTCCAGCATCCCGACGTTTTCCAGCAGTGTCAGCGCGCGTTCCTGAGCTGGCCGGGGCTTCCAGCCGTGAACATGCTCCAGCGCCAGGGTGATGTTCTGGCTGGCGGTGAGATGGGCATAAAGATTGAATTGCTGGAACACAAACCCGACCCGGCTACGCAACTGACGTAGCCCGTTACCGGAAAGCTGTCCGGTAGGCTTGTTGTCAACCAGGATCTCCCCGCCGCTCAGGGTTTCAAGCTGGTTGATAAGACGAATCAGGGTGGATTTACCGGAACCCGAAGGGCCGAGGATGGCAACCACTTCACCAGGCGTAATGGTGAGGTTGATGTCGTTTAAAACCTGATGGTCACCGTAGCGTTTGTCCACATTGCGAAATTCGACGCTGGCCTGTTCCAGATGTGAAAAATCCGCGGCACTGGCCGCGGAGGATGAAAATAAACCTGAGAACATATTACTGGGCTTCTATTTTAAAGGCGCGAGGTTGTGGAGAAGGCGTGCCTGGGCCAAACCAGACATCGTAGATTTTTGCCGCCTGACCATTCTTCTCAAGATTGACCAGCTCATTGTTGACCGCGTTCAGCAGTGCCGTTTCGCCTTTTTTCACCCCAACGCCAATCTCTTCTTTACTGAGCAGATCGGGAAGGATTTTAAAGTTCGCTTTATCCGGCGCCTGTGCCAGCAGACCTGCCAGAATCGTACTGTCCTGGGTGATTGCCTGCACGTTGCCATTGCGCAGTGCTGTCAGCGCCAGTGGAATGTCGTCATAAGAGAGCACGCGGGATTGCGGGAAACGCTGGTGCAGCGCCTGTTCGCCCGTCGTTCCCTTAACCGCGCCGATTCGCGCCCGGCCATAGTCATCGAGCTTATCCGGTGATTTTGCCGGAACTAGGAACTGTTGGCCTGTGACAAAGTAAGGGGTAGAAAAATCAATCACCTGCGCACGTTCCGGGGTGATGGTAATATCCGCCACAATCAAATCTGCTTTTCCGGACTGCAGCAGTGGAATGCGGTTGGCCGGGTTGGTGGCGACCAGTTCCAGCTTCACGCCAAGCGCTTTTGCCAGTGCTTTGGCGAAGTCCACGTCGTAACCCACGATCTCATGGGTTTTTGCATCTATTGAACCAAACGGCGGGTTGGCATCGAAAGTGGCCACTTTTACCACCCCCGCAGCCTTAATATCCGCCAGCTGATCGGCCTGTGCCTGGGCTGAAAGCAGACTGCCTGCCGCCAGTAATCCCAGCACCAGTGTCCGTTTTTTAAACCATTTTATGTTTGCTGCCATAGTAATAGATCATCCCGTGTTTTTGTTTTGTCCCGTTACGCTCCCATAAGCGAAAGCTATCGCCAAATAAGAAATCGTTCTTAGTTATTAGCAAAAAAGCATTAGTGAACAATGTGTTAACGATGGGTAAAGGAACGGGGAGGCTATTTGCAAATTTTGCACATCGACAGTCAGCATTGGTATTTCCCCTGCACGGAATTTAGTGGTTTAACGTAGAAAGGTTGAGCGAGAGGGTAAAGACGATGAAAAAGTGGATAAGCACGTTACGGCGGTTTTTTGCGACCCGATCAGCGAATGCGGAGAACAGCGCGCAACGTGTTCTTGAGTCAATACTCCCTGTCGCCAGCCTGTATGGCGTGGATGTAGCCAACATTGATCCGGAGTGGTTCAGTGATAAAACGCCACGCTGAACTGCGCCGCACGCGAGAAATGTACTGGAATGAGCTGTGCGATTAGGTATGCAGACTTGCCGCGTGCGGCGGGTAATCGAGTGACGTTCGATGGAGAGTTCATATCCCGGAATAGCAAAAACCCGCCTCAAGGGCGGGTTCTTTAAAGAAGTGGTGCCGGACTCGGAATCGATATTATCAATTAACTTATTGAATTTTATTATTTATTTTTGATGTGGTTGTTTTTGTGCCCTCAATTGTACCCTCAGTCCTTTTTGGTGCTGGATCGGCGGATTCATACTCAGGAACGAGAGGGTAACATTGAAGGAAAATGCTTCACTACAATATCATTCATTTTATCAATCAGTTCAGGGCGCTTCAATGTGATATGCGCTGTTCCCTTCTGAAAATACTTGATTGTAAACATCTCGTCCTCGTAACGATTGCTGTGTCTGTTCTCATGAATATGGTCTCCGAGACGACGGGTAACGTCAGCTCGGTTGTCGGGAATGGGTTGCCCATCAAGGATCATCAGCATGCGCTCAAGGTCTGCCAGGCGGTCGCGCTGCCAGCCCCAGTTCAGGCCAAATCCCCATCGGTCATATTTAACCAGTCCCGCCACAATAATTTTTGCGCCAAACTTACAGGGGCAATTGGTCTTAAAATTCCAGCTTAAGCCTTTGAAGACGTTAATGACACCGCGCTCAAATACTTCGCCTTTGCTGTGATGCAGTTGCTCAAACGTGCTGAGTATGTTGGCTTCAGAGATCGCCGGGATGTCGTCTTTCTCCAGACTGTTGTTCCACTCGTCACGGGCCTGAGCATCCATGAGCGAGAGCATTCCTGACCGTTGCATTAAATCTTTCCAGATGCTGCGATCAATGTTGCGGGTGATGGCTTTCATCGCCATTTCTGGTTTCTCCATCAACCAGCATTCATAGCGATGTTGTTTCATTCCCCATTCATTCGCTTTGCCACCGCCAATACTGGTTGTCAGCGCTGAGATATCGTTAAGTTGATGGATAAGGATTTCTGTCAGGCTCAGCGCAGCATTACGTCCGGTGACAATACGTTCAATGCTGGTGGAGCAGATCACGTCAGTGTGATCGGTTAACACGTCAGGAGCGGTATGCGTCAGTACGACCATTGTTTTCTTTCCTTTATATAAGAACAATCGCCAGCCCGGTTAAGGCTGACGTTTGTGTCGTGTGTCGGGGTACAGAAGGCAGGGCTATTCTGACCGGGCTCGTTGCAACAACTGCAGATGGCGGAGATAGCGAACGTCATTCAGTGCCTGCTCTACATGCGGGAGCAGCATGGTGGAGTCCGTATTGTCCTCGTCGTTATCGAAGATAATTCCGCTGTCGCAGTTGATATTGTCCCGTAGCCAGTCGATCAGGATTTGCAGGGCTTCTTCAGTGGTTAATGTCCGCATGAAAAGACCTCGTGGTAACCGGAAGCGGATCACCACTCAAAAGTGGAAAAACCGGATAACTGCTCGCCGAGGGCATCAAGATGAATAATGCGAATGTGATAACGGCACATTAATGTCACCACTAACCGACGGCAGGCTTTTGATAATCCCCGTTTCTTTAGCTGAAGTACCGGGTACTGCCACGCATCGAGGTGGATCAGATAACCGGAACCGGTATAGCAGATCCACTCACTGTCGCTGTGGTCTTCATGCTGGTGCGAGAGCGTATACAGCAGGGTGTTGTCTTCCTCCGTGATATGTGCGGTGCTGCACTGAATGCCGTTAACGCGGGCGACGGGCGGAAGCGGATCTTCAATAACCAGCTTTCCGGGCTCGTCAGCAACGCGAAGCGAATACCCGTTATCACAGACCACATTGATCAGGTCGGTCAGTTCAATACCATCAATATCAACGGCAATCCGGCCCATGTTAAGGGCCAGTACGTTAATGGCATCGGCTTCCATGGTGAGGGAGAGCTTCATCGTGTCACCCCACTGTAAAATTCACGGCGTCTGCCAGCGAAATACCGGCGTCAATATGCTGCTCAATGACACCGTCGTTACCAAACGGTGTGACGTTGACCGTGAGGCCGTAATGTTGCTCCAGCAGGTACGTGAGCAGGGTCTGCCAGACATGGACGGGTGACGGGCGTAACGGAGCCGCCCCCTTCCGGGGTGCTGATTGTGTTTTCATAAAGGGGTATCCTCTGTTAAATAAAAGAGGTGGAGAGGGTGAAGGGACTACGCTGTGGGGGGCTGACGAATGGCGTCCAGTGAAGCTTCCAGTGTGGACCAGTTAATGCCCTGTTCAGCATCGTGATGCTCATCGGCATGCTGCAGGACCGCAATGGCTTCCTCTTCGGTCACAGAGGCATCAATGCTTCGCACATCATCNACCGAGTGAATCTGCTTCGCAAGTCAGGCCTTTCGCGTACAGCGTGACGCCGTGTTGATGGCGGGGAGTGAGCTCACCACTGGTGAGCATCAGCTCCAGCTGTTTCATGAAGACCGGAAACACCTGGTCGAGATGGCGTAAATCCGCGTCGCTGAATTTACCGCTGATGCCGGCGCGGTCAGCCAGGTAGTGCAGGCGGTGACCTTCCTGCACCAGTCGTGCGCCAAAACCCGGGGTAATATCGCGTTTCAGTCCCCACCGGGGTGAAGCCGCATGGTCACCAGTGTCGGTCGTTTTGTTCTGCATGGTTAAGCCTCGTTAAAAAATGAGTTGAGGGTTAATTAAGGGTGACGCAACGCAGGACCACATACGGACCATGGCGGTCCCGGCGACGCTCCGCAAAGACCGCGAGTACACCTGAGATATCCTGTGCTTCCCGGCCGGCGTAATGGCAGACACTGCCGTACCAGCGATATCTGCCGGTGCAGAAGCGAAACAGGCGGGGCTGCGGGTGGCGGNGACGACCAGGTGATCGAGAAGACGGATATCAACCAGCGCCAGCGCCTGTTTAAGTCGTGCCGTAATCTGGCGGTCGGCCTGGCTGGGTTCAGCGAGCCCGGAAGGATGAGAGTGAGCGATAATGACGGCTGCAGCGTTATACTTCAGTGCCGCCTTCACCACTTCACGGGGATGCACTTCGGTATGGTTAATGGTGCCGGTGAAAAGAGTTTCGTGGGCTATCAGTCGATGCTGGTTGTCGAGGAAGAGTGCGGTAAATTCCTCCCGTTCCAGTGAAGCGAGCTGCAGACGCAGCCAGTCACGTACTGAGCTACCGGAGGTAAATGACGCACCGGGTTCGCGTAACTGGCGCTCCAGCAGGGTTAATGCTTCCCGGATGGTTTGCTGCTCTGCTGGTGCTAATGCGGCGGCAAACAGCGGTAACTGTTGTTCCATAATACTGACCTCAGTCAATGATGTGCATAATGGCGTTACATTCCGCATGGCTGAGCGCGTAATCCCGCAGACGGTAATAATGCGCAGTCATCGCGTCGCATTCGGTGTGCATGGCGTGGTGGCTGTATGCCATCAGACAAACGGCTATCCCGGCAGCTTCGGCGCTGAGTTCACCGCCGTTACCGTTCATGGCGTTAAACAGTGACCATTTATCTTTGCTATCGTCATCGGCTTTCCGGGCCCTAAA
>NZ_JNGH01000033.1 GCF_001188485.1 Trabulsiella odontotermitis
AATTCCCTCAGCATTACGCTGCCGCCGCTGGCGACAATCTGGCTGGTGCGGGAGGGCGAATGACAAAACTGATGGCCGGGGCTGCCGCCCCGCTGGGCGCAAGTTATGACGGAAAAGGGGTGAATTTCGCGCTGTTTTCCGTCCATGCGGAGCGGGTCGAGCTCTGCCTGTTTGATGACAAAGGTGGCGAACAACGCCTCCCTCTGACCTCACGCAGCGGAGATATCTGGCACGGCTATCTGCCGGATGTGCATCCTGGATTGCGCTACGGCTTTCGCGTTCACGGCCCGTGGGATCCGGCAAAGGGGCATCGCTTTAACCCGGCGAAACTGCTGCTGGATCCGTGTGCGCATCGCGTGGAGGGCTACCCGGCGGACGATCCGCTGCTGCATGGCGGGTGGGACACGCCTGATCCCCGTGACAGCGCCGCCGTGGCCCCCAAAGCCGTGGTGGTGGATTTAGGCTATGACTGGGAAGACGACGCGCCGCCCGCCACGCCGTGGGGCAACAGCGTGTTCTATGAGGCGCATGTTAAGGGGCTGACCTGGCTGCAGCCGGACATTCCCGAGGCGCTGCGCGGCACGTACGGCGCCCTCGGCCATCCGGTGATGATTAACTATCTCAAGCAGTTAGGCATCACCGCGCTGGAGCTGCTGCCGGTGGCGCATTTTGCCCACGAGCCACGCCTTCAGCGCATGGGGCTCAGCAATTACTGGGGCTACAATCCATTAGCGTTATTTGCCCTTGAGCCGCGTTATGCCGCGTCGCCGGAGACAGCGCTGAAGGAATTTCGCGATGCGGTAAAAGCGCTGCATGCCGCGGGAATCGAGGTGATCCTTGACGTTGTGCTCAACCACAGCGCGGAAATCGATCTCGAAGGACCCACTGTCTCACTGCGCGGAATTGATAACAGTAGCTATTATTGGATTAGAGAGGATGGCGATTATCACAACTGGACCGGTTGCGGCAACACGCTCAACCTCAGCCAACCCGGCGTCGTGGAATACGCGCGTCAGTGTTTGCGGTTCTGGGTGGATGAGTGTCACGTTGATGGTTTTCGTTTTGATCTGGCGTCAGTGATGGGGCGAACCCCGGAATTTCGCCAGGACGCGCCGTTGTTTACGGCAATTCACGCCGATCCGGTGTTATCGAAAGTAAAACTGATTGCCGAGCCCTGGGACATTGGCCCGGGCGGTTATCAGGTGGGGAATTTCCCCGCACCCTTTGCGGAATGGAACGATCATTTCCGCGATGCTGCACGCCGCTTCTGGCTGCAGCAGAACCTGTCGCTGGGCGAATTTGCCACTCGCTTTGCCGCTTCCAGCGATGTGTTCAACCGTAATGGCCGTCTGCCGTCGGCGTCAGTCAATCTGATTACCGCGCATGACGGTTTTACCCTGCGAGACTGCGTTTGTTTCAACGACAAACACAATGAAGCGAACGGCGAAGAGAATCGCGATGGGACTAACAATAACCACAGTAATAACCATGGTATAGAGGGATTAGGCGGCAGTTTTGATGTCATTGAGCGCAGACGGGCCAGCGTCCACGCGCTGATGACGACATCGCTGCTTTCCCAAGGGACGCCGATGCTGCTGGCCGGTGACGAACACGGTCACAGCCAGCACGGCAACAATAATGCTTACTGTCAGGACAACGCCTTAACCTGGCTCGACTGGAGCAAGGCGAACAGGGGGCTGATGGCGTTCACCGCCGCGTTGATTCACCTGCGCCAGCGCATTCCGGCATTGACCAGGGACGCATGGTGGCAGGAGGGAGATGGCAACGTGCGGTGGCTCGGTCAGGATGCGCAACCGTTGAGCGCTGAAGCATGGCAACACGGCGTGAAGCGGATGCAAATTCTGCTTTCCGATCGCTGGCTCATCACCCTTAACGGGACGCAGGACGTTGCAGATATTGTTTTACCCTCGGGAGAATGGCATGCCGTTCCTCCCTTCGCCGGTGAGGATAATCCGGTCACCATGACCGTCTGGCATGGGCCCGCGCACGGAGTGTGCGTATTTGAGAGGTCAAGCGCATGACATCGTTGAGGTTACCGGCAAACCGGTAATCCAGAGATGACATGTCGAAGCTCTAACGAGCATGAATAAAAGGAGTGAATCATGGTTAGGCTAGATAAAAACGATCCGTTGATGCTGGCGCGTCAACTGCCCATTAAATCCGTTGCGCTGATCCTTGCAGGCGGGCGTGGCACCCGACTGAAAGATT
>NZ_JNGH01000034.1 GCF_001188485.1 Trabulsiella odontotermitis
CTTAAGTGAAGGCATAACGTTATCCATAACTTAAAACAGCTTAGATCCTTGTAATCTAGAAAGTTTCACCAATATTTCTCCACCCAAGTTGTGGAAGACCCGCGAAAGTGATCCATACCCGACGCCTGAAATCAGATCCAGGGGTTAATCTGCTCTCCTGATTCGGGAGAGCTTATGGTCACTTTTGAGACAGTTATGAAAATTAAAATCCTGCACAAGCAGGGTATGAGCAGTCGGGCGATCGCCAGGGAACTGGGTATCAGTTGCTTGTCGGATGATAACGCTTTGCTTACTGTTCCTGAGGATGAGTATTTATTTAAAGCGGAAAAATTAGATTCTTTCTCAAAAATAATGAGTGCAATGCTTCCTAATCTATTAAGTCCGGATGCTGAAGTATCAGATGATTTTGAGGCGGATTATCGTTACCAAGCTTCGACATATAACTTAGAAAATGACACGTGTTATGTGTTTTCTGTTGGTTATATGGGTGAAGTTAGAATATTGGCTGCTAAGGTTAGCTATTTATATGGTAATGATGCTGAAGGTTATGAGTGGAAAAACCATAACAACCTTGAGGTACATGAAGTTATTTTATCTAAGGATGAAGTACATCGCATAGTTAGTGAAGTAAAAGCAAAGTATGAACTAATCTAAACAATAAATCCCCCTCTCAGTGGCGGGATTTTACTTTAAGCGGTAATAGTAGCGGCGACAGCAGCAAGAAAACGGTTATCGATGAATCCGTGCGCCAGCAGGGCACCGAAATCGCCAGCGGTGGAGATACCGTGATGGTTGCCGGGCGGGATATCACGTCTGAGGCCTCATCAGTGACCACAACCGGGGATATTGCTTTGGTTGCCGGGCGTGATGTCACGCTGACCACCACTACCGAAAGTGATTATCACTATAAGGAAGAGAAGAAAACCAGCGGTGGGTTCTTCAGCAAAAAAACCACGCACACCATTGAAGAAGACAGCGCCACCCGGGAGAAAGGTTCCTTGCTCTCCGGGAACAGTGTCACCGTCAGCGCGGGTAATGACCTGAAAGTGAAAGGCTCGGATGTGGTGGCCGACCAGGATGTGGCACTGAGTGCCGCCAGTAACGTGGAGATTACGGCAGGCCCCAAAACCACCGCCACCAATACCGACACCTCCTGGCGCTTTAAGGAAGAGAAAAAATCTGGCCTGATGGGTACCGGTGGCATTGGCTTCACCATCGGCAGCAGTAAAACCACGCATGACCGGCGTGAGGCCGGAACGACGCAAAGTCAGAGTGCCAGTACGGTCGGCTCCACCACCGGTAATGTCAGCATCACTGCGGGTAACCAGGCGCATATCAGCGGCTCGGATGTGATTGCGAACCAGGATATCAGCATTACCGGTGACAGCGTGGTGATTGACCCGGGTCATGACCGTCGTACCGTGGACGAGAAATTTGAGCAGAAATCCAGCGGCCTGACGGTGGCGCTGTCGGGGATGGCTGGCAGTGCAGTAAACAGCGCTGTATCGGCGGCACAGAGCGCGAAAAACAGCGGTGACTCCAGACTGGCCACTTTACAGGGCACTAAAGCAGTGCTCTCGGGTGTTCAGGCCGGACAGGCTGTTGCCCTGGACCAGGCAAAAGGTGCCAGTGATAAGACCAACAACAATACCATCGGTGTCAGTGCGTCTCTGGGAACACAGTCGTCAAAATCGACCTCTCATATGGAGCAGGATTCGACGACAGGCAGTCGGTTAAACGCAGGCAACAACGTCACGATTACCGCCACCGGTAAGGATATCACCCTTGTTGGCAGTGAAGTGAAGGCCGGTAAGGATGTCACACTGGATGCTGCGCGGGATGTGAACCTGATTGCCTCTCAGGATACGCAGAAAACTACCGGCAAAAACAGCAGCAGCGGCAGCAGCATTGGTGTCGGGGTTGGTAGCACAGAGCGCGAAAAACAGCGGTGACTCCAGACTGGCCGCTTTACAGGGCACTAAAGCAGTGCTCTCGGGTGTGCAGGCCGGGAAAAATTCAGCGGATAATAACGCGTTATCAGGCGATATGTTTTCTTTGGATAGAAAAGTCAAGCAAGCCAAGGAAAATGGTGACGACATTACACTATTACTGAATGAGTATCGTGAAATTCTGGAAAAGGATCGGGAAAAAATAAAAGTTGCGTGTAAAGCAAATCCCGATACCTGCGGTTTTTCTCGTGATGTGGCTAATGATGCCTATAATGTCTTGTTGGAGGACGGCTCATACCTTGGTATAGACCCTGATGTAGCTAATTTTATAGCACTGGAAACTGCAAAGGATAATGCGGTAATAAACCAGAATACGAGTGAGTTCGGTAAGGGGCTGGTAGTCGCATCTGAGGGGCTATCGATACTGGCAGGTATGGGGACGGGCGTAGCCTTAAATGTATTAAAAACAGGTGGTACGGTCAGGGACCCAAAAACTGGTGCTACAGTTACAGTATATCGGGTTGAAGGAGCGCCTAACACACGAGTTTTAATTGGCGAGAATGGACAAGTAACCATAACAGGGGATATAACTTTGTATCTGAATTTTGGTGATAAAGCTCGCGCACAAGAATTTTTGCAAAAAACGTATTTCGCAAAACATGGAAGGGGCTACAGTAAAAACATTTGACGTACCTAAGTCAGTCTTAGACGATTTACGAAAAAATGCAGTATCAGAATCTGAAGTTAAACTTCATCCTAACAGGCCAATTGTCGCTGAACCTACGAAAGATCCAGATCAGTATGGTATTAGACCTGATAAGATCAAAGATCTACAAGACAAAATTATTCAGGGGACGGGAAAAGATGCCAGTAAGTAATGAAGTAATGCATGAGATCCTACTAGAAAGAAAGAGGCTTGCCTGTGCCCCTTCATTATCGGATAAACCAACTGGTATTGGTTCTGTGAGATTTGTTGTTTCATGTGAGTCAAATGCTAAACACATTATATCTCTTGCTAAAGAGGTGTTAAAAGTAATTAGTGATGCTTATGAAAATGAATGGCCTGATTTAGTATCATGGAAAGAAATGCTCCCTGATTTTTTTGTTGATAGTTTTGAGCCTGAAATATCAAAAGAAGATATGGATAAGCGAATAGCTTACAGAAACTCATTACCTTGGAAAGAACAGCAAAAATTACTAGCTGATGAAAAATGGTCACTTGATAGCTGGTTATATTGGTTGGAACCCGAAAACAGAACTTGGTTCTGGTGGGATGCCGCCTTATTGAAAGAACCAATCAGAGAGACATACTTTATAGTCGCTGTCGTTGTACTGGAATGGCCTTTCCCTTGGGGGGCATTAAAATGGTTATTTAAAGCCTGTGGGGCTTTGGATGTGGTTTCAGAAGAGGATTTGTAATCATTACCGGAAACTTTCCTGAATTTGGCTTGATGGCATCACGCTACTCGAAACATTATTAAACATGAGTGTTCAGTGGTCAAAATGCTGGATATACATGCAGTTTTGTTTTATGTGTTCTTTAACAATGTATTAAGTTTGTAATGGTGACCAGTGATCTTCACTGGAGCGATAGCGTGTTCGGGCGAAAAAGGTGCGTCGGGGCAAAAAGTTGTCGGCCGGATTGCATCGCTCGCGAAGCAATGCACTGGTCGGTCAGCACCAGTTGATATGGCAGCGACATGGTTCAGTACGTGATGCCAGGGTCGATAACGGCTTCTGCGTGGTCAGTATCAGACAACCCGGCATCACTCGTACCCTTAGTAGTGTCTCGCTCTCAAATTCGCGTCTTCCAGACAGTCGCCCTTAAGCGTGATGGTGGAGGCAGGTGGATTTGCCTCTATATATCCATTCCGTGTTCTCCCTTAACAAACAGAAAAACGCTGGTCATTTTGGTCGTTATAGTTACAACAGTAGACCACAAGACGCCCATTTTTGCGCGGGTACCGTTATACTTACTGATGATGCTGATGCCGCCCCATACCAGTGGCGCCATGTTGGAGCCCTTCTCCGGTGATCACTCCCCCTTGTGTTTCACGGCCAAACGCGACAAAAACACAAATTAGCACCGCAACGATCCCTGCGACCAGCGCCATTGCCAGTCCGTAATTACCATCGTGGTTTTCCGCGATCCACGCCTGCAATGTCGCATTGACCGAGGCCAACAGGTTACCCAACTGGTAAACAAATCCCGGTAGCACCGCGCGTGCATTAGCAGGCACCAGTTCGTTGAGCCACGTCGGCACCACGCCCCAGGCACCCTGCACCACAAACTGCATCAGAAACGCGCCAAGGCCGATGTTAAACGAGCCCGTAGAAAACGCCCACAGAGGGATCACCGGTAGCGCCAGAAATGCACCGGTCATGATTGCTCTTTTACGTCCGGTCCTTTCTGACAGGGTACCAAAAAAGATCCCTCCGAACATCGCGGCAATGTTATAGGTAATTGCAATAATACTGACGGTATGTGGGTCAAAACCGTGCTGCACTTTGAGGAACGTCGGATAGAGATCCTGGGTACCGTGGCTGAAGAAGTTAAAGCAAGCCATCACCAGAACCAGATAGAGACAGAGCTTCCACTGACTGCGCAGCACCGGCCACAGCGCTGTACTCTCTTTACGCTC